>JBBDRB010000100.1:0-36612 GCA_040905685.1 Balneolales bacterium | reverse complement strand
TATTTATACAAAATGAAAATGGGTAACGGGACCGTTAACAAAATAGCCTTATGCCTAATTTACCGGGCTGGCCTATTTTGGCTTTCGTTTCATTTTGGCCATGTTTTTTAGTAATTTTAATTTTAATATAATTCAAGGAATTCATACCCCTTAATGTCGGATAAACCACGAGAGTATTGCGGTGTTTTCGGAATTTTCAACCATCCCGAATCCGCTGTTAACACCTACTACGGATTGCATTCGCTTCAGCATCGCGGCCAGGAATCTGCGGGCATAGTCACTTCTCATTTTGACGCTGATAAGAAAATGCCGGTAATGCCGATGCATAAAGATTTCGGACTGGTCCTGAATGTATTCAACAATAAAAAAGTTTTCAACCAGCTGCCCGGCGATTCGGCCATCGGCCACAACCGGTATTCAACCACCGGCTCGTCTACGAATCCCTCCAACATCCAGCCGTTTCGCGTGCACTACAAAAACGGGAACGTAGCCCTGGCTCACAACGGGAATCTAACCAATGCCCGGGACCTCAGGCGTAAGTTCATCAACAGCGGGGTATTGTTCCAGAGCTCGTCGGATACCGAACTCATTTTGCATCTGATCTCCCACAGCAAAGAAGTCAGGCAGCTTGACCAGATCGTAGACGCCCTGCGGCAAATCAAGGGAGCCTATTGTCTGATGATGCTTACCGACGACAAGCTGATCGCCGTGCGCGATCCCAACGGATTCAGGCCGCTTTCGCTGGGCAAACTGGGCGATGCCTATGTGGTGGCGAGCGAAACCTGTGCATTTGATATCATTGGAGCCACCTATATACGCGATGTTGAACCCGGTGAAGTATTGGTCATCGACCGGGACCCGGCCGGGGCGGTTCGCACCGAATCCATCCATCTGGAACGGGAAAAAGACACACCGGTCAGTCAGTGCATCTTTGAATACGTCTATTTTTCCCGCCCCGACAGCAGGATATTCGGGGAAAATACCGATAAGGTCAGGAGAAAAATTGGCAAATATCTGGCCAAGGAGCATCCGGTCTCCCAGGTGGTCAAAAACACCGGCAGCAAACGGCCCATCGTCATATCGGTTCCCGATTCCAGCAATACGGCGGCATTGGGCTATTCCCAGGAAAACCTGAAACTGGGAGAGGACTGCAAGTACGAGATCGGGCTGATCCGCAATCACTATGTAGGGCGGACGTTCATCTCCCCCGGCCAGGAATCACGGGAAATAAAAGTCCGCTCAAAGTTCAATGTGGTCCGCGGGGTTATCGAAGGCCGGGCTGTTATCATCGTGGATGATTCCATTGTGCGCGGCACCACTTCACGTTATCTGGTGGATATGATCCGTAAAGCCAATCCCACTGAAATTCACTTCCTGGTCAGTTCTCCCCCCATCATAGAACCGTGTTTTTATGGGATGGACTTTCCCGACCCGGATGAACTGATCGCCAATGTATTCAAGCGCGATACCGTCAAAATTGCCGAGTCCATCGGCGTAGACAGCTTGCACTACCTGTCACCACAGGGCCTGATCGATGCTGTCCAGGAAGTGAATCCGCTGGAAAATGGCTATTGTACCGCCTGCTTTACCGGAAACTATCCGGTTCCGGTGACCACTGGCGTCGACAAGGATGAAAACGACTTGATCTGATGCCGGTAACCTCATCCAAATTCATACTCAGCGCGCCCACTCTTGAACATTGCCCTCCGCCGGAGTTGCCCGAAGTTTGTTTTGCCGGACGGTCAAACGTCGGAAAATCTTCACTGATCAATGCCATAACGAACCGGAAAAAACTGGCAAAAACCAGTAATGTGCCCGGCAAGACCCGGGAAATGAACTATTTCCTGATCAATGAAAAATGGTATCTCGTCGATCTGCCCGGGTATGGCTATGCCAGGATCTCTAAAAAAGAAAGCGCCCGCTGGGGAGAGGAAATTCGCCGCTATCTGCTGAAACGGGACTCCCTGGAGCTGATCATCCTCATTGTCGATATGCGCCACAAACCTACGGTGCTGGATGAGGAATTCATGCTGTGGCTGGCTGAAAATCAGCTTCCCTTTGCCGTGGTGTTAACGAAAGCCGATAAAATTGCAAAGACCAAGAGGGCTAAAGCCGTAAGCGACCTTAGAAAACTCCATGCGCAAATGAATATGGAAGTTCCGGTTCTTACCACGTCGGTGACGGAAAAAACGGGTATTGCAGAGGTAACCGGACTCATAGCTGAATTTGTACAACCTAACCACCTTTAACCAAATAATAAAAATGTCACATAAAGTATTACTACTAGACGGGGTCGATGCTGTTTGCAGGGAAATTTTCGAAAAGCGCGGATTTGAAGTACTCGATGCCCCCGGGCTGAAGGGCGAGGAACTTATCAAAACCATTGGTGCATACAATGCCGTGGTGGTCCGCAGTGCCACGAAGGTCAATGCAGACCTGCTCAGGCATGCGCCCAACCTGCAGGTAATCGGTCGTGCCGGTGTCGGGGTGGATAATATTGACATAGACGCCGCCACAAAAATGGGCGCCCTGGTGATGAATACCCCAGACGGCAACACCATCTCGACGGCTGAACATACCTGCGGAATGATCCTGTCTATGGCCCGGAATATCCCCAACGCCGTGGACTCCCTGAAACGCGGGCAGTGGGACAGGAAAAAATATACCGGGCGTGAAGTACACGGTAAAAAGCTGGGTATTATAGGCTTCGGTAAAATCGGCTCCAATGTGGCCGAGCGCATGCAGGCATTCGGGATGTCGATAATCGCCTATGATCCGTTCATTACCCGCGAAAGGGCCGAAGATCTCGGCGTTAAGCTGATGGATATCGACGAGATCCTCAGCCAGGCCGATTTCCTGACGGTCCATACGCCGCTGACAGAAAAAACCAGAGGAATGATCTCCCTGAAGAATGCGGATAAGATCAAGAACGGCATTTGCCTGGTCAACTGTGCCCGGGGCGGCATCTATGAGGAGAATGACCTTGTCGAACTCCTCGACACGGGGGTCATAGAATCGGTGGCATTAGACGTATACACCGTCGAGCCGCCGGATGACAAACTCTATGAGATCCTCAGGCATCCCAGGATCATTTGTACCCCTCACCTGGGCGCTTCAACGACCGAAGCACAGGGCAAAGTGGCCGAACAGATTGCCGAACAAATTGCCGATGCTCTGGAAAGAAAAGAATACAAGGGCAGCCTGAACGGCAAATCCATTGCCTTAAGCACAAATGCGGAAGTTCAGCCATACCTGCAGCTGGCCGAACGGCTCGGGCGGTTTATATCCCAGCTGGCGCCCGAACATACCAACGACCTGTCGATTTCCTATACCGGGCACTGCGCCAAACATGCCGATGTGCTGACCGACTCGGTTTTGCGGGGATTCCTTGACCAAAATGTGGAAGATACCATCAACCTGATCAATGCCCGCTACCATGCCGGGCAGCGGGGCTTAAAGATCAGCGAAACCATCAGCAGGGAATCGCCGACCTTCTCGGATATGATAACCATTGGCCTGAGTGAGGAAGCCGATTACAGGAAAGTATCGGCCACCGTATTCGGCAAAGACGATTTTCGCATCGTAGACATCGATGGCTACAGCATTGAGATCGATCTGAGCGGGGAGATCATTATTTACCGCAATGTCGATAAGCCCGGCATGCTGGCATCGGCAAGCTCGCTGCTGGCTGACAACCAGATCAATATTGCCGCCTTAAGCCTGGGACGCGACCAGAAGACGGCCCGTGCCATTACGGCCATCACGGTGGATAAGCAACTGTCGGATGGGGATGTGGAAAACCTGGGTAAAATGCCGGGCATTGAAAAACTGCATTATATCACCATGGCCAACAATCTCTAACCCAGCCCCGCACCCATGTCCTGGTTGATCCGATGTTTGCTCATCCCGGTGCTGATAGGCGGTGCCGCCCGGTTTAGCGGTCCGGCCGGCGAATATGACCTGCTTATCACCGGAGGCCGTATTGTAGACGGCAGCGGATCCCCGGCCTATGAGGCCGATATCCTGATCCGTGACGGGGTGATCCAAAAAATCGGGGAGGTGTCGGAGCCATCGGTTAAACGGATCATTCAGGCCGGTGGACGAACGGTGACGCCCGGCTTCATCGATACCCATGCCCACGGCAACCCACTGCAAACCCCACAGTTTGCCAATTTTTTATCCATGGGCGTTACGACCATCAGCCTGGGACAGGATGGGCGGAGTCCGGCCGCAGGAGATGTGGCCGGCTGGATGGATCGGGTGGATGAACAGGGCACCGGGGTCAATGTCCTTCATTTTTCCGGCCATGCCTCGGTGCGCGGGCAGGCCGGCGCTCCGCTGACGGCCGGCATGCAGACGCTGATCCGGCAGGCCATGAAAGCCGGATCCTTTGGGGTGACCACCGGACTGGAATACGACCCGGGCCGGCATGCGGATCTGGAGGAGCTTGCCGCCATAGCCGTGCCGGGCGAACTGTTCATGAGCCATATGCGCAGCGAGGATGATGACCGCATCGAGGCCTCTGTCCGCGAGCTGCTGGAGACGGGCCGCCGCTCAGGGGCCAGGATCCATATCTCCCACCTGAAAATTGTCTTTGCCGATGACCCGGAGCGGGCCGGCGCTGTATTGGAACTGCTGAGTGAAGCGCGCCGGGAGGGCCTGCCGGTGACCGCCGATCTGTACCCCTATACGGCCAGCTACACCGGCATCGGTATCGTTTTTCCCGCCTGGGCCCGGCCCCCTCATTTTCAGGAGGCCGTACGTACCCGGCGCGATGAGCTTTCAGAATACCTGCGAAACCGGGTGAACAGGCGCAACGGTCCGGAGGCGACCCTGTTTGGGACCCATCCATGGACGGGGATGACCCTCGCCGAAATTGCCGATTCCCTTGGCAAGCCCTTTGAAGACGTATTGATCGATGATATTGGGCCCCGTGGAGGAAGTGCGGCCTATTTCGTCATGGATGAAAGCGTGATGCGGCGTTTCCTTGCCGACCCCCATGTCATGATCGCTTCCGACGGCAGCCCCTCCATGCAGCATCCTCGGGGATATGGCAGCTTTGCCAAAATCATCCGCAAATACGTCATCGAAGAAAAATACCTGACCCTGGAGGAAGCCGTTCGCAAAATGACCGGCCTGCCGGCCTCCACCCTGGAACTCGACGACCCCGAACGGGTTGAGATCCCGCGGGGTTACCTGAGGGAAGGGTATGCTGCCGATATCCTGATCTTTGACCCTGCACGGATCAAAGACCGGGCTACCTTTGGCGATCCACACCGCCTGGCGACAGGATTCGACTGGGTGCTGGTCAACGGGGCGGCCGTAATGGAAAAGGGCTCCCTGCAGGAGAGGTTTTCCGGATCCGTACTGCGCAGGAAATATAAAAAGCATTAAGTATTGATTTTACCCGGCATATTGTTTTATATATTTGTTTACGGTCATGGGTGAAACTAAATACATGGAGAACAGGCTATATGAAGAGAGAAAAATTGAAGGAGAAAGCTGAATACCTGCTGGAGACGGCCGGAATTGAAATAAACGGGAAGCGTTCGCATGATATCCAGGTTCACGATGAAAGACTTTTTTCCCGGGTCTTTTCCCAGGGAGAGCTCGGTCTGGGCGAATCCTATATGGATGGCTGGTGGGACGTACCGAACCTGGATGAATTTTTCTACCGGGTGATCATGGCCAGACTGCAGCATACCATTCAACAGGACTGGCATACGATGTTCGAACTGCTTCGCGCCCAGGTTTTCAATCTGCAGAAAGTGTCCAGGGCTTTTGAGATTGGCAAGCGCCACTACGATGTGGGCAACGATCTGTACCGGGCTATGCTGGATAAACGAATGACCTATACCTGTGCGGTGTGGGATAACGCCGCCAACCTGGATGAAGCCCAGGAAGCGAAGCTGGACCTGGTTTGCCGGAAACTGGATCTGAGGCCGGGTCAGCGTGTATTGGATATCGGGTGCGGATGGGGCAGTTTTGCCGCCTATGCGGCCGAAAAGTACGGAGTGGATGTCGTGGGAGTAACCATTTCGAAGGAACAGGTTGCTTTGGGCAGTGAAATGACCAGGGGCCTGCCGGTAGAGATCCGGCTGCAGGATTACCGGGACCTGGATGAGCGTTTCGATCACATCGTTTCCCTGGGGATGATCGAGCATGTAGGTAAAAAGAACTACCGGACTTTCATGCAGGTTGCCGACCGTTGCCTTGACGAGAAAGGCCTGTTTTTACTGCAGACCATCAGCAGCAATATATCCCTGCGCGGCGCCAGCCCGTGGACCCACCGTTATATTTTCCCCAATTCCATGCTGCCCTCCATCAAGCAGCTTGGATCGTCGCTCGAGGGGCTTTTCACCGTTGAAGACTGGCAGAACATAGGGGCCGGTTATGACCCTACCCTGATGGCCTGGTTTAAAAACTTCGATGCAAACTGGAGCCAGCTGAAAGAGCAGTACTCCGATCGGTTCTACCGGATGTGGAAGTTTTATTTATTATCCAGTGCAGGAAGTTTCCGTGCACGTAGAATTCAGGTCTATCAGGTTGCGTTATCCAAGACGGGGATTCCTGGTGGATTCTCCCGCTCTCGATACCCAACCGCGGCACCGCGGAAAGCAGTTGCCCGGAACGGGGAGCCCGGCGAAGTGACCGATAGAAAATGAACCGGGAACCGGGGGATGGGCCGAATTATTTGTTGCAAATTTTTTCAAATAGGGCTATCTTAGGAAACTTGACGATATATCATTTGTAACCAATTTATTATTGTGGATACACAAAGTTTTAAAACATTTTCAGCAAGACCAAAAGACATTAATAAGAAGTGGGTCCTTATTGACGCTGAAGGGCAGCCTTTGGGCCGCCTGAGTAGTGTGGTGGCCGGAATACTGAGAGGCAAGAACAAACCTGAGTTTACTCCTCATATGGATACCGGCGATAACGTAATCGTTATCAATGCCGAAAAAGTGACCCTGTCCGGGAAAAAAATGCAGGACAAGGAATATTTCCGGCATACCGGATATCCCGGTGGCGTGAAAACCACAACTCCCGAGGAAATGCTGGAAAAACATCCCACACGCCTGGTTGAAAAGGCTGTAAAAGGAATGGTGCCAAGAAATAAACTTGGCCGGAAACTCCTTACCAATCTCAAAGTTTACGCCGGGCCGGTCCACAACCAGGCGGCACAGCGACCTGAAAAAATAGAGCTCTAATACATGGCACAATCTAATTTCATTGGGCGAAGAAAAACATCTACCGCCCGTGTATACATCCAGCCGGGCAAAGGCGAGGTCATCATCAACAAGAAACCGATGACCGAATACTTTACCCTGGCTTCGCATCAGAATATCATTACCCTGCCTTTCCGGGCCACCGAGACCGAAGGGAAATTTGACATTAAAGTGAATGTCAAAGGCGGCGGAACCACCGGTCAGGCCGATGCCGTTCAGCTGGGCATAGCCCGCGCTTTAAATACCCTGGATCCGGAACTGCATACCAGGCTGAAGACCAACAATCTGCTTACCCGTGACGATCGCATGGTCGAACGTAAAAAGTACGGTCAGCCAAAAGCAAGGAAACAATTCCAGTTCTCCAAGCGTTAATTTTTTTCACGTTTACAACCACACATATGCGGTGACCTGAGGCCGGGTGCCCTGACTCTGAAAATTTCAGGCGGGGTTTGCTTTCAGGGATGACCCGCATAGAGGATTAACTCAAAACATCATATTACTATGGCACAGGCAGCATCTATTGAAGAACTATTAAAGGCGGGCGCCCATTTCGGCCACCTCACCCGCCGTTGGAATCCCAAAATGAAGGAATTTATCTTCATGCACCGCAACGGGATTCATATCATTGATCTGAACAAGACCCGGGAACTGCTGCAGGAATCGCTCGATGAGATCGTGAAAGTTTCCCGCAGCGGCAAGAAAGTGTTGTTTGTGGGCACCAAAAAACAAGCCCAGGAGATCATACGGACCGAAGCTCAGCGCTGCGATATGCCTTATGTAACCGACCGCTGGCTCGGTGGGATGCTGACCAACTTTGTAACCATCCGGAAAAGCATTTCCCGTATGGAAGAAATTGATGCGATGGAAAGGGACGGCACATTTGAAAGCATCACCAAAAAAGAGCGTTTGATGCTCACCCGTGAAAAGGAAAAATTAACCAAAGTGCTGTCGGGTATTTCAAAAATATCCAGGCTGCCCGGTGCCTTGTTTGTAGTGGATATTGTCAAGGAAAATATCGCCGTCAATGAAGCCCTCAAACTCAACATCCCTATTATCGCCATGGTAGACACCAATTGCGATCCGGATGTTCCCGATCACATTATTCCATCGAACGACGATGCGGCTAAGGCCATTCAGCTTATCTCCTCCAATATAGCCGATGCGATTATCGAAGGGGCTGCCGAAAGAGAATCCTATCAGGAAGAGCAGTTCGCTCTTGAATCCATGGAGAAGGAAGAGCAAGGCGCCGAAGGGCAAGAACTGGTGCCTGAGGATAGTGAAAAACCAACCAGGAAAAGACGTACCCGCCGTAAAACGATTTCTGACAAACCGGGTGGATCCGAGCGAAAAGACTCCTAGGTCTGTGTCCGGTCAAGCTTAATTAAAAAAAGAGACGAGATGAGTATAACAGCATCAGATGTAAAAGAACTGCGCGACCGTACCGGCGCCGGTATGATGGATTGCAAGAAAGCGCTGAATGAATCCAACGGTGATATGGATACGGCCATAGAGCTGCTCCGCAAGAAAGGCCAGAAGGTGTCTGAACAACGCGCCGACCGGGAGGCCAATCAGGGTATTATCGTCAGCCGGCTTTCTGAAGACGGCAAAAAAGCCGTCGCCCTTGAATTAAATTGCGAAACGGATTTCGTGGCTAAAAATGACGAGTTTATTCGTGATGCCAATGCCTTTGCCGATCTCGTGTATGAAAAAGAGCTTACCGATCTTGATGCATTCAAAAAAGAAAAACTGAACGGCACCCAGGTTTTCGACAAATTGCAGGACATGGTTGGTAAAATTGGGGAAAAAATTGATGTCAGCCGTTTTGAACTCATCAAAAGCAAAGGGGAAGTGGTTATCTACATGCATCCGGGCAACCAGCTCGCCGTGCTTGTCGAATTCGGCAGTGCCCTGAAGGATAAGGATATCGGCAAGGATGTAGCTATGCAAATCGCCGCCATGCAACCCATTGCCATAGACCGTGAAGGGGTCGACGATTCCCTGATCCAGAAGGAACTGGAAATTGCCAAAGAGCAGATGATGAATGAAGGCAAACCGGAAGCGATTGCGGAGAAAGCCGCTCAGGGGAAGATCAGGCGCTTTTATGAAGAACGTGTGCTGCTAGAACAAAAATTCGTTAAAGACGGCAGCGTAACGGTAGGGGAGTATCTGAAGAGCCAGGGTGCTCCGGAGCTGCTCTCGTTCAAACGCTTCCAGCTTGGCGAACATGACTGAATAGCTTACAAGGCTGCCTGATTTTGGCAGCCTTTTTTTTTATCCTGTTTCGGAATATATTACTGAACTTAACCCCCCATCCATTGAAAACGTATAACCGAGTACTGCTCAAGCTCAGCGGAGAATCGTTACTAGGCAAGCAGGGTCACGGCATTGATCCGGGTGTTTTAGAGCAATACGCTGAAGAAGTTAAGAATGCACAGCAGACCGGAGCCGAAATAGCCATCGTAATAGGCGGCGGCAATATATTCCGGGGGGTGCGGGGAGCCACGCTGGGCATGGACCGCGTTCAGGGTGATTACATGGGCATGATGGCTACAATGATCAACAGCATGGCCCTGCAGGATGCCCTGGAACGCAAAGAGGTGCAAACGCGCATCATGTCGGCTATCCGTATGGAGCAAATTGCCGAACCCTACATCCGGAGGCGTGCCATTCGTCACCTGGAGAAGGGCCGGGTGGTCATTTTCGGGGCCGGCACCGGCAACCCGTATTTCACCACTGACACGGCCGCCTCATTGCGTGCTATAGAGATAGAAGCCGACGTGATTCTCAAGGGTACCCGCGTCGACGGCATCTATGATTCGGATCCTGAAAAAAATCCCGACGCCGTTAAGTTCGACACGATTACCGGCGATGAAATACTGAGAAAAAGGCTGTCCGTCATGGATCTCACCGCCTTTACCCTCTGTCGGGATAACGAAACCCCGATCATCATATTTAATATGGATGTGGAAGGCAACCTGATGAGAGTGATCCAGAAGGAGAGGATTGGCTCCAGGGTGGAGTGGTAACTGCCGGAAACAGGTTTTGCCAGTTAAATCCTGTCGATATTTCTGTATATTGCCCTGTCATACGAGTTGAATCATCATATAACAAGGATATTCGGATATGAAGCGATTGGGAGTAGGTTTTGTAGGAAGTGGGTTCATGACGCAATTCCACGTTCGAAGTTTTGAGGCCGTAAGAAATGCAGATATCACAGCCATATACAGCCGCAACGCCGGCACGGCCAGGCAGACGGCAGATCTCTGCAAAAAGCTTGATGTGGGCGAACCGTCCACGTATTCGGATCTGGCTGAAATGGTCAGGGATCCGAAGGTCGAAGCCATCTGGGTAGCCGCTCCCAATCATCACCGGGTGGAAATGATTGAATGCATTGTTGAAGAAGTCGTCTCCGGCCGGGCCGGCCTCACCGGCATAGCCGTGGAAAAACCCCTTGCCCGTAATGTAAAAGAAGCCAGGCAGGTCGCCTCCATGATCAAAAGCGCCGGTCTGCTGCACGGTTATCTTGAAAATCAGGTCTATTGTCCGGCCATTACCCGCAGCATGGATATTCTCTGGCAGCGGGGGGCCTCCCTGAGCGGATCACCCTATCTGGCACGGTGTGCCGAGGAGCATAGCGGACCCCACCGCCCGTGGTTTTGGAACGGGGCCGAACAGGGTGGCGGGGTCCTGAACGATATGATGTGCCACAGCATAGAAGCCGGGCGGTTCATGCTGACCCGCCCCGGCGAGCCTGACTGGCTCACCCCGAAAGCCGTAACCGCGCGCATTGCCTCGCTGAAATGGACGCGCCCGGAATATGCCGGGGAACTGCGCTCTTCCAGCCATGGCGAGGTCGATTACGACCGGTCTCCCGCCGAAGATTATGCCACGGCGCAGATAACCTATGAGACCAAAGAGGGGGATCTGGTCATTGCCGAAGCCACAACGTCGTGGAGCTTTGTAGGGGCCGGTTTGCGTCATTCCTTTGAGGTGCTCGGGCCGGAATACTCCATGATGGCCAATACCCTGGATACGGAGGCAAAGATCTTCCTGAGCCGGAGATTGCAGGGAGAGGAAGGCGAGGACCTGATCGAAAAACAGAATGCCGAGCAGGGGCTGATGCCGGTTATGAGCGATGAGCCTACCTCTTATGGTTATGTGCACGAAAACCGCCATATGGTGCGTGCTTTCCTTGACGGCCGGCCCCCATCGGAGGGTCTCGATGACGGGTTGCTGGTCACCGAGCTGCTGATGAGCTGCTATATGTCTGCCCAGCTGGGTAAAACCCTGCAATTTCCCATTGACGGGATTGAAAATTTCATTCCCGAAGTGGCCAAAGGAACCTGGAATCAACGCAAACTTGTCGATTCGGCATGGAATCCTAACGAATAATCCCAATCCCCGCAGATCTTAGGATACAGGGACCTGTTATTTATTTGGGTCCCCTGGTATCCTTAGGATCACCTTCCGCCTTTTCTTCTTCGCCCCTGACGCGGTCATTAAACGTGATCATAAAGAAGATCATCACCGCCGCGGCAAATAATGCAGGAATCCACCAGAACTCATACCATTGCTGCAGGGTAAGGGAATCCTGATCGCCCAGGAAACCGTTGTACACATTTCCGGCAATCTGGGCGCCGATCAGCATGCCCACCCCATAGGTAATGAGGATAAGAAAACCCTGTGCCTGCCCCCGGATCTTTTTCGTTGACTTTTTATCCACATAGATTTGTCCGGTAACGAAGAAAAAGTCGTAACACAGTCCGTGCATGGCAATTCCCATTATGATCATCCACTGAACGGTATCCGGGGCGCCCAGGGCAAACAGGGCATAACGGACCACCCAGGCCAGCATGCCGATCACAAGCATCCATTTTACCCCCAGTTTTCTGAAGAATAACGGAATGAGCAGCATAAACAGGACTTCCGAGACCTGACCGATCGTCTGAATGCCGGCAATATTCCGGAACCCGGAATCGCCCAGAAAGATCTGCGTAAAGTTATAGTAGGCCGCCAGCGGAATGCTGATCAGCAGGGAGCTGATTATAAAAACATAAAAAGGCCGGCTGCCCAGTGTCTTGAATGCATCCAGTCCGACAATGCTACGGAGGGATATTTTTTCCCCTTTGGCCGACGGGGGGGTATGAGGCAGAGTGAAGCTATACAGGCCCAGTATGATGCTGGCGGTCGCCGCTGTGTAAAGAGGGATGGGTGTGGCTTCTACAACCGTGCCTAAAATGCCGCCCAGAACGAAACTGATTGTCAGTCCGGCCACGATCCAGCCTATGGTCCCGAATACCCGTATGACCGGAAACTGTTTTTCCTGGCTTTCAATGTTATGAAAGGCCAGGGAATTGGATAAGCCCATGGTCGGCATATAGCAGATGTTGTACAGCAGCAAAAGGGTGATGAACAGGGTCGGGTCGGCGCTCGTGGCGGGTACCATGAACAGAACCACCCCGCCAAACAGATGCAGGGTCCCCAGAACTTTTTCCGTGGGGAAAAACCGGTCGGCGACCAATCCCAGGAAAAAAGGGGCAATGATGGCCGCTATCGGGTTTACGGTAAAAGGCCAGTGGGTGAGCCTGCCCATTCCCTCAGCCGACATATATACGGCTATGGAAGTATACCATGCACCCCAGATGAAAAACTGCAGGAACATCATCAGACTTAGTCGCGGTACTATCGAACTGCTTGTGGCCATGATATCAATTAAGTTTTTGATTAATATGATTAAAAATAGATGCGAAGCAATGTTAAATTATTTACCTGTGGATTATAACAAATTCCTGCGCTCATCAAAAGTATTATTCATCCTGGCCACCAAACACCCTTCTCAGCAGGTCGGTGCCCCGTGCGGCCGGATTATTCCTGATTTCGCGTTCAGCCTCTTCTATCAGGACGAACAGACCATCGATGGCCCGGTTTGTGGTATAGCCGGTCAAATCGGTTTCGACGTTGGCGGCCAATGGAATCTGGTTATACCGTGTGGCTATATTTTCCCAGTACCGGGTTGCCAGGGTCGCCTCCATGGCCTGCTCAATAACCGGGCGGAAGGCGGCCGCCAGCTCAGTGGATGTCTGGCGTTGCAAATACCGGGTGGCGGCGTGATCAGGGCCCTGTAAAATGTCCAGTCCGTCCTGAATGGTAATACGGCCAATGGCGTTCAGGAAAATAGGTGCGGCATCGGCCGCAGCCTGTTCGGCTGAACGATTGAGCTGCTCGATAAAATTATCCACCAGGGTATTCAGGCCCAATCCCCGCAGGGTTTCTTCAACCCGGTCCATATCTTCGGGAAAGGGGATGAACAGACGGGGGTTATCATAAAACCCTCCTTCTTCCGAGGCCTGATCGCCCGCTGATTCGGCCCCCACCTCCAGGGCCTGGCGTAAGCCGGCTATAACCTCGTCTTCGGTCAGCTTGGCTCCGCCGGAACCCGTTTCGATCAGCTCACGGACCGGTTCGCATCCGGCGGTCCATAAAAATGACAACATTAAAGACAAAACCAGGCTCAGGCGCATTGCAGTTTCAATGGGTTCAGAATTGCTGTAAAGGTACGACCTGTACAATAGGGATATCCCTGCTCCCGGTCAATTATTCATGGTGGGTTTTGTGGTTAAATAAACAGATGATATATTACCCACATGAATTCCGGAATTACCCTCGAACAACTTACACATGAGCTAAAGAAAGCAGAAGGGAATATCGTTGTCGAGGCCGGGGCGGGCACGGGAAAAACCTATAACCTGACGAACCGTATTCTTCATCAGGTGAAAGAAGAAGGCTGTACCCTCGATCAGATCCTGGCCATGACCTTCACGGATTATGCGGCCGCTGAAATGCGGGAACGCGTGTACCAGGCCATCAGCAGCGCTATTGAAACGGAAGGCGATGAGAAAAAGCGGCGTCACCTGATCCGTCAGAAACGTGATTTCTCCAAAAATTATATCTCAACCTTTCACTCCTTCTGCAGCCGCATCCTTAAATATTATCCCGACGAAGTGGCCGAAATGCCCATCACGCGGTTCCCCGCCAAGCTGGATAACGGTTCCGGCGGCAGGCAGGCTACCTGCTATCTGGATAGCGGATTTGAGATCCTCGGTCCCTACGATGAGATCCTCCTGAAGCAAAACCTGCTTAAAGAGTTCTATAAGATCTACAAAGATCATCCTCCGCTACAGACCCAGTTGAACATCATGCGTCCGGCCATCCTTGAAAAGTTCCTTAACAAGCTGTGCGGCCACGATGAAGAAGACCTGCTGCCCATCGCCCGGATGAGTCCAAACGGTTACCTGAATAGCCTCGGATCTCTCCTGCTGGATATGAAGGCCCGCCAAAAACCGGTAAAGGACCAGGCATGGGCGATCGTGGAGGCTAACAGGCACTGGTTCAAAAATCCGGAACAGCTTCAATCCTGGGACGATATGCCGGCGATGATAACCGGCAAGGGCAGCATCCGGAAAAATAGGATCGTAAATGAACACAAGCCGATCGTTGCCGGGCGGCTCGACCCGCTAATTAAGGAATACTGCGATCACAACAAAAGCATTGAGCCCCTGGAACAATACCTCAGCGACGAGCCAAAAGCGCTGAGGGAACTGAAAGCCTATCGGGACAACGATGATTTTAACGCCAATCATGAGACCTATCACAGCCTCATCGAAATAGCCGACCTTAGCCTCAGATGGTCTGCTTTCATGCGGTATAAAAGGGTGAGCAGCCGGACCCTGAATTTTGACGACATTATCTGGTTCATTCGCCGGCTGTTCATCAGGAAACCGAACATTGCCCGGTCATTAAGTGACCGCTTCCGCTTCATCATGATTGATGAATTTCAGGATACCGATATCAGGCAATGGGAGATCATCAAAGCCCTGGCTTCACTGAACACCGAAAGCAAGGTGCTGGTCGTCGGCGATATCAAACAGGCGATCTACGGATTTCGCGGCAGCAATGCGACGATGATGAGCCGGACCCGCGAGGAACTTCAGATGGCGAACCCGGCCGCTTACCATGAGTTTCGCTTATCCTGGTCTTTCCGGTCTAATGACAGCGTGATCAACTTTGTGAACCGGCTGTTTGATTTCTGTTTTAATCAGGAAGAGGACAGGCAACCCTATATGGCGGAAGCCCAAAGGTTACTGAGGCCGGACAACGAGATCGGGAAACAGAAAAATCATCCCGGAGAGATCCGCATCCTCGAAGGGCCCGGCCCCATTCCTGAACTGGAGGAGTTGAGTCCGCCGGCCAGAAAATTATTCGAGGACGATGCCTGCCGGATGGAAGCCCTGCGCATAGCCGATTTTTTGGATCGGATCAGGAAGGGCCGGGTTCCGGGCTACGAGCGCATTGCCGGTTTAATGGATCAGGGGCAAACGGCCGTTGGAATGCTGTTCAAAAGACGTAAAAATCAACATTATTACGAGCAGGCCCTAAACCTTTATGGCCTGGCCTTTACGGTGAGCAGCGGGCGCAGTTTCTTCAACCGCCAGGTGATTATGGATTGCAATAACCTGCTGGCCTTTCTGCAGGATGCCTTTGATGATCTGTCATTTGCCGGCGTACTGCGCTCCCCGTTTGTGGGCCTGTCCGACCCGGGCCTGCTGACCCTGCGCAATGCCATGGATGAGGAGGGCCGGGGCAAGGCTTATCCCACCTACTGGCTGGCTGCCCGGGACTGGCAAAATTGGGGGGAGGATGCGTTTACCCCCCCCGATAAACTGGCACTGGGTATGATCTCCTTTCTGAAGGAGCTTAGGAATAAAACGCCATATTCAAGGGTTTCCGAGCTGCTGGAAGAAGCCGTCTTTGACAGCAATTTTCTAAACGGATACCTGCGGGATCCCCAGGCCGGGCAAAACGCCATTAAACTTATCGATATCATTCGTCAGCTTGAATCCAGGGGGCGGGGAAACCTGTTTGAGATCGTTAATTTCCTGCGGCTGCAGATGGAGGAAGCCGTGGCTGAAGCCGATGCGGAACTTGCCGAACCCGGCGTCATTCAGCTGATGACCGTACACGGATCGAAAGGCCTGGAATTTCCGATGGTTGTCCTGCCGGATATGTGTGCCGGCCCTAACCAGGGGGGCAGCCGGATTTATGAAACGCCGGTAGATGACCCTTTGCTGGGTCTGCCTGTCTTTTCCTATACCCCGAAAGACCGGGATGGGAGAGGCGATAAAAATGTATCGGCCATTCATAACCTGATCAAAGAACAATGCAGGCAAAGGGAAAAGGCCGAATTGATCCGTTTGTTTTACGTGGCAGCAACCAGGGCGGAAACCCATCTGCTGCTGGGCCACACTACCGGCTACGCAAAGGGCGCCAATATAACAAAGGGCTCGTTTTCCTGCCTGCTTCAGGATTGGATGAATGCCGTCAGCGACGCCGGTGAGCCTGACCTGTTTGTGCATGATGTGCCGGATATCCAAAAAATCGAGGAATTATCATCCAGGGTCCGGCAGGGGTTCCGGATAGCAACCGGGCAGGGATCTCAAAACCGGAAGATGGCCGGACTCGATAAGATCCGGGCCGTGTCCGATGCGGGCTCCGGCAGGGTAAAATCAGTCAGTCAGGCCAAAGAAGGTGCCGTGGAAGGCTGGGCGGTGCAAGATCAGTGGATCACCCTGAGTGCCGCCGACGCCGGCACCCTCGTGCACCGGGCCCTTGAAATCGATCAGTCGGCGGCCATTCCCGGTGAACTGATGGTTAATCTGGCCGCATCGCTGGGCTACCGGGATGCGGAGAGGCTCGTACGGGATAATAAAGAGACCCTAAACCGTCACCTGGCCAATGCCCGGGCCTGCCTGAGGAGCGGTTTCCCCGCGTCAACGCGCCTCATGAAAGAAGCCGCGTTTGAGGTTGAGGATACCGCCGGGGCCGGATTTATACGGGGCACCATTGATCTGCTTATCCGCGATGGCCGGGGCAACTGGAGCCTGATCGATTTCAAGACGGCTTTGCCCGATGAGAGCCTTCTGGTGGAGTTTTCGAATGACCAGGGTTATGCCGGCCAGCTGAAGGTGTATCAGGAAGCATTTGAAAAGCTAACTGCAGTGAGCATCCCCGATGAGCGGGTATATATTTTGTATACCGGTTTTCCGGGAGGCCGGCTGGTGAGCATGGCGGATCTAAAAAGTGCCGTGATCCTGTAAAGGGTGCTTTTAAACCCGGCTTCCGCCGGACAGCAGATACAGTACGGCCATCCGGACGGCCAGACCGTTGGTGACCTGGTTCAGGATAATGGCCCGATCGCTGTCGGCCACTTCACTTTCCAGTTCCACACCCCGGTTAACAGGACCCGGATGCATGATGGTGAAGTCCGGATATTTCTCGAGGTGTATTTTTTTAATGCCGAAACATTCGTGGTATTCCCTGAGGCTGGGAAACAACCCCTGTTCCTGCCGTTCCATCTGAATGCGCAGGGCCATGGCGACATCACACCAGCCAAGCGTTTCATCAAGATTGTGGGAGACGGTCACCCCCAGTTCTTCGACAAAGACCGGCATGAGGGTTTTAGGTCCGCAGACCACCACCTCGGCGCCAATTTTGACCAGACCGAGGATGTTGGACCGCACAACGCGGCTGTGCAGGATGTCGCCGATGATGGCGACTTTCAGTCCGGCCAGGCGATTGAATTTCTGCTCCATGGAAAACATATCCAGCAGGGCCTGGGTGGGGTGTTCATGCGGTCCGTCTCCGGCATTGATGATGGCCGCATCGACGGTGCGCGCCAGAAAGTGAGCGACGCCCGGACTCTCATGGCGGCAGACGACCATATCGATCTTCATGGACTCAATATTACGGATGGTGTCTTTCAGGGATTCGCCTTTGTTGACACTCGACGAGCTGCTTGAAAAATTCATGACATCAGCGCCCATTCGTTTCTGGGCCAGCTCGAACGAGAGCCGGGTCCGCGTGCTGTTCTCGTAAAAGAGGTTTACGATTGTTTTATCCCTCAGTGTCGGGATCTTGGGGACCGGCCGGTTCAGGATTTCGAGAAACTTCTTTGCCTGATCCAGAATATGACTGATGTCTTCTTTCGAATAGTCAACCAGACCAAGCAGGTGGCGGTGACTGAACGCGTACGATGGATCAGAGGAGGGGGTCATTATTTTCCTTATCGACTTTTACTACATAAACGGCATCTTCTCCATCCAATTCGGTCAGGGCTACCTGAATTTCTTCATGCGTATGGGTGGGAACATGCATGCCAACATAATCGGCAATAATGGGAAGTTCACGGTGTCCGCGGTCGATCATGCAGCAGAAACGAATACTGTTAGGCCGGCCGAAGCTCATCAGGGCTTCCATGGCCGAGCGCACCGTCCGGCCGGTGTACAATACATCATCCACGAGCACAACGTCTTTTCCCTGCAGATCAAACGGTATTTCGGTGATCCTGACCGTGGGCATATTGGATCTGGTGCGGTAGTCATCGCGGTAAAAGGTGATATCCAGCACCCCCATAGGAACATCCAGTTCGAAAAAAGTTTTGATATGGTTGCGGATCCTGCCGGCGATATGAACCCCGCGGGTCTGCATTCCAATGATGGCAAGGGAGCCCGGGTCATCAAAAGGTTCCACAAACTGATGGGCAAACCGCTTGAACGTGCGGTCAAGGTCTTCTTCTGATAGTAGTTTCGTTTTTTTCAAAGGCTGGGCAGGGTAGATGAAATCAAACCGCCATAAATTAATCAAAGCAGGTATGGTGATCAAGTAATATCTGCTTGCAGCCAAAGGAAAACATTTGTTAAATAGGGGGTATGGGTTATAATCAGTAAATTGTATAATTAAAAACAGAGAAAACATTGGCAGATCTACAGACGCTCATTACCAATCCCTACATTGTAGCCATCGTGGTTTATCTGCTGGCCCTGGTGGGCGTGGGCGTTTATAAAAGCCGCGGCATCAACGACAGTGCGGATTTTATGGTCGCCGGGCGCTCCCTGCCCTGGTTTGTGCTGGTGGGCACGCTGCTGGCCACCTGGATTGGCAACGGTTCCCTGTTTGGCGGCGCGGGGCTCGGCTATCGCAACGGCCTGGCCGGACTCTGGTCGAGTGCCGGGGCCTGGGCCGGCATCATGCTGGTTTATTTTATAGCCAAACGGATACGGAATTTCGGGAAAGTCACGGTCCCGGAGATATTCGAGGCCCGGTACAACAGCACGGCCGGCGTGCTGGCCACCATAACAACGATCATAGCCTATATTACGATCGTCTCTTACCAGTTCCGTGGCGGGGGACGTGTACTGAGCATCATAACCGACGGGCTGATCAGCGTCGAGGCCGGCATTGTCATTACCGCCGCTTTCGCCATTACCTATACCGTGCTGGCCGGCATGGTGTCGGTCGTTTATACCGATGTGATCAACGGCATCCTGATGATCTTCGGGGTGATCTTTACCCTGGTCTTCATGGTCATTACCTTAGGCGGGATAGGCGAGATCATCTCGTTTGCCGAAGAGGCCGGAAAATGGAGCCTGTTCGGCAACTGGGCCAACGAGCGCTCGGCGGGAAGTTCCGGGCCGATCATAGCCATATCCTTTCTGGTGCCCACGATGCTTTTGCTGATGGGGGATGCCAACTTATATCAGCGAATTTTCAGCGCCAAAAATGCCAGTACGGCAAAGAAGGCCGTGCTGATCTGGGTTTTTGGCGTTATTCTGCTGGAAACGTCCATCTCGTTTCTCGGCCTCACCGGCAGTGTGGCCGCCGCCCAGGGCATTATCCCGGATCTTTTCCCGGGCGGGGCCGCCGATACGACCGCCAATTTATCAGAGAACGTCATTCCAGAACTGGCGCTCAACGCCGTTCCCCTGATGATCGGCATGCTGCTGGTATCCACGATGATGGCGATTATAGTATCCACAGCCGATTCGTTTTTACTGATACCGGCCACCAATTTGACCCGTGATGTCTATCAGCGTTTCATCTCCCCGGCTGCCAGGGAAAAGCGGGTGGTATTCATCGGACGGGCCATGGTCCTGCTGCTGGGCGGTGTTGCCTATCTGCTGGTGGATCAGTTCCCGACCATCCTGGCCGCTGCCTATACGGCCTATCTCGTCTACGGGGCTTCCATCACCCCGTCTCTGCTGGCGGCCTTCCTGTGGAGACGCGCCACCAAATACGGAGCGGTGGCCTCCATTGTAAGCGGGGCGGCGACGACGCTGCTGTGGACCTTTTACCTTAGCGGGCAGGACTATTTCACCACCTGGCACCCTTTCCTGCAGGAAGTCACCTACCCGGCCGTAGCCTTGTCCGTCCTGGCGCTGATAGGGGTAAGTTTTGCCACCGCAAAGCCGCCTGACTCCTCCTGGAAACCCTTCTTCAAGGAGGAAGACGTTGACGAGCCCCTGGAAAAGATCATCAGGAAAAAGAAGAAAAAATGAGGGGGGGCAGGCCGGTCATTCATCGGTAATTATCCATTTACCGGAGGCCGGCTGAATGGATAATACGGCAAATGTTCGTTACCTTTGATCCATAAACCGGTATATACCATGACACGTTACGACAGGCATCTGCAACTGGAAGGCTTTGGCCCGTCCGCTCAAAAGAGACTGGCCCGGGCCCGGGTGCTGGTCATCGGTGCAGGAGGGCTCGGCTCGCCGGCGTTGCAGTATCTGGCTGCGGCCGGAGTGGGCACCCTGGTGGTGATCGATGATGACCGGGTGGAACTGAGCAACCTGCAGCGCCAGGTTCTGTATGAAACGGCCGATGTCGGGAAGAAAAAAGCCGTGGTGGCTGTTGAAAAGATCAAGGCCCTGAACCCCGATGTTGACGCACGCGGCCTCGATGTGCGGTTTGGCGCGGACAATGCCCGCGAGCTGGTAGAGGCCAGCGACGTGATCGTTGACGGAACCGATAATTTTGCCACCCGCTATCTGGCCAACGACGCCTGCGTTTTGTATGGGAAGCCGAATGTTTTTGCCGGCGTGTATCAGTTTGAAGGGCAGCTTTCGGTGTTTAACTATACCGGCCCGGACGGGGAAACCGGCCCCAATTACCGGGATGTGTTTCCGGGCCCGCCTCCGCCGGGATTGATGCCCAATTGTGCCGAAGCCGGGGTCCTGGGGGCCCTGACGGGGGTGATGGGCAGCCTGCAGGCCCTGGAGGTAATTAAGATCTGCGCCGGTGTTGGGACTCCGCTTTCCGGGACCATGCTCTACATGGACAGTGCCACGTTGGAAATGACCCGGATGAAGATAACGAAAAACCCGGATAACCCCCTCCGAGGGGATCCCCCCGCTATTACCGGGCTGGACCAGGAGCCCCTGTATAACCCACCCGGAGGGTTGTTTTCGGTCTCATCCGCTGAGCTGAACGAGCAGCTGACTTCCGGCCGGCCGGTACAGTTGATTGATGTCCGTGAGCCGCATCAGCATCGTCAATTTAATATTGGGGGGGTCAATATACCCCTGGGCCAACTCGAAGACGCAGACCTGCCGCCCGCTTCCGGGCAGGTTACGATTCTGTATTGCCAGGGCGGCTCGCGCAGCCTGCAGGGGCTTCAGCTTCTGAAAAACAGGAATCCGGATCGGGAAGCTTGTCATCTGGAGGGTGGGATGGATGCCTGGCAGAAAACATTTCCAACGTAAGGAATACCATATGACCGATGTATTATCAGCCCTGGAAAGCATTTACAGGCATACGGGTCCTGTTAGCGGGATGGAAACGGTGTCGACCCGTTCATCGCCGGGCCGGATTCTTGGCGAAACCATACACGCCCGCGAGGATTTTCCCGCCTTTGACAACTCGGCCATGGACGGATACGTGTTCAGTAAAAAGGATCTGGACGAAGGCCGCCGGGATTTTGAGATTGCCTTTGAGATCAGGCCGGAGGACGAGAACCTGCCGGTACTCAGGCCCGGCACCTGTGCCTATATCACAACCGGAAGCGCCGTTCCGCAGGGCGGCGACACGGTCATACCCGTCGAACTGATCCGTAAAACCGGTGACAGGGTCTATGCAGAGGAGCAGCCTTCGCGCAACCCCATCCGCAAAAAGGGGGAAGGCTATAAAAAAGGGGATATCCTGCTCGAAAGCGGGAAACGCCTGTTGCCTGCCGATATCGGGGTTCTGCATAGCAACGGGCAAACCGCGGTGCGGGTTCTGGCCCAAACGCGGATTGCCCTGCAAGTAACCGGCAATGAACTCGATGAAACGAGGAACACGAACGGACCCGTACTTCGCCATTTGCTTAACGGTTTTGACTCGGTGAGCGTGGATGAGTTCCCGGTGTTAAAGGATGATGAAACCGAAATGAAAGAGCGTTTCACCCGGCTCCTGGACGATGGCTATGATCTGGTTGTCACCACCGGCGGGATATCGGCCGGGGAATATGACCTGGTCATCCCGGTGCTTGCCTCGCTGGGAACCCGCTTTCACGTCAGGAAAGTCAGCCAAAAACCCGGCAAACCCTTTTCCTTCGGCACCCTGGGAGCCACCGCATTCGTATGCCTGCCCGGTAACCCGGTTTCTGCTTTTTTCTGTTCCGTCCTTTACGTGAACCGGATCATACAGACCCGCAACCATCAAAAGCCGGTGGAATGCCGGGCAATGATCACCAACGGCTACACCACCCGCAAAATGGATGAATTTGCCCCCGGCCGGACCGGCCATAACGGAGCGGTACGGCAGGTCACCACGGTGGCGGCCATTCAATCCCATCTGTTGCACATACTCTCAAATTCTGACTGCTTTGTCCGTTTTGAACCGGGCAAGACCTACCGCAAAGGTGACGAGGTTACCATTTTTCCTTATTAGTGGGCCGGATCTTAAGAGCCGGGCCTGAACACCTGAACGGTCTCCGGGTTATGCTCCAGATACGGCCCGCCGATCAAGTCAATGCAGTAGGGTATGGCGGGAAAAACAGCCTCGAGGCATTGCCGGATGGCCCTGGGTTTTCCCGGCAGGTTTACGATCAGGCACGATTTATAGATGCCCGCTGTCTGTCTTGATAAGATGGCCGTAGGCACGTACTGAAGCGATACCGACCGCATGAGCTCGCCGAAACCCGGAAGCATCCGGATGCAGACGGTCCCGGTTGCTTCCGGCGTCACATCACGCGGTGCGGGTCCGGTGCCCCCGGTAGTAATGATCATGCAGCAATGCGCTCCGTCGGCCATTTTATAGAGCTCGCGTTCAATCAGGGCCTCATCATCGCTGACCACCCGGTATACTTCCTCCCAGGGCGAGGAAAGGTATTCATTCAGCAAATCGCGGATGGCCGGACCCGAAAGGTCTTCGTATTGGCCCTGTGAGGCCCGGTCGGAAACGGTGAGGATGCCAATTATGGGTGTCATATATTATAATATAGTATATGGAATTTATAATGTAATAAAAGTATTATGTCCGATACACCTTAGCCGAAACCGGATATGAGCCGGGAACATTACTTAGATAATAAAGTTATGGTTTTTATACTGCATCTTTCTTACGTTTTTTTACTGTCGGTCAACGTTCCGGCCCCTCAATGGCAAGACATTAACACCGTCGATGATCTCTGGAAGGCGTATCCGGAAATGGTCCGTCAGATCTTTTCCTCCCTGAACGTGGAGCATCCCGGACTGGAACCGGTACAGGAGGCCCTGATTGCCGCCGATACGGTGGGAGCGGGCAAGGCGCTTTTATCGTATTACCAAAACGGCAATACGGCCGGATGGCTGCGTTCGGCCCGCCCGGAAACGTTGAGTCCGGACGAGCGAAGGCTCGCCAATGAGCTGCTGAACGATATCGTCACCCGGCTTGAGGTTACGGCCTCCATGCCGGTAAAGGAGAACGGAGGATGGGACTGGACCTATCCCGGACCGGAAGACGATGCCGAATTTGCCTATACCCTGAACCGGCATAACTTCTTTATCCCTTTATTGAATAGTTGGCATACCGAACAGGATCCGGCCTATGCAGAGAAATTTGACCGGATCATCCGGGACTGGATCCTTCACAATCCCCTGCCCGCTAAAAGCGAGGCTTTTTGGGAAGTACATCAGACGTCAACCGAAGAGCTGGATTGGCGGGACATAAACGAGGTAGTCTGGCGTGACCTGGATGCGGGAGTACGGCTGGGGGAAACCTGGCTGCATGCCTTTTTCGGCTTTCAGCAGGCCGCGGCTTTTACTCCGGCCGGACGACTGCTGATGCTCTACAGCATTCCCGTGCATGCCAACTATCTGCAAGGCTACCACAAAGACAACCACAACTGGACCACCATGGAAATGAACGGTCTGGGACTGGCCGGTTTGACGCTGCCTGAGTTCAGGCAAGCCGGACAATGGGTGGATTACGCCCTGGAAGTGATGGAAAAGGAGATCAACGGTCAGGTATACCCCGATGGGGTTCAGGCCGAACTGTCTACCAAAACCCAATGGGTGGCCCTGAGCCGGTTTGAATTGCTTGTGGAAAATTACCGTAAGGCCGGCCGTCCCGTATCGGAGGCCTATCTGAACCGGATTGAAAAAATGTATGATTATATAGCCTATAGCATGCGTCCCGACGGACATCAACCCCTGAACAACGATTCCGACCGCGAGGATGTGCGTCCACGGATACTCAGGGCCGCTGAGACGTATGACCGGCCGGACTGGACCTACATCGCCACCAATGGAGAAAGGGGAAGCAGACCGGAGGGCCTGGCTTCAACCGTCTTTCCGTGGGCCGGGATCCATGTTATGCGCGACGGATGGGATGCCCTGGGCCAGTGGGCTTTTTACCATACGGGCCCCTATGGCATTGGCCACCAACACCGCGATAAGCTGCATCTGTCTGTTCATGCCTACGGGCGGGATCTGCTCGTAGACGGAGGCCGGTATACGCATGAGGATTATTTTAGCTTTGATCCGACGGTCTGGCGGGGGTATTTCAGGAGCTCTTTTTCCCATAACCTGATCCTGATCGATGGAGCCGGACAAAATGCCGGACCCCTGTACACGGACACCCCGCTTGAAAAGGATGTGCACTACCGAAACGATCCGTCCATGGATTTTGCCGTAGACACCTTTGCCAGTGGATTTGAAGGTGTTGAAGGCCAGGCGGACCATACCCGGGCCGTTTATTATGTGAAGGGCAAATACTGGGTGGTTGTAGATCATGTGGCCACCGACAGGCCACGCCGCCTGGAAACCCTGTGGCATTATGCCCCGGGCATGCGGGTAGATGCAGAAGCCGGTCAGGTGGTCTCCAGTGACGCCGGCCAGGGAAACCTGCGCATTGTACCGGCAGGTGAATTATCCTGGGAATTAACCATGGTGGAAGGCCGGACCGAACCGCATATACAGGGATGGTACAGTGAAACCTACGGGAAGAAGGAGCCGAATCCTACGGCTGTTTATTCAGCCCATATAGATGAGGATGCCACATTTGCATGGGTTCTGATGCCCGCTCCCGGACCGGTGCCTCAGGTCCGCGCCGAGATTGTGGATCCGGAAGGGGTGGAAATTAGCATACACGTTGAAGGTGAGGACCCCCTGCTGCTTACCGTACCATTGAAGGGTCTGTGACGGTAAAAATCACAAATTGGCCAGCATGTTTTTGCTGTTATCCAGGAACTTCTCATCGCCTTCAATCTTCGGTTCCATGGTTACGGCCTGCTGAAGAATGCTTTTTGCTTTTTGCTTTTTACCCCAATCCATATAAAATTTTGCAAAGTCGTGGTAAAATACAATCGTTTGGCTATCCAGTTCAATGGCCCTTTTAAAGGCTTCTTCAGCTTCTTCGTTGCTGGAAGGCGGTAATCCGCCCAGCATGCGAACTCCGGTACGCTCAGCCAGATTGAGGTTGGCCGCATTGTGATGCCATACGCCCAGGACATGCCAGGCTCCAGCGTGTTCCGGATTCAGTTCCAAGGCTATTTCCGCATGTTCTTTGATCAGATTGGCATACCGGACCCTGGTCCGGGGTGGCGACTTATCCCCCAGTCGCCCAAGGGCTATACTGTAGACGTAGTGTGATTCATCATGGTCGGGATGATGCTCAAGGGCCTGTTCTGCATGATGCAAAGCCTTATTGTAGTATTCCATACTGGTCTCTTCGTCCTCAAACTGGTACCCCATTATGTTATACAGCAGGCTGGTTTCATGCAGGGCCCGGTAATGGGTGGAATCCAGTTCAAGCACACTCAGCCAGGCCTCCAGGGACTGGCGGTTTCTCTGATTCTCAAAATGATTCTCAGCCTGCGCGATCAGCTCGGCAACGTCTTTGTCATTATCATTAGCCATCATTTTATCCGGTATAATGAAAAACAAAACCATTAGTAAAGCCAACAAACATTTTGTTGCGGATCTCATACCCATCATGGATTAGAAAAAGGTTAACAGCAAAGCTGAGACAAGCGTCTATGCTTGCCTCTTGCCTCTTGCCTCACCGGATTTGCCTGCTGCTACAACGCAGCAACCGGTGTTTGCTTTCATCCTAATTGCCGAAAGGCATATTCATTTCCCTGAAACCGGAAGGCACGGTAAAAAGTTCATCCTGCAGGCTTTTGCCCTCAATGGAGACCACTTCCATCCGCATGGATTCCCCTCCGGCATTGCTGACGACCAGGAACGGGAAGAAGTTGAAATCCGGCATATTGGCCATGCTGTCGTCTTCGCCCATGCCCGGAAAAAGGAAACCGCCGAAATCGTCGGCTTCCGGAGTCCAGATCTCCGTTTTATGGCCATTTTCATCGGTGTAGATGTACTCCTGGCAATCGATGCCGGCAATGGTCCTTTTCTGCCCGGTGAGCTGAAA
The DNA here is from genome assembly GCA_040905685.1 of Balneolales bacterium. Classification (GTDB taxonomy): domain Bacteria; phylum Bacteroidota; class Rhodothermia; order Balneolales; family Natronogracilivirgulaceae; genus JBBDMU01. Next base: position 9,655 of record JBBDRB010000100.1, on the reverse strand, counting down.
ATCATCGGCCTGCACCTCCTGCCCGTTTTCTTCCTCAGGGGGAACGGGGATCTGCATGTACATGCTTAGCTGTTCCATGAGGATGGTCATGTTTTCGGTGTCCGAATCGATGAGGATAACGGCATTTCCGCCCAATTCATCGACTGCGATCTCCACTCTGGCCTTGTTGTCCTTCATGTGATAGGTCATCGACTGTACTTCATCGGGAGTATCCAGTTCATAAGTTAAGGTACCCTCAAATTGCTGGGCCCGGAGCTGTTGCGTTAGACCGGAAGCGGCAAAAAGCAACAGGAGAAGTAATGCCGGGGCTGTTTTGAAAATGAGCAGGAAAAGGTTTTTCATGGTAAGAAGGTATAGTTTATGGTTTCACGGTATGGTAAGGTATCCAAATCATAATACATATTAAGTTTGGCTTATGACACCGCAAAGAGCTCCGGTATAGGTGGCCGTGTTTCCACTCCCCCCCAGATCGCCCGTTCTGAACCTGTCATCCGGCAAAACCGCATAAACAGCGTCGCGGATCTTATCGGCAATGGCTGTTTCGTTGAGATACCGCAGCATCAGGGTGGCTGAAAATAAAAGGGCTGTCGGATTGGCAATGCCCTGACCGGCTATATCCGGCGCGGATCCGTGAACGGCCTCAAACATGGCATGGTGATCGCCGATGTTGGCCGAGCCGGTTACCCCCAGGCCCCCTACCAGTCCCGAGGCCAGATCGGAGAGGATATCGCCAAATAGATTCGTGGTTACAATGATATCGAACTGACGGGGGTTGATTACCATCTGCATGGCCGTATTGTCCACTATCATATCCTGAAACTGGATCTGGGGATATTCTTCTGACAATTCCCGACCGATATCAAGAAACAAGCCGGTGGTATATTTTAGAATATTCGCCTTATGGACCAGGGTGATCTTCTTTCGTCCGTGTTTGACGGCATAGTCAAAGGCCGCACGAATAATGCGTTCGCTGGCCGTCCGGGTGACGACGGCTATGGTTTCGGCGTGGTTTTCATCGCCGCCCACATACCGCTCCTCACCAATATACATGCCCTGGGTATTTTCACGAAACGTAATGAGGTCCACATGGGTAAAGGCGCTTTTTACGCCAGGCAGGGTTTTTGCCGGCCGGATATTGCAGTACAGGTTAAAATGCTGCCTCAGGCTGACATTGACCGAACGAAACCCCTTGCCCACCGGGGTGGCCAGGGGTCCTTTCAAAGCCACTTTATGCTGTTCGATCAGCTCTATGGTACGTTGCGGCAGAGGCTCTCCGGTTTCCTCGAATGCCCTCATGCCGGCACTGGCCGGTATCCAGTTGATCTCCGCACCGGCGGCCTTCAGTATGGTAACGACCGATTCTGTTATTTCAGGACCAATCCCGTCGCCGGGTATTAAAACGACATCATGCATAGAATCAAAGCGCTGCTTACCTGTATATACCTTGCTAAAACAGCAAAGAGGAGAAATCCATTCACCATTGCGGCCGTTATTTCCCGCCTTTGGCCCGAAGGTCACGCAGGCAATTCTCGCCCAGATCCGGAACCGAACTGCCAATGAGGCTGGCTATGGCATCGGTAGTAGCCGTATAATACAGCAGGCACTGCTCGTTGTCACAGTGGTTTCCATGCTCTTCATCTTTATGGCCGGTCTCATAGCCAATGCCCACCAGCCCCAGAATATGGCCGAATTCGTGATTCAATACCGTGGTCTCCACCGTAGTTTGTGACGGCCTGCCCAGTCCGCCGGAAACGCTTTCGATATTCTGCTGAAACAGGGCCATGGAAGTATTGCGGAAGGCAATGCCGAGCACGAAGCTGTTATCATCATCCCCTTGATAGCCACCGTCCAGGTAAAGGTAGTAGGCGGCTATGGTGTCGTGGCGATTGTATTCAATGCGGTTTTCATCTTCCAGGGCGCGGATCTCAGCCAGGCTGTAGGTCTCCTTGCCCCGGGCTTCAATTTGATCCTTGCGAATCTCTATGGATGCTTTATACACATGCTGTTCGAGAAACTCCAGAAGTCCCTCAAGTGCCGCCTGGGTCGGCTCGGCGCCGGCCATATACTGCACCTGAACGATCAGCTTCTCATATCGTGCATCCGACAGAAGGTCTCCCGCCGAATAGCCCACCACCTCCCGGTTGCCGGACCCGCCTGCCGGGTCCCCGGTGTCGCTTTCATCCGCAGGCGGACTGGTAACGCGATCTGAGCAGGTCGCCAGAAGAAGGACTACAGGAAGGATGTACAGGAGATGTTTACTGCTGTACAGGCCGGTAACAGACTGCTGCATGGTAATATATTTTGCCGGGATTCAGGCTGGTTATTTTATTCCGTAACATAAATAAAATACAGCTTCTCTCCCACATTCCATGTTGGTTAATTTCACATACTTTCGTATTGTTCAGGCGTTATGTATACCCGGCATTTGCAAACCCGTTATTGCTGAATCTTATTTATGGATACGAAGAAAATTGGCGGCATCAACCTATATTCCATTGTGGAAGCCATCCTGTTCTCATGCGACAAGCCCCTGAGCCCGGAAGACATAGCCAGGGCCATTCAGTCTGCGGCCGAGAATGTTACCTTAAAAAATGAGGATATTGAAGAAGCCGTCAACGAGCTGAATGCCCGGTATGAAGATGGGGGGCGTTGCTTTGGTATCAGCTATACGGGCGGGGGGTATGCCTTCACCACCAAAGCGGCGTACCATCCCTGGCTCAGAATGTTTCAGCACCAGAATGCCAGGCGTAAAATTTCCCAGTCCGCCTTGGAGACCCTGGCCATTATCGCCTATAAGCAGCCGGTCACCAAGCCTGAGGTCAACAACCTGCGGGGCGTGGATTCCGGCTACATAGTCAGGCAGCTGATGGAAAAAAACCTCATCGAAGTTGCCGGCCGGTTCGACGGCCCCGGCCGGGCCCTGCTGTACCGCACCTCATCGGTATTCCTGGCCCATTTCGGCATCAACTCCATATCCGACCTGCCGAAGCCCCGTGAAATTGAGGAGATCCTTAAAGATGACGATATGGCCGAACACCGGCAGCTTATGATTGACCTGAAAACGGAGATCGGAACCAATGCAAGCGTAGCGGCCGATCCTGAGTCCCATAGTGAATAACCCCAACGTATGATCATCAGCAGCTACAACGTCAATGGAATACGCGCCGCCGGCCGCAAGGGCTTCGGCGACTGGATGACGAAAACAGACCCGGATATTGTTTGCCTGCAGGAACTCAAAGCCCACGAAGAACAGATCCCCGGGGCCATCTGTAACGGCAGCTATCATGGGGTTTATCATTGTGCGGAAAAAAAAGGCTACTCCGGCGTGGCCTTATTGTCCAAAGAGAAGCCCCTGCACGTAGAGTGTGGCATGGGCGTTGACTGGGTAGACAGCGAAGGCCGGGTTATCATGGCTGAATTCAAAAACGTACGCGTTTTTTCCATCTACGCCCCCAGCGGGACCACCGGCAGTGTGCGTCAGGCGCAAAAGTACCGGTTTATGGATGACTTTTTGCTATTTGCCGCCCCCTATGCAAGAGATAAAAAACCCACCGTTTTTTGCGGGGATTTTAATATCGCCCACCGGGAAATTGACATCCATAACCCGGTGTCCAATAAAAAAAGCTCGGGTTTCCTGCCCGAAGAGCGGGAATGGTTCACCCGGCTTCTGGAAAGCGGCTATGCCGATGTATTCCGCATGCTCAACGCCGACCTGCCCGACCTGTACAGCTGGTGGACCTACCGGGCCCGGGCCAAATCCAGGAACAAGGGCTGGAGGATTGATTACCATCTGGCCACGGCTTCTTTGATGGAAAACGCGGGAAGCGCCAAAATTGAATCCGAATGGGATATGTCGGATCATGCCCCGGTGACCGTAAACTATACTATCTAAATCTCGTCTTTGCAGGCCACTACGGCCCGGGCGACGGCCAGCATTTCATCGGATACATCTGTGAGGGTAAGCTCAGGGTTAGCCAGCGCGCGGATGCGTTTAGCCAACAATCCGGTTCCCGCACTGGCATCAAGGATGATATCCCGGCCGGCGGACTTCAAAAGATCCAGGGCCGGCTGGTGGGTAGCGTTCAGGTAGCCGTGCCCATAACGGCCATCGTCCGGTCATCATTCAGCCGGCATGGAATTAACCATTCAGGATACTGGTTTTGGTGTATACCTTCATCAGGAATGGAAAATGTTCATGAACAACAATGGGAATAAAAGACTTAATACATAATCTGAGAGAAAAAGGGAAGGCATTGAAGGGCGAGCCTGTCGTGGATAAAACCTTCTCGAGTGAACATGAATTTCAGGACCGGCAAACGGCTGCTGACCAGTTCATCCGGTCCCGAAAGAAGTTGTTTCATGTGGACAAGTGGTCCGGTATACCCGGGCTTACTTCAACATTTGAACTTTACGATGAACGGGGCAAACGGGCGGCGGGGGGCGAAGTTAAAGAAAATCATTTCATCAGGATCGTGATGCCGGGCATTGCATCGGAGAATTGGGTGAGGGTAACGCAGACCGTTAACCGTAATGACACAGCCTTATTCGTGGCGAGCCCGAGTGAGGATCCCACAGAAGACCATGGCGGGAGGATTGAACATTTTTTTGCCAGGGAGGCAACAAGTACATTTAAGGTCGAATTGGAGGGAAAGCGGATCCGGGCCTGGGAAATTGGGAAAAACGAGGGTGCCAATGTCGGAGAGGAGGCCGGGGGAAGGGATGTCCTCAACCTGCTCATCTCCAGCGGCGGATGGGCCGGTTTTCAAAAGCTGCAATGGAAGAATTTAACCGATTATCTTGTTCACCTAAAGGAGTAATCTGACCGTATATGCTTAAAAAAACAAAAACCAAGCCGGGTCTGGTTGTGATTACCGGAGCGTCTGCGGGCGTGGGCCGGGCCTGCGTACGCACGTTTGCGCGCAACGGATATGATGTAGCCATGCTGGCACGGGACAAGGCCCGGCTTGAAACGGCGAAGCGTGAGGTTGAAGCCCTGGGCCAGAATGCCATCTACCGGATCGTGGATGTAGCCGATGCCGGGGCCGTGGATATGGCCGCGACCGAAATCGAGCAGGAACTGGGTCCCATAGACGTCTGGGTAAATAATGCTATGAACAGTGTTTTTAGTCCGGTCCGTGAAATGCAGCCCGACGACTACAAAAGGGTGACGGAGGTTACCTATCTGGGCCAGGTCTACGGCGCCCTGGCGGCACTAAAAAGGATGCGGCCCAGAAACAGGGGGAAAATCGTTTTTGTCGGATCCGCCCTGGCCTTCCGGGGAATTCCCCTTCAGTCCGCCTATTGCGCTTCAAAGCATGCTGTGGAAGGATTTTACGGTTCCCTGCGCGCCGAGCTCCTGCACGACAACAGCCGGGTCCGGATCTCAGCCGTTCATTTGCCCGCGCTGAACACCACGCAATTCGGGTTCGTCAAGAGCCGTCTCACCAACAGGGCACGGCCCATGGGTACCATATTTCAGCCGGAGGTTGCCGCCGATGCCATACTGTACGCAGCCCGCCATGACCGCCGGACGATCTATGTAAGCTGGTCAACCATTCAGGTTGTCATTGGCAGCCGCCTGTTCCCGGTGCTGGTCGATCATATACTTGCCCGTACGGGATATGACGGGCAGCAAACCGATGAGCCAGAAGATCCCAACCGGAAGCATAACCTGTGGGAGCCGGTGCCGGGAGATTATGGCGCACATGGTGAATTCGACGATCAGGCCATGGGATGCAGCCTGCAATTATGGATGAGCAAGAATAAAGGGTATGTATTGGGAGGGGCGGCGTTAGCCCTTGCCGGCTTTCTGTTGGGAAAATAATGATAAAGGTACCCGTTGTGATTTACGGCCAGAGAGGGAATAAGGCTGTTACCAGGTTCTTACAATGGCCCCGCAATTCAGCATTTCCGCGCCGTAATACGGATTTTCAATATCCCCGGAAAGGCTGAGCCAGTCGGCTGAACCATCGCCTGCCATTGGGCAGGTTTGCTGATAGATGGCGTTCTCAAACGGGCCGAAGGCTTCCATGCTTTGAATGAGGGCGGTAGAAAGAGAGTCGAAGGCTTTCCTTTGTTCGGTGACATTATTTAATTGAGAGATCTGCCTGCTTTGGTCATACAGAATATCCCTGCTGCCGCTCCAAACCGAACCGGCCTCGTCGGAAAGATTCTCCCCGGGAACGTCATGGAGGTTTTCCCCGAAAGCCTGGGCAAAGGCGGCAGCCTGTCCGGCATTCGAATTGACCAGGGCATCTTTTAAGCCAAAATATTCGTCTAATGCTAAACTGAGCTGGCTTTTAAACTCAGCAGGGGTTTCATAAACAGGGTCCAGATTCTGCCTGTCCGGCTGTGCCGGTTCAGTCTGTTCCTCACCGGAACAGGCTATCATGAACAGGCTTACGATGAACAAGGAAAGTTGGAAGGTAAATTTCATCAGGAAAAAGATTGGTTTTACGTATCAGGATTTAATAATAACATTAAAAGGGAGCTAAAATTGTGAATTCTTCACCTTTCAGGGCTCACGGACCAGAGCGCGCCGACGAGCGCTCTGATCAGGATGGTGGTTTTATCCATAGTATGAAAAAGGGGTCCTTAAAACAAGAACAGGCATGTTTGCCCTAAGGTTATTATATTCCCTTAATGATGACACAACCTCAATGAAGCTTCAGAAGTTTTGAGGTATTTGCTTTAGCTTGATGCAGCGTTCCTGCTTCAGTTATAAAATGTCGGAAAGTTATGGTGGGCGCATGTAGGCATCCGGTTGAAATCCATAGCTTTTGTAACAGACGGGTTTTAAGATAACCCGAAGCGCCCTGTATTAAGTAAATTTTATTAAAAAAGTTAACTAACTAAACTAGAAGGAGTTAGGAATGATGACACGTTTACTAAAAAGTGTTTTAGTAACAGTATGTACGTGTGCTATTGTAGGGATTTCAACTGAAATACTTGAAGCAGCACAAGGTCAGCCGTCCGGTGATGAAGTAGTGTCCGGACAAATAACAGACGCCGGTTCCGGCCAGACCCTGCCGGGAGTTAATATTATTATAAAGGGAACCTCAACGGGCATGGCTTCTAACCTTGATGGCAATTACAGCATAGAAGTTCCAAGCCTGGCCGATACCCTGGTCTTTTCCTATATAGGGTATGTGAGCCTGGAGGTGCCCATCGACGGCAATACCACCATAGATATTGCAATGGAGCCGGATATTGCACAGGCCGGCGAAGAACTGGTGGTGGTTGGGTTCGGCAGCCAGCGCAGGGTAAATTTATCGGGTTCCGTCGATCAGATCAGCGCCAGAGCGCTTGACGGCCGGTCCATTTCCAATGTGGCCGAAGGGTTGCAAGGCATGATCCCGAACCTGAACATTGATTATACGGAAGGCGCCCCCGGAGCCGATCCCATAATCAACATCCGTGGCTTTACTTCCATCAACGAGGGGAGTCCGCTGATCTTAATCGACGGCATACCCTCCGAGGCCAGGGAACTGACCCGCCTGGACCCGCAGGATGTAGAAAGTATTTCCGTATTGAAAGATGCCTCTTCGGCCGCCATTTATGGCGCACGGGCGGCATTTGGTGTGATCCTGGTGGAAACCAAGCAGGGGACAAAAGAAGGTGTCAATTTAAGTTTCTCCTCACGTGCGTCATGGGACACTCCCACTATTATTCCGGATAAAGTGACCGATCCCTATATCTATCAAAGATGGCAGGATGATGCAACCAGCGCCACTCCATGGGATTATATAAATTTTACCGATGATGAGTATACCTGGGCCCGGCAGCGTTCTGATGATCCGGCGAATACACCAGCTGTAAGGGAAGATCCTAATAACCCCGGCACCTGGCAGTACATGGGCGACAAAAACTGGGCTCAGTATTTTCTGGATGATTACGGAATGTCTCACAATAATACCCTCAGCCTGGACGGCAGGTCGGAGCAAACGAGTTATTACCTGTCCGGTTCCTATGACACCCAGGATGGCGCCCTCCAGATTGCCGATGACCAGTTTGACCGCTGGAGTGTGCGCAGTAACGTAGACTACCGGCCCTTTGATTGGCTTACCATCGGGAACAAAACGAATATTACCAAAAGTGAAAGGCTCAAGCCATCGTATTTACCCGAAGGCGAAAATGGCGTGCAGGCTTTTTATCTTCTGGAGCCAATGGGATGGGACCGGAATCCGGACGGAACCTGGGCCAATAACGCTGTGGGCCAACTGGCAGCACGATTGACCCAGGGTGGACTGCATAGCGATGCGAGGGAATCGTTTCAGACATCCTTTAATGCAACTACCCAATTGATCGAAAATACTCTTTCCCTGAGCGCGGATTATACGATCAGAAGTGAACTCCGCAATTATGATTGGGACCAAAGACGATACAGTATCGGTTTTGGTCCGGACGATATCAGGGAACAAGGCTCAACTTCTGTTTGGCGTAATCGCACCAATTATGATTATCAGGTATTCAATGTGTACACCAACCTGAACCTGGATTACGGCAACCATGTCATCAGCTCGGTGGCGGGATTTAACCAGGAAAAGAATGAATATTATGAGATGATCTCCGATGTCAGCAACGTGATATCATCCGAACTTCCATCCCTTTCGCTTTCGCTGGGTGACCCGGCCGTATCTGATGAGTATGAAGGCTGGGGCGTAAGAGGACTCTTTGGCAGGGTCAATTATACCTTTGATAATAAATATATTCTGGAATTCAATGGCCGGTACGATGGCTCATCAAGATTTCCCGGCGTTGACAGATGGGGCTTTTTCCCTTCGGCTTCCGTAGCCTGGAGGGTTGATCAGGAAGCGTTCATGGATCAATTTGACTGGCTGGAAGTACTTAAGCCAAGGGTTTCTTACGGATCATTGGGCAACCAGGATGTTGATCCTTTTGGGTACATTTCTACCATGAGTGCTTACCGGTCCGGTTTTTTGGTTGGCGACAGCCGGCCTCTTAGTATTTCCGCCCCTGGGATGGTCTCTTCCAATTACCGGTGGGAAGAAGTTGCGACCCGGAACTTCGGACTGGACATTGACCTGTTCGAAAACAGGGTGATGCTGGCAGCCGATTATTATATTCGCGAGACCATGGGCATGCTTACCCTGGGCAAGGAGCTGCCTGCCGTACTGGGCACGTCCGAACCGAGCGAGAACGCGGCTGACCTGGAAACAAAAGGATGGGAATTGTCCATAAATTTCAGGGATAATATTGAACTGCTAGGTGACCGGTTCTCCTTTGGCGCCAAACTGACCCTGGCCGATAGCCGCACCTGGATTACTGAGTTCGACAACCCCGAAAACTTCCTGAACCAATATTATGAAGGCCAGGAAATAGGGGAGATCTGGGGGCTTCAGTATGAAGGGCTTTTCCAAACCACAGAGGAAATAGACAATCATGCCGATCAAAGTGAGATCGTGCCCTGGGGTGTTTTGGATGTGGTTCCGGGCTGGCCTAAGTTTAAAGACCTCGATGAAGACGGTACTATCAGAGCGGGAAATACACTGGAGGAGTCGGACGACCTTAGTGTCATTGGCAATACCTCAACGCGATACCGTTTCGGTGTCAATCTTAATTTTGGCTGGAAAAATTTTGATATGAGGGCATTTTTTCAGGGTGTCGGCAAAAGAGATTATTACCCGCAGCATTA
>JBBDRB010000099.1:0-2888 GCA_040905685.1 Balneolales bacterium | reverse complement strand
AAACGAACCAACTCTTTGGTTTTTGGTTTCATAAAACTACATCAGTTCGGGTATAAAAAATAGTAAATATTTGCTATTATACTAAATCGGGTATAATATTGCAATATTTATAGAATTTATACCTGATATGATATAAATTAATTATCTTGGTGGATCTGATCCATTGGATAATTGATCGGGTGTAGTTTTATTATGCAACCAAAATGAAATCAATTGACCATGCCTACAAACATAGACCGTTGGGCGTCAAGTTGCCGGAGGCACATAAATGAATACATACGTTGTCCTTCTCAGAGGTATTAATGTCGGCGGGCGGAATGCGCTGTCGATGAAGAAACTTGTCGTTCTCCTCGAAGGCCTCGGATGCCGCAATGTCAAAACATACATTCAGAGTGGCAACGTAGTTCTTCAGAGCAGCAAGAATGATTTTCACCTTGCAGAAAGAATAGGTTATGAAATCGAACGACGCCAAGGCTTTAAACCTTGCGCTCTGCTGCTCAAGATCAGTGAATTTGAAACGGCGATTGCGGCTAACCCGTTTCCTGAGGCTGAATCGGATCCCAAGGGATTACATTTCGGCTTCCTGGATACCGCGCCTTCCGATCCCGATCTGAAAAAGCTAGAAACGTTAAAGACGAAAAGCGAGCGTTTTCAGTTAATCAATAAAGTATTCTATTTGCATGCCCCTGAGGGAGTAGGCAGGTCCAAACTTGCAGCCAATAGCGAAAGATTACTCGGCGTCTCGATGACGGATCGTAATTGGCGAACTGTCAGCAAAATTCGAGATATGGCAGAGGAACTGGAGCGATAAAAGCCAGGTACATATCGTTGAAGTGCTGATGAAGCTCTTCCCCGGGCTCCGACCAGCCCAGATCTCCGCCGGGTCCTTCCATAAACCCGTCGAGCGATACCATTTGTGCATAAATGATTTTTCTCATGGGTGACTACATTTATAATGATTCTTTGATCTTCCCTTGTGTGAGGTTGTCAACAGGCGTGGACTGCTCTTCATGATTTAGCCGGTTCGTTTTTTGCAAAGGGATGAGCTTTCGAACACGTTCATCTCTTAACCAAATCCCTCCCCAGGCCAGAATTGCCAGGAAAACCGGGAACAGCGTATGTGAGAACAAAGGGTTATCCAGGCGGACATGAGTGGCAATGACCCCGCCGAAAAAGCCCGTCAACAATATGGCTCCCAGTACTGAGGTTTGGGGATATGTGTAAAGCAAAATGGACATTAGACCGAGCAGGCCGATCAAAGCAATATGATGCTCGGCAAAACCCAGCTCCAGCGTACCTTGAACCACGGGATCAGGCTGAATGAACTTGAAGATGCTGTCGAACAGCATAAACAAAATTACGATTCCGGACATAATCCAGGAAGCCCAAAATGCTATTTTTGTAACTTGATTTGTTGGTTTCATTAGTTTGTGATTGAGTATAGTTCTGAGGTGCAGCAATCGGTTCTTTTTTGATTTTACATATTGTCGTTATAGAAAAGATTGAACTTGTGACCGTCAGGGTCAGCAAATACACAAACGTGGTATCCATTTTCATCGTAATATTTTTTCCTGTCTGTATTCGAGTCGAAGAAAATTGTGCCGCCTGCCTCCTTAATTTCCTCTATCCACGTATCAAATTCATCTTTACTTCCTGCTGATAGAGTAAAAATAATTTCATTTCCCTGACTTAAATCTGATACTTCTCCCTCAAGACTCGTTTTCAATTTTTTCTTTTCGAAAAAGTGAATCACAAACTCATCATCGCTAAACAAGAAGCTCACTAATTCTTGATTCGGGCTTCCATTTAGCTTAAATCCTAATGTCAGGTAAAAATCCTGAGTTCTTTCGATGTTTTCGACTCCTAAGTTTGCCCATATTTTTTTGGGTTTCATATTGTCGTAATTTTATAGATTCTTTTTTTAGCACAAATGGTTCATCATGATGATGGGACTTCTCGTTCTATTGAACCGGTCAGGATGATTTCTGTATCGTATAATCCATCATCCAGGTTTTCCCGAACTTGTCTTTTACGACGCCAAAAAGAGAACCCCAGGGTGACTCTTTTAGTTCGTCAAGAACCTGTCCGCCATCCAGAAGTTTGGTGTAGCAGCTTCTGATGGATTCCTCATCATCGAAACCCAGGGCTATAGACATATCGTTGCCGGGTAAAAAACCATCCGGAGAGGTCATATCCGTTGCCATCAGAACCAGGCCCTCGTTTTCCAGCATGGAATGCATGATGCGTTGCCCGCCCTCGCCGGAGCCCGGCTTGCCCATAATATCCTGGAAGGTTTGCAATGTAAGTTCGCCGCCAAAGCATTCTTTGTAAAAGTTCATGGCCTCGCGGCACTGACCGTTAAATGAAAGGTAAGGATTGAGTTTGATCATGGCTTGACACTTTAGGTTATAGGTTTGCATCGCATGGTTATAGGCAATGTATCGACCTATTTAATATTCGTCAAGTGGCAAATATGACAATACAGGGGGTTATTTGCGACATACGTTGTGTCTAACTTGGATAAAGAACCCAAATGCATGCCGAGTATATCCAGACTTTTATCACTTTAGTAGCCCGTAATCGCCAAACCGGTTAAACCGCAGGCCGTTATACCACTTTAAATTCATCTAAGATCACAATACATGAGCTCTCACCTAACATATATAGTTGGACATCCAACAAAATATTATTACATTGGTTGAAAATCCCACTAAATTAATTTATGGCAAAGAACGAGTCTATTGGAAAATTGATTTCAATCCTGCATCGCAAATCCCGGGTTTATTTCCAACGGGAGTTAGAACCCCTTGGGATAGGAAGTGGAGAGGTAAAAATATTCTCTTATCTGGCTCACGAACCAGGTGCCACTCAACAGGAGATTACCAATT
>JBBDRB010000098.1:0-2900 GCA_040905685.1 Balneolales bacterium | reverse complement strand
ATTTCCCCTTTGAATTTAAATTTGATCATTTAAATTTAAGCTAACCTTTGTATCAGTTATTGCTGCGTATTCAGTATTTTTTAAAAATCATTTCGATCTCAAACTATGAATGGTCATATCTATTTTGAAATTCAGGCTGATGATTTAAAACGCGCTTCCGGCTTTTACCGGGAGGTTTTCGGCTGGATATTTCATCAACACGAATCGCAAAGTGAAATTCCGGTTGGATACTTGCGGATTGAAACCGGAGGAACTGCGGGCGGAATGTTAAAACGCCCGGCCGAAACTCCGCCGCCGGAATGCGGCACCAATGCATTTGTCTGCTCCATTGAGGTGGACGATTTCGACATAACAGCAGAAAAGATACTAAACCTTGACGGCCAGGTTGCCCTGCCCAGGTTTGCTGTTCCCGGGGTATGCTGGCAGGGATATTTCCTGGATACCGAAGGGAATACATTTGGCCTTTTTCAGGTTGATGAACAGGCAAAATAACACAAAAAGGAGAACCTTATGTAAAAAATAGTACCTCACCTATGGTTTGACAATCAATCGACGTGGAGTTTCCTATGCGGCGTACAAAAAGATCAAAAAACCCGAATCAAAACAAATTCAACCATACAAACAACCCGAAAACGATGAATGCATTCAACCCTGAATTACCCGATGTAGTAACCCGCGAAGAGTGGTTGGCCGAACGAAAAAAGCTGCTTAAAAAAGAGAAAAAAATCACCCGGCAAAAAGATCAGCTCAATGCCGAGCGGCGGCAGCTGCCGATGGTAAAAATCGGCAAGAAGTATGAATTTGAAGGACCAGATGGAAGGATGCGCCTTCTTGATCTCTTCGAAGGCCGGATGCAGCTCATCATTTATCACTTTATGTTTGATCCGGCCTGGGAACAGGGCTGTCCAAGCTGTTCGGCCTGGGGCGATCACATTTCAAGGGGACATCTTCATCACTTGCACACGCGTTCTACCTCATTGGCATTGGTTTCGAGAGCACCATTCCGTAAAATTCAATTATTTAAAAATCGCATGGGTTGGACCATGCCGTGGTACTCCTCAAATGAGAACGATTTCAACTACGATTTTCACGTAACGCAAAATGAATCCATTGCCCCCGTCATGTACAACTATCGCGATCAGGCCACCCTTGAGCATTTGGGACAGCACTATCACACCAGTGGAGAACAGCCGGGATTGAGCTGTTTCCTGCGAAAAGACAACATCATTTATCACACCTACTCCACCTACGGCCGCGGCGTGGAGGCGGTTGGCGGGGCCAATAACTTTCTTGATATGACAGCACTCGGACGCCAGGAGGAATGGGAAGAACCAAAAGGCCGTGCAACCGGACTCGGCGTACAGGCAGGCAGTGATAAGATTTTATATCCCGATAAATATGAACAGTAACAGGACTTTTGATAAGATATGTCTGGCATGCAAAGATGCTGCTGCAACACGCAAAGGCTTCATCAACGGCATGCTGAAAGAATTGCGGGATTCTTCTGACAAAACAGTATACCGATCGTTAAATAAAAATAACAAAAATGAGCAAAACAGAATCATTCATCCAAAATCGACAAGTATGGGCGAACCTGCTGTAATACAAAACAACTGGTACGGATGCGGTTTTGCCGATCCCGACGGTCACAAATGGAATGTGTTTTATAACGGAAAATAAGTTTATGAGAAAGCTCATCACATCTGCATTTGTGTCGCTTGACGGTATCATGCAAGCACCCGGAGGGCCCGAAGAAGACCCGACCGGCAGTTTTGACTTAGGCGGCTGGATGTTCAATTATGCAGACGAAAGCATGGACATCTCTGCATCAGGTTTCGACGGCAAGGGCCGCGAGTTGGTGCTCGGGCGCAGGACGTACGAGATCTTCGAAGCCTACTGGCCATATCAGCCGGATGACCACCCGGTTGCCATTACACTTAATGCAGCGAAAAAGTATGTAGCTTCGCGCACGCGCACGAAGCTATACTGGAATAACTTGACCCCGCTACGCGGTGATATCGTACCGGAGATCATCGCTCTGAAGTCTCAGCCGGGCCCCGATCTGCAGATGATTGGCAGCAGCAATTTGATCCAGACGCTCCAGAATGCCTTAATAATCGATGAATACAACGTGTGGACGTTTCCTGTGGTGCTTGGGCAGGGCAAGCGCCTCTTCTGCGAAACCGTGAACCCTTCCGCACTGCGTCTCGTCCTCTCACAGGTTTCGGCCACCGGTGTTGTGATGAGTACCTATGTACCAGACGGTGAAATCCGTCCCGGTACCATTCCCAGTGCTGAGCCCAGTAAAAGGGAGCTGGCACGGCGTAAAAAAATGGCGAACGATGAGTGGTGACATGAAAAGGTCAATTCGTATTAAACATACATCAAACCGTGATTCACCAGCTTCGCCTGCATGATCAAGTCAATAACATTTACCATTACTAAACACGCAAATAAAAAATGAAAACAGCAAATCCATACCTCTACTTTAATGGAAACACCGAAGAAGCCTTCAATTTTTACAAAACTGTTTTTGGTGTTGAATTGACTCAAATACTTCGTTTCGGTGACATTGAAGGGAACCCAATGAATGTTTCCGATTCAGACCGGCACAAAATTGCCCACATTGGAATGCCGCTTGGTAATGTTTTTTTAATGGGAACTGATGTCATAGATTCGATGGATGAATCACTGACTGTTGGCACTAATTTTTATATCACTCTGGAGCCCGAAAGTGCAGAAGAAGCCGAAACAGTGTTTCATGGTCTTTCTGAGGGCGGTACAATTCATATTCCCCTTAAAAAAGAATTTTGGGCCGAAAAATATGGAATGTGTACCGATAAATTCGGTGTTCAGTGGATGGTAAGCTATACAGGAGAAGCAGGGTTATGAGCCAGAAC
>JBBDRB010000097.1:52971-79777 GCA_040905685.1 Balneolales bacterium | reverse complement strand
CCGGTCAGTGTCTGTATTTGCCCTGCAATCGTTCTTTGTTGAGTATTATTCACTCTTATCAGCAATAATGTAATCACGCAGATGATTTCTTGAGCCTTCCTTATCTATAAGAATAAACCCTTTTTTTCGCACGGTTCGGATATACTTCTTTGATGTAACCTCATTGATCTTCTTTCTCAGGTAGCTGATGTAGACATTCATGAAGTTGGTATGTGAATCGAAATTCATTTCCCATACATTTTTGGTAAGTTCATCTATTCCAATTACCCTTTCCGGGTTTTTCAGGAAATAAGTTATTAGGTTAAACTCATTTTTTGTCAGGAAAATGTTTTGTCCTTTGACCGTAAATATTCTCTCTATCAGATCCACCTTAAGTTCACCGAACTGAAGGTATTCATTTAACTCTTTTACCTGATCGCGTGTTCGTCGTGTTACGGCTCCAATCCGGGCCAAAAGCTCTTTATTCTCAAATGGTTTTGTCAGGTAGTCATCCGCACCGGCATTCAGGCCGGTAACTTTTATATCGGTGGTCTTATGAGCAGATAAAATCAGTATTGGAGTTTTAACTTCACTAGCCCTAATATTCCTGCACACCTCGATTCCATTCTTATCAGGCAAGGTTAAATCTAAAATGATACAGTCATAGGCATTTTGGATTGCCTTGGATTCTCCCTCTTGCCCAAGTTCCACGGATTCTATTTTGTGACCATGATTGGCCAGAACATGCTCAACCATTAATCGAGTAAAATAGTCATCTTCTATTACTAATATTTCCATAACTCTAACTTATGATAGCCTTATTAATGTTTATAATTTTTATACAGCGAGAGCGAGAGACAGAGTATTTCTTAATGCACTCAGTCCAATTGGTTTTATCAAGTAACCATGTGGCTCGGTTTTAAGCGCACGGCTTTTAGTTGTCAGATCAGAGTTGGCGGTGAGATATATAAAAGGGACACCGGAAACGGTTTTGATTAATTCCATGGTTTCAATGCCATCAAGGTTGCCTTTTAGATTTATATCTACCAATAAAAAATCGGGTTTTAACTCTTTCATCGCTTTTATTGCCTCCTCCCCTGAAACCACACTCCCTGCCACACCATAACCCAGTAGCTCTAACTGAACGCTGAGCAGGAATGATAATACCTGATCGTCTTCAACAATTAAAGCTTTTCGCATTAGCTGTTTTCCAATTATTCAAATTGATAGCTATAACTAAGATCGGTTTGTTTCATAAGGTGTAATGTATTCGGGGGCTTAGTAATGATACTGATTAATCATATATACTAGCCACTTCAACGCCGTCACCGAACTTATGAGCTAATTTATTGTTTGCATTAGCTAAGGCGCTACTGCTGTAATTGACCGTTACGCTGCCGGAAAACGTCGTGCCATCGTCTTCATCGGGGATATCCAGCTGCGATTCGCCGCCAAAGAGCATCGAACCAAACAGGGTGACATGACCTCGTAAATCAAGTGTTCCCTGAACAATGATCAAGCCATGAAACGTAAAGTCTCCCTTGGCGGTAAAGGTAGAGCCTTCGGGGATAATCAAAATTCCTGCTCCCGATTCATCCTTGGCTTCTCCTCCTGCATCGAGCGATACGATTTTGGGCTCTTCCGGGGATCCTAAAGGAGAAGTCGATGAAGAATTGTAGGTTTCGGCTACATCGGCATACTTATCAATATGTTCCTGCAAATCCTCATTATCCAGTATTTGCTCTTCATACACGCCGTCTTCAACTTTAGCTTTTTGATTATTGTTTAAATTATCCAACAATGTATCATAGGCGCTGGTATCGGCGGCCACTCCGGGTAGATCATCTTCCGTCCCCGACGTCCCGTCCGGATTGGTGTCCTTTCCATTAAACTCAAAGGCGCTGCCGTTGATATTGAGCATAGTCTCGTCAGTATAAAACCCCAGAGCGGCCGGAATTTTGGGAAAGATGTTATCTAATTGGAGTATGGCGTGAGCATTTCCCGTTTGGGAGCCCATTTTGGATTCAGCCCGCACACGAACCTGATTGGATTGCAGTTCGGAGGGGTGAGATTGATCGTCATCGATATACACATCCGTAGAATGGCCGCTGATGGTAATGGTCCACGGTTGAGGGTCTGGTCTCCAGCCGAAATCATCATGCATTTCCCTGATCCCCATCTCCATTCCACTCATGGCCATATTCCTGGCTTGCGAGGAGTTGGCATACTCTGCATTAGACAGGCTCTGTTTTACCTGACCGGTTTGAATGTGAAATTGCATTATACCTAAAATGAGGGTAAAACCCGTGCAAAGTAATATTGCTGCTCGTCCCATAATTAGTCCCTATAACCCCTACCAAAATCACGCCATGGTTCAACCAAGGGCATGATTATTCTAAAGGTTTTATTTTTTGTGTTGGTCTTTTAGTCCGGAGAATTTGATTAGTCAGATCAAATACAATAACTATAATATTAAAATTTTATAACAAATTAAAGTATTATAACAAATTATTTTGATCTGGAGAAAGATCTGGCATTGATATCGAAAAAAATAAGGCTCATAAAGAAGGACGATGAAGCCACCGGGCAGGAGCTATTATGAAGCGGCAAGAGATTCAGGAGTTGATTGATACGTGGACGGGGCTTTGGGTTAACACGTTTCAATTCCCTGCCAGCGTTCAAATGGGTCCTTTTCGTAAAGCTTACCGGTGCACCACGCTGTGATGGCGCAATAAAGCAGGCCTATGATGAACTGGCTACCCATATCTCCTGTAAGGCATTGTAATGCAAGGGGTATACTTGTTGATAGTTAGGGTTTATAAGAAAAAGTTGTTATAATAAATAGCTGTTATTCGACTAATTATTTCGAACACAAATGAAATGCTCAGTATACATTGCTACCAGTGCTGATGGTTTTATTGCAAAACCGGACGGAGATATTGAGTGGCTACTTAGAACCGAATATGATGATGCTGGAAAGATTGGGTTAGTTTATAATGAATTCATTTCGACTGTTGATGCAATTGTTATGGGACGTCATTCATATGAGAAAGTATTGACCTTCGACGAATGGTATTATGAAGGCACCGAAGTCATTGTCTTGACCACACAAAATTTAACGGTACCAGTAAATTTGACCGGAAAGGTGAGATTTGAATCCGGAACACCTCAGGCTATTGTCGCGAAGCTTGCGAACGAAGGGAAGAGCCATTTGTATATTGATGGTGGAATAACGATCCAAAAATTTCTTGAAGCGAAATTGATTAATGAGTTGACTATTACTGTCATTCCGATCCTTCTTGGAAGTGGAATTCCGCTATTTGGTAATGATGGGAGGGAGCAGCCACTGGAACTGATTGAGGTGTTTACCTCAGGCAATGGTCCCGTCCAAAAGCGATACCGGGTAAAGTCAGTCGAATAACAATTCCTGCTGACGTACAAGTGCCACATTTACAATGAGCCAAAAATAAAAAAGACAACGATCATGAATATTTTCTTATGGGTTCTTCAAGTCCTTCTTGCACTGCATACCGCCACCGGCGCGGTGTGGAAGTTTTCAAATTCTGCTGAACAAACCATGCCTTCTCTAGGTTCGATTCCCCATGAAGTTTGGCTGGGGTTGAGCGCTTTGGAACTATTTTGCTGCGTGGCTTTGATCCTTCCAGCAGTGAACAAGTCCTTTGGGATTCTGGCTCCAACCGCGGCATCTATTATTGCCGCAGAAATGCTCCTATTTTGCGGAATACATCTGTACTCCGGTGCCGCAAATTCCGATCCTATGATTTATTGGCTTGCCGTGGCTTTTATATGTGGATTTATTGCTTACGGCAGATTTGTCTTAAAACCTTTTCAGCCTGACTGAGTTTCGTATTATTTCAAACATGGATAGAAAAATCTGTAACAAGGTAAAATAGTAAGGACAAAAACAGAAACCGTTGATTCCTACATCTCTCAATAGACGGTGACTTAACAAGCGTTTCTACGGATTTGGTCGCTGATTGGTGATAGGAAAGATTTCCAGAGTTGCGGTATATCTCTTTTTTTATCACTTTAGTAGCTTGCAATGGCCAAACCGGTTAGACGCATGACCCTTATGCCATGCCACGACACACACTCAACAAACTGTTGGAGACGAACATGATCCGATTAATTGCAGAGTATCGCATAAAACCAAGAACGGAAGCCCGGGTTCTTACGGCGGTCAAAACCTTTGTGGCTGCTGTTCATCGAGATGAGCCTCAGACTGAGTATCGTGCCTACCGCCTCACTGACACGAATGAATTCCTTCACATCATGGCCTTCCCAGATGAGTCGGCACAAAACGTTCATCAACAAGCAAGCTACACCCGCGATCTTGTAGAAGTTCTGTACCCTAACTGCGAAGAACCGCCCAAATTCACCCTCATTGAGTCGGTTGAGCAGAGCGATGCCTAACAAGTATTTCCTGTTGACCTAAACGGCGGTCGCCCGGCACAGGGCTTTGCAACTATGCTCAAGAATAATTGTTATTTGTCATAATTGCCCTTTGATAATGTCGCATTATCACCGTACGAGTGACCTATGCAGTCGATATATTACAGATATCAGGATATTGGATTAAACCTAACGGTGAAAAAAATATGAGAAAAATAATCGTCTTATCAATGATTACATTAGATGGAGTAATGCAAGCACCTGGTGGGCCTGAGGAAGATACATCAGACGGTTTCAGATATGGCGGTTGGGTTGCACCTAATTCTGACGAAGTAGGTGATAAGATTATGGAAAAACAGATGAAACCTGCAGAGTATCTTTTGGGTAGAAAAACATTTGAGATTTGGGAAGGCTACTGGCCTGAACATGCAGACCATTGGCCGGGTATCAATGATGGCACCAAATACGTCATGTCCAAGACCAGAAAAAAGTCAGACTGGAAAAACACAGTTTTTCTTAAAGAGTTGGCCGATATCAAAAAGCTCAAAAATTCAGAAGGTTCTGACCTTCAAGTTTGGGGTAGTGGCAAGCTCATTCAACTGCTATTTAAGAATGATTTAGTGGACGAACTCTGGCTCATAATACACCCGTTGACTCTTGGTAAAGGAAAAAAGTTGTTTGATGACGGCGCGATTCCGGCAGCTTTTACATTAATAGAAAGTACGATCACACCAACCGGTGTTATTATTGCCAATTACAAGAGGGATGGAAAAGTCAAGACAGGAACTGCTGGAGCTTAAGACGGCTAACTTATTTAACATTGATGCGGACACACCTCTGTGCAATCACCATATGATAAAAATTTGAAACATTATAATTTTTTAATATCTTGGATATAATTAATTATGCTGGATTTAAAGGACTAAAAACATCAACCTATATAAACTTTCCCCAAAATGGAGTGTTTCATCAAATAACGGCCAGCATGAAAATATTAGTAATTGAGGATGATTTTGTTGCACGCTCTTTAATTGAGCGTGTTATGAACATGCACGGTCATGAGGTGGAATCTGTCGAACATGGAATGGAGGGAGAATCCAGGGCAATCCAAAATGCCTATGACTGTATCATTTTAGATTTAAACTTGCCTGATAAGGATGGAATCGAGGTGTGCAGGAATATTAGGGCTAATGAGGTAAAAACTCCAATATTGATCTTATCTGCTCATAAGACCACCGATTCAAAAGTTGCCGGTCTGAATACCGGTGCGGATGACTACCTGACAAAACCATTTGAGAATGAAGAGCTTTTGGCCCGGATTGAAGCCGTAACACGACGAACGCGCGATCAGGTAAAAGGGTTAAATGAATACCTTCAGTTCGGTGAACTTAAGGTAGATCTGATAGAGAGAATATTTACGGTCAATGGGGAGAGAATCTGGCTGACCAATAATGAATTTAACCTGGTAGCTTATTTCCTGAAAAACCCGGAAAGGGTAATTGGAATAGATGAACTTACCAAAAATGTATGGGAAATGAATTTCGATTCACATACCAACTTCATGAATGTCTACATCAGCTACCTGAGAAAGAAGATCAATGAGGTTACATCAAAGAAGTATATCCGAACCGTACGAAAAAAAGGGTTTATTCTGACAACGGAGGGAAATTCGAACGGGCAGTCGCATAACTACCCTATCCTGTAAGGAAGACCTAATGGTCACTCCTTTTTAATATAGCTTCGAAGCTGTCCGAGTTCGATTAAAGACAAAGAGGTCATCTTGTAATGCTCGATTAAACTGATTAATTCTTCCGGAGTTATGAGGTTGCGATCCAGGGAATCCTGTAGATCATTGGCTTGCTGATCTATCTTTTTTGCCATCCCCGGATTGGAATTAATATGTCCAACGGACAAGGCTTTCAGGTTCCAGAGTACTCTTCTTGCAATGGTCTTGATTTCATCCATAATATTTCCATTATTTAAGGGGTGATTGGGAATATCGGAAAATCCGGCTTTACAGTTTTTTAAATTTGCCGGAGTTAACCCGTTCAATTTTTTTAAATTTTATTAACCATCTCAGGTATTGATCGATTTCATTTTCAGTAAGCTGGCCGGCCTCCATATACTCATCCTTAGTGAACGAGTCAGACATAAACCTGTGTAGTTTCATAGCTTTTGGTGGTTTCACTCTGGACATCATAATACGCTCTCTTTGATTAAAATGAATTCTTGGTTCTTACCTGTTATACAAATTTCATCTCCGGTTACCCCTATTTTGTCATGATGTTATGTAAATTCTACTGTAGTTTTGAGAACATGAACTAGAATATGTTATTTTGACGTTGAATCAGGATAAGAAGCCCTGAGGGAATTTTAATCTACCTATGGTGAAAAAAAATATACCCTGCAATCGCGGTTTATATGACCCAAAACATGAACACGATGCCTGTGGCATCGGATTTGTGGCCAATATCAAAGGCAAGCCATCCGCTAAAATAATACAACAGGCCCTTACGGTACTGACTAACCTCTCTCACCGGGGTGCAACCGGCAGTGAACCGAACTCCGGCGACGGAGCCGGCATCCTGATCCAAATCCCCCATAAATTCCTAAAGCGCTCTTGTGAAGGAATAAACATAGATTTGCCTGAGCCCGGTTCGTACGGAGTTGGAATGATCTTTTTACCCGGTAAAGGGGAAGACCGGCAACCCTGTGAAAAGATCGTTGAACAAATTGTAGCAGAAGAAGGGCAGGAGGTGATTGGCTGGAGAACCGTGCCCACCGATAATATGCTGCTTGGAAATTCGGCAAAGTCGGAAGAACCATTCGTTCGCCAGATTTTCATCGGCCGAAACAGGGATTTGCAAACGGAACTGGATTTTGAACGAAAACTGTACGTTATCCGCCGGCGGGCTACCCGGGCAGTACAGGAGGCCGGCCTGGAAATCAAAGGCAGGGATCTTTTTTATATCTGCAGTCTCTCCAGCCGTACGCTGATCTATAAAGGCATGCTTACCAATCCGCAGCTGGGAGCATTTTTCCCGGACCTCAACGAACCGGATCTGGAATCGTCCCTGGCTTTGGTTCACGCCCGTTTCAGTACCAATACGTTCCCGAGCTGGAAACTGGCCCATCCGTACCGTTATATGATCCACAACGGGGAGATCAATACCATGCAGGGCAACCAGAACTGGATGCACGCACGTCAGGCACAGTTTGCTTCCGAATTGTTCGGTGACGATCTGAAGAAAATATATCCCATTATTCAGGAAGAAGGAAGCGATTCATCCAAATTCGATAACTGCCTGGAGTTTTTGTACCTGAGCGGACGATCGCTTCCCCATGTTATGATGATGATGATCCCTGAGCCCTGGGAAAAACATCAATCCATGGATGACGCCAAGCGTGCATTCTATGAATACCACAGCTGTTTCATGGAACCCTGGGACGGTCCGGCATCCATTGCTTTTACGGATGGCAAGACGGTCGGTGCCACACTCGACCGTAACGGTTTGCGTCCGTCACGGTACTATGTGACGCGAGACGATACGGTTGTGCTGGCCTCGGAGGTGGGCGTCCTTAATTTTCCCCCGGAAGATATTGTCCAAAAAGAGCGTTTGCAGCCCGGACGTATGCTTTTGATCGATACCGAAGAAGGGCGTATTATCAGCGATGCGGAGATCAAGAAACAAGTAGCCGGCGAGCATCCGTATCGTCAGTGGCTGGATGACAATCTTATTGATTTTCATAAAGTCACGGAAAAGCTTGAATACACTGAACCGGAACTCGAACATTCCGCTGTGGTTCACCGTCAAAAGGTTTTTGGCTATACCTTTGAGGATCTCAAGCTTAATTTAAAACCCATGGCAGAGAATATGCTGCAGCCGGTAGGCGCCATGGGGAACGATGCCCCCGTTGCAGTCCTGTCAAATCAGCCGCAATTGCTGTACAACTACTTCAAGCAGATGTTTGCCCAGGTGACCAACCCCCCTCTCGATCCCATTCGCGAGGAGCTGATTACCTCGACCGAGACCGTGCTCGGCTCCCAGGGAAATATTCTCAGCCCGGGCCCTCAGAGCTGCCGGCTGATTGAATTGGACAACCCCATCCTGAACAATGAAGAAATGACTCAATTGAAGGCAATTGAGCTTCCCGGTTTTGCCTTAACGACGCTGCCTGTTCTGTTTAAAGCCGGGAGTGGTGAAAAAGGTTTGGAAGAGGCTCTTGATCAGCTATTTCGCTCCGCTGATGAGGCTATTAAAAAGGGCAGTAATATTCTCATTCTATCCGACCGCGACTTTGATCATCAGTGGACGCCCATACCGGCCTTGCTGGCCGTGGCGGGTTTGCACCACCATTTGATCCGAACGGGCAAACGTACTGAAGTGGGCATCGTCCTTGAATCCGGCGAACCCAGGGAAGTTCATCATTTCTGTACCCTGTTGGGCTATGGAGTGGATGCCGTGAATCCATACATGGCCTATGAAAGCCTGTACGACCTGATCCGGGAAAAAATGCTCGAAGGTCTTACTTATGAACAAGCGGTGAAAGGGTATAATAAGGCCGTGGTAAAGGGTATCGTCAAGGTGATGTCCAAAATGGGTATATCGACCATCAAATCATACAGGGGGGCGCAGATCTTTGAAGCGCTGGGTATCCGAAAGAAAGTGATCGACAAATATTTTACCTGGACCGCCTCACGCATTGGCGGGATTGGTCTGGATATCATCGCTGAAGAAGCCCGTATGCGCCATAAACGCGCTTACCCAAGAGTGCGTGTAAACGGACAGATGCTGGATGAAGGCGGCCAGTACCAGTGGCGCAGGAACAGCGAGTATCACATGTACAATCCGGAAACGGTCCATGCTCTGCAGCTTGCCGCCCGAACCGGCGATTATACACTATATAAAGAATTTGCCAGGTTGGCAGACGATCAGTTTGACCCGCCGGCGACCATCCGGCACCTGCTTGATTTTAAAAAGAACATTGAGCCTGTTCCTCTGGAAGAAGTAGAACCGGTCGAGGCCATTAGCCGGCGTTTTAAGACCGGGGCAATGTCCTACGGTTCGATCAGTGAGGAAACGCATGAGGCACTGGCTATTGCCATGAACCGGCTTGGCGGGAAAAGCAATACCGGTGAAGGTGGTGAGCACCACAAGCGCTACACCCTGGATCCCAATGGGGATTCCAGAAACAGTGCCGTCAAACAGGTAGCCTCCGGACGTTTCGGCGTTACCAGTGAGTATCTGACCCAGGGCAGGGAGATTCAGATCAAGATGGCCCAGGGGGCCAAGCCCGGAGAAGGCGGAGAGTTGTCCGGGATCAAGGTGTATCCGTGGATAGCCGATGTGCGGTTATCAACCCCTGGGGTCGGGTTGATCTCCCCGCCGCCGCATCATGATATCTATTCTATTGAAGATCTCGCCCAGCTCATCCATGATTTAAAGAATGCCAACCGGTATGCCCGCATTAATGTGAAGCTGGTGTCCGAGGTTGGCGTAGGCACCATTGCGGCCGGGGTAGCCAAGGGCTATGCCGATGGAATTTTGATCAGCGGACATGATGGCGGAACGGGGGCTTCCCCCCAAACCAGTATCAAACATGCCGGGTTGCCATGGGAACTCGGTCTTTCGGAAACCCATCAGACTTTGGTGCTCAATGATTTGCGTAGCCGGGTCATCATCGAAACCGACGGTCAGGTTAAAACGGGCCGTGACATCGTCATGGCCGCCCTGCTCGGGGCCGAGGAATATGGTTTCGGTACCAGCGCCCTCGTTACACTGGGCTGTATCATGATGCGTGTTTGCCATATGGATACCTGTCCGGTGGGTATTGCCACACAGAACCCCGAACTCCGTCATAAATATAGTGGGGATCCCGCCTATGTGGTCAACTATATGAAAGCCGTGGCCCGGGATGTCCGTGAACATATGGCTGCCCTGGGCTTCCGCAGCATGGATGAAATGATAGGACGTACCGACCGGTTAAGGCAGCGTGAAACGGATCACTGGAAAGCAAAGTATCTCGATCTTTCTCCGGTTATTCATCGGGTGGAGACCGCCGGTAATGTTGGAACCCGCTGTTTGATCGCGCAGGAGCACGGCCTGGAAAATTCCCTTGATATCCAGTCCCTCCTGGATATTTGCGAGCCGGCCCTTTCGAACGGTGAGCCGGTAAAAGCCAGGATGCCGATCCGGAATATCAACAGGGTAGCCGGCACTATTGTGGGAAGCGAGGTGACCCGCAAGTATGGACGCGAAGGACTGCCCGAAGATACCATCCGGCTAAAGTTCACAGGTTCAGCCGGACAAAGTTTCGGGGCTTTTGTTCCCCGGGGCATGACCCTGGAACTGGAGGGCGATGCCAACGATTATTTCGGAAAAGGCCTGTCCGGCGGCAAGTTGATCCTTTATCCCGATAAAGGATCGGGATTCAAGCCGGAAAATAACATTATTGTAGGCAATGTTTCGCTGTACGGAGCCACCAGCGGGGAGATTTACATTCGTGGTATGGCCGGAGAACGTTTCTGCGTGCGGAACAGCGGCGTGAAGGCCGTAGTGGAAGCGGTGGGTGATCATGCCTGTGAATACATGACCGGCGGACGTGTTATTGTACTCGGTCCGACCGGACGCAATTTTGCGGCGGGTATGTCCGGCGGTATCGCCTATGTGCTGGATGAGAACGAGTCTTTTGCATCCCACTGCAACAAGGCTATGGTATATCTTAATCGTCTGGAAGATGAAGATGAGATCGGTGAGGTTAAACAAATGATACGCCTCCATGGTGAATACACCGACAGCACCCTTGCCTGGAAGGTATTGGCCAAGTGGGGGGAGATGGTTCCAAAATTCGTAAAAGTGCTGCCCAAAGATTTTCATCGGATGCTGGAATCGATCAAAACGGCTACCGGCCGCGGATTAAACGGAGATGAAGCCGTGATGGAGGCTTTTGTAAAAAATAAGGAGGACAAATCCCGCGTCGAAGGCATTTGATGAATTACCAAATGGAAATATAATATGGGAAAACCAACCGGATTCATGGAGTATGACCGAAAATCGACTCCCTACCGCAAGCCAGAAATACGAGTCCTGGACTGGCAAGAATTGTATGCGCCCCAAACTCAGGAAGAGTTGAAAAAGCAGGGAGCACGGTGCATGGATTGCGGCATCCCGTTTTGCCAGTCCGGCTCCGAATATAAGGGTAAAACGCTGGGTTGTCCCGTGTATAATCTGATTCCCGAATGGAACGATCTGGTTTACCGCGGCATGTGGAAAGAAGCCCTTCATCGTCTGCATAAAACCAATAACTTTCCTGAATTTACAGGCCGTGTTTGTCCGGCCCCCTGTGAAGGGTCCTGTGTGCTGGGCATCATCGGGGATCCTGTATCCATCAAAAATATTGAAAAAGCCATTATCGACAGGGGATTTGAAGAAGGATGGGTGCAGCCCTGCCCGCCGGAAAAACGCACGGGGAAGACCGTGGGCATCGTTGGGTCGGGTCCGGCCGGACTGGCGGCAGCGGCCCAGCTTAACCAGGCCGGTCACAAGGTCACCGTTTACGAACGCGCCGACCGGATTGGCGGATTGTTAACCTATGGTATCCCCAACATGAAACTGGATAAATCGGTAGTGCAGCGAAGAGTCGATCTGCTATCGGCCGAAGGGGTGGATTTTATCACCCATACCGAGATCGGAAGCGATATACCGGCAGCCGACCTGAAAAAAAAGCACGATGCCCTCGTTCTGACGGGCGGAGCCACCAGGCCGCGTGACCTTCCCATAGAGGGACGTGAGCTGAAGGGGATCCATTTTGCCATGGAGTTTCTTTATGCCGATACCAAAAGCCTGCTTGATTCCGGCCATAAAGACGGAAACTACATATCCGCCGAAGGAAAGAATGTGATCGTGATCGGAGGCGGCGATACGGGTACGGATTGTGTTAGCACGTCCCTGCGCCACAACTGCAAGAGCCTGATTCAGTTTGAAATTTTGCCCAGGCCGCCTGAGCAGCGCGCCCCGGAAAACCCATGGCCCCAGTGGCCCCATGTCTACCTGGTCGATTATGGTCAGGAAGAAGCCCGGACAAAATTTGGCGACGATCCCCGAAAATATCAGGTGATGACCAAAAAATTTGCCGGCGGCGACGGCCATGTTCAAGCCTTGCATACGGTGCAGATCGAATGGGAAAAAAATGATGGAAGATTTCAGCCTGTGGAAACCCGAGGCACGGAAAAAGTATGGGAAGCAGACCTGGTACTGCTGGCCATGGGCTTTACAGGTCCTGAGAACCCGGTCCTGGATCAACTTCAGATAGAGCGTGATGAGCGGAGCAATGCCCGGGCAGGATTTGATGAATATCTCACCAATGTCGAGGGGGTCTTTGCCGCCGGGGACATGCGCAGGGGACAAAGCCTGATCGTATGGGCCATTAATGAAGGCCGCGGCGCGGCGCGCGAATGCGACCGCTGGCTGATGGGCGACACCGAACTTCCCTGAAGCTATGATCCATCCCGGCAACGCGTCTCTATCCATTATATGGCCGATAAACTGCGATCTCTCGGAGGGGATGCGGCTCTGGCAATAGGATGGAAGTAAACACCCGGCTATAGAGTTAATTAAAAAATTAGTTGTCAGGTTTCCGGTTGCAAGCTGGTATCTAACGGAGATATATTAGGGGTGAATCATTTGCCTTCGATCCTGTTTAACTAAAACCTGATGTATGGACCTTTTCACTGAAGATATAATGTATAAAGCCATCCTTGAAAAGGATTCCGCTTTTGAGGGATTATTTTATCTGGCTGTAAAAACGACGGGAATATTCTGCAGGCCAACCTGTACGGCCAGAAAACCGAAGAAAGAGAATGTTGAGTTTTTCGCAAAGGCCAAAGAGGCCATTCTCCATGGATACAGGCCCTGTAAGATCTGTAATCCCATGGAAAAACCGGATAAAACACCTGAATACATCACCCGTATTTTAAAGGATATTACCGAACATCCGTCAAGAAAATATAAAGACGATGACCTGATAGAAAAAGGTATTGAGCCCCATAAAATAAGACGCTGGTTTTTGAGACATCATGGTTTGACTTTTCATGCCTATCAGAGAATGATCAGAATTAATAGCGCTTTTAAAAAATTAAAAAAAGGAGAATCGGCTGCCGCTGCCGCTTATGATCTGGGATATGAATCGTTGAGTGGATTTAACGACTCTTTTAAGTCTGTATTCGGCGTATCGCCTTCCAACAGCAAGGGGAAACAGATTATAGATGTAACCAGGCTGGACACCCCTCTGGGACCCATGATGGCTTGTGCGAACGAAGAGGGGATCTGCCTGTTGGAGTTCACCGACAGGAAAATGCTGGAAACGGAGTTTAAGGATCTGTCTAGGCAACTGAAAGCAAATATAGTTCACGGAAACAACGAATACTTCGAGCTGCTGGACCGGCAACTGGGTGAATATTTCCATGGCGACAGAATGGAATTTACCATCCCCTTGTTTACTCCCGGATCCGTATTTCAGAATCAGGTTTGGGATCAGCTGAAGAGAATCCCATATGGGGAAACCTGTTCCTATTATGAACAGGCTGTGGCAATCGGCAAACCACATGCCGTTCGCGCTGTAGCCAATGCCAATGGCATGAATAAAATAGCTATAATAATTCCCTGCCACAGGGTCATCGGATCGGACGGTAAACTGACGGGATACGGAGGAGGACTGTGGCGAAAAAAATATTTACTTGATCTGGAAAAAAAATACCAGGGAAGCCGTCTTTGATTTTCAGTACCCGGCATTACATTCCTGCATGAGGATTCCCATTTTCATATTATTTATTACCCTGTTTGCTCATGCTAACAGCCAGGATCTGACCAGGGATCGGCCTACCGGACCTGGCAGCCCACCACGGGGAACTTTCATGATTACGCTAGTTTCGGAACATTACGGTTCGAATAATCATCCGGTAAACGTCTTACCCTGCAAACATACTATTCAGAGGCAACCCTCTTGAGCCGGTTTTGGTATGGTATAGGTAGACAGTCCCTTTCTACTTAAAACCAGTTCCCATGCGTATCACAAAACCTATACCCAGCGCCGATATAAGATTAATAATACGCCCCCGGTCCTTTTTGATGGTGTTTATCCTGACTCTCTTTGCGGGAGGCTGCGGTGACAGTTCCACAGGTGCGGATACCAACCCTAACGGCCATGGCAATGGTCATAATGATGAAGAACCGGGGCCCCATGAGGTCTGGATGCAGAACCACG
This sequence comes from Balneolales bacterium, assembly GCA_040905685.1. GTDB lineage: Bacteria > Bacteroidota > Rhodothermia > Balneolales > Natronogracilivirgulaceae > JBBDMU01. The sequence goes on along the minus strand of JBBDRB010000097.1, from coordinate 65,122 downwards.
CGTTCACACCCTCTACCCGGGCGGTGGGAGCGGGCACTACCATTACCTGGAGAAACCAGGATAACGATACTCATTCCGTAACCAGTGGAGAAGTGGGCGATCCTGACGGTTTGTTTGATGCCTCCGTGGGTCCTGACGGACAGTTTGAATTTACCTTCGGGGATGCCGGAACCTATGTTTATCATTGCATACCTCATCCTGAAATGACCGGTACTATAACGGTGGATGAAAATAATGAAGGCGGGTCCGGCGGTGATGGCGATGATGGAGGGGGCTATTAAAATATCGGGGGTAAAGTGATTTATTTTATTATTATTATCATGGCCTATACGGTAAATCCATTGCGTGGAACCCAGGAAAAGGTGATGTATTATACCGATTCCGGTCATGCAGAATTTGTTTCCAGTGTTCCTTTGCATGAATTTACGGGCGTATCCGGCCACCTTACCGGAATGATCGATTTTGAGGATAATATCGTAGACTTCTATCTGGATTTAAGTTCTTTGGAAACCGGCAACAGCCGTCGTGACAGGGATATGTACCGTACCCTGAACGTAGATGAGCACCCTTTTGCCGAATTTACCGGTGAGCTGCTGACTTCCTTCGATGAAAGGTCGTCCGTTCGGCAGCCGGCGAGGGCGGGCGGTGAGCTTACGCTGCATGGTGTTACCAGGGAAGTGGTGGTGGAAGGAACCCTGCAAAAACAGGCTGATGGCATTTTGCTTGAGGCTGAGTGGATTTTGAATATCACGGATTATGAGATCGAACCTCCGGGCATCTTGTTTTACCGGGTGAGAGACGAAATGGAGGTTCGACTTGAAGCCATCCTTCAACCAACGGAAAACCTATGAAAACAACCTTTTTCCCCGTGGGCGTACTAGTTCTCTGCATCACAGGTTTTGTACTTACCACACCGTCTAATGCCCAGTTGCCACGGGAGCGTGTCGAACAGGACCCGGTCGTCGATGATGTCTTCTGGGCACCAACCAATATTGGGATCAGCACGGTCCATACCATATCGTCACGTAATTTGAATACCTCCGTGGCTCATACCTTCGGACTGGTTGGTGGGGGTATTGAACGGTTTTACGGATTGGATGACGGGGCCAATACCCGCATCGGGCTGGATTATGGTATAAGCGATCAGTTTTCGCTGGGTATCGGGCGGATGACGCTCAATAAGGTAGTGGATATAAGAGCCCGGTACAGTTTGCTTCACCAGACCGTAAGCGGAAGCAAACCTGTTGAAATAGCTGTGAAAGCCTCCACAGGCATTAGTACGCTTTCCGGATTGGGTATGGCATTTTCCGACCGGCTCAGCTATTTCACCTCACTGATGATAGCCCGGAAAATGAACAGGATGAGCATTCAGCTGTCACCCATGATGGCCTATTTTAACACGCCAGGGGGAGATGATCAGGATCAGTTATTTGGCATCGGGATCCTTTCAAGCTATGAACTGTCCGAACGGTATGCCTTAAGCGCCGAATATTTGCCGGTCTTTGGCCAACGCAACCAGGATACTTCCGATGCAATGGCCCTGGCCCTTAACATTAATACGGGAGGCCATGTTTTTCAGGTTTTTTTGACAAGTTTTCAGTGGCATAACGAGCAGTTCATTATGGCCCAAAACCGGGATAGATTTTGGGAAGGGAATTTCAGGTTAGGGTTTAACATCCACAGGGTATTTGGTATTTAGGAGGGTTTATGGTTTAATAAATTTTTAAGAGAGGCAACCCTTGTTTCGAAAAACAGGTATACTTAAATAAAGACTCGGGTATTTTGTAAACACCTGTAAAAATATGGTCCCTGGTATAAATTAAGACTTTTGCTTAAAGAAATTATAAAAGGGTGCCGCAAGCGCCGGCGTGAAAGTCAGAAAGAACTGTATGAAATGTTCTATGTGTATGGTATGAGCATAACCCTGCGTTATGCCGATTCCAGGGAGCAGGCTGCAGATATATATAATGACGCGTTTATGAAGGTATTCGACAACATACGAAAATACGATCCTGATCGCCCTTTTAAACCATGGATGCGCAAAATCATTATCAATACAGCCATTAATCATTTTCATAAAAATAAGAGAATACCTCCGTGGGAAGAGTTGAATGTGAACGGTCAGGACATGGCCGATGACGAGACGGTTATCAGCGGCATCTCTTACCAGGAGATCATCGGGATGGTACAGCTTTTAACACCGGCATACAGAACGGTATTTAACCTACATGTAATTGAAGGCTACCGGCATACAGAGATCGCTGAAATGCTTGAAATATCGATCGGTACCTCAAAATCCAATTTGGCTAAAGCTAAAAGAAACCTGCGGGCCATGGTCGAGAAAAATTTATCCACATAACGCATGTCCGACAACAAGAACATGGATCCTTTAGAACGTTTTTTCCGGAAGAAAGCCGGGGAGTATGACAATATACCCTATAGGGAAGAAGACTGGCTGAAGCTGGAGAAAAAATTGGATATTCAGGATATACAATACAGCTACCGGAGTAGAATCCGCTATATGACCGCTGCAATGGTATTGATCATATCCATGCTGGGATATTTTACCTTCAATAATTATAGCAGGATCAATGAGATCGGTCAGCAAATCAATGATGCGGCCGTTCCGGAGGAGACCGGGCCGGTTCCGGAAAACGAACAGATTCCCGCTAAGGAGGACCAAGAACCCACTCCGGAACCGGAGTTTAGTCCGCCTGTCCGGACTCCCGTTGCATCCTCTCCCAGGGAACCGGAAAGAGCCGAGCCAAACAAAGGCTTTATTGCCAGGAAGGTATCACTGCCCCCCTCTCGTTTGGGAACCGCTGACCGTCAAGTCGAACTGGTTGCTGTTGAGAGGATTACGGATCGTGACCGACCATTGGAGGCCGCTGCTATTCCTTTGCATACCAGGCAGCCCTTCCCTCGCCTTTCCGCAGGTCTTGTAATGTCACCGGACCTGAGCACGGTTGGTACGTTATCCGGTTTTCATAAACCCGGTTATAAATTTGGGGTGACCGTCGAATACAACCTGACCGCTGACCTTGCCATTACTGCCGGGTTAATGCATTCCAATGTTCGCTATGTGGCTTCCCGCCGGGATTATAACCCTCCGGGGTACTGGCCAGGCGGCATGGTTCCCAACAGCACAATTGGGGAATGCCTTCTGTTCGATATCCCGGTAAACCTGAAATTCAATTTTCTGAATTTTTCCGGTTCACGGTTTTTTGCCACGGCCGGAATATCCTCCTATATCATGCAGAGGGAGGATTATCATTTCAGCTACGATAGCGATGATCCCGCCTTGTGGGAGGGTTGGAGTGATAATACAGGCAGCCGGCACTGGCTGAGCAATGCGGGTTTTTCCGTTGGCTATGAGCTGGATATACATCGCCACTGGAGCCTCAGAGCAGAGCCTTTCTTGAAAGTTCCCATCAGGGGAGTTGGTTGGGGGAATGTTAAACTTTATTCCATGGGAAGCTTTGTATCCTTTAACTATAAGTTCCGGTAAGCAGTCGACGGCCTGCTTCACCAGGGCGAGGACCTAGTTTGCAGCGAACCATCAATGCATCTCCGGCTTAGCGGCCTTGCTGACGGACGTGGACCCGTATTTGCAGTCTACCTACTTTCCCGGCCTTTCTGATCCTGTTCTGCTGGAAATTCGCAGGGAAAGAGGGATAGAAATGGTACTGGAGGGACTTCGGTTCTTTGATATTCTACGCTGGAAACGTGGTGAACTCATGGAAATGGAATGGAGAGGCTTCTATGTCCCGGCCGTAGATGAATACATGGATTTGAATGAAGATGGTATTCAGGATGTTTATTTTTATATTGGGACTCCTCCGGAAACCCAGGAATCCGGCGTGTTTTACATAAATGTGGGATCTGACCCCCGGGTGCTGTCTAACGGCACCTTTGGTGAAAGCATATGGATGAACGATATCCCCAAAGAATGGGATGATAAAAAATATTTTTATCCCATTCCCCAGCAGCACCTGTTCGTGAATCCAAACCTGGGACAGAATCCCGGATGGTAACCTGTAATCAAATAATGAACAACCAATGAATGTACAATCAAACGTCCTGGTAATCTTGTTTTCTTTTTTGTTGTTTGCGATGACAGGATGCACCGGCAACGAGGCGCAGGAATCTGCCTCTGAGACCATTATGTCCTATAATATACGGTATAATACGTCCGGCGACGGGATTAATGCCTGGCCCCACCGCAAGGATAACGTCGCTGAGATGATAGGGATCAAATACCAGGCCGGTATTGCCGGCCTGCAGGAAGCTTTAAAAGGCCAGATTGATGACCTGCAGGATCTCCTGCCGGAATACGCCTGGGTAGGGGCCGGACGCGATGATGGTGAAGAATCAGGAGAGTTCTCTCCGATTTTCTATCGCCCCGACCGTTACAACTTGCTGGAACACGATACCTTCTGGCTCTCCGAGACCCCCGAGGTTCCCGGAAGTATGTCATGGGATACGGCCATCACCCGTGTCGTGACCTGGGCTAAGTTTCAGGTTAAGGATACGGATAAGGAATTTTATTTCTTCAATACCCATTTTGATCACCGGGGTCAGCAGGCCAGGCTGGAAAGTGCCCGGCTGCTGGCGGACCGGGTATCGGAAATTCCGGACAACATACCGGTAATCATCACCGGAGACTTTAATACAAGGGAAACGACCGATGTATATGCCGTGATGGTTGATCTGCCCAACCTTTATGATGCGAGATATGTCTCAGAGACGGATCATGAAGGCCCGACATCAACATCAAATAATTGGGTTGAACTGAGGGGCCCTGAATCCAGGATAGATTATATATTTGTCCGCGAAGGCATAAGAGTGCTTAACCATCGTTTCCCGGATGATCGCTATGATGGTCGTTTCCCGTCAGACCATCTTCCGGTAGTGGCTGAGATTGAACTGCCCTAACCCAGTCCTTAGTTTCCCGGCCTGCCCCGATGTTGTCGACTTAATTCTATTTACCTATATTCCGGCATTAAGGTAAATAGAATGATCAGTCATTAAAATAAACATGATGTCCGGAAAAGAAGGAAAGTTTTTTACCAGAGGGACGACAAAGGTTGAGCATCTGGACCGGGGCACCCATCACTGGTTTTCCCGGCCGGATATCACAGGCAGCGAAGATCTGATGGTTACCCGCGTCGATGTTGAACCGGGGAACGGACATCCTTTTCACCGCCACCCGACCATGGATGAGGTTATATACATCATCTCCGGATCGGCCGAGCAATGGATCGGACAGGAGGCTCGCAACCTGGGGGCTGGCGAGGCGGCTTTCATACCCAAAAATAAGGTCCATGCCACCTACAATTCCGGGCCGGAAACCTTATGCTTTCTTGCCATGCTATCACCGGCCGCCGACCTGGAAGGTTCAATGATCTATGTATACGAAGAAGAACCCTGGCGCAGTCTGAAAGAGCCACTTTAAAAAAGATACCATGCACGGAAGGATTCTTCTTATCGGATCGCTGGATACCAAGGGGGAAGAATATGAATACGTACGCGGATTGATAACTGCCCGCGGGCGAAAGGTCCTTGTCATGGACACCGGCGTGCTGGGGGATCCTCCTTTCAGGCCGGATATTGCATCGGGTGAAGTAGCCGAAGAAGGAGGAAGCAGCCTCGTAAAACTTCGGGAAGAAGGCGACCGCGGCAAAGCGGTTGAAGTGATGATCGCAGGAGTGCGCTCGCTGGTTCTCAAACTTCATGCTAAAGGTATCGTGGAGGGGGTGCTTGGTTTGGGCGGGGGGGCCGGAACGAATATAGCCACGGCCGGGATGAGGGAACTTCCCGTCGGAATCCCCAAGGTCATGATCTCATCGGTCGCGTCCGCCGACGTAAGCCCTTATGTGGATATCAGCGATATCACCATGATGTATTCGGTAGTGGATATTGCAGGTTTGAACCGGTTGTCGCGCCGTATTCTGGCCAATGGTGCCGGGGCCATCTGTGGGATGGTGGAGCAAAAAATACCCGAAGCGGCAGACAAGCCCTTGATAGCGGCAAGCATGTTTGGCGTGACTACCCCCTGCGTGACGGAAGTTCGGAAGGTCCTGGAACAGGCGGGATTTGAAGTCGTTATATTTCATGCGACCGGTACAGGTGGCCGGGCCATGGATGGGCTTATCCGCGATGGTTTTTTTATGGCTGTGGCCGATGTTACCACCACCGAATGGTGTGATGAAGTCGCCGGCGGGGTGCTGTCGGCCGGACCCGACCGGATGGGTGCGGCAGGCAGAAGAGGAATTCCACAGGTAGTTTCCTGCGGAGCCCTGGATATGGTAAATTTTCACGCTATGCATACCGTACCTGAAAAATTTCGATCCAGAACGTTATACCGTCATAATCCAAACGTGACGCTGATGCGAACAACGCCTGAAGAATGCCGGATCATCGGCCGGAGAATTGCCGAACAACTTAATAAGGCAACCGGTCCGGTCATACTGGCTCTTCCTCTGAAGGGTTTGAGCTCCATCGATCGTAAGGGACAACCCTTTCATAATCCCCAGGCCAATCAGGCGCTGTTTGAAGCTCTTCACCAATGGACTGAACCTCATATCCGGATAATTGAACAGGATAAACATATTAATGACAGTGAGTTCGCCGGCCTGATCGCCAGCCGGCTCCTGTCCCTGCTCAACGAACCGGAATCTGTCATCAGATAACTAACCAAACCGAAAACCATGCCATTTATACCTTACCGGGAATGCCTGACCCGTCTTCAATCCCAGATTAAACAACACAGCCCCATCATCGGCACCGGAGCGGGAACCGGTATTTCGGCTAAATTTGCTGAGAAAGGCGGCGTCGATATCATCATCATTTATAACTCGGGCCGATACCGCATGGCCGGCCGGGGCAGCGCTTCCGGACTTATGGCGTATGGAGATGCCAATGCCATAGTTGTGGATATGGCGCGGGAGGTTCTGCCCGTGGTTAAGGATACGCCGGTACTGGCCGGGGTATGCGGAACGGATCCTTTTCGCTTGATGCCGGTTTTTCTCAGACAGTTAAAAGAAATGGGGTTTGACGGGGTCCAGAACTTCCCCACAGTCGGGGTTATTGATGGGAATTTCAGGCAAATTTTGGAGCAGACGGGGATGAGTTATGATCTGGAAATAGAAATGATACGCCAGGCCCATGAGATGGATATGCTAACCTGTCCCTATGTATTCGATGTGGATCAGGCTGTTAAAATGACCGAAGCCGGGGCCGATGTACTGGTGGCCCATTTGAACACGACCGTGAAAGGGTCCATAGGGGTAAGCCGGGATCTGGCCCCCTCGCTGGAAGAGAGCGCCGAACGAATCCAGGCTATGCACGATGCCGCTAAAGCGATCCGTGAGGATGTCATCGTGTTATGCCACGGCGGACCCATAGCCGAACCGGGTGATGCCCAGTATATTTTTGAGCATACCACAGGGGTGGCAGGATTCTTTGGGGCCTCCAGCGTCGAGCGCCTTGCCACGGAGAAGGCGATTGAAGCTCAAGCCAGATCGTTTAAAGACCTTAAATTGTAATAAAAACAGCATCAATGACACTTATACGGGGAACGTAATGGAACATGGTTTTATGAAACGGACCGGCGGCTTAAACATCATGCTTCTTCTGTTTTTGGTCGCGGCCTGCAGCCCGGACTCCAGAGAGGTTAATGACGGACAAAGGAAGGGTCGCCTGAAGGTGATGTTCCTGGGCGATGATCAGGGACACCGTCCGGCAGAACGCCTGCGCGACGTAGCCCGGCCCATGCTTAACCGGGGTATAGAACTGTTCTATACCAGTGACCCCGGCGACCTGAACCTTGAAAATCTGCAAAGGTATGACGCTTTGCTGCTGTTTGCCAATTATCACGAACCCCATTTTCCGGAAATATCAAAAGAGATGGAAGATGCCCTGATCGGATATGTTGCTGGCGGGGGGGGATTTGTACCCATACATTCAGCCTCGGGAAATTTTCGCGACTCCGATCGGTATACTGAACTGCTGGGAGGGGCTTTCCTGTCCCATGAAACCGACTCTTTTGCCACTCGTATTGCGGAGCCGGACCATGAAATCATGCAGGGCTTCGATGGTTTTGAGAGCTGGGATGAAACCTATGTTCATCAAAACCATAATGAACATAACCGGACGGTTCTCAGCTACCGAGGTGAGGAGCCCTACACCTGGATACGGACGCATGAACGGGGGCGTGTATTTTATACGGCCTGGGGCCATGACGAACACACCTGGCGCAACCCCGGCTTTCACGACCTGCTGGAGCGTGGGATCCGCTGGGCGGCGGGTCAGGACGTTCAGGCAGAACTGGCCGGGCGCACCGTTGAACATCCCTTTGAATATGAAGTGCTGGACGTGCCGTTTCCGCCGCCTCACGAGCAGCGGGTTGAATATGAGAAGACAACCGGACCCATGGACAGAGGCGCAAATAATCCCAGATATTATCACAGGCAGCTTCCCCTGGATGCCGAAACGGCTATGGACCGGATGATCCTGCCGGCCGGTTTCCGCGTGGAGCTATTTGCCTCCGAGCCGGATATTGTCAACCCCATTGCCATGAACTGGGACGAGCGTGGGCGCCTTTGGGTGATCGAATCGGTCGAATATCCCTATCCTCGTTCGTTCTGGCCGGATGGCGGCGGGAAGGACCGTATCCTGATCCTGGAGGACACGCACGGAGATGGCCGCGCGGATAAGTTTACCGTTTTTGCCGATAGCCTGAATATTCCCACCAGCCTGACCTTTTCCGACGGAGGGGTCATTGTGCATCAGGCTCCACAAACCTTATTTCTTAAAGACACCACCGGCGATGACAAAGCCGATGTGCGAGAAGTGCTGTTTGAGGGCTGGGATCAATGGGATACCCATGCCGGACCCAACAACCTGCAATACGGCCTGGATAATCACATCTGGGGTGTACTGGGCTATGCCGGGATGAACGGGACGATCGGCGGCGAGCATCATGAATTCCGGATGGGGGTTTACCGGTTCAGGAAGGACGGGTCAAAGCTGGATTTTTTGCGGCGGACCAACAACAACACCTGGGGGCTCGGCTTCAATGAGCAGGGCGGGGCATTCATTTCCACGGCCAACGGCAACCCCAGCACCTATCTGCCGTTTTCCCGCCGGCTCTACGACAATCTACCGGATTTTGATGATTCGGTCACCGAAAACCTGACGAGCACGGCGCGTGTCATTACCCTTACCAATCAGTTCCGGCAAGTGGACTGGGTGGGGGCTTTCACCTCGGCGGCCGGACACGGTTTGTATACGGCCCGTTCCTACCCGGAAAAATACCACAACCGCACGGGCTTCATTGCTGAGCCTACCGTACAGCTGGTTGCTGAGATGGACCTGGACGAAAACGGATCCAGCTACCGGGCCGGTTATCATCGCAATCTGGTGGCCAGCGATGATGAATGGTTCTCTCCGGTTGTGGCCGAAGTGGGCCCTGACGGCCACGTCTGGATTGCGGACTGGTACAACTACATCATTCAGCATAATGCCGAAAGCGACCGGCAGGAGCCTACCCCCGGCAATGCCTATGCCAATCCGTTACGGGACCGGCAGCACGGCCGTATCTACCGTATTGTCTACGAGGGCTCTCAAGACGAAGAGACTCCGTCGCTGGAGGGGGCCAGTCCGCTGAAGCTGGTGCGCACCCTTGACCATGACAACATGCTCTGGCGCAAACACGCCCAGCGCCTGTTGGTGGAACGCGGAGAGGCCGATGTTTCGGCATCGCTGATTGAACTGGTCAATACCAACAGCGTGGATAAAATCGGATTGAACGTGGCCGCCATCCATGGCTTGTGGACCTTGCATGGACTGGGGCAGTTGAACGGGCAAAATGAACAGGCCCTGAAAGCGGCTGTGGGTGCTTTAGAACATCCTTCATCCGGCGTACGGCGTAATGCGGTGCAGGTGCTTCCGAAAACAAGCACATCGCTAGAGGCTCTGCTGGACAGAAAGCTGCTGAACGATCAGGCTTTACAGGTCAGGCTGGCGACCCTGGTGGCTTTGTCTGCCATGCCGGTTTCCGATCAGGCCGGGGAGGCCGTATTCACCATGCTTGAAGAGGCGGCCAATATCGGGGACCGCTGGATTCGTGAGGCCGGAGCCCTGGCCGCGGCCGTCCACAGCCATGGCTTCCTGAAGGCCGCCGATGCGGCCGGAAAGCTTTCGAACCTCAAGGCACCGGATGCCCAGGCGGAGCCGGGTTCAACCCTGCACGGTATTCTGGGTATGATCACAAAGGCAAATCCCGGATTCACCGAACGGACCGGTGAGAGCGGCGCCCCGGAGGAATTGCCCGAGGGCGTTGACGCCGTTTACGAGATTGGCGTTACCCCCAACGTAATGCGCTTTGATACCGAAGAACTGCGGCTGTCCGCCGGACAGACCGTACAGGTGGTTTTTTCCAATACGGACAACATGGAACACAATCTGCTGATCCTGAAACCAGGAACCATTGAAAACACCGGCCGACTGGCCGATGAAATGATGGCAACCGCCCAGGCCAGGCAGCGGCATTACGTACCGGACACACCGGACGTGCTGGCTTTTACGCCCGTTCTGGAGCCCGGGGAAAGTTTCACCCTGACCTTCAGCGTGCCCGGGCAACCCGGTGAATATCCATTCATATGTACTATCCCGGGGCATTGGCGCATAATGCAGGGGGTTTTTATTGTTGAATGAACTTATGGGCCGGCAATACGAAAAACAGAAAAGAGATCTTCATCATATTTTCGGCCGGGCTTTGTCGGAATCGAAGCCGTATAACCGGGTAGCCGAAAACATTCTCATCCATAAGAATTCTCTTTCTGTGGGCGGGAAGACATTTCCTTTGCAGCAGAACCAGAAAATATGGGTCATGGGGTCGGGAAAAGCCGCTGCACAAATGGCGCTGGCCCTGGAAAATAAATTGGGGGACCGTATACACGACGGACTCGTTGTCTGCTCCAGGGGAACGACAACCAATACACCCCATATTCGTCAGATGGAAACTTCCCATCCTGTTCCCGGCACCGACAGCCTGGAGGCAACAACGAAAATGCTTATGCTGACAAAGCGGGTCGGGACCGGTGATATTGTCCTGTATGTGATGAGCGGAGGAAGTTCTGCCTTGCTCTGCCTCCCTCCTGATGAAGTATCGTTAGGCAGTATTCAGCAAACGGGACAGCTGCTGTTGAACAGCGGCGCCAACATCCATGAAATGAATACGGTACGTAAACATCTTTCCCGGGTCAAGGGGGGCCGTCTGGCCCTGGCTCTGAAAGAGGCCAGGGTGATCAGTCTGGTTATTTCCGATGTGCCCGGTGATGTACCGGAAGACATCGGCAGCGGTCCGATGGTGCGCGATCCCACGACATACACGGACGCTATGGCTGTTCTGAAAGCCTATGATTTGTTAGCCCGGCTTCCGGGAGACGTTGTTGATTATTTAAAAAAAGGCATGGCTGCTAAGACAGGTGAAACCTTGAAATACGATATTCCGGGCCATACCTATCTGTTGTTGGGGAATGCCCGTTTTACGGCCCGGCAGGCCGGCCTGGCGGCAGAGGAATTAGGCTATTCCGTATACCGGAGCAAGGAAGCATACAGCGGTGAGACCCATGATATGGCGAAAAAGATAACCCGGACGGCTTTATCTGTGCTCAGTCGGGATGAGCCTGTCGCCAAACCAGCGGCCCTGATTTATTTCGGAGAAAGCTATCTGTCCGTTACCGGTGGGGGAAAAGGCGGGCGCAATCAGCAGCTGGCATTGAGCGCTTCGGTTCACCTTGACGGTCATCATTATGTCAGTTTACTGAGTGCAGGGACCGACGGCAGGGACGGACCTACGGATGCGGCCGGGGCTATATGCAATGGTAATACGGTTCAGCAAGCCCGCATGGAGGGGCTTGACCCGGCGTTATATTTGCGGAACAACGACTCCTACCGGTTCTTTGAGGCCACCGGAGCCCTTGTGAAAACCGGGGACACCGGTAATAATGTTATGGATATGCAGATCGCACTCGTAGAGGTACACCTGCAATAATAAGGGCCCGCACTTTCACAGTGTGGGCCCTTTCGGAGACTTGGTGGGTTAATGGATGAAGTTATTTCTATCCCACCAAGATCATATTAA
>JBBDRB010000097.1:11773-52871 GCA_040905685.1 Balneolales bacterium | reverse complement strand
ATATAGTGAGTTCGTTCCCGGTTATAAGACGAGTGGAATGGAAAAAGGTTACAAGGAAATGGGTAAAAGAATCAATCCGGTGGCTGCCGGATGCACGGGGGCCTTTACATATCAAATATTACCGAGTCGGTCCCATAACTATCCTTAATTCTGCTTTTGACATCTCTTGCTTCGGTAATGGTGTCAAAGTGTCCGAGTCGAATGCGGTATAGGGTAGCGTCGTTATTTTGAACCTCCTGGGCGTATGCCTGGGCAAACCCCCGTTCTTTCCAGCTGTTGATTTGCCGGTCGGCTGAATTTTTGGAAGCTACAGCGGCCACCTGAATACTGTAGCGGCCCGGGGAGGAGGTTGCCGGGGTTGTGCCTGTGTGGGCAGAGGCAGTTTCAGTAACCCAGGTAGATATGTTATACTCACCGTTGACCTGCCTTGCCTGATCCTGAGCATCCTGCCGGGTTGCATACCGCCCCAGCCTGACGCGGTAGGCATTCCGGTACTCGGATATATACGCATCATTATATCCACGCTGTTTCCAGCCTTCCAGCTCACGGCCGGCCCGGGCGCGGGTGTCTAATGAGGCTACCTGAATAGTATAATGGCCCGAAGGGTCTGGAGAGGCGGAACCGGCTGTAGCGATCTCCACCGGTACAGGTTCCGGGGCAATAACTTCACCACGGGCGATGGCCAGGCTCTGTGATTTTATAAGTTCCATAGCTTCATAAACCATGATCTCTTCCTGAGTTTCCCTTTGCGCCGCGTCGCGTTCACGCTGTTCCCTTTCTCTGATCCGGTCGGCACCGGGTCCGCAGGCCTGAAGGAGGAACGGCAGGGCAAGAAGAGGCAATAAATTGAAAGCTGAAACTTTCATATTTGTAAACTTAATGGTTTTAATATGGCTGCATGCAATGTCAAATATAAATAAAATAAACGCTCTGACCAATTGAAGAGGGAATATATATTAAATTATCTTAATTTGTGGCCGGTCTTTCATGATACCCTAAGGGTTTAAGACCGTGAAAAACTGGAATAAAAAATACCCGTTATGATTGATGACTCAAATCTGTATCCCCACCAGAATCAGCCTGTAGAAAAAAAGGGAGCTCCTCTTTCCGAATCCAGGGCCGTTGTCATTATGGTCCACGGCCGGGGTGCAACGGCAGAGAGTATTTTGACGCTGGCCGAAGAATTCAAGCAACCTGATGTGGCTTACCTGGCACCCCAGGCCAGGGATAATACCTGGTATCCCCACACTTTTTTAGCCCCTTTGTCCCAAAACAGCCCGGGGATCAGTTCAGCACTTTTAGCCATCGGGGAACTCCTTGAACAGGTTGAACAAGCTGGCATCGGCAAAGAAAGGGTCGTGTTGTTTGGCTTCAGTCAGGGCGCCTGCCTGGTTACGGAGTACGCAGCACGCAATACCGGCAGATACGGAGGGATTGTAGGCCTGAGCGGAGGGTTGGTCGGCCCTGACGGCGCTTCCAGAGACTATAAAGGTTCACTAGAACAAACACCGGTTTTTCTTGGGTGCAGTGATGTGGATTTCCATATTCCGCTTCAAAGGGTAAACGAAACAGCCGATGTCCTGGCAGGATTGAATGGCAGGGTGACCAAACGTATTTATGAAGGGATGGGACATACGGTGAACCAGGATGAGGTAGATTTTATACGGAACCTGCTAAAAGATATGTAAAACTTAAGTTACCGACCAAAAATACGGCATTGGCAAACAGCAGCCTCCGGGGATTGCTGAGCGTTCAGACAAACCGGAAAAAAAAGAAGGCCTGCACAAAGGATCCGAATCGTATTCATTAACCTGGTTCAGGTGATGGTAAGGGTGAAAAAATAAAAAATATGGGAAAATACCCATATATGCTGATCTCACCTGAAAGCGAATTAAACGCACATGTTATTGATACTATATTTAAATTCCGTAATGATCCTAATAATAGCCCCGGTACGTAGATGAATTACCGTCTTCTTAATCCTCTTCGCTGGAAAAAAACGTTTCTTGTTGGGCTGTTAGCCGTCTTTATGGTTGTCTGGTTTGGCATCCTGGATACCTACAGCCTGTACACACGCTATCAGCTGAATAAGGAAAAAAATGAACTCATCCGGAGTACGGAACAACTTCGTTCGGAATCCAGCATATTGGAAGCGAAAATAGAGGCCATGGAAAGCAATCCGTTATTACTGGAAAAAATTGCCCGTGAAGAATATGGCATGCGGAAACCCGGAGAGACCGTTTACCGGGTCCGGGAAAAATAATAGTTGGTTATATTCACAAGTTAATAAGAAGAAATGCAGGCAGCAGGTATTGATTTAGGTGGTACGGGTATTAAAGCAGCATTGGTTGATCGCAAAAGAGGGATACTCGAACAATTCAGCATGCCTACCGAGGCCGACAAAGGTTTAGATCACGTGCTGGGACGATTGGCTGAAGCGGTCGAAAAGATTAAAAGCCTGACCGATGAACCCCTTCAGGGAATTGGGATCGGCTCGCCGGGTGTAATATCCCTGGACCGAACCACCGTGTCGCATCCTCCAAACCTGCCGGGGTGGTTAACCGTTGACATTGCCCGGGAGATGAAGGAACGTACGGGCCTGACGGCCCGGGTTGAAAACGATGCGAATCTTGCCGCCCTGGGATCGTCCCGGTTTGGCAAAGGACAGGATTATGACAGTTTTATCATGCTGACGCTGGGCACCGGTTTGGGCGGCGGCATCATTTTTAACAGGGAATTGTTCAGGGGCAGCACGGGTGCTGCCGGTGAACTTGGCCATGTGATTATTGACTATAACGGATTAGCCTCTAACAGCCGTGCCAGGGGAGGCATTGAAGCCTATCTGGGTCAGCGTTTTCTTAGTCGCAACGCGGCCGTAGCCATACATAAAGAGCCGGATAACCCTCTTTACAAGCGTTTCCACCAGAATTTCGAGGATCTTGATCCTTTAGAGATTTGCCTGGAGGCCGATAAGGGCAATCAGCTAGCCATACGGATTTTACAGGATGCCGGAGAAAAGCTGGGTTATGCAATCGTTAATTATGTGCATATTTTGGACATACGAACCGTTATTCTGAGCGGCGGGGTCGCCAAGGCCGGGAAATGGCTTATTGAACCCGCTCGTATTTCGGCTATTGAACGAATGATGCCCTCATATCACGAAGGTTTTGATATTATCTATGAGAAACTTGGAAACAGCGCCGCTCTTCTTGGCGCCTCCAGTCTGGCTTTTGAAAATTTGTGAGGGTAATGATGAAAAAGAATGACAACACATGTTGCCGCTTATAAACGTGCAGGTAAGGCCGGCGTTACCCTGATTATTCTTATTGCTGCGGGACTTTGGAATACAACTTCAGCCCAGACTGATACAACCACTGTAAATTCCAATAACCGGCCGGTAGAACAACAAGAGGGGATGGCCCCCCCTGAGTCTATGCAGCAGACGCAATCCGCAGAGGGGGAGGACGCCTCGGAATCGATTACGTTTTCTGCCAGCGACTCGCTGATCTTTACCTTTAATCCGCAACGCGAAGCCCGCCTGTTCGGCGATGCGAGGGTGGAGCACACCGAGGGTGAACTTACGGCCGGACAGATAACGCTGAATCTGGACTTGAATCTGATGAGTGCCCAAACGGATTCGGAAGGCGATACCCTGGCCGAACCGGTCCTGACACGTGACACCGACCGGATACGGAGCCGGCGCATCCAGTATAATTATGCCACCGATAAGGGTAAATTCGACGTAGCACGGGTTAGCATTGAGCAGGGGAATCTTATTGGGACCCAGGTCAAGCGGACAGCGCCGCATGTGGTGTTTGTGGAAGATGGCATTTATTCAACCTGTGAGCTGGATCATCCTCATTTTTACATTCGGGCGAAAAAGATGAAGATGGTTGATGAAGATGAAATATTCTTCACCAATGCCCGGTTGTTTATTCTGGATATTCCCTATCCGATGGTTTTCCCCTTTGGATTTTTGCCATCCCTTGATATCGAACAGGTGCGGTCGGGTTTACTGGAGCCTTCCTTTTCATACCAGGAACAGCAACGAAGAGGCATGGGTATTCAGAACCTTGGCTGGTTTCAGTATTTTAATGACTACCTGACGGGACGCATATCGTTTGACCTGTTTACATCGGGCACCATTTATGCGAATTCGAGGCTTGATTACGCGCTGACCCAAAATTACAACGGTTCCGTTACCCTCGGCTATTCACGCGATCAGGGTATGGAATCAACGGATCCGGATTTTACCACCAACATCCAAAAAAGCCTGCAGTTAAATCACAGCCAGACCTTATCGCCCTTTGCCCGCTTAAGTGCCAATATAAACCTGCGTACGGCCGATTATCACCGGCGAAATTCGTATGATATCGAAGACCGGGCAGAGGTATCGACGACTTCACGGATTTCCTATAATTACAACCATCCCGAAAACCTGTATACGTTTAGCGCGTCGGCTAACCAGAACCGGAACTTTCAGACGGACGTTACCTCACTTACCGGACCCAACCTGGACTTTTCTCTTCGCCGGTTTACCCCCTTTCAACGAACCGGCCCGGCCACGGAAACCCGTTGGTACGAATCGTTTAACATCCGGTATCAGAGTCAGCTCCGAAGCCGTTTTAATTACAATCCCGTAAATGATGAAATTGACGCCTCGTTTCTTGACGCGTTATTCAATCCCTCATTGCACCGTGAGGCAACCGGCAATCTGCGCCATTACGATTACGGGCTTCAGCAAAACATTGACGCCGGTTCCAGTTTGCTGAGCAGTCAGTATATTAATCTGTCAACCAGCCTGAGCTACCGGGAATACTGGTATCCGCACACCATTCGCCGTGAGTTTAACCCGGAGACCGGGACGGATGAAAGAAGGCTCGAACGGGGGTTTGCCTCGGCCCGAAATTTTAATACCTCGGCCAGTCTCAGCACCACCATCTATGGCATCTCCAACATGCGTATCAGCAACCTGCACGGATTCAGGCATACGGTCAGGCCCTCATTCAGCTTTACCTATTCACCCGATTTTGGCGAAGATTTTTGGGGAACGTTCCGCGATGTTCAGGTCAACGAAGCCGGCAATACCCAGCGGTATCCCATATACGAGGGAAGCCTGATCGGCGGACCCAGTGCGGGGAAGCAGCAAAGCCTGGGCTTTTCGGTCAGTAATACCTTTGAAACCAAACAGGTGAAGCGCGATACCACCGGAGAGGTCAGAGAGAATATCTTACGGATAATTGAGAATCTGAACGCCAGTGTAAGTTATAATTTTGCCGCTGACCAATATAACCTGTCCGATCTGAACGTATCGGCACGGACCTCGCTTTTCCCTAATGTCAATTTGAATACCAGTGCCCGGTTCAGCTTTTATGACCGAGATGAAGCCGGCCGCCGGGTGGACCGCTATCTTTGGAAGGAAACGAATAACGTTGCCTTAATGACCAATTTCAACGTACAGGCGAGCACCAATTTCAGCGCCGGTACCGGGGGCAGCGGCATGCGTATTGGTCCGGGCGAGGGCAGGCAGCCCAACTATCCGCGCCATTACGATCCCTATGACCAAAGCCTGTTTCACCCCATTGACGATCAGTTTAATGAAAATCCTGTGAGTCCGCTGAACGTGCCCTGGTCGGTAGACATTCGGTTCAGTTACCGGTGGCAGAGAACGTCAACCAACGAGATCCAGCCCCGCGCGGAAATCAATGCCAGTAACCTCAGGGTCAGGGTCACCCCGGAATGGCAACTCAGTACCTCATTGGGGTATGATTTCATACAGAAGGAACTCACCCCCAGCCGGTTCAGCATAACCCGGAATCTGCATTGCTGGGATTTATCCTTCGAATGGAGCCCGTTTGGGGACTTTCAGTTTTACATGTTTCGCCTGACCGTCAGAGACTCTCATATCCAGAGCCTGTTCCAGAAACTTCCGGGATTGAATAATCTGGAAAGGAGTTCCAGCCCGATCAATCGCCGTGGCGGAGGGTGGTAGCCGCTTATTCGGCAGGAGCACGCTTGCGCAGCGCCATTTCGGTTTCGTACCGGCTGCCCTGGCGCAGCAGTTCCAGCTTCATGGTTTCGCCTTCGTTGTATTCGCGGAACAGGGCGGAGGCATGGGTTTTTCCATGAATAAACTCGGTCCCGATCCGCATGATAATATCCCCGGGCAGTATACCGCACTCATAGGCCGGTCCGTCTTTGTTGACGCTGGTCACTAACAGGCCCCGCATGGCAGGAAGATCATACTGGCTGGCAATGTTCTGGTCGATGGACACCACATCAAACCCGGGATCATATCCCAGGGCGATCTCTCCGGATTCGGCCAGATGGTTCAAAATTTTTACCACCCGGTTGCTGGGTATGGCAAACCCTAACCCTACGGAACCTTCATTGGTCCCGCCTGTATAAATAAAGGTATTTACCCCAATGACTTCGGCATTGGCATTGAGCAGGGGACCGCCTGAATTTCCCCTGTTAATGGCCGCATCGGTCTGTATCATATCCAGATACATCTTGGGTTCCCTGGGGTTGGGCTGGAAATTTCGCTTTGTGGCACTGACCACCCCAACCGTTACGGTAGGCTGTCCGTCCTCAAAGAGCCCGAAGGGATTGCCGATGGCAATAGACCATTCACCTACGATTACCTCATTGGAATCACCGAATTTCAGATAGGGAAATTTTTCATCCGATTCGATCTTAAGCAGAGCAAGGTCGGTATATTCATCGGCACCGACTATCCGGGCATCGTACATTTTGCCGGCTTTGGTGGTAATCTTGATCTTGCGTGCAGACTGTCCGCTCAGATGTTCATTGGTTACAATATGACCGTCCTCTGAGACAATGAAGCCTGAGCCCAGACTCTGATATTCGCGCTCCCGGCCCGGCGTGAGGAAAAAACCATAGAACGGATCAAATTCAAGTTGCTTTGATCCGGCTTCGACTTCCGTAACGGTAATGCCCACCACAGCATCGCTCACTTTTTTCACCGTATTGGTAATGGCGCTCTGGCGACTGATATAGATTTCACCGGTGATGCTGTCCGAAGTGGCCTCTGTGGACAAAAGAGAAGACGGTTCTTCCGTTAACCCCTTCTGGGATAGTTGTTTATCACTATGTTCCCCGGGCTGTGAGCAGCCTAAAAAAGCAAGCAATATCAGGGAAAGCGACAGCATTTCCCGGCAGGTAAGAGGGTATGGATGCATCATCGGATTAAGGTGATTCAGTGAACTGGTCAATGGTTGCCCTGACCATTTCTTCTACGGCAACGTTCAAAGGACCGGGATGCCATGAACCGGCGGCTTTTTTATGACCGCCGCCGCCAAATTGCCTGGCTACCAGATTCACGTCAACATCACGTTTGGCCCGGAAACTTACTTTTACTTTACCTTCCAATTCACAGAAAATTATTGCTGATTTTACACTATTTATACTAAGGGCATGAGAGACAAATCCCTCCAGATCAGAATACGTGCATCCTGTCTTTCTTAGCATGGCTTCAGTAACGGTCATGGTACTGATTTGATTGTTATAATGCAGTTCTACCCGGTTTAGCACCATGCCCAGCAAATGGAGCTGGTTCAGGGTACGGTCATCATAAATGCGCTGATGTACTTCATCCGGACTGAATTTGCCCAGGCGAAGTAAATCGGATAACACCAGGTGGGTATCCGGGGTGACCGAGTCGAACCGAAAGGACCCGGTATCGGTCATCATGCCCGTATACAAAGCTCTGGCAATTTGACCGTCAATTAACCGGATATCGCCCTGCTGAAATAAATGGTAGACAAGTTCGGCCGTCGACGATGCCGTGGGAACAGAATAGGCTAATTCAAAAAAATCTTCCGGGTCCGGGTGATGATCGATCAGGTAGAAGGGCTTGGCGGACGCCCGGAAATAATCTGCGTAGCGGCCGAACCGCTCCGGGGCATTCCCATCCAGAAAGACAATGGCATCGCATTGATCCAAAAAGGCGGGGTCGGGTTTTTCAATGAGGAAGAAATCACTCAACCATATCAGGTTGTTTTTCAGGTCATCGTCATTAAAACACCGAACTTCAATTCCATTCTTTTGGCACCACAGCCCCATGGCCACCTGAGAGCCGATGGCATCGCCATCGGGCCGGATATGAGAAAAAAGGGCAACAGAACGATGGGCTTTTAATCTTTCTCTGAGTTTGTCTATCATAATAAGTTACTAACGGAATTCGGTTAGCTGGAAGTTATTTTTTGTCGTCATGGATTTATGAGGTATTATACGCTCGATTTTGTAATCTTTTTACCCCTGAAAATACAGTTTAAATGGGAAAGTTTTATACGCTAATCCTTTGCGACGGGGAACCTCCCTCTGAATTTCTTTTTCGCAGTCATTTTAAATGCTGTAATTTGTGTATCGCCACTGACGGGGCCGCTGAAACGGCTTTGCATTACGGCGTCACGCCGGATGTGGCCATTGGAGACATGGACAGTTTTAACCCGCCGCCGGGCTATCCGGGAACCATCATCAGGAATACGGATCAGGAAAGCAATGATCTGGAAAAAGCACTGATCTATGCCATAGAACAAGGTTCAGAAGAGGTTATTGTTCTTGGGGCGACCGGCCGGCGCCTGGACCATACTTTAAAGAACCTCTCCGTGTTCAGGCGATTTATCGATGATTTCAGATCGTTGATTTTTGAGGATGATTATCTCAAAATCATTTTGTTGCCAAGGGTTTATTCAGGTTGCGCTGAGCAAAGCGGCACGCCCATTTCCCTGTTCCCCCTTTCGGGTAAAGTAGCCGGCATAACCACCATAGGACTTAAATATGCACTGAAGAATGAAGATCTGGAAAATGGCGTCCGGGACGGCTCTTCCAATGAAACAATGGGAACCCGTTTTGAGATCAGGCATCGACACGGAGACCTGCTTTTGTTTAAACCTCAGCGCCATGAAAGCTCGAAATTCCAGAACAAACCTAAATAAAGCTGACCTGTGGCACTAGAATTTCATTTTTTCGATTGGCTGTTAATTGCCATTTATTTCGTGCTGCTCCTTTTTCTGAGTTTAAGAAAAAGCTGGAAATCGGTTGACGAGGAAAATTTTCTGCTCTCAGGCCGGAAAATCACCCTGCCTGCTTTTATGGCTACACTGGTGTCTACCTGGTATGGGGGTATTTTAGGGGTGGGTGAATACAGTTACCAATATGGCGTATCACAGTGGTTCATTTTCGGGTTTCCTTTTTATATATTTGCCATCCTGTTTGCATTTTTTCTGGCCGGGAAGATCAGGGAAAATAAAGCGCTGACCCTTCCCGAGGCTGTTTCCAACAAATACGGAAGCCGGGCGGGACGGATCACTTCGATTGGCGTCTTTATTCTCGTAAGCCCGGCTCCCTATATTCTGATGCTTGGGCTGCTGGTCCAGTTTATGCTGGGCGGAACCGAACATTACCTCATCTACTCCATTTTAGTGGCCCTGTTTTCGGCCGCCTATGTCTGCTTTGGCGGGTTTCAGGCGGTCGTGCGGACCGATGTGCTTCAGGTCATCCTGATGTTTACAGGTTTTTTTATCCTGGCCTGGTTTGCATCGAAGAGCTTTGGGTCTCCTCTGCTGCTGTGGCAGGAACTGCCCGGCACGTATAAGGATTTTACCGGCGGACATTCCATCCAGTACATCCTTGTCTGGTTTTTTATTGCCATGTGGACTTTTGTTGATCCCGGTTTTCATCAACGCGCGGCCGCGGCCGCAACCCCGGCTATTGCCAGAAAAGGCATACTGGGTTCGGTTGTTTTCTGGTTTATATTCGATTTCTTTACCCTCGTGACGGGCCTGTACGGGGTCGTTATCTTCGCGGACGTTGACAACCCTATCCTTATCTACCCGTATCTGGCCAACACCATCCTTCCGGCCGGTTTTAAGGGTTTGTTTTTCCTTACCCTGCTGGCCACCATCATGTCTACCATGGACAGTTTCCTTTTTTTGTCAGGACAGACCCTGGGCCATGATCTGGTTGCCAAAGCATTTACTCCCTCCAAAAGCGTGGCTATTACCAGGATCTGCATTTTTGTTTCGGTCCTGCTGGCTATTTTGCTCATCTACATATATCCAAGCGTAATTGCCCTGTGGTATGTTATCGGATCGGTTATGATACCGGGGTTGCTGATACCCGTTCTGGGAGTGTATATCCGGGCTTTCAGCCTGAAAAATGGCTATGCTTCCTATGCGCTGATCGTCCCCGTCGTGGTCTCTGCGCTATGGCTGGCCGCCGGAACGCTGACTGGTGACGAGCTATACTCCCAGGCTTATCTGGGGGTTGAGCCTTTTTATCCGGGGCTGACCGCCAGTGCCGCTATCTGGCTGTTAGGCCACAGTAAGTAGGCGGCCGGCGTCAATTTAATATATTCAAATACAATCAATACCGATAAGAGATAGTTATTAGAGCTATGGACTTTCTGAGGATCATTCTATCGGTCATTATTCCCCCTGTGGGTGTATTTCTTCAGGTTGGGATCGGACTGCATTTCTGGCTGAATATTGTTCTTACTTTACTGGGATACGTCCCGGGCCTGATCCACGCCATTTACATCATCGCCAGCCGGTAGGTCAGTTGACGGTTTGCCAAACCTGGAACCACGGTACCATTGATGCACCTCCATGGTGAGCGTATCGTAAAGCGTGATGCTGACCGGAGTATGTACAGCCTGATCCAGGATATGAAAGGCATGCTGCGCAAAAGCGAGGGCCAGTTGCCTGATGACGGGAAAATCCTCTGCCCTGATAGCCTTAAAAAATCCGCTGTCCATATAAGACAGGTGCAGCTCTTCAGGGGAAGCGATAAGAAGGTCCGTTTGCGTATATAACAGCGATGCTGTTTCACGGGACCCGTTGCTGCACGATGAAAGCACCGTCAGGTCAAACCGGTCTTTGCCATTGTTGTTGAATGCTTCCATACCCTGGGCCAGGATTTTCATGTTAAACGGGACGTCCGGCATCGATCCGTGGTACCCGAATCCGTCATGGGCAGGAATTTCATGACCGAAATACAGGAAAATACGCTGAGGTGGGGGGCCATGTCCCGCCTCTGCTTTCCGGCGACGGTGGTACAGGCCGGCTTCCTGAAGAAAGCCGGCATCCGAACGCCGGCTGAAATAGGGGACCTCCTCCACCAACTCCCCAGCCCTGAAATGATAAAACCGGCTTTCCCGGAGGGGAAAAAGCTGCAAAAAGTGGCTTCGGGGCCTTTGATGAAAAATAAAAACCTCGGCGTGGGCACCGGCCCTTTCCACGGCTATAGCCTCTTGCAGCGTTTTCCTGTCGGCTTGCACGGCATCGCCGTTGCCATCATGGTAAAGATAGCCGCCGTCCCCATGGATAACATAAATAAGATTGTAGTCAGCAGGGCCGGGTCCGCCCCCGGCAGCCTCCTGCGGCAAACTGCGGGTGCCGAGACAATTCGCTAATAATAAGGCCGCAGCGACGATTAAGGCGAATCTCACCATACGGCTTTAACTTGCAATGAGCACCAAAATGAGGGCGGCCAGCAAAGCCGTGGTGACGCTGATGGTAATGGTCCGGTTGGCCTGCTCAAGATCCTGCTGGATGAATTCGGAAAAATCGTTGAGCTCTGAGTCCCCTACCCTGGAATACCCGTTGGCACCGTGCAGTTCGTCCTGCTTTTCCCTGATATCGGTTACCAACGAGTTGATGTTCCTCTGATCGGCACCGGTAAGTGCGGCAAAGGTATGAACCCGGGTTAAGGCCTCTTGCAGGGTTACGAGAGATTCGTCCAGAATGAGCCTTTTTTCAGCCGGGTCGCCGGTTAGCTTAACCTGATGCACGATATGGTTAATATATTTTTTTATCTCATTTTCGGCCTGAATGGTCTGGTCAGCCTGGGCCAAAGCTGATCCGGAAAAAACCAGAAAAAAATAAATTATTCCAGGTACGCTGATTCTGAACATATGGACCTCCCTGTGTATAAATAATAGTTGATGTAATATTACTCATATATCGATTATTTATTGTATAGAGCCCATGGCATTAAGAAGATTTAAGGCAGGACCATTTTTTTTACAGAAAAAATCCGGGGTAAACCGGTTCAAACATCTTTCAACAGGTGGGAGAGATTAAGCTTATGGATAGGAATAAGGTAGCTGCGGTAAAAAACATCCTTATGGATCCCATATATCCCGGTGCCACGGAAATCGACGACACAGAACTTATCCACGATATTAATGATCTCCCCTATCCCGTAAAATTCCGGTCCGGGACCATAATAGACAAGGTCACCTGTCTGAAGATGGTTTTCGGCCCGCCGGTGAAATGGCATGATCACCGGGAGACGGTCGATTCGATATGGAAGACGTTCAGCTTGCATGATGAATCAAAAATATAGGGATAATTTTCTATTCAAAGGTAACTAAAATCTCTCGGGTCGTAGCATTCTTGTGTTTCAGGTGAATTTGCACGAAATGCTCAGGGAGGTATTCCCTTATCTTCGAAGGCCATTCAATAAGGCAGACACCCTGCCCGTAAAAATATTCATCCAGGCCTAAACGAACCGCTTCAGCAGCTGATTTGATCCGGTAAAAATCAAAATGATAAACGGGTGTGCTCCCCTGATATTCATTTATAATTGAAAATGTCGGGGATTGAACCTCGTCCTGATCCACGCCAAAACCCGAGGCAATTCCTTTGGCGAGATGGGTTTTACCCGCTCCAAGCTCTCCGAACAGGCAAACGGCATCACCCGGCTTCAGCAAGCCGGCTATACTCCGTCCTATTGACAGGGTATCGTCCGGTGAAGTACTTACATATGTTTTTTGAACTTCCGTCAAAATCCAGGATGTTATCGGGGCTTTAAGGTGGCGACGGGCAGGATCATCTCTTCCATAGATGCCCCGCCATGCTGAAAGGTATCCTTGTATTTATTCTGGAACCGGTGATAGTTCGTCGGATACACAAAATAATAATCTTCTTTGGCTATAATGTAATTGGTATTCCTGTTTTCGGCAGGCAACTTGTAGGCCGCGGGGTGGTCAATATGGATGGCTGCATCTTTATCGCTTTTCAGATGCCGGCCGTATTTATAGCGCAAACTGGTGGATGTATCCCGGTCACCCAGCACTTTGGTGTCCCTGAGCGAGCGGACCGATCCGTGATCGGAGGTAACCACAATGGTAACGTCCTGGTCAACCAGGGCCTTAAACATCTGGAACAGGGTTGAATGGGCAAACCAGGTCTTTGTTAACGACCGGAAGGCCGCCACATCGGGGGCTATTTCTTTTAGCACCTCGGAATCGGACCGGGAATGGACCAGTGTATCGACGAAGTTGTATACAAATGCGCTGAAGTTGGTCTGTGTATAGTTTAAAACTTTGTCCGCCAGTTTCTTGCCTTCCTCGGTCTGAAGTATTTTTTCATATTTGGGGGTAAACCCGTACTTCAGCCTTTTCAGATGATGCTTCAACAGCTCCTCTTCATGCTGATTCAGCGAGGTTTCATTCTCTTCGCCATTGGTCCATAGATGGGGGTAGTTTTTCCGGATTTCCGAGGGGTATAATCCGGCAAAAATGGCATTTCTGGAATAGGGGGTGGCCGTAGGCAGTATGGAGTAATAAAAATCGGTCTCAATCTGGTAATAATCCGCCAGCATGCTTTCGAAAACCAGCCACTGGTCATAACGCATGCAGTCGATGATGAACAAAAAGGTGGTTTTTCCTTTGTCGACATGGGGAAGAACGTATTGTTTCATCACATCCGGAGACAAAGCCGGCCGGTCGGGTATGTTTTCGCTCATCCAGTGATGGTACTCATTTTGGATATACCGGCCGAACTCGAGATTGGCCTGCTGGAGCTGATCATCCAGAACCTGCCGCAGGCCTTCGTCACTGCGCTCAAGTTCCAGATCCCACAGGGTAAGCTTTTTATAAATGGCGATCCATTCTTCCCAATCAGGCTGACTGTTGATCCGGGCCGTAATCTGATTGAAACTTTGCAGATAGGTCTGGGCGGATTTTTCGTCCCGGATGCGGTGACGGTCCAGAATTCGTTTTATGGTGAGCAGTAACTGATTGGGATTGACCGGTTTGATAAGATAATCGGATATTTTACCGCCAATGGCATCTTCCATAATGGATTCTTCCTCGCTCTTGGTGATCATAACCACGGGCAACGCGGGCTTTAATTCCTTTATGTGGGCCAAAGTGGTGATGCCGTCCATGCCGGGCATCTGTTCATCAAGAAATACGATATCAAATGATTTTTCCCTGATCATGGTTATGGCATCGTCTCCGTTGGAAACGGGGGTAACGCCAAAGCCTTTGTTCTCAAGATAAATAATATGAGGCTTCAGCTGATCGATTTCATCGTCAGCCCAAAGAATGGTAATACTCATAAGTAGATGGTAGCTTATACTACAGTTTTATATGCGATTTAATATTGTCAAGCCTGGCCGGGCCAATCCCGTTTACATTGCGAATTTGTTCCATGGTCTCAAAAGCACCATGCTCGTTCCGGTATGCAATAATCCGCTCAGCGATAACCGGTCCGATGCCCGGTAGTTTTTTTAACTGGTCTGCCCCGGCCTTATTTATGTTAATTTTATCAGTTTCGGTTTCAGCTCCGGTCGTTGTTTGATCAGTCGTATTCGATACGGCACTGCCGGTTTCCCCGGCAGGCACTTCCTGATCATGAACAAACGCTTCCCTTGTTTCTTTAGTGCCTGATAGCGGTGGGGTATAATACCGCTTCATCAGCGTTGCTTTTTCTTCAGAACGTTTGGCACTCAATCTGTTAAATTCAGCCTCAATGGGTGCGTAATAGTCCGCATCATAGCCAAAGGTTGGTTGTAAAAACAGGCGCAGGGTGCTGATAATCAACAGGATTGCAAACAGGGTAGTCATCAGATACCGCTCCGACGGGGTAATTTGAAGACGGTCAATCCAGAAAAATAAGGATCTTCTCAGCATGGTTTCCGGCTTGGTTAGGATTCATGGTTGTATGATGCACCAAGTCCGGAAACCTTGCAAATCAGCAACTCATACCGAACTCAGTCATCGTCATCATCACCGGAATCGACTTCGATGTAATCCTGCTTAATTTCCTGGTCATCATCATTGTCGTTTTTATATCGCTCCACGATGATCTCAGCATCACTCAACAGGACCGCTGCTGCCGCCAGGGCCGTGAGGAAAGGAGCCAATACCAGAAAGCCGCCTATCCCGGCAACGCCGAATGTAAGGGGTGTTTCCATCAGCGTTCTGCCGTTTGGGTCTTTTACCATAACCCGGCGGACATTTCCTTCCCGGATCAATTCCTTTACCCGGCTGTAAAGATGGTTGCCGGTAACCTTGAATTCTTCAAAAACGGTCTTTGACATTGTACTGGCGTTTGAGGTTAATTGATTACATTTCATACTATTTATTAGGTTAAAATATTTTTCGAGCAAGGTTGACGAAGATTGTTGCTCTATATACGAACTGTAACAAAAAAAGATTCGTATATGCTTGCTCATGTTTTCTGCGCATCCACATTTGGCGTCGACGCACATCTTATTGATGTGGAGTTGAATTATATTGGCGGCATGCCCAATTATTATCTGGTTGGATTGCCGGACAAAGCCATCGTTGAGTCCAGGTCCCGGATCATACCGGCTATTAAAAATTCAAATGCAACCATGCCTTATGGCACGGTGACGGTAAATCTGGCTCCGGCTGATTTGCCCAAAGAAGGAAGTGCCTTCGATCTGCCGATCGCCGTGTGCCTGCTGGTGGTATCCCGTCAGGTTAAAAACGATAAGCTGCAGGATACCGTCATTTTGGGGGAACTTGCCCTGGACGGAAGCCTCAGGCCGGTGAAGGGGGTCTTGCCCATTGTTATCGAGGCCAAAGAGCGTGGGTTGAAAAACGTGATTTGCCCGTTACAAAATGGTCCGGAGGCCGCCGTGGTTGAGGGTATTCAAGTATACGGGCTGGAGAACCTGGGGCAGGTTATAGGCTGGTTGAATGACACGGATACCTTTGATGCGGTAGAAGTCGATCTGGTGAATCTGTTCAGGCATGAGCAGGCGCATGAGATCATCGATTACAGTGATGTAAAGGGGCAGGAAAATGTTAAGCGCTCCATGGAGGTGGGAGCCGCCGGGGGACATAACATTATTATGGTGGGTCCCCCCGGATCGGGTAAAACCATGATAGCGAGAAGGCTCTCATCCATCCTTCCTCCACTTTCCCTGGGCGAGGCCCTGGAAACGACCAAAATTCACTCTGTGGCCGGTCTGCTTACCGGTGGCAAGGCCCTGATTGCCAAACGCCCCTTTCGCTCGCCCCACCACACCATTTCAGATGTGGCGCTGGTCGGCGGCGGCAGCATGCCCATGCCCGGGGAAATTTCACTGGCCCATAACGGGGTCCTTTTTCTGGACGAGCTTCCGGAATTCAAGCGAAGCGCTCTGGAAGTTCTGCGCCAGCCGCTCGAGGACGGCCATGTCAGTATATCCAGGGCCAGGATGAGTGTCAATTATCCATCGAATATCATGCTGGTTGCTTCCATGAACCCCTCGCCAACCGGCGACTGGTATGACCCGGCCGATCCTAACGGATCCGCCCCGGCCCAAATGCAGCGCTATCTGAGCAAGATCAGTGGTCCGCTGCTGGATCGCATTGATCTGCATGTGGAAGTCAATAAGGTAAGTTTCGATGAACTTTCCGGTAAAGGGGAAGGGGAAGGGGAAGGTTCGGCCCTCATCCGAAAGCGGGTCGTGGATGCACGGCTGATCCAGCATGCACGTTTTCTGAAAATAGAAAATGTGTATTGCAATGCCCAGATGAGCACGCGTCTGGTGAGAAAAATTTGCAGGATTGATCATGCCGGATCCGCGCTGCTTAAAAAAGCAATTACCGCCCTGAACCTGTCTGCCCGGGCCTACGACCGCATCCTGAAAGTATCGCGAACTATTGCCGACCTTGAATGTTCAGACGGCATCAAAACCATTCATCTCGCTGAGGCCATTCAGTATCGAAGTCTCGACCGTGAAGGGTGGCTGGGATGACCGTCAGGCGCTTATCTGAAGGGCCTCTTCATTTACCAGGTCCTGAATAGCCTCGAAAGCGGTCAGGGTTTTTTCAATGTGTTCGGTGGTATGGCTGGCCGTGGGGATCATGCGAATAAGGACCATCCCGCGCGGTACCACCGGATAGGATACGCCACTGACAAAGATCCCATGACTTTCCCGCAGCTCGGTGATGATTTTGGCGCACAGGTCAAGGCTCCCGCGGGTGAGGATGGGGGTGATGGGACTTTCGGAAGGCAGCACGTTATAGCCTAATTTCGTTAACCCCTTACGTAGTTCAATAGCATTTTCCCATAACTTTTCACGCCATTCGGGGTGACGGCGGATTTGCCGCAGCCTTTCCCGGGCCGAAATAACCAGGGCAATGGGAAGTGATTTTGCAAATATCTGGCTCCGGACATTGGCCCGCAGATATTCTGTAACGCTTGTTTCGGTAGAGATAAAAGCCCCGATCAAGGCAAAAGATTTGGCAAACGTACCGAAATAGATATCAATACCCTCATGGCAGCCTAACTCCGTTCCCGTACCTGAGCCGTCATGACCCAGGGTACCCACCCCATGGGCGTCGTCGACCATCAGCCGGAAATCATACTTATCTTTCAGGGCAATGATCTCCTTCAAATTGCCGAGATCTCCGGTCATTCCAAAGACCCCTTCGGTAACCACGAGAATGGACGATCCCGGAGAGGCCATTCTCGTGGCCCGTGCAAGTTGTTTTTCGAGACTTTCCATATCGTTATGCTTATACACGAACGATTCGCTCACCGACAGCTGTTTCCCGTCGACAATGCAGGCATGGCTGAGTTCATCGTAGATCAAAAAATCGTCGCGCTTTAGCAGGGCAGGGATTACACTGGCAATTCCCTGGTATCCGTAGTTGAGAAGGATGGCACTGGGTTTGTGGGTAAATTCGGCCAGTTCGATTTCAAGCGCTTCGTGCTCATTCGAGTTTCCGCTCATCATACGGGCTCCCATCGGCACACTATAGCCGTACTGCCGGGCCGCTTCAATATCCGTTTTATGAACATCGGGATTCGAGGCGATGCCCAGATAATCATTTACACTCCAAACGATTACATCTTTGCCATTAAATTTCATTTCGGGTCCGATCGGACCTTCCAGCTTTGGAAATGTGTAATAGCCATAACCTTTTGATACAACTTCGCCCAGCGGGCCAGGACGATCGGAGAGTTTGTCAAATAAATCCATAAATTAAGCAATGGGTAAGTGAGCCGTGGAGCAATGAAGTAGTAATAGTAGAAGAAATAAATCAAATAAGTTTGTAAAGCTCAACCACCATATCTGAAATTATTGGTTTATTTTAATAATTGCACCAAAATACGGGCCAATAAAATCTACTGAGATAAACATGCGAAAAGCAAAATAACTACCTTTAGGGTTCGTCATTTAAAAGGAATTTCATTTTATATCCGGATATGAATACATACGCCATTGTTATTCTCGCAGCCCTGTTGACTGATTATATATTGAACCTGACAGCCGGTGCCCTGAACCTGAAATCCCTGAAGCAGGGCTTGCCAGGGGAGTTTGAGGGAATTTATGATAAAAAGGAATACCAGCGCTCGCAAAGCTACACCAGGGAGCGGACCCGGTTCGGCTTTCTTGCCTCCACGATCAGCCTGGGTTTAATATTGGCTTTCTGGTTTTCGGGAGGATTCAATTACCTGGACCAATTGGTCAGGGCATGGGATTTGGGGACTATTGCCACCGGCCTGTTCTATATCGGTATCCTCATGCTGGCGCAGAGTTTGCTCTCACTGCCTTTCAGCCTGTATTCTACATTTGTCATGGAAGAAAAATACGGGTTCAACAAAACCACCGTATCTACATTTACCGCTGATCTGGCTAAAGGGTTATTGCTTTCCGCCCTGTTGGGTCTGCCTCTCCTGGCCGGGATAATCTGGTTTTTCGAATTTGCCGGAATGTATGCCTGGATCTATGCCTGGGGCGCCGCTGCCTTGTTCATTCTGGCTATTCAGTTTATAGCCCCGACCTGGATCATGCCGCTTTTCAATAAATTTTCACCTCTGGAAGACGGTGATCTGAAAGAGGCCATCATGAATTATGCACAATCAGTGAATTTCCCGCTCCAGGGACTGTACGTCATGGATGGCTCGAAAAGATCCACCAAATCCAATGCGTTCTTCACCGGATTCGGCAAGAATAAGCGCATCGCCCTGTTCGATACGCTAACCGAAAAGCATCCGGTACCGGAACTGGTTGCTGTGCTTGCCCATGAGATCGGCCATTATAAAAAGAAACATATCCAGAAAAGCATGATGATCAGCGTCATTCATATGGGGGTGATGTTTGCTTTGCTGCAGTTTTTTCTTACCAGCCAGGGACTATACGAAGCCTTTTTTATGGAAGAGGCGTCCGTTTATGCCGGCCTGATCTTTTTTGGCATGCTTTATGCCCCGGTTGAAATGATCTTATCAATTTTTATGCAATTGTTTTCCCGGAAAAACGAGTATGAAGCCGATCGTTTTGCAGCCGAAACGACCGGCGAACCTGAACAGATGGTAAAAGCATTAAAAAAACTGTCTGTTGACAACCTGTCCAACCTGACCCCGCATCCGGTTTTTGTGTTTTTAAACTATTCCCATCCACCGGTTATGGACAGAATAGCTGCCCTGCGGAAGCTACGATCGGAGGATTTATCCGGATCAGAGACATAACATCAAAGGCCAAGCTTATCGAGCATCGTAGCTGTCATCTTATCAAGGTTGTATTGATGCTGCCAGCCCCAGTCCCTGCGGGCGGGGGAATCGTCGATGCTCCGGGGCCAGCTACCGGCAATTTTTTGCCGGTAATCAGGGCGGCAGGAAATTTGGAAATCCGGATAATGCTGTCTGATGGAAGACGCTATGTCACCGGGTGACAGGCTTATGGCGGCCACATTGTAACTTGAGCGAACCCGGATGCGGCCGGCGTCGGCATTCATAAGCTGTATGGTTGCATTGACCGCATCATCGATAAACATAAACGGAAGCAGGGTGTCGCCGGACAGATACGATACATAGGATTTATTTTTTACAGCCTGGTGATACATATCCACCGCATAATCAGTGGTGCCTCCGCCCGGTGCCGTGCGGTAGCTGATCAGGCCCGGATAGCGCAGGCTGCGTACGTCTACCCCGTATGTTAAATGGTAATAGTCACACCATCTTTCCCCGGCCAGCTTGCTGATGCCGTAGACGGTCTTTGGGTTCATGATGGTAGTTTGCGGTGTACGAACGGGGGGCGTATCGGGCCCGAATACCGCAATGGAACTTGGCCAGAACACCTGGGAGAGCGGTTCTTCCCTGGCCACGTCCAGCACATTCAACAGCCCGTTTATATTTACATCCCATGCACGTTTCGGTTCCGTTTCGGCCCGGGCCGACAGAATGCTGGCCAGGTTACAAATCCGGGTGATTTGATGTTTTCTGACCACGGCCTTAAGGCGGTCTTTTCGGGTAACATCCAGCCTTTCAAAGGGTCCCGGTTGCAGTGCTCCGGAAGGTTCATTCAGATCAGAGGCAATCACGTGATCCTCCCCGTAACGAGCCCGTAATGCCAGGGTAAGGTCCGTGCCCAGTTGTCCGCTGGCTCCAATAATTAAAAATTTCTCCATGATGATCTGTGTTCAGAATACGGTTCCTTAAAAATAAGCCTTACAACAACATAATGCTGTATGTATGTTAAATTTATTATATTCAGGGTTATATCAGGAATGCAACAGACATGGACAAGCTTTATGTATAAAACGCTCAAGCCGGTACTGGAAAAAGAACTGGAGGAATTAAAAAAGGAAGGTCTGTATAAACAAGAGAGGGTAATTACCACACCCCAGGGCGCTGAGATTAAGACCTCCGGCCAAAGGGTCATCAACTTTTGCGCCAATAATTATCTGGGCCTGTCCTCTCATCCCAAGATCATTCAGGCCGCCAAAGAATACATTGACTCCCATGGATACGGATTATCTTCGGTTCGGTTTATTTGCGGAACCCAGGATATCCATAAGCAACTCGAGCAAACCATAACGGAATTTTTGGGCACCGGTGACACCATTTTGTATGCCGCTAATTTTGATGCAAACGGCGGGGCTTTTGAGCCGTTGTTCGGGCCCGAAGATGCTATTGTATCCGATGCGCTCAACCATGCCTCTATCATTGACGGGGTGAGATTAACTAAATCCAAAAGACTGCGCTACCGGCATAACGATATGGATGATCTAAGGGTGCAGCTGGAAAAGGCCGGAGACGCCCGTCACCGGATCATCGTCACCGACAGCGTATTTTCCATGGACGGCACCGTTGCCCGGCTGGACAGGATCTGTGATCTGGCCGAAGAGTATAGGGCATTGGTGATGATCGATGAGGCCCATGCCACGGGTATCATGGGCAAAACCGGCCGTGGTGTTCATGAACTTTACGATGTTACGGACCGGATCGATATCATCACAAGTACCCTGGGCAAAGCCCTGGGCGGGGCATCGGGCGGCTTTACCTCCGGCCGTGCGGAGATCATTGATATGCTCAGGCAGAGATCGAGGCCCTATCTGTTTTCCAATACCCTGGCCCCTTCCATAACCGGGGCTTCGATTGAAGTGTTAAACCTGTTGTCGGAAACGTCCGAACTCAGAGACAAGCTTCTCAGCAATACGGCTTATTTTCGAGAAAGACTGACGGCTGCCGGATTTGATATCCAACCCGGAACGCATCCTATTGTCCCGGTGATGGTTTATGATGCCGCTCTTTCCCAGCGATTTGCAGAAAAACTACTGGAAAAGGGCATTTATGTGATCGGCTTTTATTATCCTGTAGTACCGAAGGGTCAGGCAAGGATCAGGGTGCAGCTGTCCGCTGCCCACGAACGGGACCATTTGGATCAAGCCATCGAGGCGTTTACACAAGCCGGAAGCGAATTAGGAATTACGAATTAAGATTACTCCAGCCATGCATATAGAAACCCAATCCATCCATGCGGGGGAGAAGACCGATGTCAATGCGCGGTCGGTAACCTCGCCGGTCTATCCAAGCACCATGTTCCGGCATCAGGATGAGGCCGGCGGACCCTCCGGATATATCTATACCCGGGCATCCAACCCCAACCGGGACAACCTGGAGCAATTGCTTGCCACCCTGGAACACGGCAGCCAGGCCGCCGCCTTTGCATCGGGAATGGCGGCCAGTACGGCCGTATTTCAATCCCTGGATCCCGGAGCTCACGTTATGGTGTCCGACGATGTATACCACGGGACCCGCCTGCTCCTTACCGGTTTAATGAAGCGATGGAATTTGGAATCCAGCTTTGTTGATACGACCGATCCGCAACAGATCAGGGAATCCATCCAAAAAACGACCCGTTTGATCTGGATAGAGACGCCATCCAATCCCATGCTGCATATAACGGATTTAGAAAAAATAGCTGAGATAGCCTCAGCCCATAATATTATCGTGAGCGTGGATAACACCTGGGCCAGCCCGGCTCTGCAGAATCCATTGGATCATGGTGCGGATCTGGTCATGCATTCGGCAACCAAGTATCTTTCCGGCCACAGCGATATATTAAGCGGGGTGGTCATTACGAAAGCGGAAAGCCCGATCTTCGACCGGATCAGGGCCATACAGGGTGGCAGCGGTGCGGTTCCCTCTCCCTTTGATTGCTGGCTGCTGCAGCGCAGCATCAAAACGTTGGCGTACCGCATGCGCGGCCATAGTGAGAACGCGGGAAAAGTGGCCCGGTTCCTGGAGGCCCACCCGGTGGTTGAACAGGTGTACTACCCCGGTCTTCCGTCCCATCCCGGCCATGACATTGCCACCAGGCAGATGAGCGGATACGGAGGGATGATATCGTTCAGCATTAAAGGGAATGGCGATGATGCCATGAAAATTACTTCATCTTCCAGGCTGATTGCCAATGCCACCAGTCTGGGGGGAGTGGAGAGCCTCTGGGAGCAGCGCATACGAAGTGAGCCTGAAGAAACGCAAACATCACCCAGCCTGATCCGCCTGTCCGTTGGCCTCGAGCATCCGGACGATCTGATCGGGGATATTGACCAATCATTAAATCAAATGTAAGGTTTTACCCCATGTATACGACATTTCCCGTAATCCCCGCTATGAAAGCGATCCTCACCCTGATTCTACTAACGGTATTTTTCAGCCTGGCCGTTGCGCAAGACACTTCTGACCGTCACCCGTTCCTGCTCGTGTCCGAACCGGATTTTGAGGAGCTGCAGACCCGGGCTTCCCGGGCCCCCTGGTCGGAAATGAAAAAAGAAGCCATAGATTATATAACGGATGAGCAGAACGCCTATTCCCGGTACCTGGCCGACGAGCCGGGACGCCGTGCGGCGCTGATGAGCAACATAATGAGCACGGGGGCCCTGGCTTATATTCTGGATCCTGACAACCGCTCGTTCTATGCCGGTAAGATAAAGGAGAATATCCTGTACTGGGATCATTTGCACGCCGGCCGTCACCACTATTCCAACCAGTGGGAGTACCAGGTGCCCGGAGGCGATGCCCTATACAATTCCATCCTGGCTTATGATCTTATTTACCATGATCTGACCGCGGAAGAACGCGAAGAGATTACGGATAAGCTGGATACGGCCGTTGAGTTCATCTATACCGGCTGGAGCAGCTGGGGCCTGAACCGGTTCGGCGTTCGCGGCCTGTGGGCCCTGTTTCAGGGGGACACCGGACACGCTTCCCTGCAGGAGTATATGGACCGGCTGTATGAATTTATTACCGTCGACGGGGTCTTCACTCCCGGACCGAACTATACCCACCGGATTACTGGAACAAGGCACCGGGACCCTAAAACCAGTTTCATGGATATTCTCCATCGCCACGAGCTCTATGATGTGTACGGGGATCGCCGGCTGCAGCGCGGGTATGAGTGGATATACGGCTACTCGTTTTCGCCCACGGGCAGGTATTATACCTTCGGGGATTCCAGTCCCAATATTTTCAATGCCACCGGACTTGCAGGGTACCGGGCCTCAAAATTTTCCGATAAAGCCGGAGCCCTGGCTTCCAGGATTCTGGGTGATGCGACCCCTCCGGCCCGCCTGCTGCATTACGTGCTGATGACCGATCTGCCGCCATCACCCGGATTGCCGTCAAGCAGCCTGTTTACCGACGGGGGAGCCTGGTTTATGGAAGACAATGTTTCGGAGATGTCTCTGGGCGGAGCGTTGTGGAATGCTACGCTTCTGGGCGACTATCATCAGCATAAAGAGGTCAATGCCATACAGATCAGCGCTTACGGGGAAGATGTTATCCGCAACGTCGGGTATAACGGATGGGGCAACGGCGCCCTTGATTTTTCCTGGGACTATATCAACCAAACGGCCGTGTCGGGCAACACCATCCTCCTTGACGGCGAAAATCATCAAAACCGGACCGGAGGCGGTCTGCTCGAAGGCTTAACCTCACCGCTGTTTGATTACGCATCCGGTAATTCCCATGAGGCTCTCGCCAATGGAGTCCATCACCGGAATTTTGTGTTCGTCCATCCCCAGGATGAAAAGCCCGGCTATTTCATTTTATTCGATGAGGTGCAGGCCAGTCGTTCAGCCGGAGAGGTGAACCTGGTTTTGCATCCCAATTCAAGCTCCGTTGCTACGGCTATGGAAAAAACGGAATACATATGGAAGGTAGGCCCCAACTACCGGGAAGACGATGTTTTTGTTTCCGTGTTCCTGGGAACGCAGCCCGGCAGGGTAACCCTGGAAGAGGGAGTTCTTCTGGGAGGCCACCGTACCGAAAGCGGACACATTGTGGGGAAATACCTGTATTCCACCTATGACGCCGGTCCTGCCGGGGCACGCAATATCGTCAGTGTGATTTTTCCCTTTGACAGCGGCCACAGGAAAGCCGCTATGACACGGGTTTCAGAGGATGGCCTCACTGGCGTTACCCTCGATCACGGCGACGGGGTCATGGATTACGCCCTGGAATCGAACGGCACTTCGGCCAGGACGGTTTCCGGGACCGTACAATGGCAGGGCCGGGCCCTGTCCTACCGGGAAAAAGATGAACATCCCTCCTTTTACTTTGTGCGAAAGGGCACCCGGTTTATGAACGATCAAACAGGTTTTACCTCCGATGAGCCGGTCAGCATTCACATGAAGGGAAAAGAGGGTTCTGTGGTTTCGGAGGGAGCCGCTGTCAGCTTTCGCATGTCCGGCCTGCAACGGATTATGATTGATGACCGGGAGGCCGAGGTTATCGCCACCGGTCACGGTTCAATGCAGGTCCGCATCCCTCCGGGATCGTATCAAATTAAACTCATAACGGGGTAATCACACCTGTCCCGCGGGTTTACCTATGCGAACCGTTTTCGTCACCATTTGTTTGCTTATTCTGGCCGCCTGCCCGGCCGGCGCCCAGTTTTATGAGACTGTTCACCGCCCGTCCCGGCCGGGATGGCAGCAGCTTGCAACTCCCCATTTCAACATAATATTTCAAAAAGGGGAAGATTCAACGGCCGTAAAGGCCGCCCGGATCCTGGAGGCCCGCTATGAGGCCATACAGGGGCTGGTTGGCGGCAAGCTGAAGAATATGCCTGTGGTCCTGAACGGGTATAACGATCGGTCCAACGGATATGTAACGCCCTTTCCCTTCCGTCTTGAAGTTGAAATTCCGCCCATTAAAGGAAAAGGGCTGAACCCGGCCACGGGAGGGTGGCTGGAGAATGTAATGCCTCATGAACTGGTTCATGCCCTTCATATGTCGGTAAATCCGCCCTACGGGTTTACCTGGCTGCTGCATCCATTTTTCCCGGATATGGGAAGAGCCGTTCACCTGATGTCTCCTCCGGGTTTGCTTGAAGGCATTGCCGTGTACCATGAATCCGGTGCAGGCGGGGGACGAGGCAACTATCCTTATTTCACCAACCGGTTCAACGCGAATTTTGGGAGTGACCGCCCCTGGGGAATGGGGGAGATGCATTATCCGGCCACGGTGTCACGTCCTTTTAACCGGCATTACCTGGGCGGACACGAATTTTCGGATTGGTTGCTGAAAAGCTATGGCAGGGAGGTCGTGGGCGATAATCTTGACCTGCTGGCAAGATGGCCGTTTTTTGGCTATGGATACGCGCTCAGAAGAACGACCGGGAAATGGCCTTCCCGCCTCTACGCCGAATTTGAAGAGGAGAAACTGCGGGAGGAAGAACGCAGGATCAGGGCAATCAGGGCCGCCGGGCAACCGAAGGCCGATACCCTGGATACGTTTGAGGGCCCCGATCTCAAGCGCCCCCTCTGGCTTTCTGACGGGGAGATCGTCTTTTACGGATCCTTTTATAACCGGCGCCCGGGTTTTTGGAAATACAACCTCGCCAGTGGCGAACAGACGCTGATCCTTGAGACGCAGATCGTGGAAGATTTCTGGTATGACCTTTCCCCGGATAAAACCACCCTGTTGTATTCCCGGTACCGCCCGCATCCCTACCATCACAACACCTGGGTGATGGACGCCTATGAGTATGATATAAACGGTTCGGAACCGAGGCGCCTTAGTGACAATGCAAGAGTATATGCTCCGGTATACGCCGGTGATGCTATTTGGGCTCTGCAAACCGATCATGAAGCCGCAAGATGGGTGCGGATGGACGGGGCGGATACCATCGATACCGTTTTAACGGACCGGTCCGGCCACCTGATAGAAGTGCGGCCCCATCCCCGGAACAACGAAGTAGCGGTGGTGGCCAACCGAAATGGCGTTCAGGCTTTATGGCTTACCGAAGCGGAATCGGCAGAAAGGTCCCTGCAGGCCCGTCCCACCGTGCACCTGCCCGGCGCCTCCGTCTTTGACGCGAGCTGGAGCCCGGACGGACGTAAACTACTTTTCACAGCTGATTACGGTCGTGTGATGAACCTGTATGAGCTGGATGTTGAAGAACAGCGCCTGGTCCGGATAACCAACAGCCTGTATAATGCCATGGAAGGATCCTATTCCCCGGACGGGTCTGCTTTGGCCTATGTCTCTCAGGTTGGCGACTACCGCAAACTGGTTATCATAGACCGTTCGGATGCCGTAGACGAGGTCATTGCGGACAGCGTATGGAATAAAAGGGTCGCAACTATCCCGGAAGATCACGAACGAATAGAATATCGCAGTGATCCGGCCGGTGACTGGCAAGCCGGGGATTACCGCCCCGGCCTTAAATGGCTCCGCCCGCGGGGCATTGTGCCGGTTTATGAGGAAGCCTCGTTTCAAAGAGGTCCGCGCTTCGGGGCGGTCCTGCTGAGTGGGGATGTGCTCAGGCGGAACAGTTATCAGGCCGGGATCAGTACCTCCAACAGGCGTTTATGGTACAACGCTTCCTACCGTCATTCCGGTTTTTTCCCTGGCTTTCGCCTGAATGCCTTTAATCTTCCGACTATGGCATCAGGTATTCTGCTGGAAGAGCGTGGCCTGGGTGGTGAAATCCCCATAACCATAACCACAGAAAGCAACACACGGTTTTCGGGGTTTTCCGTGTCGCCGGGTTTGCGCCTAACCGAGCTTCGAAGGATTTCAACGGCCGGCAGTGCCGTATCAGACTGGACCCGGGCTACGACGGGTTCACTGAACATAGCCTATAACCACCGGATTCAACAAAACATCCGGGATATCCAGCCCAATACCGGTGCGGTATTGTATGCCTTTAATGAAATCAGATGGTATTCCGCCGCTCCGGCCGTCAGGGCAATGCGGGCCGGCATCTCGTTTTTCACCTCCCCTCTCAGGAGGTTGAACCAGTCATTGAGGCTGGATGCAAATATTCTGATCCAGGACCAGCCCGGCATACGCACGGCGGGTTTTGCCCCGGAAGGATTTTCCGATAATGTGCTGGCCGGTATGATGAATGCCTATAGCCTGAATACCCGCTATACGATCCCCATTTGGAATCCGGGCCGGGCCGGGCTACTTTTTCCCGTTCAGGTGGACCGGTTCTATGGGGTGATTTTTTCCAGTACAGTGGGTTCACTGACCGAAAACAGCCTGGATCAACTGTACCACCGGTCCAGGTCTGTTTACGGCCTCGGCCTGAGAATGGGCCTGGGTTTATTTAACGCCCGCTTTGATATAGGGTTTGCCATTGGCTACGAACCTGCGCGAAATGCTATTAATCCTTTTGCCGGCGCTTTTTAGTATTGGTTGTTAGGTAAAAATGTTTAAATTTATAAAAAACTTAAAAATAAAAGTCTGCCTTGCCATGAAGAATCTGAAATCAATTTTACTGTGGTCCTTCTTGTTAACCATCTGCACGGTTAGCCTTCAGGCCCAGGATGGCCCGGAGCATCGGATGAGTCCGGTTGTAATCGAACATCAGATCGTTGATGATACCTATATGAAGGTCGTTTACGGGCAACCCTTTAAACGGGGCCGGGTCATATTCGGCGAACTGGAACCCTTCGGCGAAGTCTGGCGTGCCGGGGCAAATGAATCTACGGAAATCACCATTACCAATGATATACTTTTCGGGGACCAGCATTTAAGCGCCGGAACCTACAGCCTGTTTGCCATTCCGGAAGAAACGTCATGGACGATCATTGTCAATGCTAAACTCGGGCAATGGGGAGCATACAGCTATGAAGAGGAAAAAGATGTTCTGCGCATTGAAGTACCCGTACAGCAACTTGAAGAGGTTAGTGAGGCTTTCACCATCGGTTTCAGCGATGATGGCTCATCCCTGGATCTGATGTGGGACCAGACCGCCGTCAGCGTTCCCGTAAAGACCCTGCCCTGACCCCGCTGTTTGCTCATGGCCTTGTGCGGCGGAGGAACTCTTCACTGTCGACTTCAGGACGTTCGGCGGCGTTGGCGATCTCCAGGGTAGTGGCATAGATCAGACGGGCCCGGCTCTCGAGGGCATCGAATAGGATCTTGTCCACGGTGTCTCCCTGAGCATGGTAATCTTCGTGGATGCCGCTGAAGAAGAAAATAAAGGGAACTTCAAGCCTGCCGAAATTCCAGTGATCGCTGCGCCGGTAGAACTGGTTGGGGTCGTCCAGATCGTTATAGCGCATGTTCAGGGCAAGGTCGGTACTCTTGCGGTTTCCCTCCCGAAGCAGGCTGTCCAGATCAGATGATATGATTTCGGCACCGATGATGTAGATAAAATCTTCCTCTTCCCGTTCAATATGATAGCGGTCACGCCGGCCGATCATATCCATATTGATATTGGCAGCCGTCTGTTCGATAGGCACGATGGGGTGGTCGGAATAGTACCGGGAGCCAAGAAGCCCCCACTCCTCACCCGAAACATGTAAAAATACAACGCTCCTTTTCGGACGAACGCCTGCATCGGCAGCCTCTTTCAGCGAACGGGCTATGCTGAGCATAGTCACCGTCCCGCTGCCGTTATCGTCGGCCCCGTTATAGACCGTATCCCCGGTCTCATCGGCGGTGCCGGTGCCAAGGTGGTCATAATGGGCCATCAGAACGACAACTTCATCCTTCAGTTCAGGATCGCCGCCTTCGAAATAGGAAACTACATTTTTAGCCTCGATGGATTCCTCTTTCACATCCGGAATGCTTTCCAGGTAAGATCCGGTGTTACGGGCCTGGAAACCGGTGATATCCTCCACAAGCGCCTCTCTTAATCTATCGAGGCCGCTGAGCCCGTCACTGAGGCCTAGAATTTCAGCGGCGAACACCGGATTCATGCTGAGATAGGCCCCCCCGGAATGCTGCTGCTCGGGCATATATTCCAGGATAAGGGATATGGGGCTGCCAAGCTCCATGCTGTTGAAGGCCGAATGCTGAAGATACCACGCCTCATCTATAGCCGGAATCACGATAAGTCCGGCTGCCTTCCGTGTGCCCAGCACTTCGTTGTATCGGGCGAGGTTGTCAAACCCCGGATTAATAAGCGTATCACCATCTACAACATAGGGTATATCCTCAAATACGATAACCCAGTTCCCATCTATATCTTCCCGGCCAAAGTGGTCAATATCCCGTCCGGTATCGATGGCACCGAATCCGGCAAAAATAAGGTCTCCCGAGAGCGGCCGGTCCCCTCCGATAAGGGGGGTAAAAGGGGCCGCTTCCCCCTGTTCGAAGATGCTCTCGTCAACGAGAGTCGTATCTTCGCCGCTTATCGTTGACGTTCGGAATGTGATGTTATGGAGGGTGTATGAATTGAGGTTAAAATGCTGGAAATAAGATTCGTCATCCCCAATGGGGATGAGCTCCATTGCTTCATGATACCCGGCCAGATATTCCGATGCACGATCAATGCCCGCCTCCCCGGTGCCGCGTCCCTGCAGGGAATCGTGGGCAATTACCTCGAGATGGTTACGCAGGGATTCGGCCGTGATTAAATCCTGAAACGGATACAGGTCTGTCAGGTCCGTGCCATAGGTTGCTACCTGGTTTTGGGTTGAGCAGGAGAGCAGCAAAATACAGGCAATCAACTTCGAAAAATAAACGATTCGCATGGACAGAAGGAGTTGGTTGAGAAGAAGGTGTGTGTTAATATACTATAAAAAAACTATGAATATATATGGTCCTAACCTTTATAAACAGGCAGATCGATTTCGAAATGGGTTGACTCCTCACCAATGAAAACTTCAATTTGCTGTTCTTTGATCATCTCCAGGATGGCCAGAAAGGTGACCACTATCAGTAATCTGCCTGGCAGATCCCGGCACAGGGCGGCAAACGAAAGGCGGCCGCGTTTCTGCAAACAAGCTCGTATGTAATCGCTTTGGGTCTCAATACTGGTCTCAAATTTCCCCACCTTATGATAAGGCTTTTCCGGTTTGTCGCTTACAACCTGCTTGAAGGCCGCGATCAGGTCGAGCAGGGTTATTTCTTTTAGTCCCTCACCGTTATGTCCCGGCTCGAGCTGATCAGGGGCGGTATAGCCGCGATAATACCGTTCACGCATTTTATGATCGAGAACATCCATTTCACCGGCCATTTCCTTGTAGCGTTTATACTCCAGCAGACTCTGTACCAGTTCAAAACGTGGATCGTCTTCGTTAAATTCGTCTTCCTCCATTTCAGGCTGAGGGAGCATCAACCGTACCTTAATGGACATCAGGGTGCTGGCCATGAGAATGAATTCACTGGCAATGCTTAAATCCAGTTCATCCATAAAATGGATGTATGATAAAAACTGTTCGGTGATGTAGGATATGGGAATATCGTAGATATCGAGTTCATCTCTTTTTATAAAAAACAGCAGAAGGTCTAGCGGACCTTCGAAGTTCTCCAACTGTACCCGATACATATTATCCATTCCGGACAGACTGTGTTTTGAACCAGTCCACGGTTTTTACCAGTCCGGTTTCCAGGTTATCGATTTGTTTCCATCCCAGATCCCGTTCGATCTTTCCGGTTCCAACTACGCTTCTTTTTTGTTCACCGGGTTTTCCCTCAGCATGCTTCTGTGGGAGGGTCGAACCGGTTATCTCCCGGAGTTTCATGAACAGATCCAATACACGGGTTTCAACCCCGGTCCCCACATTAAAGACCCCGGATCCGTTATAAGCAATGGCTTTCAGATTGGCCTGCACCACATCGCCCACATAAACGTAATCCCGGGTTTGACTGCCATCCCCGTTAATATAACACGCCGTATCGGCCAGCATCCGTTCGGTAAAAATAGCCACCACGCCGGCCTCACCGTGTGAATTCTGCCTTGGACCATATACATTGGCATACCGCAGCGTGACAAAGCCGATGCCGTGCGTGTCTTTGTAGAAAGTCAGATAGTGTTCAGCGGTAAGTTTGGTAATGCCGTACGGTGACATCGGCCTTGTTGGATGACTCTCGTCCTGAGGCACGTATTCCGGTTCTCCGTAGATGGCCCCGCCTGTCGAGGAGAAGACTACTTTTTTAAGGCCGTTGGCGCGGCCGGCTTCCATCAGGTTCAAAAATCCAAGAACATTGATATCGGCATCAAAACAAGGATCTGCCACCGAGCGGCGCACATCCATCTGAGCCGCACAATGCACCAGGATCTCAAAACGGTGTTCTTTCCAGATCCCGGCAATCTCATCGCTTCTGATGTCCTGCTTATGGAAAACAGCCTGTGGATTGAGATTCCTGACAAATCCCCCGCTGAGGTCATCAATAATATGGACCGTATGGTTTTCGGCAATGAGTGCATCAACAATGTGGGAGCCGATAAAACCTCCGCCGCCTGAAACTAATATCTTCATTTAATCTTTTAGGTCATTGAATTTGTCTTCCTGGTGATAAGATAACAAAAGGATAAATAAAAATACCGATGTTGCCAATACATCGGCCGGGAAGCCCTGCATCCAACGGGAAATGGTAGTGAACAAAATAAATCGCCATTACAAGATAATTTTTCCCAATTAAA
The DNA here is from genome assembly GCA_040905685.1 of Balneolales bacterium. Taxonomy (GTDB): domain Bacteria; phylum Bacteroidota; class Rhodothermia; order Balneolales; family Natronogracilivirgulaceae; genus JBBDMU01. The sequence goes on along the minus strand of JBBDRB010000097.1, from coordinate 20,477 downwards.
AGAGTGCTATTCCTTACCTTATTCTTCCTGGATTGTAGTTAAGTTCATCGTAAAACCGCTATAATTCTCACAACGGGCGATAACATTCGTTATCTGTCTTTTTTGCAAACTATATGTTATATGAGAACGGTTTTTTTCGACATTCATCAGCAGCTTAAGGCTAAAATCATTGATTTTGGCGGCTTTGATATGCCTGTACAATACTCCGGCATCCAAAAAGAGCATCTGGCGGTCCGGAACTCTGTGGGCCTGTTCGATGTCTCCCATATGGGCGAAGTGTATATTCGGGGGAAAAATGCACTCAAAACCGTGCAAAATCTGACCGTCAACGATGCCTCGCGCCTGGCGCCCGGTAAAGCCCAGTATTCCTGCATGTGTTATGAAAGCGGGGGCATTGTCGATGACCTGCTGGTCTACATGATAGGAGAGGATAATTACCTGCTTGTGATCAATGCATCCAACATCGAAAAAGACTACGAATGGATGCTGAACCACAACCCATACAACGCGGAAATTACCAATGCCTCGGACGACATCTGCCTGCTGGCCGTACAGGGACCCAATTCGCCGGAGGTGGTGGGAAAGCTGACGAATGCCGATTTATCCGCTATCAGGTTCTATACATTTACCACCGCAGCCCTGGCCGGCTTTGATGACGTGATGATCTCGGCGACGGGGTACACCGGCGAAAAAGGCTATGAACTTTATTTTGACAGAAACAAAACGGCCCCGGATGAGATCTGGAAGGCCCTGATGGAAGCTGGAAGCGGGCTTGGTATTCAACCTGCCGGACTCGGTGCCAGGGACACACTACGGCTGGAGATGGGATACCCTCTGTATGGAAACGACATACATGCTGAAACCAATCCATTTGAAGCGGGGCTGGGATGGATTACCAAACTCAATAAGGAAGAATTTATCGGCAAGGAGGCACTGGAGGCTATAAAATCCCAAAAACCTGCGCGCAGGCTTGTCGGTTTCAGAATGACGGAAAAGAATAAATTTCCCAGAAAAGGCTATGCCATACATGCCCCCAGCGGGCAGGCCATCGGCGAAGTCAGCAGCGGCGGATTGTCGGTATGCCTTGGGTATGGCATCGGGTTGGGGTACGTATCGAAAGAGTATGCCGAACAGGGTACGGCCGTAAATCTTATGATACGGAACAAGGCCGAAACGGCCGAAATCATGCAACCACCATTTTATAAAAAAAGTAAGCAATGAATAAATTTGATGTATTTGCTACGGCCATAGCATTCCAGGAGGAGGAAGTGCAGGGAAAAACGGTCGTAGTGATCGACGTACTGCGGGCATGCTCGACCATTGTGACGGCTTTGAACAACGGCGCACGGTCTATTGTACCGGTTGGGGATATGAATACGGCCGGACAGATCGCAATGAACCTTGACCCCACCTCTTACGTTATGTGTGGAGAACGTGACGGTGAAAAAATTGAGGGTTACCATCTGGGAAATTCCCCCTATGAATACACCAGGGATGTGGTGGGGGGGAAAACCCTGATATTCAATACCACGAACGGAACGCGCGCCATCACCAAATGTACGCAGGCCGGCAAGGTTATCATCGGGTGTTTTCTCAATCTCAAGGCGGTCATAAATGAGTTAAAGTCCGCCGGGGGGGAAATTATCCTGATCTGCGCGGGATGGAAGAACCGGATTTCGCTGGAGGATATGCTCTGCGCAGGGGCCATTATCCATGGCCTGACGGGCGGCAGGCTCTCCCTGAAATCAACGGACGGGGCTAAAGTGGCTTTTGGGCTTTATGAGAAATACGGGAAAAATATACCGGAAGTGGTTGAAACGTCAAACCATGCTTCAAGGCTTCAAAATCTGAATAGCACAAAAGACGTTGCATATTGTACCCGGCTCGATATATTTAATAAGGCTTCATTCTTTAAGGATGGTATCATAACTTAGCGATGGCAAAAAACAGCAATAAAAAAAGTGCGGAAAAAAAGCATTTCCTGGCTCCGGAACGGAAAATAGAGATCCTGGGCGTAATCATTATGGCCATCGCCACCCTGCTGGCCATTAGCATCATTACCCATGAAAGCGAGGACTATGCGGTAATCAGCAGCGTCAGCCTGGAGACCCTTTTTCAGTTTGACCGTGGTCCCGCCCTGCGCATTCAAAACGGGTTGGGTCCGATGGGGGCCTACATCTCGCATTTCTTTGCCTACATGATGTTCGGATATACCAGCATGGTTATCGCTGTCGTCGTTCTGGTGTATGGCTGGTATACGTTTCGCCACAAGCCTTTTAACCCGGTTCACCCCTACGCCGTTTATTTCATCAGCGTAATGGTCCTGACCGGAGCTATTTTAGGGTATATACAGATGGAAGGCATTGCCGATACGGTAGCCTGGAGCGGATCGTCGGGCTTGGCCATCGCCGAGTTTTTACGTGCCGTTTCCGGTCAGTACGGACCCATGGTCATCCTGGGATCCCTGACGGTCATCTGCCTGCTTTTTGGCTTGGGCCGCAGGACACAGCATACCCTTGACGGGGTTAAGGAGCGTTTCGGGGAAATGATGGACGAGCGTAAAAAAAACGGTGAAATGGCAAAGGTCAAAGACCTGGAGGAATCCGATCATCTAAGGAACGACCGCAGCCGGTTCAAAAACAAAGAAGACTGGACCGAAGAAAGGACTAAAACGGCTCCGGCGACAACCCCGGATCCCATTATTGAACGCTCTGAACGCAATGAAAGCAAGACGAGGGAGGAAAAGAAAAAAGAGGAGAACTTTGGCGATGGAAAGCCTCCCAGGGCCGTTTTGCAAGAAAAGCAACACGTTAGCGGTGACGATGACCTTGAAATGTCGGTTTACATCGGAAAGCCTGATGAGGAAGCCGGTGATAAGGACCTGGAACAAAAAAACCATGATCAGGCCCTTCCGGTTATCAAATATAAATTCCCGACCCTTGATCTGCTTGATTCACCCCCGGAGGAAGGCAATGAGGTCGACTTTGAGGAAATTAAATCCAACAAACTGATCATCCTGGATAAGCTGCGAAGGCACGGCATCGAGATCACGGCCATCGAGGCCATTGTCGGGCCAACGGTGACCCTGTACGAGCTCCAGCCGGCTCCCGACGTTAAGATCAGCAAAATTGAAAGCTATGCAAACGATTTGAAAATGGCGATGGCCACTCATGGATTGCGGATCATTGCTCCTATCCCGGGTAAATCAAAAGTGGGCATAGAGGTTCCCAATCGGAAACGGCAAATGGTGTACATCAAATCCCTGCTGCGAACCAGACGGTTTGTCGAGACCAATATGTCGCTGCCCATTGCCTTTGGCCGTACCATCGAAAATGAAGTCTTTATGATCGACCTTGCGACCCTGCCTCATCTTTTGATGGCCGGCGCTACGGGCTCAGGAAAGTCCGTGGGGATCAATACGATCCTGACCTGCCTGTTGTATAAATGTCATCCCGAGAACCTTAAGTTCGTTCTGGTTGACCCTAAAAAAATCGAACTGGCATTATACAGAAATATCCAAAATCACTTTCTGGCTACCCTGCCGGGGGCTGAAGAACCCATTATCACGGATACCACCAAGGTTCTCGAAGTGCTCAACAGCATCTGCAAGGAAATGGACAGCCGGTATGACTTGCTGAAAATGGCCATGGTACGTGATATACGGGCCTATAATGAAAAATTTAAAAATGAAGGTCTGGACCTGGACCTGGGGCACCGTCATCTGCCGTTCATGGTGGTGATCATTGACGAGCTGGCCGATTTGATGATGACGGCCGGAAAAGCGATTGAAGAGCCTATCGCCCGGATTGCTCAGCTGGCCCGGGCTGTGGGCATTCATCTGGTCCTGGCCACTCAAAGACCCTCCGTCAACGTAATCACCGGTACGATCAAGGCTAACTTTCCGGCGCGGATTGCCTATCAGGTAGCCTCCCGAATAGATTCCAGGACCATTCTGGACACCATGGGGGCCGACCAGCTGGTCGGCAAGGGCGATATGCTTTTCTCCGGCGGGGGGAAGATGATCCGCATCCAGAACGCGTTTGTGTCCACCGAAGAGGTTGAAAAGGTAAATGCCTACATCGGTAATCAATTCGGTTACACCCATCCCTATCATTTGCCGCCTCCCGATACCGAAGAGGGGCAGGATGTGGATCCTCTGGAAAAAGGCGAGCGCGATGACCTGTTTGAAGAAGCCGCCAAAGTGGTGGTTTTACATCAGCAGGGTTCAGTATCCTTGTTGCAGCGCAAGCTAAAATTGGGGTATAACCGGGCCGGCCGCCTTATTGACCAGCTGTACGCGGCCGGGGTTGTCGGACCCTATCAGGGAAGCACCGCGCGGGCTGTGCTGATCGAAACCGATGATGAACTGGCTGAATTAATCCGTGAACTGGATGCCGGGCAGCCATGAAAACGATACTTCTCACCATCCTGACTATTTCATGGGTTTTACCCTCAGCCGGCCTGGCACAGGAGTCGTTTGACCGGCTCAAGCAGAAATTCCAGCAGGGGCAGGTTTTGGAGGCTGAAATGAGCCATGTCTTTACCGACGCCTATACGGGCGAAACCATGCGCTCGGAAGGGAACATCTGGCTTGGGGAGAACCGTTACAAAATTGAAGTTGACGACCAGGTCATTGTCGTGGAAGGGGATGTGTCAAGGGTATATAATAAAGGGCAAAACAAGGTGATCATCAGCAATTATATACCGGAGGATGACGATTTTGCCCCTTCACGCTTCCTGGCCGGCGATGATCATACGTATGATATCGAAGAGGATGACAGATCCGGGCCTGCCGACATCCGGCTAAGGCTTCGCTCAACGGATCCATTCGATGTTTTCACCCGCGTGGAGATACACCTGACCGATGAGCTAATACCCGTCCGGGTTACCGCTACAGATCAAACCGATAACCAGTTTACCACCGAATTTTACGAAGCTGAATTTATCACCCCGGACGAAGATACGTTTGCGTTTCCCCATCCCGATGACGCCTCCCTAATTGATTTAAGACAATAGCTTCCATGCGAAGTACCGTCCGAAACATTTTACTAAGCCTGCTTGTCGGGGGGCTCTTTCTCTGGCTGGCCATCCGCAATGTGCCATTCGATTTATTGTTCGGATATATGCAGGGAATATCGTACGGATGGATTATCCCCTATAGTGTTGTAGCCCTGCTCAGCCACTTCTTAAGAGCGGAGCGATGGCGCTTGCTGATCCGGCATGAAAACAAGCCGCCTGCCAGAGCCTCCCTGTTCGCTGGCGTGATGTTTGGTTATCTGGTCAATTATGCCGTACCCCGTCTGGGGGAGATATCGCGCTGCGTGTACGTGGCTAAAAAGGAAGACCTCAGTGGAACCAATCTGGTGGGCACCGTAATTCTGGAGCGGGTGATCGATATGCTGATCATGCTGATACTGATCGCATTTGTCGGCCTTGTCCTGATTTCCGACCCGGAAGTCCTTTCTATGCTTTTGGGTGAGGAAACGAGGGCGCGGCTTCAATCCCTGCTGCACCTTCGCTACCTGATGGCCGGCCTTGTTGCGCTACCGGCTCTGCTTCTGCTAGGGTACGTGTTTGTTCTGTTGATCCGCAAAAACGAAACCGCCAGCCCTATGGTCAACAAAGTTCTGAATCAACTAAGATCAGGAGGGGCCCTGTTCATGGACGGTTTATTTGCTATCCGCCATCTCCGGCAATGGCCCTACTTTACAGGGTTAACCATCCTGATCTGGGCTGGATATGTGATAATGGCTTATATCCCTTTTGTTGCGTTTAACCTGCACGAGGACTATGGACTGGGCCTGGAAGCCGCTTTGGTTATTATGACCATATCCTCCGTCGGAGTGGCCTTGCCGTCGCCGGGCGGAATCGGTACCTATCACTGGTTTGTGAGGCAGGGGCTGCTGGTGCTGTACGGCGTTCCGGCCGCCAACGCGCTGGCCTATGCATTTGTAACGCACGCCGTGATGATGGGGGTGGTCGTGGTCACTACCCCGGTTATCCTGGTTTGGAATAAGGGCTTAAAGCGGAAAAATACAAACCGGTCCGCGAATCTGTAATTTATTAAAATAAATTCACGCTTTTGAATGTTTATCCTGTAGGCTCATCGCGCTATGGATCCGGGACCTGGCTGACCGGGCCCCGTTTTCCTGAAAAATCACTTTTATTACACACTAAACCTTATAATTCTTTAACTTCTCCACTGAATTAACCCGTGATTTTTTATGTATAAATATGTTCTTCTATTAGGTTTTATAACCGTTCCCCTGCTGGCGATGGCTCAGGATGGCGATGACCGTTCTACCCTCTTGCCTGACATTGATCCACAGGATATTGAAATCAGAGGCGATTTTACGGCCCGTTTTCCCGGTTTGTCCAGACAGCCGATTCTGGGATTCAATCCCAAGCCGCGGGTCTTCCAGATGGACCCCGACCGCCTGCCGTTTATTGAATCGGACGAAGATGCCGTTGCCGATATTACCTCGGATGGTCTGGAACAACCTTATAGCCCACCCAGGGGCCGGATTACCTATCCCGAACGGACCGATTTGTTTTCAAGGCTGGGCTACGGAACCCATGAAAGTCCTGAAGTAAGGGTTTATGGAGAGACACGGGTCTCAGAATACGCCCAGGTTTCCGGGGATTTTAATTTTCTGTCCAGCCCCGGCAACATGACAGATGCCACATCGTCGTTCCGTTACCTGGACGGGAGAGGCGACTGGATCAGGCGAAAAAATAACTCCAGACTGCAACTGGGCCTGACCGGCCGTTCGGATTTTAACTATGCTGTTCCCGGCAGCGCCGATTTGGAAAGCGATGAGAATATCCGAAAAGATTATCAGGAAATCGGTGCCCATACCTCTTTCCGTCATCTCTATAATGCCTATAACGGATGGGATTTGAATGGAAGATATCGTTATTTTCAGGTGGAGAACAACTTGCCGGCCAATTTCAACGACGAGCATTATGGCAGGATAGGGATTAACCGGCACTGGGACGGACGGCGCATCGGGGAGGTGTACAATCTTTCCTTATTTGGCGAGGGCAGCATATACAATACGTTTGAGCAATCCAATATGTCCTGGTACATCACGCGTCTGAAAGCCTTCTACAAACGTAATCTTTCCAACAGCCATTTCCAGGCCGGCCTGGATGCCTATCATTCATACGATGAGGTTGATGAGCCGATTAACTTATACATTTTCCCTAACCTCAAATTCCATTATGCAGGGTTTGAGAGCGGGGAAGTGGAATTCAGTGTAAAAAGTTTTGTTGAAAACTCGGGGCTCAAAGGCGTCCATACCGACAACCGGCAATTATTGATAGATCCGATTATCCATAACGAACACGGCTTAATCGCTTCGGTAAACGGTAGCTACGAAGCCTTCAGGGGTGCCCGGTTCTTCGGCGGCATCAGTTACGCAGGCTATGGTACTTATTCCTATTACCTGCTTGATGACGAGGGCTACAGCCTGAATTACGATGACGATACCAATATTCTGGAAGCAACCTTCGGATTTTCCTATGACTTCATACCCAAGCGGTTAACCTTATATTCAGATGTGATCTGGCGAAATTCCAGTACCTCGGAAAAACAGCCTGTTCCCTTTCTGGAAGATACCCGGTCTACGGCAAGCCTCTACTCCAATCCCTTTGGCAACCTGCACCTCCGTACCTGGACCGAATACCGGGGTCCACGACCGGTCAATTTTACCGAAGAAAATATGGACGGTTACTTCTTGTTTGGCGTGCAACTTGACTATAAGATCACCTCCAATTTTGGGGCCTACATAAAAGGCCTTAATCTGCTGAACCGGGATTATGAGGTTTGGCAGGGATACAGGGAACGTCCCGTTCAGGTTTACGGCGGGCTTACATTGCATATATAAGCGTATGGATAAGGATTTTACTAAAGCCATGGTGGACGAACTAAAAAACCAATTGATCGAAGGATACACCGTATCCATTAAGGGGCTGGGAAGCTTTGCGCTGATTCATGTCAAACAATCCCAAAAACAGGACTCTGCCGGACGTGTAATGCTTTTACCCCCTGAAGACAGGATCAGATTTACTCCGGAAAGCTAGTATTATGAAAAAAATCAGCCACGATGAATTTGTCGCTGCACTTAACCAACAACTAAAGGCAGATAAAGCTGCAGTCAACTCCAGGATCGTTGATTTTGTTGAATCACTGAAAGCGTCGCTTAAGGAAAAGGGTAGTACCACTACCATTGATGGATTGGGCACATTTGGGCTTGATAAAGGGATACTCACGTTCGAGGCTGATGAAATCCTGGCGTTGGAGATAAACTATAAATATGCCGGTATGGAAGCCATAGAAATTATGCCGGCCTATGATAAAAAACACCAGGATGACCAGGAAGGGAAAAAAAAGGAAAATACACCGGAGAAGAAGCCGGCTGACCAGCCGGTAAAGCCTGCACCCGGCAAGGCACCTGAACCTGAGAAAGGCGAGGCTGATCCGGTCGAACGGGACCCGTTTAACCTGGAGATATCCGAACCGGCTGGCAAACCGGACAAAAAGCCGGCCCTGCTCCAAAAAGGGAGCGATCCCGACCCTGAACCCGGGGCCGGTATGGATGAGCTGGATCTGGATGCAGAAACCGGTTTTGAAGTTGAAAAGCCAAGAAGCAAGGCCGCCATTTATGTCCTGGCGGCCATGGCAGCGGTATTGGTGTTGGCT
>JBBDRB010000097.1:0-11673 GCA_040905685.1 Balneolales bacterium | reverse complement strand
CTTTCCGATCTGAACAGGGAGTTTACCATCGTTGTGCATTCGCTTCCTTACCGGCTGGCCAGTGAGGAAAGGGACATGCTGAATCATGCCGGCTACCGGGCCGTCCTGAATAAGGTAACGTTAGCGGACGGCAGGGAAACCTGGCGCGTCGGCATAGGGCAATTCGAAACCATGGATGAGGCAACCGAGGCCATCGAAAGGCTGGATGAACCTTATAAAAGCAGCAATTTCGTAGCCCGCGTCCGGTAACCGGCAAATTTTATCTATATTATTCAAAATCGTCAATCCTAATTATACCTTCAATGTTTACTCAACTTTTCTTTTTTTTCCAAAATAACGACACCATAGCGGAGGGGGATACCCTTTCTGCCCTGCTCGAAGAAGAGGGAGGCATGTCTGTTTTTGAAATTATTCTACAGGGTGGATTTTTAATGGTTCCCATAGCCCTGTTGTCTTTTATTGCCATTTATGTAATTGCGGAGCGCTGGAGGGTATTGAGCAATTCCGTTCTGGACAGTCGCTATTTTCTGGGAACGGTAGAAGGCATGCTCAAAGGCGGTGATAACCGCCGGGCCATGGATTATTGCGATGAAATAAACAAGCCTTTGTCCCGCATATTAAAACAGGGAATAAAGCGACTGGGCCGGCCCTTGCATGATATCGAGGATGCGATCCGTAATGCCGGTAAACGTGAAATTTACCTGCTGGAAAAAAAGATGGATTGGCTGGCTACCATTGCCGGTGTCGCTCCGCTGGTAGGGTTTCTGGGAACGGTAACCGGCATGATCCAGGCTTTTATGCAGATACAGTCGCTTGAAGGCAATGTCAATCCCAGCGTACTGGCCGGGGGCATCTGGGAAGCTCTGATTACAACGGCTTCCGGACTGGCGGTGGGCATTCTGGCCTATGGATTTTATAACCTGCTACTGGGCAGGATTAATCGCATGATCTTCGATCTGCAGTCATCATCAACTGAATTCATTGATGTCCTTCAAAAACCTTCACCCAAAAAGAAAGTTGAGGCCTGAGCGATGAACTTTCGAGAAGAAGGGGAAGTTAAACCCCCGCTGTCCGTCTTTTCGGCGTCTTCACTGACAGACATTGTATTGTTGTTGCTGATCTTCTTTCTGCTTACATCATCCTTTGTCACCAATTTCGCCATCCGGGTAGACATGCCGCGGGCGGAAACCGGTGCCGCGACCGAACAGCAATTTGTAAATGTAACCGTGACCAATGACGGGCGTTTTTATGTCATGGGCGAACCGGTCAGTACGGCTAACCTGGCGTCATCGATCCGCGATGAAAACCAGAAAAATCCGAATGCCTCTCTGGTGTTGCGGGCAGATAAAAACGCAATAATAGATGATGCGGTTAACGTTATGAACATTGCCAAGGCCTTAAATATGAACATCATGATGGCTACAGAACGCGCAAGCAGATAATGATTATTCCTGAGATCAAAGATGAAGAACGGTTTGGGCTGGGCGTCACTTTTGGCGCGCACCTAGTCGTATTCCTGTTTGCCCTGTTCATTTATACTCAGCCTCCCTCCCAGGAGAGAACGGCTTTTATCGACATTACACTCGGTGAGTTTAGTGACGGTACGCAAGCTGAGTTTTCACGGGAAGAAAATACGGAAGTGGCCACCAGCCCCGAGCCTTCCGAGGTTGAGACCGAAGAGCCCACACCCGAGCAGACCGAAGTAGCCGAGGAAGCTCAGCCTGAGGCCGAAGAACTTACCAAGGATGTGGAGTTGTCCGAGCAGGAAGAAGAGATTGTGGATGAGGAAGTGGTCACCACGCCGGATACGGAAGAAATAGAACCGGAGGTTGTCGCCGAAGAGGTGGAAGAGCAGGAAGAGGAAGAAGCCGTCGAAGAGCCGAAGATCGAGGATGAAATTGAAACTGAAGGGGAAAGGGAAAGCGGCACCATACGGGGCATCCGCGGGCGGGCCAATGCCGAACAGGGATCCTCCCAGGATACCGAACGAGCCTCCCCGTTCGATTTGCAGTGGGAAGGCAATATCAACCGTTCTCCTGTAGCTCAGCCGCTGCCTACCTACACCGTGGATGTGGAAGCCGTGATAACCGTCCGTTTTCAGGTCGAGCCTGACGGTACGGTAGGCCGATTGCAGCCCCTCATGAGAATGAATCCCGAACTGGAGCGCGAGGTGTTCAATACGCTTCGCCGGTGGCGTTTCTCACGTCTGCCCTCGGGGGTACCCCAGGAATCGCAGTGGGGTACCGTTACGTTTCGCTTCGTGCTGGATTGATCGCCGGCTACCGGAACAGCAGGTTGTAAATTTACCGCAAGAGATACCTTATGGCGCTTTTCTTTTACAGGCAGTTTCCGTTACTGGTCTTTATGGGTATATGGGCTTTATGCATAGGGCTGTATAGCCTTGGCTTATTTAATATACGCCCCGTTTCCATGCAAACCTGGATTTTGCTTTACTCGGGGATAGCCGCCGTGGCCGGAGGGTATATATTAATGTCGGTCTATCTTATTGACAGCCGTTTGGATTTGTTTAAAAAAGCGGAAGTAAACACCCCGGCGCTAGTCCTCAATGAAAAGAGGCTGGCGAATCTGGTGTTATTTTTATTCTTCATGAGCTGTACCGGCGCGGTAATCTGTCTAACACAGATCGCGGGGATGGTAGGCGGTGTGGAAAAATATGTTTCCAGTCCGCTTGAAGTCCGTAACACCATCACCGGCATACAGCAGAATCCTTTAGTCGCTCCTCCATTAGCCTACCGGTTAGGCAACTATATGATGTCCGTCGGCTTCGTTGGTAGCATCCTCGGGGGCATTTTAATTACCGGAACCACCTGGAAAAAATACATGGGTTTGCTTCCGCTTGTTGCTGCCCTGATCCCGGCCATTCTTTATTTTTCCAGGTACGTATTCGTCAACAGCATTACCTTTTGGTGGCTGGCTTTTTTGTTCACCAGTTTTTTTTACCGAAGGGAACGAACTAAAAAACTGTTAATAAGATTATTTGTAACCTCAGTGGCTGTTCTGGCCTTTACCCTTAGCTTTTCCTATTTCATTTTTAGTGCCAGAAATGCCATGTGGGGTGATTTTCAGGATGCTTTCTTTGAAACCCTGTATGTTTATTTTGCGGGGAACATAGCTGCATTTGATGTTTTTCTGTTCGAGGATACAGCATTATACTACGGACAACAAACATTCCGGACCATTATAACCTGGCTGGCCCGTCTTAATATCTGGAATCCCGGCAGTGTTCATTCTGTACACCAGCCATTTGTTGTGATCTCTTCAACGCAGGCGATAAACACCTACACCTTTGTGCAAACGTTTTACGGGGATTTTGGCATTACCGGTACGCTGTTCCTTTCCGGCCTATGGGGTGCAGGTACCCGTTATGCTGTTTATAAGTACATGCAGAAATTTTCTTTCATCCGTCTGGGATTCGTCCTGGTCATGAGCTTTTCCCTGATTATGTCCTTTTACGGTTTTTATTTGTCCAATTTAACCACGATTGTTTTCTGGTTGGTTGTGCTATACCTGTCGGATTATATTTCAGGCAAAGATGTATTGTACAGTATTCAATAGTTTATGAAGGGTAGCGATCAATGCATGAATCGAAAGAGGTCAACCAAAACCTAATCAAGCTGGGAATAATTTCTCATTTGTATCCCTGCAAGGCTCAACCTTATCAGGGAACGTTCATCAGGGATATGTTTCATCTGCTAAAATCCCACCTGGACATCCGGATATTTATCCCGACCGTACAAGCCGTTCCATTGACCAGGCGATGGGTTAACAGCCGTTCGGCCCTGCTTGACCCCGACTTTGCCTGTCGTGTACCCTATGTCTCCCTGCCTCGTAGAAAAGCGCATGGTTTCGCAAGCCGTTCGATTTGCCGGGCCTTTAATAAAGTAATAAAAAGGGGTGATTTTGATATCATACATGTTAACTGGTCTTACCCTGACGCATTCCTCATCCCGTTGTTTGAGTCAAAAAACATCCCTACCGTACTTACCATTCACGGATATTTATGGTATGAAGTCAGGCACCGGCATGATATCATGCAGTATCTGCTGCCATGCCTGGAACAGACCCGGAAAATTTTTGTGGTTGGAACCCAGTTGAAAACCGATATAGGGAGGCAATTTCCACAGCTGGCCTCTAAAGTTCATATCATGCATAACAGCATTGATGGCCAGGCTTTCCCCCTTGCCGGAATAAAGGCAAACCATAAAGAATCCCTGTTATGGGAACAGGATAAGCGACACGTATTGACTGTGGCTAATATAGCCAGGGAAAAGGGACTGGATGTTCTGCTGCGCGCTATAATAGAAAATGAGGAGCTCCGCCAATTCAATTTTCACATCATAGGCCGGGTAATCATACATGCCTATTATCAATCCCTGCTTGAAATGATCGACAGGTATAAATTGAAGAATGTTCAGTTCCATGATGCGGTTTCCCGCGAGGAGCTTGTTAAATACTATCAGGCCTCTGATTTATTCGTTCTGCCGAGCCGCTACGAAGGGTTTGGTTTATCCCTGGTCGAGGCCGCTTCAACAGGCTTGCCTGTGGTATCGACGGATTGCGGCGGACCCGGGGATATTATAAACGAAGGAGTCGGCTTATTGGTTGATGTGGATTCACCGGTGGAGCTTGGACGGGCTATAAATAAGGTCATGAAAAAAAAAATCAATCCGTCAGCTATTCGGGAAAATGTACTAAAACGATTCGACCAGTCTCAAATCAGGGATCATTTAATCCGTCATTACCATGAAGTCATCCGATGACCGGGTTATACTCAACATGAAGGCATAGATGCTGACCGGGCTTAAAAAAAAAATACTTTCCGATAAGACTTTTACAGGACAGGTGGTCATCCTTAGCTTCGGTACAGCGGCTGCGCAGGCCGTCCCTTTGCTGTTAACGCCCTTGCTCACCAGGTTATATACTCCCCCGGAATTTGGCCTGCTGGCATTGTTTATATCCATCAGTGCAGTTGCGGTCATACCGGCTGCAGGAAAATATGAAATAGCGGTTGTTGTACCGCCGCATAACCGTAATGCCATTAACCTGCTAAGCCTGGCCCTGCTGATGGCAACCGGCACATTTTTGGTCTGGATAATCATTTTTTTTCTGTTCAATACCCAAATTGCGAACCTGCTTAACAATCCGGATCTCGCTTTCTGGCTCTATCTAATGCCGGCCTCTATTTTTGCTCTCATCTTATTTGAAATTTTTTACAATTGGCTGAACCGTTTGGCTGATTACAAACGATTATCATATGGTAAGATGTTCCATTCCGGTTCCTCAACATCCATACAAGTGGTTTTGGGTCTGTTGGGCTTGGGAGCGGGCGGTCTGATAATCGGAGATCTTGCAGGCCGGATATGCGGAGCCACATATTATGGGTGGAAATCTATAACAAACAAAGTATTTGACTGGAATTCCATTCATACTGAGGAAATAAAAAAGCAGGCCTCGACCCATAAAAACTTTCCCAAATTTACAATGGGTTCGGCCCTGCTTACACGAATGGCCGAAGAGTCTCCGATTCTGATCATTACCAACCTGTTTGAAGCCGCCTTCGTTGGTTTTTTTGCCATAGCGACCCGGGTATTAAAAATTCCAATGGCTTTTTTAGGTCAGGCTATAACCCGGGTGTTTTATCGAAAAATATCCGAGAACTACAATCAACAAATCGAATCCAGACATTTGATGGTAAAGATGTGGGTGATTCTGACAGTCATTGGCTTGCCGCCAACCCTCATCATTTTTTTTTGGGGCGGTTCCCTGTTTCAGTTTATGCTGGGTCCGCAGTGGTACGAAGCGGGCGTTATGGCCGCCTATCTGACGCCCATGGTGCTCGCTGAGTTCATCAGTACACCTACCAGCATGGGTTATATCGTCTATAAAAGACAGGATTTGTCACCCTGGTTCGGAGCCTCATCCCTGATATACCGACCCCTTTCGCTTTACATCGGTTTTTTACGAGATGATATATACCTGGGGATTATTCTCATGGTCGTCTCCCACATAATTCAGATCATTGTGTATAATATCATTCTTTATCGCATTATAAAAGACCGGGAGGATACCTATGGTTGATCGTTACCAGGGTTTACACCGGTTGGTTATCATAGAATATAAGATGAAGAAACAGTATCTTGATTTGTTGGCAAAACAGATTCATCAGAGAGAGGAGAAATAGTTAACCATATGGGTTCGGTTACGCTGCAAATAAGTGCTGCTCCCACAGACTTGCCTTTTTTAGAGGCTATGGTTTCTCACCAGATCAGGATCCTGGGAAACCAGGTTCAGGAGATTCTTATCGTTGCAGATATCCAGGCAGGCAAAGGAAGGTTTCATTTTCAAGATGAAGCCATCGTGAATTTCAAAAAAGTGCTGGAAAAAATTCAAAGACAATGGAAAGTCAGGATTGAATTTGTTGATTACAGCCCGAATGCACAAACCCGTGTTGCGGGTAATTTATGGAATAAAAATAAATTACCCGTTAAGGATTACCGCGGCGGGCCTTTTTACAGTTATTTCTATGGCATCGAAGCCTGTGCATGTGACTATGTGCTTCATCTGGATTCAGATATGATTCTGGGAGGCGGACTGCAAAGCTGGTGTTCGGATGCGATCAACGTATACGAACAGGATGACAGGATAGCCTCCATCCTGCCCCTGTCGGGTCCGCCACCCCGCAGGCCAGGCATTCCCGACCAATTCAGGGAAAATTCTTTGGATTATAAAAAGCTGCCGCATTCATACAGGTCAAATAAATTCACCACCCGCGTATTCCTTATTGCAAAAGAACGTTTCATCCGTATCCTGAGGGATATTTCGCTGGATAAGCCGGATATGTTTCGATACATGTTGGGCAAATGGCAGGGCAATCCCAGCGTGCAGGCTCCCGAGCAACTTCTCGGCAAATATTGTCAGGATAACAAATACTACCGGTTAGATTACCTGGGAAACGGACCCGGACTCTGGACCTTGCACCCACCGTTCCGGTCAGAGCTTTTTTATGAAAAGCTGGCTGGTATTTTAACTTCCGTGGAAGCCGGGAACATCCCTGAGGTGCAAAGAGGGTTTTATGACATCAACGACGGGTTCTTTGACTGGAGTGAGTCCGTTGAGAAACTGCCATTTTACAGACGGTATAAAGCGAAGAAGAAAATAAAAGCCTCGTCATGAATATCCTGCAGATATCACCCAGGATACCAGCGCCTTTACGTGACGGTGGAGCCGTATATATATTCCATGTCAGTAAGAATTTGGCTGAATTGGGACATAATGTCATTATGGCGGCTTTCAAATCCAGTAATCATGTACAGGATGTGAACATGATAAAACCCTATTGCAAGGTATATTGCGAAGCGGAAAATTTTAAACCTTATACGATTTCCGCTGTTATTAAATCGACCGTATTCAGGCAGCCCGTGTCGATTTATCACAGAATGAATAAAACTTTAATGGCCCAAATCCTGAGCCGGATAACCGAACCGGTCGACATCGTTTTACTTGAGGGCATTCATTGCGCCTGGTTCATCGACGTTATTCAGGATCGTTTTCCGGGTAAAAAAATTATTTTGCGTCAATCCAATGTTGAGCATATGGTTCTGTCGCGAAATGGCGAGGTGTCCAAAAATATACTGATCAAAATGTTCTATAAGGATCAGGCAAGGTTGATGAGAGGCTTCGAGAAACAGGCCATGGAACAGGTTGATGGGGTTACTGCCATATCAGCGAGCGATGAATCCTGGTTTTTAAAAGATGTTCCCGGTATAAAGAGCATGGTTGTTCCGGCAGGAGCCGATTTGCCGGAAATAAGATTTAAGAGAACTGAACAAAAGTGCTTGCTGGCTGTATCGAACTGGCGCTGGCAGCCCAATATAGATGGACTGATCTGGTTTATAAATACGATCTGGCCGGTCCTGAAAAAAAGAAATCCCGGCTTACGCTTTCTGGTAGCCGGTGATGGGATCCCAAAGAGGCTAAAGAACAACAGACATGCCGGGGGAATTGCTTTTTTAGGTTTTGTCGATGATGTGGAATTTTATCGTCAACAGGCTACGGTGCTGGTTATTCCCTTGCTGAGCGGTTCCGGTATTAAACTGAAAGTACTTGAGGGCCTTGCCTCTGCGTTGCCTGTTGTAACAACTCCCATGGGGGCGGAAGGCATAGAAATAACCCATCGGGAGCATTATCTGCTGGCCCGGGATAAAACGGAATTCATAAATTGCACGGATGAATTGCTGAAGGATGCAAAGCTAAGAGAAGGGTTGTCAGCGAACGGGCGAAACCTCATTAAAGAAAAATACAGCTGGAAAGCCCAGACTAAAAAGCTGGAAAAATTTTTGGAAGAAGTTTACTCCAGGTAACGTGACCATATGTGGCCTTCTTTAGCCAGGAAGGCATTGTCTGTGGTGATCGCTTGCTCCGTTTCCACGTGAAAAACCGTATAACCATAACTAATTAAAAACCCGATTACTTGCTCCGCGTTATCAATTTTCCTGGCCGTGCTGTTTCCGTGAATCTCAATGTATATTTGAGGTTTGTCTTTTTTTATTGTTTCCTGCATTCCGAGCAATACGTCTAACTCCATTCCTTCAACATCGATTTTAACAAAATCTGGTTTGGCTAAGCTATTATTTCTTATTTGATTATCCAGTGTATCTACTTCCACGTCGATCACCATTGACTTTTCTTCGTTAAGGATATCCGTTTTGATATGTTCCTGCAGGCTGCCGGTTGCGGTACCGGACCGGCGAAAAGCAAGTTTAGCTTTTCCCTTTTTCGCCCCAAGAGCAATGGGGTATAAACCGGTATGATCAAAACCATTAAGGGAAAGGTTATTTTTTATTTTTTCAAAATTTACCGGGTTAGGTTCATAAACGATGACCCTTCCGCTTTTTCCCACGGTCTTAGCAAAATATAAGGTGAGTATGCCAATGTATCCGCCGAGATCATATATGGTTTTTCCCTTCAGATCCAGATTTTGGATAAATAGTTCTTCTTTAGTAAGAGGTTTTTTAAAAAAGAGGCCCAAAACGTAAGACGAAAGGCCAAGTATGCTTAACCCTTCAGCAATGCCGAAACGAATTCTAAAGGGTATTTTGCTGAACGGCCTTTTTAACAGATCCCTGGCTCCTGCTATCATAATCTCCCCCATTTTATAATTCGACTATCGTACATCCTTCCCCGCCCTGGTCCAGCGGAGCCGGCTTGAAGGATTTTATGTCATTCCGCGACCGCAGATGTTCCCGGACCAGTTTTTTAAGTATGCCGTCTCCATGCCCGTGAATGATCTCTCCACGCTTTAATCCGCTGCTGACCGCCCGGTCAATAAAGTTCATGACTTCCCTGACGGCCTCCTCGCCCCGGTACCCACGGATATTCAACACCGGTTTTGATTTGTGGATAAGTCCATCACCCGGGGCATTGACCACGGAGTAGCCTGATTGTTTTGCCGGTTTTTTCTTCTGTTTTTCCATCACCTTGATCAGGTTATTGTATTTGGTCTTAACCCTCAGCCCGTTTATCATCACGGTAGCATTTTTACCGGCAATCCCGAGCAATTCACCCGTCGATTCGCTATCCATCATTTTAACCGTATCGCCCGGTATCGGCGGCTCTTTGCTTCTGCGGGATTTCTTTACCTTTTTGATGTGGTCGATACTTCCGCTGACTTCTGCTTTATATCTGTCCAGCTCCCGGCGCATTTCCTTAAGCCGGCCCTTGTCCGTCTTTTCATCTGCGGCGGCCCGAACAGCCTGTTCAATTTTAGCGTTAGCGGTTTGCATGATTTGCCGGGCCTCCACCAGGGCCTGTTCACGTATCTCATTCCGCTTCCGCGTCAGCGTTTCATTTTTATCTTCATATGCCCTGCGCTGCGTCTCCAGCGCTTTTTTCTGCTTTTCCAGCGTATCACGCAGTTTCCGTATTTCCTGGCTCTTATGCTCCATGTCCACGATCAGCGATTCGAGCATGTTCTTCGAGGGCCCGATTAACCGCCTTGACCGTTCGATCAGCGAAGATTGTACCCCCAGCCGTCCGGCTATCTCAAATGCATAACTGCTGCCGGGGATGCCTTTTTGGAACCGGTAGGTTGGAGATAAATTTTCCTGGTCAAAGACCATCGAACCGTTCACCCAGTTCGGGTCTTCATTGGCAAAGATCTTTAGGGCACCATGATGGGTCGTCACCAGCACCCGCGCATCCTTTTGGATCAGGATTTCCATAAATGCCTGATAAAGGACGGTCCCTTCATCGGGGTCGGTCCCGCTTCCGGCTTCATCGATCAGGATCAGGCTATGACGGGGACCGGCATTCAGGACCATCTTCATCCAGTTCAGGCGCGAGGAAAAGGTGCTGAGATCGTTCTCTATAGACTGCTCATCGCCCATATCGACAAACAGGGAAGCAAATACAGGCAGGCTGCTGCCTTCCTCCACCGGAATGGCGAACCCGCTCTGCATCATCATCTGGCACAGGCCGGCCGTTTTAAGTGCTACGGATTTTCCTCCGGCGTTCGGTCCGGTAATGATCAGTCCTTTTTCATCCTCACGGAGTTGAAGGTTGAGTGGGACCACTTCAGGAGCGTCGGGGGATTGAAGGCGATTGAGCATCAGTATGGGATTGTAGGCCCCGGTCAGGTTGATTTCCCGTTTCTCCGTAATAACCGGTATGGTGGCCTTCAGGGTAATGCACACCCGGGCCATTGCCTGCAAGGCGTCATACCGGCCAATAATCTGTACATTGGCCTGAAGTTCATCCGTGTAGATGCGCACGGTATCGGTCAGGGCCCGGAGCAGTACCTGTATCTCACGGTATTCGTCGGTTTGAAGTTCCCTGATCTCGTTGTTGATGTTCAACACCTCAACCGGTTCAAGATATACGGTTTGTCCGGTGGAGGAGACGTCATGGATAAAACCGGGCACTTTCCGCTTGAACTCTGCCTTGAGGGGTATCACCATGCGCCCGCTGCGGATGGTGGCTTCCTGTCCGGCCATCATTCCATCTTTAGCCGCCCGGCGGATGATCCGCGCCAGGGTTTCCCGGAGATCCTGTTTCCTGGATGATAATTTACGGCGAAGATCTCTCAGGGCGGCCCCGGCCGTGTCCTTAACCTCTCCCCGTTCTGTCAGTATCGTTTGGATGTGATCCTCTAACTCCTGTAAAGGAATCAGACTCAGGCTGACGGTATGCAGATGAGGAAATTGTTCGCGACGGGATTTAAAGAAAGATCTTAATTTCCTGGCGGTAACGGCCACCTTCAGGATCTCGAGAAAGGATGCCGGTTCCAGTAAGCTCCCGCTCACCTGCGCGCTCTTTACATCCGGCCTGATATCGCCGAGGGTTTCGACGGGCAGCGATTCTCCCCGGCCCAGGATGCGCATCGCTTCGCCGGTCTTTTCCAGCTGCCGGCTGATTTCCCCGGCATCATGGACCGGGTGAAGCGATTCGATGCGTTCCCTGCCCATGGGAGATTGTATATGCGCAAGGGTAGCCTTCAGGATATGTTCGTAGCCCAGCTTGAAGCGCAGATTTTCGGGTAAAAGTTTCAACAGGTGTAAGTTAAGGATGACAGGTAAAGAACCGTATGAGGTAATTACGAAGTATGGGCAATTACATTTTATGGGTTGACCGGCCTGGCTTTAATATAATAAGTAT
>JBBDRB010000096.1:0-2965 GCA_040905685.1 Balneolales bacterium | reverse complement strand
TCCCGGGTAGTTCCGCCGCCTATCGCGGTTACTAAAGCGATTATCACTACCCCCAATAAATCCAGCTTTTTGCGAACGGCTGCCAAAGCCCCTGATATGGCAAAAACAGCAACTCCAAACAAATCGAGGAGATATAAAAGCTCAAGATCATCCATACCTGTTAGTCAAACGGTTTATCTAAAGAGTTCTATCAATGCACTTGGGTGCAATCGGTTCCATTGTCCGGATGATAAAAACTTTTTTCCCAAATAATCTTAGGAAAGGTAAGTTTTCGAGTCATTTCTTTCAGTCTACTAAGGTGCGACTCGATTGCTGGCAAAAGGCACGGCCATGGAGCTGGCTCCATTTAACATACGCGTGCATTCCGTGCATCCCGGGTTAATCGATACGCCAATGGTTTCAATTGTGACTGAAGATGAGGCTTCACTGAGTGACACGTTGAAAACCTGGCAATCGGGAAATACCAGTAAAACCTGTTCACTATAAGTCGACGACTCCTTGACATATGTCAAGGGTTTTTCCTAACACATGTCAATGACTGACAACCCTGCTCTGGGTTATATTTGTAGTAACAAAAATATGAACTGAAAACAGAATATAATCATGGCAGTAACGAAACAGACCGTTGCCATTATCGGAGCAAGTGGTAATATGGGCTCCGCTATCGCGAAAAGCATTGCCAGGGGTAATTACCGGCTTCTTCTCTTTGACCGGGAACCTGAAGCATCAGGCCTGTTAACTGCACACATCCGGAAGGCACGTCCGGGGGCCGACGTGGAGTCAATGGATTGTCCTCATGAATCCAGCTGGGAGGCTGATATCATCATTCTGGCCGTTCCCCACGGGGCCGAACAGGAAATTGCAGATAAAATAAAGGGTGTCGTTACACAGAAAATTGTCATCAGTATTGCCAATCCCATCGATAAGGATTTCAGCAAGTTGACAACCCGCCCCTACACCAGTGCAGCTGAAGTTCTGCAGCAGCGTCTGCCCCATTCCAGGGTAGTGAAAGCGTTCAATACGACTTTTGCCGCCGACTTTGAACAGCCGGTGATTGACGGCAAGCAGATAGACGCCTTTATCGCTGGTGACGATGAGGAAGCCTTACAGGCCGTCACAGTACTTGTGGAAACGGCGGGATTCAATCCGGTTATCGCCGGTGGCCTGACGGTAAGCGGCACGCTGGAACGCATGCAGCTATTGCTGATGCAACTCACGATCAAAAACAATCACAAACCAAAAACACAAATACCTTTAACACCATGAAAAAAATAACCTTTATTTTATCCCTGCTCATTCTTCCGGTTACTGTCTTTGCCCAGGATACCTGGGTGGAAGATCCCGCGCACTCGAAGCTCGGCTTTACGGTCACCCACCTGGGTATCGCTGATGTGCCGGGACATTTCGGAGATTACAGCGTTACCATTAAAGCATCGGAGGACGATTTCAGCGATGCACAGGTAGAACTAACCGTGCAAACGGCCTCTATTGACACACGCATACAACAGCGCGACGATCACCTCAAGAGCCCGGACTTCTTCGACGTGGAGAAATATCCGACGATGACGTTTAAAAGTACGGGCATTAAAGAGATTGCCGATAATGAGTTCGAACTGGCCAGCGATCTGACGCTTGCCGGAATTACCAAACCGGCTACCGTAACCATGCTTTATCGGGGTACCGTTGAAAACCCTATGGCTGACGGCGCTCCCGCCGCGGGTATCCAGATTACGGGCACCATTGATCGCTCGGAATTTAATCTTGGCAATGGCTTTCCGCCGCCCATGATCAGCAATGAGGTACTCATTAAAGCGGACGGAGAATTCGGACTTGCCAGCCAATAAAAGTAGAAATAAATAAAGCAACAGCGCGGGAGCCATTCCCGCGCTGTAAATAAAATAACACCTGTAATGGATAACCAATATACATCACCCCCTGAAACCCGCATTGGCCACGTTCACTTGAAAGTGTCTGATCTGAATCGTGCGCTGGTATTCTATCGCGACCTGCTGGGCTTCGACCTAACGACCATGTACGGCAACCAGGCCGCCTTTCTTTCGGCCGGCGGATACCACCATCACATCGGACTGAACACCTGGCACAGCCAGGGCGGAGACCCTGCCCCGAGCAGCAGTCCGGGACTCTATCATACCGCAATTCTGTATCCTTCACGGAAAGATCTGGCTAGAATTTTGCGACGGCTTCTGGATGAAGGATATCCCATCACCGGGGCCAGTGATCACGGGGTATCCGAGGCCATCTATCTGAATGACCCCGATGGCAACGGAGTGGAGCTGTATCGCGATCGTGCCCGTGAGGATTGGCAATACACCAAAGACGGCACGATCAAAATGATAACCGAACCGCTTGACCTGCAAGATCTACTTAATGAGTTGGATTAGAACTCACTTTACCGAAATAAATAAACAATCAAAAAAACTTTATAACCCATGAACAAATTAAAAATAGCATATTGGATTACAACCGCAATTTTCAGCGCCATGATGCTCTTCAGCGCAGCGATGTACTTTACCAACCCACAAATGGCCCAAACCTTCGGTCACCTGGGGTTTCCCGATTATTTCAGAATAGAGCTGGGAGCAGCCAAAATAATTGGCGTACTCATATTGCTCGCACCTTTTACAGGACGACTTAAGGAGTGGGTGTATGCCGGATTCACGATCAATATGATATCCGGAAGTATCGCACATGCCGCATTGGGTGATCCCCTGCCGGAAGTACTTACCCCTCTTGTTTTATTGGGAATATTATCGGTCTCTTATATAGCTCTCCATAAGTTGGATGAGGAGATCGAACCTGCTTTTGTAAAGAAAATGACAACCTCAGCTTCTTAGAACGGGAGATCAGAAGGTTTGGGGTTCGACTCCCTACGGGCGAACTTGCTAAAAACCCATCACCTGACCTAATCGGATTTATGCTCGAGGATATCCCTAGGCTGGCAATT
>JBBDRB010000095.1:0-3068 GCA_040905685.1 Balneolales bacterium | reverse complement strand
CTGAGCTAATCACCCTGTTTTTGAGAAGATTACAAAGATAGGAATGTTCTGTTTTCTACACAACATTTATCGTCAGGAAAGCTGATTTATTGCAGGGTATTAAATATATTGCCTCACACTTTCTGGTTCCCTGTCGTTCAGTAGTCCGTATCCCCATGAAGATTACCGCTGCCATCGCCCTATGTTTGACGCTCTCTGTGAATGCCTACGCGCAGCATGATCACCATCATCATGCCGACACCCACCATACCATTCCCGAATTTGTGGAGAATGTGGAACCGCAGCCGCTGCTCGCACAGGCCCTTCGCGTAGCCGAGGCCCTGTCGTTTATGGGCAGCGCCCTGCCTCAGGCATCGTTCAACGAGCTTAAGACCCTGAAGGATCTTCCCCTGAATCAAAGAACCGTGATGAAAATACAGGAGATCTTCGACCCTTTTGTGCTGGCCACCATTGACATCAACGCCGAATCCAGGGTGAAGGTGATCCCGGGAGCGGCACAGCCCATCCTGAAGCAGGAAGGGTGGACCACGTTTTTGCTTAAGGTTCACAATCAGGCCCATGTCACCGCGGTTCTGGAAGTGGAGAGCCCGAACGCCGAACCGGTTTTGCATATCTCCACCAACGCCCATCGTATGGCCGAAGCAAACAGGCTGACGCCGGGGCAACTGGATAACCGTTTTCTGGAAATAGCCATCGACCGCAACCCGCCCCTGAGCCCGAATCTGTCCGGTCTGGACCTGGAATATGCGGTCATGCATATCTACACCCGGGCCTCGGGGAGACGGGAAGCGCAGTTCGGATTTAATGTCGGCCAGGGCACCCAGGATATCGGGTTCCGCAATACGGCCGATATCCTGTTTGATATTCAGCCGGCCGTGAAGGTGGTCTTCGATGTAAAGGATGAGGATGATGCATCGCCGATGGCATCGTTCATCATCACCGATGACCTACCCCGCGAAAACCGCCTCAGAGGCATCTACCCCTTGCCGGCCCGCCGGGTGGCTTCGAGGGATCCGTTTCCCGATTTTTTCTTTCAGCCCCAGATCTACCGGCAGTCCGGGGAGTACGTGCATCTGCCGCCGGGCACCTATAATGTTACCTTTGGCCGTGGACCAGAATACCATCCCCAGCAGAAAACGCTGACCGTTCCGGAGAATGTGGATTCCATGGAGGCCAGTTTCCGGCTGAAGCGGTGGATTCATATGGCCGGCGAGGGCTGGCACAGCTATGACCACCATATCCATGCCGCCGGATGTTCGCATTACGAAAGCCCCGAGCAGGGCGTGCCGCCTGAACATATGTGGAGGCAGATTCAGGGCGAGGACCTGAATATCGGGAGCAACCTGACCTGGGGACCAGGATGGTATCATCAAAGGCAGTATTTCACGGGGGAGGAGCATGCCCTGTCCGACGAGGATAACATCCTGCGCTATGATATTGAAATATCCGGCTTCCCTTCCTCCCACGCCGGACACCTGGTTTTGCTGGACCTTAACGAGGATGAATACCCGAACACATCGCAGATTGAGGACTGGCCAACCTGGACGCTGCCGGTTCTCGAGTGGGCCAAATCCCAGGGTGGGATCACCGGATATGCCCACTCCGGCTGGGGACTCTATCCTTCCGAGACGACCTACGAACTTCCCAATTACGTCACTCCCCGCATGGATGGCATCGGGGCCAACGAATATGTGGTCACCGTCACCCACGATGTGGTGGATCTGTACTCTCTCGGCGATACTCCGGCCCCGGTGGAGCTGAATATGTGGTATCATACCCTGAACAGCGGGTTCCGGACCCGGATCAGCGGCGAGACGGACTTCCCCTGCATCTATGACGAGAGGGTGGGTATGGCGCGGACCTATGCCCATTGCGACCTGAACTTTAGCAGCCTGATGGATGCGGTGAAACGGGGTAAAAGCTATGTCTCCGACGGGTTCTCTCACCTGATCGACTTCACGGTAAACGGGGTCGTGCTGGGTGAAGCGAACAGCGAGCTGTCTGTTGACGGACCCGAAACGCTGCAGGTATCGGTGAGGGCGGCGGCCATGCTGCCGGAAACGCAGGACGAAATTGGGGCACTGATTGCTTCACGTCTTCCCGATGAAGCTCCCTACTGGCATATCGAACGGTCCAGGATAGCATCGTCCAGAAGGATCCCGGTAGAGCTGATCGTGAACGGGTACCCGGTCGAGACCCGGGAAATCGAGGCCGACGGAAACTGGAACGAGCTGACTTTCAGCTACAGGATCGAAGAGTCCGCCTGGATGGCGGTCCGCGTGAATGCCAGCTCTCACACCAATCCGATTTTCGTTGAAGTGGACGATAAGCCGGTCAGGGTCAAAAAAAGCGCGGAATGGCTGCGCTGCGCGGTGGACCAGTGCTGGGAGATGAAAAGTCCGAGGTTCAGGGAGAGTGAGCTGGAAGCCGCCCGTGAGGCCTATGACCATGCCCGAAGGGTGTACGATGCCATCATACGGGAAGCCGATGGATAAGGACCGGATTGTTTCCATCCTTCGGGGAAAGAAGCTCATTGAAAGCGCCGATCCGCAGTTCAAACCGCTGACCGGCGGGGTATCCTCCGACATTTATTTGCTGTCGGATGGCGGAAACCGGTATGTGATCAAACAGGCCCGGGCCCGGCTTAAAGTCGAAGACGAGTGGCTTGCCGATGTCTCGCGCAACGAATCCGAGCAGGATTTCATCCTGTACGTTCAGGGGTTTTTACCTCAGGCCGTTCCCAATATGGTGTACCGCGATCCCGGGCAGGGTTTTTTCGTAATGGAATACCTGGGGTCCTCCTTTGACAACTGGAAAGACCGCCTGCTCAGGGGTTTGTTTGAACCGGAGGTGACCACAAAAGCCGCTGAGCTGATGGCCGCTGTTCATCTTCGCTCAGCCGGCAGGGACGAGGTCAGGCAAACATTCGATACCACCGCCAATTTCAAGAGCCTGAGGATCGACCCCTACCTGATCACCACCGGCGACCGCCACCCCGGGCTCAGAAAGCAGTTCTACGATGAGGCCGAGCGCCTCGAACAGCACCGGGAAGCTTTGGTCCACGGCGA
>JBBDRB010000094.1:0-3070 GCA_040905685.1 Balneolales bacterium | reverse complement strand
TGGGGGTAGTGATAATCGCTTTAGTAACCGCGATAGGCGGCGGAACTACCCGGGATCTGTTACTGGACCGGTATCCGATTTTCTGGATCACCGATTCCGTTTATCTGTTGGTGATATTGTTCGCCGCCCTTTTTACAATTGGGTATACGCGTTATAAAAAACCCCCTTTGAAGGCCCTGCTGTATGCAGATGCCCTGGGTTTGGCGGTCTTTACCATAACCGGTGCCGAGGCTACTCAAAACGTGGTATCCAGTGGAATCATCATCGTGATTATGGCCGTCATAACAGGTACAGTGGGCGGTCTTCTTCGGGATGTTTTAACCAATGAAATCCCGATGATCATGCAACGCGATATCTACGCTACGGCCGCTCTTGCCGGAGCTGCGGTGTACCTGTTGTTGCAACCCTTTGCTCTACCTTCTGCCGCCCTAATTACCCTGAGCATGGGAATTGTGATCGGCTTGCGAATGATGGCCATTCAATGGGGACTTCACCTTCCCCGGTTCAAGCTGGGTTCTTAATACAAGGCTAGATTCGGTTTATCTACTAAGTTGCCCACGGACGCGACTCAGTGTTTCGGGACTGATGCCAAGGTAGGAGGCAACCAGGTGCTGGGGAACCCAGTTCATAAATTCAGGATTTTTTCTAATCAGACGAGCGTATTTTTCTTCAGCAGTAAGGCCCAAAGAATTTTCAACGCGTTGTTGTAAAGCAACATATGCATTTTGGAGGATGATGCGTTGATACCGTTCATAGGCCGGAATTTCATTCAGAAGCATATCGTGATTTTTTCTGTCTATAATAAGCAGATCACTGTCTTCAAGAACCTCGATATTAAAAGAGGAAGGGGTATTCGTGAAAAAGCTTTGCAGGTCTGCAATCCACCATCCCTCAAAAGCAAATTGGATGACATGTTGCCCCCCTTTTGGATCAACGGAATAGGAGAATAATGCTCCCTTCTCAGCAAAAGTTAACCGGTGACAAACATCTCCCTCTTGAAGCAAGAACTGTCGTTTGAGCATCCGTTTGGGACGAAAATTATATTTACATAGCTCCCACTCCTCAGCGGTCAGGGAAACATTTTGCTGGATGCTTTCATACAGTTTATCGAACATTTGTAATGCGTTTATTCATTTTATCAAAATGTATTGGTTATAAACGTAATTTACTAACCCGGTTCGAAATGCTGAAAAATATAAAAGCGGATATCCCTGAAAAGAAGTTTTACATCAGGCTAAATCTCCAGATTCAATTTAGCTTTGAAATTTATGGTGCAATCAGCGAGCTTATACGTTAGAAAGATGGGACCGGGAATCCGGATTGTAAAGGTGAATAATGAGTACAAAAAAGTCTTCAGACAGCATGAATGGCAATCATTCAACCAAAGCAGCAGAACCAGAATCTGCCTCCCGGGTATTGTACAAAGCAGATATTGCTGTAATAGGGGCCGGACAGGCGGGATTATCATCGGCATATCATCTTAACAGGCAGGCACTGAAACCCGGTCGGGGTTTTATCGTGCTGGATCAATCGAAAGAGCCCGGAGGTGCCTGGCAGCACCGGTGGCCCTCTCTGACACTGAGCACCGTCAACCGTATTCACGATCTGCCTGGCATGAGTTTCTCCGATGCTATAGGCACTGATGAAGAGGAAGTGCAGGCGAATATTGCTGTACCTAAATATTTTGAAGATTATGAAAAAACCTTTGACCTGTCTGTATATCGGCCCATTAAGGTGATGGCAGTATGTGATCGCGGGCACCGGATGACCGTAGAAACGGATGGCCCTCATTTTTCGGTACAGGGAATTATCAATGCCACGGGCACGTGGGAGAGTCCCCATATTCCGGATTATCCCGGTGCGGATAGGTTTCAGGGCCGGCAACTACACACCAAAGATTATAAAACGGCTGAAGACTTCGGCGGCAAACACGTTGTTATTGTCGGCGCAGGGATCTCTGCCATACAGCTACTTGATGAAATTTCACGGATTACATCAACAACATGGGTTACACGGCGGCCGCCGGAGTTTCGACCGGGAACCTTCACCGAAGAAGATGGTCGTGCGGCAGTAGCCATTGTGGAAGACCGCGTGCGACGGGGGCTGCCGCCTAGGTCTGTGGTTTCCGTAACCGGGCTGCCTGTGACGCCTGCAATTGAGGCCATGCGGGAGCGGGGGGTTCTTAAACGGCAGCCCATGTTCAGCGAAATCATTGAAGAGGGAGTCCGCTGGCCGGACGGTACCATTCGTCAGGCCGATGTCATTCTCTGGTGTACCGGTTTTCGCAGTTCCCTTGATCATTTGGCACCGCTCATGCTGCGCGAAGATGACGGAGGTATAACCATGACCGGCAGACTGGCTACACAGGTTAAAAAAGACCCAAGGATTCATCTGGTTGGTTATGGGCCGTCAGCATCCACCATCGGGGCAAATCGCGCAGGAGGTGCCGCGGCAAGGGAGTTAACGCAGTTTCTCGTTTTAAAGTAATACGTAAAATGGAACTTAATATGAATATTCAACATCGATCCGGAGAAACAAAAGGAGAGTTCTTTCTTGAAAAAAATGGTGATATTAAAGCGAATCTCACGTACTCAAAAGCCGGAGAATCCCTGATCATTCTCGATCACACGGATGTTTCCGATGAGCTAAAAGGTAAAAATGTGGGGAAACTGTTGGTAGAACATGCCGTAACCTATGCCCGTGAAAACGAACTTGAAGTGATACCGCTTTGCCCATTTGCGGCATCAGTTTTTAAGAAGAATAAGTCACTTCAGGATGTATTAAAAAAACAGTAGTGTCAGTAAAAGATAAAAATATATGGTTATTTGGAGCATTCAGCCCATCCTTCATAGCGTTTATCAACTTCAGCCGCCCGTTCAAGGTTGACTCATGTTCGGGACAGGTTCGGCATTCTTGCATAAATCGTCCTTTAAAAGAGGTAGTCTTCAAAAAAACTACTTCATCCTTACTTGTATCGCATAAGCCTGAGAAGGATTAATCACCAGTAGCTGGCGGATATCTTCTTCGGTAAAACCATTGTTTTGTAATTCCGGGATGAGGTGATCAAAAA
>JBBDRB010000093.1:0-3175 GCA_040905685.1 Balneolales bacterium | reverse complement strand
GTTGCTCTACCAACTGAGCTACACCAGCAAATTCTGAAAGACCTTTAAATTAAGGACTCTGAATTTTGTTGTCAAGGTTTATTTATAATAATCAGGGCTTGTTTCCCCCATCACGTCAGCCTGAATTTAAACGGTCTTTTCTGTTTTCTTATTCCGCTTTATATATATACGCATGGTTACAAAGGTAATAACAACGACCACCACCACTATTCCGTAGATATCCAGATACCGGCCGATAATCTCCCATTTTTCCCGGATGATCCACCCGCACACCATCAACAGGAAATTGCAGGCCAGGGAACTGACCAATGAACTGGCAATGGTATAATCGACCCGGGTTTGCACCATTCCGGCCGTCAATGAGATCACCGATCGGGTGCCGGCCAAAAAACGGTTTGCCAGGATGACCCCCTGCCCCCAACGGTTCATCCATGCTTTCGTCCGCACGTAGTACTTCATCCTTACGTATTTGAACAGCCAGAACTTGTTCTTTTTATATTTTATTTCATCCCCCCAAAACCAGCCCAGGGCAAACAGGGTCATGAAACCGATAACCGATCCAATGGTGGTGAGCGCCAGAACGGTGAAAAAACTAACGATACCCTCGGCGGCCAGGTACCCCGCCAGTATGACAACGATATCGCCCGGAACAGGAGGGATGATATTCTCCAGCCAGGCAATGATAAACAATATCACATAGATGCTGATCGCCGGCTGATGCCACACCCAGTCCAGAAAATCGTGAATCAGTTGGTCCATATGAGCGTCAGGATCTTATAATGGTCACGGCCGTTGCGCTGATGCCTTCCGAGCGGCCCATAGCCCCGATTTTCTCGCCGGTGGTCGCTTTGATGGAGACCTGGTCCGTGTCCAGTTGAAGATCACCGGCTACGTTGCGGATCATTTCCCCGATAAATCCCGCAAGGCGGGGTTCCTGAGCTACAATCGTTGCATCGATATTGTTTATGCTGTACGAATGTTCGGCGATCAGCCTGCCGGTCAGCACCAGCAATTTCCGGCTGTCAATATGTTCGAACTCGGGGGCCGTGTCGGGAAAATGGGTGCCGATATCGCCCAGGGCCGCGGCGCCAAGCAGCGCATCAATGACGGCATGGATGAGCACATCGGCATCCGAATGGCCTTTTAACCCTGAATGATGGGGTATGTCCACGCCGCCCAGGATGAGCCTGCGGTTTTTAACGAGGCGGTGGACATCGTATCCGTATCCTATTCTCAGTTTTGCCATGGTCTTTCCATCATATATTTGGCCCGTTCCATATCCCGGGGATACGTTAGCTTGAAATTGCGGGGATCTCCGGGCACAACGCGGACCGGAAATCCTGCATCCTCTACAAGGGAGGCATCGTCGGTAAACATTTTTCCGGACGATCCGGCCTGCTGAAATGCTTTTTCCAGAACAGGCCGTTTGAAAATCTGGGGCGTCTGGGCCAGCCACACCGTGTCACGGTCGGCCGTGGAAACCACCAGGCCCGTTTTGCCGACTATTTTGACAGTATCGGCCGCTTTTACCGCCAGCAGCGCCGCGCCGGTGTTCAGGGCCGCCTCGCAGCAGGCCAGGATGTCGGCGCCCGTCACAAAAGGCCGGACCGCATCATGTACGGCCACCAAATCGGCATCACCGGCATAGTGCAGGGCATTGTAAACCGAATGCTGACGCTCAGAGCCTCCTTCAATGCACAAAATTTCGGGTTCGGTTTGTTCAGTAAACATGGAGGTAACGTGTTGCAGGGAGTCTCCGGATACGGCAATAACGATTCTGCTTACCTGCTTAACTTGTTTAAAGGCATTTACAGTATGTTCAAGAATGGTTTTTTGATGAAGTTTGATGAACGGCTTGGGTACATCACTTTCCATCCGGGTCCCTGAACCGGCGGCAGGTATAATTACCGTTAGAGTGAACCTCATAATTAACGCGCTTGCCCGGACGGTTAAATGATCAGCATGGCATCGCCAAAAGCGTAAAACCGATATTTTTTCTTCACGGCTTCTTCATAGGCCTGCATGAGAAAATCATAATCGGCAAATGCCGCTGCCAGCATGAGTATGGTAGATTCCGGCCTGTGAAAATTGGTGATCAGGCCTTCGGTGATCTTGAAATCATAAGGAGGATAGATAAATTTATCGGTCCACCCAAAGGCCGGCTTAACTTTATTGCTGGCCGTGATACTGGTTTCTATTGTTCGTACAGCCGTGCTGCCGCAGCAGATTACCCTGCGTTTTTTATCGGACAGGGCATCGTTGATGGTATCGGTGCTTTCCTGAGAGATGAAATAATTCTCCGAATCGGTGCGGTGCTTGGTAAGGTCCTCCACTTCAACCGGCCTGAACGTACCCCATCCAATGTGCAGGGTTACCGGAACGAGGTCCACGCCTTTTTTTTCCAGCTTCTTCAGCAGCTCCGTAGTGAAATGCATTCCGGCCGCCGGGGCAGCCACGGCGCCGCGTTCGGAGGCGTAGACGGTCTGGTAGCGTTCCTTGTCAGCTTCCTCCGGCTTCCTTTTAATATACGGAGGAAGGGGCATCTCGCCGATCTGATCCAGTATCCCGTACAGCTCTTCATTGGGTTTATCGAAAAGAAAGCGGATGGTCCGGCCCCGGGAAGTGGTATTATCGACGACCTCGGCCACGACTTCGTCTCCGAAATAAAGTTTGTTTCCTATGCGGATCTTTCTGGCCGGCTCCACCAAAACATCCCACAACTTGTTTTCAGGCTGAAGTTCACGCAGTAAAAAGACTTCTATATCGGCATCGGTTTTTTCTTTTCTGCCTTTAAGCCTGGCAGGAAAAACTTTCGTATTATTATAGACCATACAGTCGCCCGGGTTAAAGTACTTGTGTATGTCTGAAAATTTTTCATGCGTTATGGTCTTTTCTTTTCGGTTCAAGACCATTAACTTGGCGGCGTCTCTTGGCTCGGCCGGGTATTCCGGAACGATGATTTTGTCAAATTTATACTTAAAATCTGTCAGCTTCATGTAGAATCTACGGGATATATAATGACGTATACAAAAAAATAATATAAAGTTTACTAATATAAGAGAATTTAGAGCTAAATTCAAGTAACAGGAGGTGTGCCGGAGCGGTCGAACGGGGCGGTCTCGAAAACCGTTGTGTCTGAAAAGGCACCGGGGGTTCGAATCCCTCCACCTCCGCA
>JBBDRB010000092.1:0-84005 GCA_040905685.1 Balneolales bacterium | reverse complement strand
TCGGGGCGTAGCGCAGCCCGGTAGCGCACCACGTTCGGGACGTGGGGGTCGCAGGTTCAAATCCTGTCGCCCCGACTCTGAATGGCAAAAAAGTCTTGCAGATTTTCTGTAAGGCTTTTTTACTTGCTATACTGATAAAAAAATCTTGTTATGTAAAAAGATGCAATTCCAATTGTATTATTTAGCTAAAAACAGGTTTATTTGAACTAAAAATATAAGGTATTTCCTACTTGACGGAAGCCGGTATTAAGAAGGATCAATTCAGATTTTGTTATGAAAATAAAATATTATATCGGAGGATTGGTGGTCATCATCCTTTTGGGAGCCTGGCTTGCCGTTGATACGGAATCTTCCGAATCCAACATGATGTATGTATCACCCAGCGAGGGCTTGTTCGATGTGAGCATAACGACCAGCGGCGAATTACGTGCTGAAACCTCTACCAGTATCAGGGGTCCGGAAAATATGCGCAATTACCGGATCAATAATGTGCCTATACTCCGGCTGGTGCCCGAAGGGACGGTTGTGGAAAAAGGAGATTTTGTTGCCGAACTGGACCGCTCAAGTGTCTTAAGCACCTTGCAGGATGCCGAACTGGACCTGGAAGAAGAAGAAACGCAGCTGGAACAGGCCCAGCTGGATTCAGCCCTGACCCTTTCCCAGGCCCGGTATGATATACTGGATCTGGAGTATAACCTGGAGGAACGGAAAATAGCCGTCGAACAGGCAGAATACGAATCACCGGCTGTTCAGCGGCAGGCTGATATTGCCCTGGAACAAGCGGAACGGCAGCTGGAACAGGCCAAAAGCAGGTATGTGACCACCGTGATGCAGGCGGAAGCCAATCTGCGCAGACGGCAAAATGAAGTGCAGGAAGAACGTTATGACGTGGAGAGAATAACAGAGATCATGGAAAGGTTTGAAATCCGGGCTCCTGAAAACGGGATGGTCATCTATAGAAGGAACGACGACGGGTCTAAAGTGAAAGAGGGCAGCACCATTTATGGATGGAATCCCATCGTAGCCGAATTGCCGGATTTCAGCGTAATGGAATCGGTAACTTATATCAACGAAGTCGACATCAATAAGATAAAATTACAGCAGCCCGTTTCCATCGGGCTCGATGCCAACCCAGACAAGATCCTGAGCGGTATCGTCACCGAAGTGACCAACATCGGGGAGCAGCGTCCCAACTCCAATTCCAAAGTCTTTGAAGTGGTGATCCGAGTCAGTGAGCCGGATTCCACCCTGCGCCCGGCCATGACAACGAGCAATACTATCCAGGTAAATTCAGCAGACCATGCCCTGTTCGTGCCGCTGGAGACTGTCTTTACCCAGGACTCGATGATGGTGGTGTATAAGCGGGGAGCCCGGCCGGTCATGCAACAGGTGGTCCTGGGCCTGATGAATGAAAATGAGGTGGTAATTCTTGAAGGCGTGGACAGGAATGATCAGCTGTTTTTGACCCGGCCACCGGATACGTCGAATATTAATAAAAGCTACTTATCAGAAGAAATTCTTCAGAAATACCGTGAGCAGGAAGAAAACGAAGAGGTCATTATCCGCCAGCCGGATTCCGATGAAAGGCATCCTGAAGGAGGGCAGGAAGATATTCATCTGGAGGAAGATTAATACTTCTGTGCCGTGGCAGATTCATTTCAATGCTCATATATTATTAAAAGATTTATATAAAAGGCCCCTGATCTTTGTTACAAAAACTAGTATATAATTTCAGTATTGCACTGAAAGCCATCCGCCAGAATACCATGCGGTCGCTGCTGACCTCACTTGGGATCATCTTCGGGGTGGCATCCGTAATCGCCATGCTGGCTATCGGCCGTGGTGCCCAGGAAGAGGTTATGCAGCAGATGCAGCTGCTGGGAACCAATAATATCATCATTGAAGCCGTCGTCGAGCAGGTGGAAGGGGATTTTCAGCAGACGACTCAGGACAACAGGAACCAGAAAAGGTATTCACCCGGCCTGACCCTGGCAGATATGGAGAGCATCCAAAAGAACATTCCCTATATCGAATCGGTCACCCCGGAAATTATTTTCGAGACTTCGTTTATACGCAGCGGCCGGATCCGCTCAGGGAAACTGGTGGGCGTAAGCCCGAATTACTTTGAGATCAATAGTTTTGAATTTCAGGCCGGCCGGACTTTTTCGGATCTGCATGTCAGCCAGGCCGAGCCGGTTTGTATTATTGGCTCGGATATACAATCAAAGTTTTTCCTGGGAGAAGATCCTATGGGCAAAAGGATCAAAGCCGGCGACATTTGGTTTACCGTCGTAGGCGTGCTGAAAAGGAGGGAAATAAGTACCGAAGACATTGATAACCTGGGAATCCGGAATTATAACCTGGATATGTACACCCCGGCTACCAGTGCCTTGCTGCGCTATAAAAACCGGTCGCTGGTTACCGGTCAGGATATACAGGCAGCCGCTTCATCCGCTAACGGTAATAATAACAACGATGGCAGCTCATCTTCCGGAAATGTCGCGCACAACAATAATCAGCTCGACAAGCTCATCGTCAGGGTAACGGATAATCAATATAGTGTAGCCCTTTCCGATATAATGAGGCGCATGCTGCTGCGGCGTCATAACGGGGTCGTGGACTTTGAATTAATCGTACCGGAACTTCTATTGCAGCAGGAACGGCGCACCCAGCGTATTTTCAATATCGTGTTGTCATCCATCGCATCGATTTCGTTGCTGGTGGGGGGCATCGGCATCATGAATATCATGCTGGCCTCTGTCGTTGAACGCTATCGGGAAATAGGTTTGCGCCGTGCCGTGGGCGCCCATAAACAGGATATCCAGCTTCAGTTCCTGACCGAAGCCCTGGCCATCAGTATTACGGGCGGGATAATCGGCATCATCCTGGGAATTTCATTTAGTTACCTCATTGAATTTACAGCAGGAATAGTCACCATGGTTACCCCCGCATCCATATTATTGTCATTTGGAGTGGCAATGATAATCGGGATCATCTTTGGTTATTTCCCTGCACGAAACGCAGCTGAACAAGATCCAATCCATGCATTACACCATAATTAGACGGACGGCCTCCTTTATCGGTGCCATCATACTTCTGGCTGCCATGGCAGGCAGCGCCTCGTCACAGGACCAACTGAACCTGGGGACCCTTTCCCTGGAAGAATGCATTGCCATTGCCCAGGAACAAAGCCCGGTTGCCGAGGCCATCCGCTCTTCGCTGGTGGCCAGCCGGTGGCAGTATGAATCCTTTCGGGCCGACCTGTTGCCCAGCTTGACGCTGAGTGGCGATTCCCCGAACTTTAATAAGAATATATTTCCCAACACCCTCGATGACGGGACGGTTACCTTTTCTTCAAGGATACAATCGGAGGCCACGTCCGCCCTTTCCATCAATCAAAGCATTCTGCCTACCGGCGGTTCTGTTTCCCTTTCTTCGGGGGTGACCCGTCTCGGGATCTTCGGCGGCGAGAATACGTATCTTTGGCAAAGCACCCCTTTGGTGGTTGGCATTCAGCAGCCTCTGTTCCAGTTCAACAACCTGAAATGGCGGAACCGGCTGGAGCCCCTTCAGCTTGAGATCTCCCAAAAAGAATTCGTGGGGGATCTGGAGGCGTTGGCTGTTGAGGTAACCCAAAACTTTTTTAATGTGTATTTATCCAGGATCAATCTGGAAAATGCCGAGTTTAATGTCGTCCGGAATGATTCAATTTATAACATTTCGCGGGGCCGGTATAACGTAGGAAGCATAGCTGAAAATGATCTGCTTCAATCCGAACTGCAGCTTAGAAATGCCGAATCGTCCCTGACCACCGCCCGTATTGAATACGACAGGACCCTTAGCAATTTTAAGATCCTTTTGGGCTTTCCCACCGATGTGGAGATTGAGCTGGAAGCCCCCCACGATCTGCCGGTGATCTCGGTGGATATGGAAAGGGCCAAGGAGCTGGCCATACAGAACAACAGTGAAGCGCTGAATTACCGGCTGAATGAATTGCAGGCCGACCGGAATCTGGCCCAGGCCAAAGGCGAAGGGGGCTTCTCTGCCACGATCCGGGCTAACTACGGACTGAATCAAACCTCTCCCTACCTTAATGAGTTATATGACAACCCTCAAAACCGCCAGTTTTTTACCATCGGCTTTGATATCCCCCTTTATAACTGGGGCAAGCAGCGGGCCCAGGTAAACGCGGCCCTGAACCAGCAACGGGAGGTGGCCAACAGCATTCAGTACCAGCGTAGGCAGTTTATTCAGGAGGTGGATTACCGGGTTACGCAATTCCTCCAGCTGGGAGACCAGGTATCGCTCGCTGCCCAATCCGACACCATTGCCCAGCACCGGTATGATGTTACCCAGAACCGGTATCTGATCGGCCGGATAGATATCACCAATCTGTTCATAGCCCAAAACGAAAAAGACAGCGCCCGCCAGGGGTATATAAGTGCACTGAGGGATTTCTGGATTGGCTGGTATTCTCTCAGGCGCCTGACCCTGTACAATTTTCTGGAAGACAGGCCTATTACCTATGAATACAGATTTCAATAAAAACTGACCGGCGGGTACGGCTCAGACGAAAACCACGGATTTATTCGCATAAACGAGTATCCTGTGTTTGATATGCCACCGGATGGCCCTGGACAGCACCATTTTCTCCAGATCCCGCCCTTTCTGAATTAAATCCTCCAGCTGATCCCGGTGAGAGATGCTGCTGACATCCTGTTCTATGATGGGGCCCTCATCCAGGGCATCGGTCACGTAATGGCTGGTAGCCCCGATTATTTTCACCCCACGCTCAAAGGCCCGGTGGTGGGGCCGGGGTCCGCTGAAGGCCGGCAGGAAGGAATGATGGACATTGATGATCTTATGGGGATAGCGGTTGACAAACCCGGGTGAGAGGATTTGCATATAACGGGCCAGCACGATCAGGTCAATCCCATGGATTTGCAGCAGTTCCAGCTGCTGTCGTTCGGCTTCAGCTTTTTGCCGCGCCTTTACAGGGATATGGTAGAAGGGAATTTTGTGAAAATCAGCAAGCTGGCGGGCATCGGTATGATTGCTGATAATGAGGGGTATCTCACACTCAAGCTCTCCGCTTTCATGGCGGTAGAGCAGATCCGCCAGGCAATGATCATATTTCGAAACAAAAATAGCGACTTTATGGCGAACCGATGACTGGGACAGCTGCCAGTTCATTTCAAATTGTTCGGCTATGGGCGCGAATTTTGTTCTGAAGGTTTCAATGTCGAGATCAAACTCGCTGAGATCCCATTCCAGCCGCATCAGAAACAAACCGAAGGTGGTATCCTGGTGCTGGACGGCATGTACGATGTTGCCGTTATGTCCGCTTAAAAAGCCGGATACGGCAGCAACGATACCCTTACGGTCGGGGCAGTGTATTAACAGGGTAGCAGTGCGGTTCATGCGGCAATAAGATATTCTATCGTACTTCCTGCCGGGGTATGGCCATGGGCAACCGGCTGGCCAGTTCGTTGTTGATTACATTGGTAAAATCGGAGAACGACTTAATGGTAATGGTATTTTTCTTCTGTGTTCCGATAAGCACCACTTCGTCTCCGACCTCAACATACGGGATCTGGGTTACATCCACCATAAAAACATTCATGTTGATCAGTCCGACAACCGGAACTTTTTTACCATGGATCAGCACGTGACCCTGATTGGACAGGGAGCGGGGATAGCCGTTTGAATAACCGATCGGCAAAACAGCCATACGCATATCCTTCGGGGCCTGAAAGCTGGTGCCGTATCCTACAAATTCATCTTTTTTTACCTCCTTAAGGTGCATTATATCCGTCTTCCAGCTGAGCACCCTTTTCAGGGGGGAGTCTTTTAGCTTATTGGTCTGCATCAGGTGGAGATTATAAATATCCGGGCTCGGCCAGAGACCGAACTGGGCGGTCCCGACCCTGACCATATCCATCACCGTTTCCGGAAAAGCCAGGGCGGCGGCCGAACAGGCCGTATGACGCAGGCGGGGTGATAACCCCAGCTTTTCTATTGCTTTGCACATGGCATTAAAGTTATCAAGCTGTTTTACGATCCTGAACTGATTGGCCAGCGACTCGATGCCGGCAAAGTGCGTGCAAACGCCTTCAAACTGCAGGCATTCCTGGTTCTTCCGCATATACCGGATGGCTTTCGCCAGATCTTCCTTCGGCAAACCGGTCCGGTTACCGCCTGTTTCCAGTTCCAGGTGAATGATCGCTTTTTTTTTGACTTTTCCGGCAACCTCACAGGCTTTAACAAGACGCTCTATATCGTAGACAAAAAATTCGATATCATTTTCAATAACCCAGGGTAAATCCTCCTTGTAGAGAATACCCATAATCATGATCCGGCTGTCTTTGGTGCGGGCATTCAATACCTCGTAAGCCTCAAAGCTGGAAGCCACAGCAAAATGATTGATGCCGCATTTTTCGGCCATCGGTACGAATTCATTGATGCCGTGGCCAAAAGCGTTGGCTTTCACAACCGAGGAGATGATGGGCTCAGGACCGGTTTTTTTTCGAATAAAACTAAAATTTTGCTTCAGTGCAGATAAACTGAGCTCTATACGGGAAGAGTGCCTGACCATGTTCGGAAATGAAAGTGTTTAAAGGGCAGGTTGAGGAAATTCCATCCACCATTTGTAGGAGGTTCCCCAGCTTGCTTTTGCTATTTCTGTGACTTGCTGAATTTCTTCAACGGATACCTGACCGGTATTTTCAGCTTCGGAGGGGTGATAGTGGTAGGCATACAAACGGGATGCAAACTGATGAAAGGGAAGGGAGGATTCGCCGGCCCGCTCACCATTTCCGGCCACGGTGGGCTTGATATCGGATTGCCATTTCTGACGTCCCTCATTGTTGGGATTAAGGAAATAAATGCGCAGCATACCTTTGTTCTGAGCCACACGGAGCACGGAGACGGCATGAAAGCCCAGCAGCTTGCCATTCCCGGCCGTCAGAAAGATACCGACGGGATTGGGATAGGCCAGATCATGTCCTCCGTTATAATCGGGGTGATGCGTAGCGTAGAACACGCGTAGAAAGGTATCGTAATCTTTTATGGTATCGGTCAGGTAATCATAGGCCGAGAGAAAACCTGTCGGGATCCAATGCCCGTACATGGCCGGATTTACCCATTTATGGGGGTCTTCACCGCGGGCGGACGCCCGGTTCATCATCTCAAAATAGATGCGGTCCAGATGCGGCACCAGAACGATGGATACCGTATCCAGATTGTAGTCAAATTCTTTAGCCAGGCCCATTGCAAGTTCAGAGGAAGACAGAAGCTGGTTTTCGAAACGCATTTCCAGGTTATTGGTCGTGGCCGCCGTGATGACCATACGCATTAATTTGCCCGGAGCGTGACGGCTCCATAAGCTTATTCCCCTGGCGGACTGACAGGTCGGATTCCAGCCCTGGCCAACGCCCAGGGGCTGACCCAGGATGCAAACGGCATCGGCCACGAGATGCTGTATGGGGCTGGATTCACCCTGATGTTTGGACTTCCGGATCGATTCGGCGATATCGGCATGCAGATCCAAGGTCAGCAGCCGCCCTAATGTGCTTAAGACCGGCTGTTGATCCAGTAAATTACGTTCCAGCAGCAGTGTCAGTCCATATACGGCCCTGGCGGTTTCCGGATGGATGGCAAATTCAATGAGCCTGGAAATGAAATTGCCATTCTGATCCAGTGAGGACGAACCGGTATTGTTAAGTCCGAGTGCCATCTTAAGATGTTTTACCGAGTTACGGATACGGCGAACCAGAATGGCATGGTAGACGGAAGAAAGTCCGGTATCACGCAGCGTCCCCCCCAGCGACACGCATTCGTTTACAAGGGCCTCTTCAGGGGCTGAGGCCAGCCAGGTATCATAGCCTCCGGGGTCCAGCTCCCGGGCTTTACCGGAGGGGGCTTTTATGGCGTCGACAAAGTCATGCAAGCGTGTTTGGCCGACCGAACTGCCCTGGCGGGTAACCTGCTCGGTAACCGTGTTAATGATATCTATGGCCCGGTCGGTCACGATCGGCCGCTGAAGGCATATAAGTTCCAGTTCGGTCTCAAGTTTCTCCCATATTCCGTTAAGGGAAATAAACTCCCTTAAGAATCCAAACAATACCCTGATCTTCCTGCTTGTGGGCTCGTCCACATTACGCAATTCTTCCGAAGCGTCGGGAAAGAACAGATCCAGGTTGTTAATAACGGCTTCATCGATATATGTTTTGGCTTTACCCGGACTAATCTGCCTGGTTGTGAGATCGTTTTGGGCAATGGCCAGCATGCGCAAATCACTCAGAATTTCATATAAGGTGGTTTGCCCCCCAGCCTTGATCGTGCCGGCCATCAGCGATGGGTTCAGCAAGGCCGCATCCTGCCAGCTGGTATTTTTAAAAAACCCGCTGTTTGTGATGCTTTGGATGTTTTCATAGAGAAACCGAATCCCCTGTTCACTGTCGGTGAGCAGATCCACAGTAGCCAGAAACTTGCGGATATTTTCATTTTGCATTAAGGCATGAGCCTCATCCAGATCCTTCAGCGTTTCATGGAAAGACCGGGTGATGTTTGCTGCAGGTTGATTCATTTGAAGCGTTTGGTAAAGGGTGTCAGCCTTTCATTTATAAAAATCCACTTGTTCATAGTGGTTTAATAACCCGGCCATCCGTTCGGGATCTTCTCCTTTAAAGAAGATGGTGCCGTAATGATTTCCGAAGCCTTCACGGTCGTCCGAAACTTTATGCTCGGTAGGTTCATACAACGTATGGGTCTCGAAATAAGGGTCCTCTTTAAGCTCCTCGGGTATATGAAGCTGGGTGATCCGTCCCGGTTTGGGATAGATCATCAGGCTGCCTGCATATAAATGCGGCACCTCATCATCGGGAGGGAAAAAATCCTGAATGACACTTTCAGGTGTGGAAGGGTCACTGCACAGTACAAAGGCCTGAATGGGATCAAACCCATTGGCTTTCTCAATTAATTCAAAAATATGACCTCCCGGTATTCGTGCTGCAACCTCCCCAAAACTTAGCGTGTCATCTTCGGTAAGAAACCATTCAGGATGGATCATCCCATACTCAATGCCGAACGAATCAACAAGCTTTTGCATTGCCTTCAATATCTGCGGACGCTTAGCCTGAAGCGCCGGTCCGGCCGGTACATAATTGGAGTAGCCCAGATGGATGTATTCGGTAATATTCAGGAACCGGATCTTACCGTTATGA
This sequence comes from Balneolales bacterium, assembly GCA_040905685.1. Classification (GTDB taxonomy): domain Bacteria; phylum Bacteroidota; class Rhodothermia; order Balneolales; family Natronogracilivirgulaceae; genus JBBDMU01. The sequence continues at coordinate 74,781 of JBBDRB010000092.1, read as the reverse complement.
ATAAATGCTTCACAGGAGAACTCCTTGCCGGGAAGGTGACTTTCCACCATACAGGGAAAATCCTTATCGATGACCTTTTCATCAATGTCGGAGAAGTTTCGCAGGAGCTTGTGGCCAACCGTACCGGCCGCGCTGAACGGTTTCAGGTGGACCCAGGAATCCTCTTCTCCGGGAAGCTGAAGGTTGGCCTCATTAAGCCTTTTCATGAAACTGTGTACCTGTTCCAGGTTATGAACTTCCTCAAACAGTCCTACCCGGATCCCGGCCAGCATGGCTTTGCGTTTCATAACGGCCTTGTTTCGGAACAGAAAAGCACGGTTAAGGACTCTCGGGTCATCCCGGTACAGGGAATTCAATGCTCCGGCCCATTCTACGGTTTCTTCATACAGCGGAACAGCGACCGTGACGTTGAAGGCATCCAGTTTCTCTTTAAGCTGAAATGAATTGTTCTCGTCGCTCCAGGTATTAAAATCCCAGGAGACAAACGGTATATTATTTTCTTTCGCATAGCCTTCAAAATCCGAATAACTGACAATAACGTATTTTTGCCCTAATTTTTCCATGCTTTGAATCCCCTGCGCTGTCCACCCGAGTAATGCAACGGCATGATCACTCATCGTTCTCTCCCTTTTTTTAATATTTTTATTAGCGTCTGCATGAGAAGCCTCATGTGCGACCGGAGTGCCAAAGGCGGTCAGCACCCTGATGGAAATCTTCAACAGTACCTTGTAAGCATAACCTATGATCATCAATATAGCAAATTTAAGTGTAAATTCATGGATCCAGGCATTAGTTCACCCGGATTACAGCCGGTTCACTTTCGATGCCCAACCGGTTCACGGCCGTGACCACGATGACCTCCGGTTTTCCCTCAAGGTTATGAAGATGTTTCCACCCCGGCACGATTTCTATATCCCAACGGTTCCCCTGAAAGCTCTTAATGACCCAGAGCCAGGCGAATTCATTGTCGGCGGGCATCAGCGAAAGTTCGGCAGAACCGCCGAATTCACGCAGGTCCGTAACCGGTTTGAGAGGAGCTGTGTCCCCCAGCCAGGGTGAGGCCGGAACCAGGGCCTGGTGCTGATAGGTTCCCGTTCTGAGAGCCCGGGCCAGTCCGCCGCGGTCTTCCATTAAGACGCTGATGCTAAATAAAATATTTCCGTCGGCATTGGGGTTTTGGCGGGTAGCCTCAACCTGGTTTAGGATTTCTGAGGCCGGCCAGTTGACCATGGCTCCGCTTTCAACCCGGCTGGCGTAATTACCCGGCCAGAGATGTCGGCTGTGATCATTTTGCTGATTCCACCATTCCAGCAAGATCGGATAGCTTTGTCCGGGCTGGTTGATGGCCCAGTATAACTGGGGACTGAAATAATCCAGCCATCCGTTCCGAAGCCACCTTCGGGTATCGGCATAGACTTCGGTATAGACATCAAGGCCGTCCACATTGTCAGGAAAGCCCGGCCTCCAGATCCCAAACGGACTGATGCCGAACCTTACCTGTGGATCACTCCGTTTGATCTCCATGTACAGGCGTTCAATAAAGCGGTTCACGTTGTTGCGGCGCCAGTCCTCCCGGCTCATCCCCTCCGAATACCGGGCCCAGATCAACTCATCCGGGAAGTCTATTGCCGTCCCTGTCGAGTCCGTTTCCTTATAGGGATAGAAATAATCATCAAGATGAACTCCATCGATATCATAGCGTTGAACTACATCGATGATAACCCGTATGGTGTGATCCTGTGCTGCCTGTGAGCCCGGGTCCAGCCACTGTTGACGGCCATATTCCCGGACAATGCCCGGATTCATCCGGCTGATGTGATCGGCTGATATTTCCGATTTAGCCGAAGAATGCAGCGACCGGAAGGGGTTGAACCAGGCATGAAATTCCAAGCCTCTTTTATGGGCTTCTTCAATGGCAAAATCCAGAGGATCATAAAAGGGTTCGGGGGCCTTGCCCATTTCACCGGTCAGGTATTCCGACCAGGGTTCCAGGGCCGAGAGGTACAGGGCATCGGTGGCCGGCCTTATCTGCAGGATTACGGCATTCATGTTCATAGCGACCATGCGATCCATCATCATCCTCAGTTCAGCCTTTTGGTTGGCTGTACTGAGGCCCGGCTGCGAGGGCCAGTCAATATTCGCTACGGAAGCAATCCAGGCAGCCCGGAACTCCCTGGGCACTTCGGGAATATTATCCGGAACAGGATCTTGCACGGAAGACGTGTTTAATGCCTGGGAAAACACGGAACAGCTGGTTGTTGACAGCAGCAGGGTCAATAAAAAGGCAATTTGTCCTGAGCGGGCTCGTAGACTGGGGATCATGCTTGTTTGTGTCGGTGGAGGAAAGAAGTTGAATAAATATAGGAAGGAAACAGGCTGTAGAAAATAAAAAAAGCGAAAATTTTCAGCCCCTTTCCTTATAATAAATACATGACGAAACAGTCCAGGTCAAATAAGAATGCTGAACAGCCCCTTTCCGGCATCAATACAGTATGCTTTGAAAGCAGGCTGGCTGAGTCTGCCGCCTCCCTCATTGAAAAATACGGGGCCCGCGTTATCAGCGCCCCTTCCATGCAGGAAGTGCCGCTCGAAGACCATCACGAGGTTTTCAGGTTCGCGGAACGTTTGTTTTCCGGTGAAATTGACATCCTTATCTGCACCACGGGGGTGGGTACGCGGATGATGACAGAGACCCTGCAGGCCCGGTACCGGCTGGATGATATTCGCAGGGGCTTTCAGGATGTTATCCTGGTCGCACGCGGACCCAAACCGGTGGGAGTCCTGAAAAAGTACGGGATCCGTGTAGATGTGGCTGTGCCGGAGCCTAACACGTGGCAGGAGATCCTTTCGGCTATGGACGCTGATGATAAAACCAGCCTGCTTGCCGGTAAGCAAGTTGCTATCCAGGAGTACGGGGAAACGAACCCGGAACTGGTCACCGGGCTGCAAAACCGCGGGGCAGAGACCATCCGCATTCCCGTATACCGGTGGATGCTCCCGGAGGATGTTAATCCTCTGCTGCAAGGCCTGCGGGCGGTCCTGGACGGTAAGGTGCACATCGCCCTTTTTACAAGCAAGACGCAGATCAACCATGTTATGCAGGTAGCGCGCCGCGAGAATATGGAGCAGCCTCTTTTAGCGGCTTTGAATAAATGCCTGATCGCCTCTATAGGACCGGTTTGCACCCGGGGCCTGAAAGAGCAGGGCATCCACGTTGATTTTGAACCCTCCAGGTCAAAACTGGCTATATTTATCAGGGAGCTGAGTGTCCGGGCACCCGGAATGGTGACTCCGGGAACCTAATCGTCACTCAACCTCAACCAGGTTAACTTCATATACGACCGGCGTGTAAGGAGGGACGCCCTGGGATATCTCGCCACTTTCCGCCCAGTCTCTGCGGACCTTAAGGGGAATAACCTGTACAGATTTTCCATGGGCGATAGAGGAGGGCATGACCAGAACGGCGTCTCCACCCTCTTTCATTTTTTTAATCCCGGTTTCGAGTCCGCTGACCAGTTGGTCCTGGCCCAGACGCGCCTGTACAGGATTGCCACCCTCTGTCGTTTCGATTACGGTGCCGTCAAGATGGCTGAGGGTGTAGTGCACCTGTACCCGGTCGGTGCTGCGGGGGGAAATGCCATCGCCTTCGCTGACCGGCAGGTAAAATAACCCGTCCGGAAGGCTTTCCCCATCCGGATGATCCAGATAGCCGTTAGCCGTCAGGTAGCTCTCGATATTCTCCAGTTCTTCCTCCAGCACCTCTTCTTCCGTTTTAAGGCTGACAAGTTCGACTTCAACAATGAAACTGGAATTGACGCTGAACAGGCCGGGATGGCTGTATTCACCAAAAGCCCAGTAGGAGGGTATGTAAAACCTGAATATTTCTTCTTCCCGCATCAGGGTGACAGCCTGCTGCACTCCCTCCGGGATCATGGCATTTTGCAGGAAGTTGAACTTAAGGGTGTAAGGGCTGTCGGCGTTCGATTCCATGATTTCATTACCGGATAAAAGCCGCATCGAATAGTGAATGGAAGCTACATGATTTTCCGTTGGCTGCAGTCCGCCTTCGTTCTCATGCAGGGTCTCAAAATAAATGCCGGACGTTGTTTTTTCGGCCATCACATCCTGTTCAGACAAGTGGGCCTGAATGGCTTCATCATCCATCCGCACTCGTTTATCGAAATCGGATTCTCCATCATAGCACCCCTGAAGGGAAAGGCTGAGTCCAAGGATAAGGAGGGGCAGTGTTTTTTTAATCATTATATTAAGGTTTTTAATGGGTAATACCTGGTACGCGGTCCAGGCCGGTTATGCTGCACCGCGTAGCCGAAATTTTCGATCAGTGGGCATTTTTATTGGTGGCGATCCTCAAGTTCTTTCACGAGGGCGGATAGCGGCACCCCCCGGTCAACCAGCAGCATCATGAGGTGAAACAGCAGGTCGGAGGCTTCGTAAAGGAGCTCTTCGTTATCGTTTTTCGCCGCTATCACCGTTTCCACGGCTTCCTCCCCCACTTTCTGAGCCAGTTTATCGGTGCCTTTGCGGAACATACTGGACGTGTAGGAATTCTCCGGCAATTCCGCTTTACGTTGTATGAGCAGCTGTTCAAGGTGCTTGAGAAAAGGGTAATACTTTGACGGGGGTTTGTGCTCAAATTCATGAAAACAGGATTCTTCACCGGTATGGCAGGTGGGTCCATGCGGTTCGGCCATAATCAGCAGGGCGTCGCCGTCACAATCTTTCTGCATGCTGACCAGCTTCAGGGTGTTTCCCGAGGTTTCCCCTTTTGTCCAGAGCCGGTTCTTTGACCTGGAAAAAAAAGTAACATCGCCGGTCTGCCGTGTATGTTCAAGGGCATCGCGGTTCATGTAGCCCAGCATCAGCACGCGGCAATCTTCGCTGTGCTGGATAATGGCGGGAACCAGTCCGTTTTCTTTATTAAAATCTACTTCCTGAATGTCCATTTTGATTTTCCTGATTTATGCCGCTGCTTCAGAAGACTCCTGCTCGTCGATAATCATCCGGGCAACCACACCGACGGGAATCAGCCTCACATAGCGCTCCCTGGCGTTTTCCCAGTCCTGCAAACAACTGGCGGCGGTGTTGCTTCCGGTTTTATCGTAATAATCCTGCATTAAATCTTCCAGCTCCTTATAATCGGCATCGTTCATATCCACCTGGGTAATATACTCATCATTCACGTAAGAGAGTTGATCTTTACGCACGTATAATTGTCCCCCGGTCATTCCCGCCCCCACATTATGGGAGACTTCACCCATAACAAGCACCGTCCCGTTGGTCATATATTCACAGGCATGGAGTCCGGTCCCTTCCACGACGGCCGTGGCCCCGCTGTTTCGCACGGCAAAACGGTCACCGGCCTGCCCGTTAACATAAAGGATCCCGTTGGTGGCTCCGTATAAAGCACAGTTTCCTATGATGGCATTCTCTGAAGGGTCAAACGAAGAGGCATCAGACGGTCGAATAACCATTCTTCCGCCTGACATGCTCTTGCAGACCGAATCGTTTGCCTCACCGCGAAGTTCGATGTCGAGCCCGTCGACTAAAAAAACACCAAAGCCCTGTCCGGCACTTCCATTAAACCTGATGCGGATATTGCCGTTAAAGCGAAAATCTTTCGTAGACTCAAGGCCGTTTTCAAATACTTTTTTACGCTTGCGGTGTATGCGGGAGGCAATTTCACCGGAAAGGGTGGAAAGCACGGCGCGGTCGACCGTTTTTATCGGATAGGAAAGCTCAATATCGCCTTCTTCATCCAGAACCTGGCTGCAATCGCTTAACAGCCAGCTATTGAGATCATTGATCCCCTCAAAAAACAGGTTGCCTTTGGTATTCCGCTGGGAGTAGGATTCTCCGGTAAAGAAAGTAAGATCTATTTTTTTTCGACCGATCAGTTCAGCGTGCTTTTCATTGACCTCCAACAGGTCGGTGCGGCCTGTAAGTTCGTCCAGGCTGGATACCCCGAGGCCGGATAGCGTCTGGCGGACATCGTCAGCCAGGTAGTTGAGCAGGTTCACGACATGTTCTTTCTGCCCCTTGTATTTGGCTTTAAATTTGGGATCGTGGGTTGCAATGCCGGTGGGACAGGTGTTTTTCTCACAGATCCTGGCCATGACACATCCTTCGGCCACGAGCAGCAGTTTTCCAAACTCGAATTCCTCCCCGCCGAGGATGGCGGCCATGGCAATATCTTTACCCGTGCTGAGCCCGCCGTCAACGCGAAGCTTTACGTTTTCTCGCAAGCCATTCATGCTTAATGACTTGTGTACTTCTACCAGGCCAAATTCCCAGGGCAGTCCGGCGTGTTTCATGGAGGTCAGCGTGGCGGCTCCTGTTCCTCCGTCGCCCCCGGAAACGTGAATGACATCGGCCCCGGCCTTGGCAACGCCCACGGCGATCGTTCCGATGTTGGCCCCGGCTACCAGCTTGACATTGATGTTCAGGGAAGGTTTGAGTTGCTTCAATTCATAGATAAGCTGCTTCAGGTCTTCTATGCTGTAGATGTCATGCAGCGGAGGCGGGGAAATGAGATCGAATCCGGGGTTGGCATGACGCGCCCGTGCAATATCCTCATTTACCTTGATGCCCATCAGCTGGCCGCCCTCACCGGGTTTTGCTCCCTGTGCAATCTTGATTTGCACGCCCTCACCGGAGACGATGTATTCAGCGGTAACACCAAACCGGGCCGAGGCAACCTGCTTGGTGGAGGCCGTTACCCCGTTCTTATAGTAATAGGGGTTCTCCCCGCCTTCCCCGCTGTTGCTTCGTCCGCCTATTTCCTTCATGGCCAGAAAAATATCACGCTGAGACTCGGCGCTGATCGCCCCGAATGACATTGCTCCCGATCCAAACCTTGAATGGATGGATTGACGGGATTCCACGTTTTCAATGTCAGCCGGCCTGGACGCTTTCTTAAGTTTAAAAAGATGACGGATATTAACGGGGTCGTCCACCTGGCCCAGGGTCAGGTATTCTTTGTATAGTTCAGCTGCTTTGTCTTTGGTATGCTCTTCCCTGACGAGTTGATGGATAACCCTGGACCGGGGATTGGTCATGGAATGTTTCTCCCCTTTTTTCCCGCGGTTGTGCTCTTTAAACTGATACGTATGAATAAGTTTTTCTTCTTCTGTCAGATCTTCAGCCCGGGCGGTGTTAGCAAGAATTTGTTCCACGAGCTCATTAATACCTATGCCGCTGATAGGGCTGTATAATCCCGGGAAAAACTCGCGGGCTATTTCATCGCCGATCCCCACGGCCATAAACAGTTTCGAACTCTGGTAACTTTTCACGACGGAGATTCCGGATTTGGACATGATCTTCAGCAATCCGGATTCCAGAGCGTAGATCAGGTTCTTTTCTTTGCGGTCCGGATCCAGGTCATTCAGATTTTTATTTTCTTCAAACCGGGCTATTTCCAGGGCCAGGTAAGGGCATACCGCCGTAGCGCCGAATCCGACAAGGGCGGCAAGCTGATGGGTGGTACGAACTTCGGCTGTATCAACCAGGATTGATGTTTTCAATCGCAAACCGGACTCGTTCAGGGCATTGACCACGGCCCGGAGTGCCAACAGGCTGGGAATGGGCGGGTTCAGGTAAGTGGAGTTGCGGTCGGTTAAAATGATGAGGGAAGCCTGGCCTTCGACAGCATGGATAACATCCGTGGCAAGTTTTTTTATGGCCGATTTGAAACCCACCGTTCCGTGGCAACGGTTAAACTGCATGTTGAACTCAATGGCTTGAAATCTGGATTTGCTTCTCTGTGATTTCTTCAGCGTACGCAGCGTTTTCATCTGCCCGAGGCTAATGACCGGGCTTTCCAGATTAAATCCAACCGTGGGCGGGATCAATTCTTTGGGTGCAAAAATATTAGGCCTTCTTCCCAGGCTGGTGACCAGGTTGGTGACCATTTTTTCACGGAGGTAATCCAGCGGTGGATTGGTCACCTGGGCAAAGTTCTGGTAAAAATAATCGAAGAAGGACCGGGGCTGTTCTGAAAAGATGGCCGGCCTGGCCGTATCGCCCATGGAACCAATAGGCTCTTTGGCTTCGGTAATCATGGGAATGAGGTATTTCTCCAGATCCTCTTTCGTATAATTATGCAGGGTTTTGCCGGTCTCGCTCCTGTCCTCCTCCTTCAGGGCAGTCTCAATAAGGGGTACCAGGCGGGGGTCAAATTTGGCATCATGGTTTTCGCGGGACTGGCTGGGGTCGCGAAAATGAACTTCCCCATCTTCCAGATCAATCTTGATCCCGCTTCCTGCATGCAGCGAGCCTTTCGAAGTGATTTTGCTCTCATCAATCTCAAAAGATCCCGCTTCCGAACTCAGGTATAGATGATCTTCGGTCATAGCCCAACGGCATGGACGAAACCCGTTGCGGTCCAGCCGGGCACCGAGGGAGGTTCCGTTGGCATAGGTGATGAAGGCCGGCCCATCCCAGGGTTCCATAGCCCGGCTCCAGAACCGGTAAAAGGAATTGTCCTGATTGGCAGGAGGTATCATGATGGCCAGAATATCCTCAATATGGGGGATGCTGCTGCGGTATCGCAAGGCTTCAACCATCTCATTAAAACTGCCGGAGTCACTAACCTTCGTGTGGGTAAGCAGCTCATCGGTAGGCAGCCCTAATGATTTTTCGCGGGAATAAGCCCAGGACCGGTTTCCGGTGATGGTGTTGATCTCCCCGTTATGGCCTATCAGCCTGAAAGGCTGGGCTTTATCCCAGGAGGTCTTGGTATTGGTGCTGAAACGCCGGTGAAAGAGGCTAAAACGCGTCTTGAATTTTGGATTCTGCAGGTCCAGGTAAAAGCTATCGAGCGCATCAGAACGCGAGAGGGCTTTATAAACGATGGTGCTGGCCGAAAGAGAAGTAAAAAAGAATTCTTTAACAATATTATGTTCTTTTTCCCTGGTTCGGGTAAGCTGCTTTGCCGCATACATAAGCTTTTCAAATGAATCTTTTGTGCGGCAGTGGGCCGGGCGTTTGATGAACGCATGCATAATGCAGGGCAGGGCTTCTAAGGCATCTTTCCCCAGGACGTTCTTATTGATGGGCACATCGCGGTATTCAAGAACCTCCAGGCCCATGTATGTAAAGGTCTCTTCAAAGACTTTAAGGGCAATTTCCCGCCGCTCTTTCAGGGGGGGAGCGAACAGGGTGGCTACGGCTACTTCATTTTTTTGATACCCAAAAAGTTCGAATGGGATGTCGGTCATGATGCCGGCACCATCGCCGGTAATCTGATCGGCCCCGCAAGCGCCCCGGTGTTCCACGCAGCGCAGGGCGTGAAGTGAATCTTGCAGATTTTTGTGGGTATATTCGTTTTTGCGACTGGCAATAAAACCAACACCGCATGCTGATCTTTCTTCGTTGTAACCTTCAGGAATCATCTGTGGGTTTTTTATATGAGGATATATCCTTAAAGAAGCTTCTGGAAGCTTTTTAAATATATTAGAGTCTCATAATTACCCAAAAATAATCGTCTATGTCAAATAAAATTAAAGTACTCAGTCTGGCTCAAATCGGTAAAAGCGCTTTTTTATTCCTGTTAAGTAATAATTTTCTTTCTTTTTTTTATTTCCATTTTCCACGTCTGTGCCATTATTTATTTAAATTATCAGCCTGAAAGGCTTTTTTTATTTTTGAGGTTAGTTTTTATGGGTCAGGCTATGCATGTTCACCGGGATGAACTTACCCGCAGACTTTATGCCAATGATGCTTCCATGTACGAAGAGCTTCCTGCAGGGGTAGCTTTTCCCGCTACGGCCGGGGATATGCGTTCGCTGATCGACCAGGCCAGGAAAGAGGGAACCTGCATCACGGCCCGGGCCGCCGGAACCAGCCTTGCCGGGCAGGCGACCGGGGGTGGCATTATCATGGATGTCTCCCGTTTTATGGACCGGATCTTTGAAATAAATCCTGGCCAGGGTTATGCAAGGGTACAGCCCGGGGTGATACGGGATCAGCTGAACAGGGAAGCGGGGAAAAGCGGGCTCATGTTCGGTCCGGATACCTCCACTACCAACCGGTGCATGATAGGCGGAATGATCGGCAATAACTCTTCAGGTTCTTATTCCATAAAATACAAAACCACTCGTGAACATGTCACCGAAGTCGGGGTGGTATTGAGCGACGGGTCGGAAGCTATATTTGGTCCGCTTTCAGAAGCGGAACTAGAACAGAAGCTTTTGCTGCAAACCCTGGAAGGACGGATTTATCGCGGCATGCTCAGGCTGCTGACCACCCGTAAAAAGCAGATCCTGGCCTCCTTCCCTCATCCGGATATTATCAGAAGGAATACCGGCTACGCACTGGACAGGCTTTGTGAAATGGCTCCGGTGACGCCGGGAGGAAAGCCGTTTAACCTGGCCGGTCTGCTATGCGGCAGTGAAGGGACCCTGGCCCTGACCACCTCAGCAAAACTGAACCTGGTACCCGTGGAGAGCCATAAAACTCTGCTGATAGCCCAGTTTGAAACGCTGGACGAAGCCATGCGGACCACCGTTGACGCCGTTAGCCATAATCCGGCTGCCGTTGAGCTGGTAGACGATATTATCCTGGACGCTACCAAAGGCAATGCGGAGCAGCGAAACAACCGGTTCTTCCTGGAAGGCGAGCCCCGCTGCGTGCTCATCATCGAATTTCAGGGCAATGACCTGGCAGAACTGACGGAGCATGCACAAAACCTGCGGCAAAAGCTGATCAGAAAAAAGCTCGGCTACGCCCATCCCATTATAACGGATCCCGTAAAAATTGGCCGGGTCTGGGAACTGCGCCGGGCCGGGCTGGGCCTGCTGATGGGCTTGTCGGCCGATACCAAAACGCCGTCGTTTACCGAGGATACGGCCGTCAGGGTTGTGGATCTCCCTGATTACATCAGGGATTTTCAAAAGTTGCTGGACCGCCATCACAGCTCCTGTGTATTTTATGCCCACGCTTCCGTGGGTGAATTGCACCTCAGACCGGCCATTGATCTGAAGAGCGATCAGGGTATCGCGACGATGAAAACCATGGCGGATGAAATCGCCGATCTGGTCCGTTCCTACCGCGGATCCCTGTCCGGCGAACATGGTGACGGACGTGCACGGGCCAATCAGATCGGGCGGGTGCTCGGAGATGATATGGTCGATCTGCTCAGACAGGTAAAATCGCTGTGGGATGGTGATAATATTCTGAACGCCGGCAAGATCGTGGATCCCAAACCCATGGAGTCGGATCTGCGTTTCTCGCCCTCGTATAAGACCCCTGATGTGGAAACGGTGTTTAACTGGAGGGCTGAGAAAGGTTTTGCCGAAGCCCTTGAAAAATGCAACGGAGCCGGCGTCTGCCGGAAGAAATCAGAAAGCGGCGGAACGATGTGTCCTTCTTATATGGCGACCCTGGAGGAAAAGGATTCCACCCGTGGACGTGCAAATGTTTTCCGGCAGATATTTTCAGGCCGGCAACGTGAGGGTTTTGACTCACGGGAAGTCAGGGATGCTTTGGATCTGTGCCTGAGCTGCAAGGCCTGCAAATCCGAATGTCCGGCAAATGTGGATATGGCCCGCATGAAAGCCGAGTTTATGAACGGCTGGCACCGTCATAACGGCATCCGGCTTTCAGAGCGTTTCTTCGGGGAACCCTCAGTATTTTACGGGCTGGCTTCGAGGCTGTACCCGTTGGTGAACTTCATCAACAGCTCCAGTGCCGGAAAAGAACTGCTGCGAACGTTCATCGGTGTGCACCCCGGCCGGACGATGCCGCAGTTCAAACGCCATACGTTTATGGACTGGCACCGGTCCCGGGGTGGAAAAGCGCTGCTTCACCCGGGCAGGGAAGTGGTTCTGGTTGTGGATTATTTTATGAATTACCATGAACCGGAGATGGGCAAAGCCATGGTTCTCGTGATGGAAAAGCTGGGCTATCAGGTTATGGTGACAGAACCGCTGGAAAGCGGGCGGACCCAGATATCCAAGGGACTGCTGGGGCAGGCACGTGAAAAGGTGGCCGCCAATATTGAACGGCTGTATCCACTGGCCCGGAAATTTCCTTTGATTGGGCTGGAGCCTTCAGAAATTCTTACCTTCCGTGACGAGAACCTTGATCTTTGCAGCGATGAGCAAATGGGCAAGGCCGAAACGATAGCCGCTCAGTCTTTTCTGTTCGAGGAATTCATAAGTACACGGATACCGGCCCATGAAGTGCGTGAGCATTTTGATGCCCGGCAAGAAGAAGTACATGTCCACGGGCATTGCCATGCCAAGGCCATGACAGGCATCGATCCGGTTTTGAACATGCTAAGCCTGGCAGGCTATGCTCCTGTTGATATGAAAACAGGGTGCTGCGGGATGGCCGGAAGCTTTGGCTATGAAGAGGATCATTACCGTGTTTCCATGGATATCGGTCGCCTTAAACTGTTCCCTGCCATTGAAGCCCTGCCGGGGAATACGGCCATATGTGCCCACGGCTTTTCATGCCGTCATCAAATCAGCGACGGAACCGGCAGGCAAAGCAGGCACCCGGCCGGCTGGATGCTGGATGCCATGGTATTATGAGATAGCATCCCTTAGGCGGACGGCAATGCCGGCTTGTTCAAAAGCTTCTTTTAAACGGTCGATCTCGATTTCCCGGAAATGGAAGATGCTGGCGGCCAGAACAGCATCGGCTTTACCTGTGACAATGGCCTCTATGCAATGCTCAATGGACCCGGCACCGCCACTTGCAATAAGTGGAATGGTGACGTTAGCGGAGATTTCATGCAGAAGTTCATTATCAAAACCGGATTTGGTTCCGTCACGGTCCATGCTGGTCAGCAGGATTTCCCCCGCCCCCCGCCTGGCGACTTCCCGGCACCAGTCGAGCGTAATTTTGCCCGTATCCAGCCGGCCTGCATTTATAAAAACGTGACAGGCGCCGTTAATGCGCTTGGAATCAATGGCAGCCACAATGCATTGTGATCCAAAACGGTCTGACGCCCGGGTAATCAGGCCGGGGTCGCGCACAATGCTGCTGTTAAGGGAAACTTTATCGGCTCCGGCATTCAGAAGATCCGATATCTCGTCCAGGCTCTTAATGCCCCCGCCCACCGTGAAGGGAATATTTACCTGACGGGCAATCTGGCTAACCAGGGGGATCAGCGTCTTCCTTTTCTCATTGGTTGCGGTGATGTCTAAAAAAACGAGTTCATCGGCTCCCTCCTCGGAATATCTTTTAGCCAATTCAACGGGATCGCCGGCATCACGCAATCCCAGGAAATTTATACCTTTTACCGTTCTTCCGTTTTTTATATCCAGACAGGGAATAATTCTCTTGGCGAGCATATCAGTTGCAAATTAGGGGGGTATCTCTGTTTGTACCTAAGATACGAAACCCGGACCGCTTCGAAAAGATTCATGCAATGATTAATATTTTTTAATATTTATCTTGCGTTCCACATGTTTATGTGCTATATAAACCTACCTGATACTATTTAGTCAGAATTAACCCCTCATATAAACAGTAGCACAGGCAAATGGTCAGATTAAAATATCTCAGTAAAAAAAAGAAAAATTATTCAGACAATCATGTTCTCGAACTGGTATCCGGCGCGGCCGTCCACTATAAAAGCAGGGGCATAACGGGCGAACTGATCTGCTGCGGGGATGTTTGTTTTCAGATACTGGAGGGGGAGGAAGAAGACCTGAGGCATTTATTTGAAGAGGCTATTACCAGACATTCTAGTCATTCCCAGGTCATTAAGGTCAGTCAGGAAACGATCACATGCCGTGAGTACACGAGCTGGGAACTAAATAAGATTGATTCGCAGAACGGCAGCCGTAAAGCAAACGATCCGCTGGTCAGCATGGTGAGAACCCTTGCAACCGTGCTCATGGAAAAACACGAGACCACCCCGGGCAGTCATTTTACGAAAAACGGGGTTGAGGATAAGCCATCACAGGTTGTTGATAAGATCATATTTTTCTGTGACATCATTTCATTTTCCACCATGAGTGAGAGCATGAAACCACCGCTTGTAATGCAGTTACTGAATAAGTATATGGAGGTGGTGATCCATAACATTGTTTCAAATGGCGGTCAGGTATCCAAGCTGCTCGGGGATGGCGTGATGGCTTATTTCAATAACAACCAGGGTGATAAAGCCGTGGAAACGAGCCTCGGTATTTTGTCTGACCTTCAGGATATACGCGATAATGCAGGAGAGGGATGCGCCGAAAAGGTACTGTATACAGGCATAGGGCTGGCCAGCGGACCCGTCATTGAGGGCAGCATGGGCTCTGATATTAACAATGATGTCACCATTATAGGGGACTCCGTAAATCTGGCTTCCCGGCTGGAATCCATGACACGCTCCCAGAAAGTCTCCCTGCTCATCTCAAAAGAAGTTAAAGATACCCTTAAGCGGAGATGGGATATCATGGAAATGGGAAAACACATTATTAAGGGTAAAGACAACCCCCTCTCCCTGTATTCGATACGGTCGCCTTATACGCAAAAAGCGGTCAGCGGCATCGAGCATGAATGGGAGATCAGAAATTACTTCGGGTAATCTAAAAGAACCTGATCAAAAACCGGATCAGCCGGTTTGTTTTTTTGGTATAAGGCGGATAAATGTAATCCGTCCGTGTGATTCGCGGGGGTTCTTTCAGCACGGCGCGCTCGTTTGAAAAGGTTTTAAAACCGAAATGACCGTTGTACTTGCCGGTCCCGCTGTGGTTGACCCCGCCAAAAGGGAGATTGGGGTGAAAATTATGCGAATAAATGTCATTGACACTGGACCCGCCAGCGGTGGTATTGGACAGGATCAAGTCGATGTTCTCAGTATTCCTGCTGAAGATATACAGCGCCAGCGGTTTGGTTCGCCGTTTGATAATATCGAAGGCTTCGGTGAGTTCCCTGTAAAAGAACACGGGCAGAACAGGTCCGAATATTTCCTCTTTCATGATGGCAGAGCCTAAGGGGACATCCTCAAGGACCGTTGGGGCGATGAACCGCTCCTCATCCATATACTCTCCCCCGAAGACTTTGGATGCCCCGTCGTGGAGGGCATCCTCGAGTAAGTACTTGACACGGTCGTAATGCCTGTTGTTAACCATGCGTGCATAATCTTCGCTTTCATGCACGGTAAAACCATTTGCCGAATAACTTTTCTCCACATAGTCCTTCAGGTGATAAAACAGCTCAAATCGGTGGCTTTCATGAGCCAGCACATAATCGGGAGCAAGGCATGACTGTCCGGCGTTGATGAACTTACCCCAGGCAATTTTTTTGCCGGCCTCCCCGACATCGGCGCTTTCGTCCACGATGACAGGAGATTTCCCTCCCAGCTCGAGCGTAACGCTTGCCAGGTGATCGGCCGCATGCTTCATGATGTTTTTGCCAATACGGGAACTGCCGGTGAAAAATATATGGTTATAGGGCTTAGATAACAGTTCTTCGGCCACCTCTTTCCCACCCTGGAAGACTATGGCTTCATGTTCTTCAAACACTTCATTTACAATATCATAGATGATGGATGAGGCGGCCGGGGTCAGTTCAGAGGGTTTGATACTGACCGCATTGCCGGCGGCCAGTGCGGAAACGAGAGGTTTCAAAGTCAGTGTAAAAGGAAAGTTCCAGGGTGAAATGATCAGGACCACGCCTCTGGGTTCATACCGGATATAGGCTTTGGATCCCATCATAGCGGATATATTGGAAACCCTGCGGTCAGCCATCCATTTTTTCAGGTTTTTTATGGTAAACCTGATCTCGGTAATTACCGGGTATATCTCCGTAAGTTCAACCTCGGTTGCCGGCTTTTTGAATTCCTCCCACATTGCAGATTGAATTAACTTCCTCTTCCTGAGAATCGCCTTCTGCAGCTTTTTGAGCCTGGCAATGCGTTCTTCTGCGGAGCTTTGCTTTAATTCCTGCAGATTGTTGGATTGAAGGGCGAAGATGCGGTCGGCCTTCGAGCCGTTTTTCTTTGTCGCTTCGGCCCTGGTGGTGTTATATGAACCAATCATACGAAATCAGATTCTGTTTAGTTTATCCCTTTTCAACTGGGAAAAAAGAAAAATCATGCCTTGTTAAAAAGTTCTATATTATACCGCAATTATTATAATAACGCTTAAAATGGAAGTTTATGAAGCTTGGTTTAATGCTGCCCGCCGCAATATCTGTGATGATGCTGTCAAACGTTACCCTGGCCCAGCAAAGGGTACTGGACCTTACCTTATATACCAGTGATTTTGGGATTGTTCATGATAAAAGGGAACTGCAGCTGGAAGACGGAGTGAATGAAATTACCCTGGGAGACCTTCCGCGCACGTTCAATCCGGAAACGGTTTATGTGGAATTTGAAGGCCGGATCCTGGAGCAAAGCCATGACATGGGTTCAGGCAACTGGGCGGAGGATATCTATAAAAGGCTGAGGGGAAAGGAAATTCGTCTGATCAGCGAGAGCGGGGAAGTCATTGAGGGCACGCTGCAAGCCCATCAGTACGGACAGCTCATTGTAGAAGACCGGGACGGAGCCTTCGTTTACCTGTCAAATGCCGGTAATTACCGTCTGCACACGGAGGAAGATCCGTCCCCGGCTGTGCAAACGCAGATGCACTGGACACTGGAGAGCGAACAAGGTGGAGTGCAGCCCCTTTCTCTGTATTATCAGGTCAGCCAAATGCAATGGAGTTCCGGCTACCTGCTTATCCTGGAAGAGGACGAAGAAACCATGACGCTGGAAAACAGGGCAACCATCATCAACCGGTCGGGTATGGATTTCCCGGATGTGCGGGTTCGGCTGGTTGCGGGCGCCCCTGACGTGTCAGAACCAAAAGGCTATACGATGGCCCGTTCAGGAATGATGGCCGAAGACAGGGAAAGCAGTTCCATCGGCCCGGAATCTTTTTTCGAATATTATGTGTTTGAACTGCCCGGGCGGATCCACCTGGCTGATCAGGAACAAAAGCAGGTTGCTCTGCACCGCGCCGCCGGCATACCGGCCCTGAAACATTACCGCTATGCCACAGGTTCAGTCGGGCAGGTAAACCGCAATAATAATAACAGCGTCCGCGTCGAATTCCGGCTGACCAATAATGAAGACTTTAAGCTTGGACGACCGCTTCCGGGAGGCCTGGTTAAAGCCTATCAAAAAAATGATGAACTCATGGAATTTATCGGGGAGGACCGGTTGGAACATACGCCGGCGGGTCAGGATTTCACCCTGTCTGCGGGCCGGGCATTTGACGTTACCGCAGAGGAAAAACAAATCAGGCTGGAGGAGTTGTCTCCCCGGGTGAGGGAAGAGGAGCGTGAGATCACCTTCACCAGCCGGAAGGAAAAGGATATTACCGTCGAGGTGCACCTGCAGCTTTATCAGAATGAGGAACTCACAGGCTCGTCCATTCCGGCGCGTGAGGTGGAGGCCAGGCGCTATGTTTTCGAGGTCCCCGTCACGGGTGAGGCAGAATCCACGCTTACCCTGCAGTTGCGGCGATCCAATTAAATCAAATTGAAACCCTAACACGGAGAGCAATGAAGAGCCTTTCAAGCGTGATCCATAATCTGAAACAAAGTGACATTCGGGCGGTCACGGCCATGGTCAATGAGGTTAACGGCATTAACCTGGGTCAGGGGATCTGTGATCTGCCCACCCCGCAACCGATCAGGGACGGGGCAAAGCAGGCCATCGATGAGAACAGATCAATATATTCGCCTCTCGGAGGCATTGAGGAACTGAAGGAAAATGTTTTGGCCAAGGTCCGGGATTTTAATAAGTTACCGGCAGCATCGACTCAGGAAATTATGATCAGCGTGGGGTCGACCGGGGGGTTTGTAACGGCTATGTTTGCCCTGATCGAACCGGGTGATGAGGTGATCTTGTTTGAACCGTTTTACGGATATCACCGAAACCTGTTGAATTTGCTGCAGGTGAAGGAGAAAGTAATACCCATGCGGGGACCGGACTGGGATATCGACTTTGACGAACTGGAACGCGCCATTACGTCCGAAACCAAAGCCATTGTCATTAACACGCCGGCTAATCCCTGCGGCAAGGTCTGGAGGAGAGATGAACTGCAATCCGTACTGGAGCTGCTGCAAAAGCATGATCTGTTTGCCATAACCGATGAGGTCTATGAATATATGACCTACGGCAATCACCGGCACACCTCCCTGGCGTCCCTGCCGGACGCCTTCGAACGCACCATTACCCTGTCCAGTTTCTCCAAGACGTTCAATATGACCGGCTGGAGGCTTGGGTTTGCAGCCGGACCCGAAAGCATTATTCAAAAGATGGGTTTGCTGAATGACCTGTTTTATATTTGCGCACCCACACCCCTTCAACACGGGGTGAATAAAGGCTTTTCCATGAACCGGGAATATTATGACGGGATGCGGAAGGATTATGACGTTAAACGGACGATGATGTGTGAGGCCCTTGAAAGGGCGGGGTTCGATGTACCCTGGCCTCAGGGAGCCTACTATGCTTTTGTGAACTTTAAGGCTCTGTCCAAAAAATACGACGGGTTTTCCGGTGACAAAGAAGCCTGTGAGACACTGATACGAAAAACCGGAGTGGCCCCGGTGCCCGGCAATTCCTTTTTTGCTGATCCGGAAGACGGACGATATTTTCTCCGGTTCTGCTTTGCCAAAGAGATGGATGTTCTGAAAGAGGCCTGCAGGCGGCTGGTTCAGTTTTAGAACCGGCCCATCTCCTCCAGATTCAAATAGCCCTCATAATAGGCCCGGCCAACCACGACAGCGTGCATGTTCAAACGGTTTAGTTCATCCAGGTCGGCCATGCCCGATACGCCGCCGGAAGCTATGATCTTCAGCCCGGGAAACCGCTCCGTCAGCAAGGCATAAAGGCCGAGGTTGACCCCCGTCAGCATGCCGTCCCGTGAAATATCGGTGCAGAGAATTTCGCGGAGTCCCTCACCGGACATGCGCTGCAGGAAATCAAAGGCATCTTCATCGGCGGTTTCTTCCCATCCGGAGTAAGCGATCCGCCCGTCTTTGAGATCGAGTCCCATTATGCAGGTCTCCCCGCCAAAATGACGGAGGGTTTTTAGCCATTCCGGCTCGTTTTTGACGGCCATGGACCCGCATACGATTTTTGAAATGCCGGCATCGATAAGTGTTTTTGCGTCACGGAACGACCGGATCCCGCCACCGCTTTGCACCGACAGGCCCGTTTCGGAGATGATCTCCCGTATGAGCGGGAGGTTAACGAAACGGCCTTCCCGGGCCCCGTTCAGATCGACGACATGAATATGACCGAATCCGGCTTCTTTGAAGGCCAGGGCCTGGCTTACCGGATCGAGCTTATATTCGGATGCCGTGTTATAGGCTCCTTTTTTTAACCGGACGACGTGTCCGTCTAACAGGTCAATTGCAGGTATTACATGCATTGGAAATCATGTTTTGCAGTTTATCGTCTCCAGGAAATTTTCAAGCAGCTTTTCCCCGGGCTTGCCGGATTTTTCCGGGTGGAATTGTGCGCCTATGTAATTTTCATGTACAACCATGGAGGCAAAGGGATTAATGTAGTTGCCAGAGGTGAGCGTATACTCATTCACCGGGGCATAGTAGCTGTGCACATGATAGAAGTAGCTTCCCGGGTCTATGCCTTTCAAAATGGGATGTTCACGTTGTATATCGAGTGTATTCCACCCCATATGCGGCACTTTTCCATACCGGTCATCGAATTTCTTGAGCTGGCCGGGTATGATCCCAAGAGTCCTGGTCTCCCCTTCATCGGAAAATTCATAGAGGAGCTGCATGCCAAGGCAGATGCCCAGTACCGGTTTGTCGGTGTATTCCAGGAAGCGATCCAGGCCGGCTTCACGCAGGGCCTCCATAGCCGACCCGGCGTGACCGACACCGGGAAAAACCACGGCATCGGCACTATCGAGCTCGGTTTTGTCTTTGGTAATCACGAATTCAGCGCCCAGGCGCCTAAAGGCATTCGAAACGGAGGCCAGGTTTCCGGCTTTATAATCTATTATGGCTATCATGGGTTACAGCTTTCCCTTCGAGCTTGGCAGCACATTTAAATAACGTTCATTCCTGTCCAAAGCCTGCCGCAAACATTTTGCCAGTCCCTTGAACATGGATTCAATTTTGTGATGGTCATTTTCCCCTTTAACCTCTATATGCAACGTGGCTTTCAGGCTCATGGCCAGGGAATAGAAAAAATGCCTGACCATTTCTGTGGGCACATCCCCCACCCGCTCTCTGGTGAAAGAGGCGTTGTACTCAAGAAGGGGGCGCCCCGACAGGTCGAGGGCCACGAGCGCCAGAGACTCGTCCATGGGCAAAACAAAGCCGTAGCGCCCGGCGCCACGCTTGTCACCGGCGGCTTCAGACAGGGTTTGGCCAAGGGCTAGAGCCACATCTTCTATGGTATGATGTTCATCCACATGCAGATCACCTTTGCATTGCAGGTCAAGGTCTATATAGCCGTGCTTTGCTATCTGGTCGAGCATATGATCAAAAAAACCGAGCCCCGTGGAGATGTGGCTTGTTCCCTTTCCATCGATATTCAGTTTCACCGATATATCGGTTTCCCTGGTTGTACGGGTATATTCAGCATGACGGGACGCGTTCAGGACAACATCCAGCAGATCGTCCCATGTCGAGAATTTACGGGTAGTTTCCCGGCGGTGATCCGTCAGCAGCAAATCGTTCCGGTCTGTTGCAATGCTGATGGAGGCCTCCCCTGCCCCGAAATCCACGACTCCTACCTCTTCCTGTTTCAGCAGGGAAAGCCGACCGTCATCGAGGGGCTCCCCGCAAAGGGAGATGGCATGGCCCCGGTCAGCTAGTTTTATCAATGCCGTCAGGGACTTGCTGCGCAGGGCCTGACCAACCTTGACGGGGCCGAATGCTGCGGTATCAATCCTGATTTTCATGATAAGATCTCTTTAAGGTTACGGATCAATGCATCGTTTTCTTCGGGCGTACCGACTGTAATGCGCAGCGTCTCTTCACAATGGACCTGGTCGCCCCTGTATCGTACAATCACTCCACGGCCGGCGAGTTGGGTGTAGGTATCCAGGGCATGATCCACCCTGATCAAAATGAAATTGGCATCGGTGGGGAATATTTTCTTGATCCCGGCCAGGGTTTCCAGCCGTTCGGCCAGCCGGGTCCGTTCGGCCAGTATCTCCGCCACGGTTCGCCTCATCTCACCAAGGCGGTCCAGGGCCTGGAGTCCGGCCCGGGCGGTCAGCTTGTTCACATTATAGGGGGCCTTGATTTTAAACAGTACCCGTATGATCTCCGGTGAGGCGAGGGCAATTCCCAGCCGGGTCCCTGCCATGCCGAATGCTTTGGAGAATGTCTGCAGTACGATAAGATTGGGGTAAGCGTTCAGATCAGAGACCATGGTATCCTTTCCGCTGAAATCGATATAGGCCTCATCAATTACGACTATACCCCCAAAATTGGCCAGTATCTCCTTCATATCCTCTCTGTCAAGCAGATTGGCGGTAGGGTTATTGGGCGAACACAAAAAGATCACCTTCGTTGAAGGGGTCACCTTTTGCAGGATATCCCTGGTCCGAAGCTGAAACTGCGGACTTAATGGCACCTGAATTACCGGGTTATCATTTATAGAGGCTGAGACTTTATACATTCCGTATGTTGGCGGAGTAATGAGAACGGCGTCTTTTCCCGGTTCGCAAAAGACCCGGATGATCAGATCAATGGCTTCATCACTTCCGGAGCCTAAAAAAACCTGTTGTTGCTGAAGTCCCCGGAAGGCTGCCACGCCGTCTCTTAGTTTATTCTGATAAGGGTCGGGGTACCGGTTCAGGTCCAGGTCGGACGCGATCAGTGAGCCAAAACTGTTTTCATTGGCATCCAGCAGGATGCCGCTGTCAAAATCATCCCGGGCGCAACGGTACGGCTGCAGATTTCGAATATTGGGCCGGACCAGATTATGGAGATTGAACTTTTTCATTTGGAGAGAACAGGGACAGTTCTTATTGAAGGCGAATAGTTATGGCGTTCTTGTGGGCATCGAGTGCTTCAAGCTCTGCCATGGTCGTAACGGTCGCGGCGATGGCTTTTAAACCTTCTTCAGAGAGCCGCTGCATGGTGATATGCTTAAAAAAAGAATCCAGGGACACGCCGCTGTACATGCGTGCGTATCCGTAGGTAGGCAGCGTATGGTTGGTTCCGGAGGCATAATCACCAACGCTTTCCGCCGACCATGGACCTATAAATACAGATCCCGCGTTTTTGACGGTTGTGGATAGGTGTTCGGCCCCGGTGCAATTGATGATAAGATGCTCCGGAGCGTAGCGATTGGCAAAAGCCATAGCGTCACGGGCATCGGCCGTTTCTACGATAAAGCTGTTATCGAGAGCCTTCGCAGTGACGTCAGACCTTGAAAGCTTCTCATTCTGGCGGCTGATCTCTTCTTCAATTTTTTCGAAGTCCATCTCGCCGATCCCCACGAGCACAACCTGGCTGTCGGGTCCGTGTTCAGCCTGGGACAACAGGTCGGCCGCTATGAAAGCGGGGTCGGATTGGCGGTCGGCAATCACCAGAACTTCCGAGGGACCGGCTGGCATGTCAATGCTGATCATGGCGTCGCTGTTTTGAAGAAGCATCTTTGCGGCCGTCACGTAGCGGTTACCCGGGCCC
Source organism: Balneolales bacterium (assembly GCA_040905685.1). Lineage (GTDB taxonomy): Bacteria > Bacteroidota > Rhodothermia > Balneolales > Natronogracilivirgulaceae > JBBDMU01. The sequence continues at coordinate 52,149 of JBBDRB010000092.1, read as the reverse complement.
AGGATCTTGTCTACTTTGGGTATGGAGGCTGTTCCGTAGGCCAGGGCGGCTATAGCCTGTGCCCCGCCCGCTTTTACAATGCAAGATGCACCGATCAGGGAGGCTACATATTCAATCTCCGGCGCCACGGTTCCGTCGGCCCGGGGTGGCGTGGCCACGACAATTTCCTCGCAACCGGCAATTTTTGCCGGCACGCCCAGCATGAGCAAAGACGAAGGAAGAACCGCCGTTCCCCCCGGTATGTATAATCCAACCCGTTTGATGGGTCTGGCAACCCGGCTGCAAACAATGCCGGCCATGGTTTCCACAATCAGATCCTTCGGATACTGGGCCTTGTGAAACCTGAAAATATTGGTATATGCCGTCTCGAACGCTTCGGCCACATTGGCCTGAACAGGAATCTCCGGGGTATTGCTGACGGGTCCGGACAGCGGGTCCGGACGCACCCCGTCGAAGCGTTGGGTTAAATCCAGAACGGCATCGTCGCCCCTCAGGCGCACATCCTCAATAATGGGGCCAACCTCACCGAAAACGGATTCGAAGTCCATGGCCGGTCTCCTGCACAATTCGTCAATTTGCAGACTGGTAAGGGTGGAGTAAAGATACTTTTTCATCGTACGGTTGTTAGACGATCATGTTCTCTATGGGCAAAATTACGATTCCTGTCGCTCCGGCTTCCTTGAGTTCTTCCATTACCACCCAAAATTCATTGATGGCAATCACCGAATGAATGGCACGCATGTCAGGGTCGGCAAGCGGGAGCACCGTCGGACTGTTCAGGGACGGGATGAGGCTGCAGACCTTGTTTACAGAATCCACAGGGGCGTTCATCAGAATATACCGGCTCCGTTCGGCCTGTTGCCGGGCATTGATGCGCAGGAGAAATTTGTCGATCAGAATCTGCTTCTCAGCTGAAATGGCCTTATTGGTCTGTATCAACTGGCATTCTGAATGCATTATGGTTTCCAGTTCAACAAGGCCGTTGCTTTTCAGCGTACCGCCCGTAGAGACCAGATCGCATATGGCATCGGCCACGTCAAGCTTTGGCGTGATTTCCACGGCACCGGAAATGGGGATGATGTTAACGGACAGGTTGTGTTCGCTGAACCAGGCCCTGGTGAGGTTGGGATAGCTGGTGGCAATGCGGGCATGGTCAAGGTCATGTACGGAGGTGAAATCAGAGCCTTTCGGCACGGCGACGGAAAGGCGGCAGCCGCCAAAGCCCAGGTCACGCAGGGTGGTCACGTTGGCCTGCTTTTCAGCCGTTACATTCTCGCCAACAAAACCCAGCTCACAAACCCCATCCTGCACATACTCCGGTATATCATCATCACGGATGAGGAGCAGTTCAACATTGAAATTTTTACTGGGGACCATAAGCCGATTTTTATAGCCGTCGAATTCCAGGCCTATGTTATCCAGCAATTTTATGGTTTTCTCGGAAAGACGGCCGCCTTTTTGGATGGCAATTCGAAGTGAAGTTTCAGGTTTCACAGAATAAAGATATTGGGTAAAAAAAATGGTTTAAAAGCAGGAGAGTCAAAAAAATCAAACTAGAATATGGAGCTCTCCATGAAAATGAACATGCCGGTGACCGTGAGGCTGGGTCACACCATAACAGGGGGTATGTTTTAATGTCAAAATCATGACGATAAGATAATGGTTTTTTTGGGAAGAAGGAATCGTGAATTGAATTATTCAAAGTCAGATCAGGCCAAGGGCATCAATTGCTTTAGCTACTTTGAGAAACCCGGCTATATTGGCCCCGTTAATGTAGTTGCCGGGGGTGCCGTATTCTTCCGAGGTTTCATAACACCGTTCGTGAATCTGAGCCATGATTTCAGTCAGACGGGTTTCCGCATGTTCAAAAGTCCATACATCCCGGCTGGCATTTTGCTGCATTTCAAGGGCCGAAGTGGCTACTCCGCCGGCGTTGGCCGCTTTGCCGGGCCCGAATGATATGTTAGCCTTCTGGAAGATCTTAATGCCGCCGGGGGTCGTCGGCATATTGGCGCCCTCGGCGACCGTACTGCAGCCATTGCGGACTAATTTTTTTGCATCGCTTTCGCTCAGTTCATTTTGCGTTGCGCAGGGTAAGGCCACATCACAGGGTATTTCCCAGAGGTTGCCGCCCTTTTTATACCAGGCATTCTTATGCTGTTCCTGATACTCGCTGATGCGCCCCCGCCTCACCTCTTTTATACCTTTGATAAGATCCACGTCGATGCCCTTTTCGTCATAAATATACCCTGTTGAATCGGAACAGGCTACTACTTTGGCACCCAGTTGCAGGGCCTTTTCCATGGCATAAATAGCCACATTGCCTGAACCCGAAATGATGCAGGTCTTCCCCTCCAGGTGTCCGCCGGTGACTTTCAGCATTTCTTCAACAAAATAGATTAACCCGTACCCCGTGGCTTCCGTGCGTACGAGGGTTCCGCCCCAGTCAATACCTTTGCCGGTCATGACGGCCGATTCATAGCGATTGGTTATGCGTTTGTATTGTCCGAACAGATAGCCGATTTCCCGTTGCCCGATACCAATATCACCGGCCGGCACATCGGTGTATTCGCCCAGATGCCGGTACAGTTCGGTCATGAAGCTTTGGCAATAGCGCATGACCTCCGCATCCGATTTTCCTTTGGGATCAAAATCAGATCCTCCCTTTCCTCCTCCGAGCGGCATGCCTGTCAGGCTGTTCTTGAAGATCTGCTCAAAACCCAGAAATTTGATCACACCCAGATTTACCGACGGATGGAATCGTAAGCCTCCTTTATAGGGCCCGAGTACACTGTTGAATTCCACACGAAAACCACGGTTAACATGAATTTCATTATTATCATCCTGCCAGGGTACCCTGAAGATGATCTGCCGTTCCGGCTCGCAAAGTCGTTCCAGAACTTTGTGATTCAGCAATTCGGGATATTTTTCGATGACCGGTTCAAGGGAACCGAAAACCTCCAGAACGGATTGATGGAATTCTTCTTCGCCGGCATTTTTTCTGACAATCTTCTGGTATATATTATTAAGGCTATCGTGATCAATGAACATATATGGTAACCTGTGTTAATCATTTAATATTATGAATGGGATATAAGGAAGATATTGATTTTAACCCAGTAAGGGTTCAATTATTTATCCCCTTTTTTGCTCCCCGATTCCATGTCGCTGAGTTCAAGGTTCAGGGCTTCGGTAGAAATCCAGATCTCCAGAATGGATTGCCAGAGAGATACGATGAGCATGATCAGGCTGATGGCAAAGATCCCGGCACCGGCCAGGTAGTACCCTATGTAAAGCAGGAACATGCATACCACACACAGCAACAGGCTTCCCATACCCCAAATCTGCATTTTCTTGATCAGGTAGATGCGCCGCCTCAGGTTGTCTATCTGGGCGAAGATCACCGATCCGGCATCCTGGTTGTATTTCATGTGGAGGGTTCTGATCAGGCTTGCAATAGCAAGAAAGCGGTTGGAATAGGCCAGCAGCAGCAATGATATGGCGGGAAAAAGCAGGGCCGGGGTTGTTAAGTCAAGGGCCATAAAGGTATCGGTGTAAAGAGATGGAAGATCAGACCGCAACGGAAGAAAAGGTTGCAAATCCGGATGATTAATTTCATATTTACGCAATAATGGTATCTTATGTAGTCGATTAACCCGAAATTATTAATACAATATAAAAACTATGTCAATAAGAAAAGCAGAAGCAAAATGGACCGGCAATTTAAAAGGCGGCAAGGGAGTGATGAAACTCGAAAGTGGTGCTTACGAAGGTAATTATTCTTTTTCTTCCCGTTTTGAAGAGGGCACGGGAACGAATCCTGAGGAACTGATCGGCGCAGCCCTGGCCGGTTGTTTTTCTATGGCATTGTCTAACGAGCTTGATAAAGCCGGATATCCCCCTTCATCGGCTCATACTCATGCTGATGTGGATTTCCGGATCACCGACAATGGGCCGGCTCTTGTCGAAATTACCCTGAATAACCAATCGGAAGTTTCAGGCATAGACGAGGCGGAATTTCAAAAAATAGCGGAAGGGGCGAAGCAAAACTGTCCTGTATCCAAAGCCTTAAAAGGGGGGCCGGTAATCACATTAAATGCCAAACTGGTGTAATGCGGCTTTACAGCACCGGCTCATATTAAGGTATTGTAATCTAAGATCTTGTGGATTGATTAAAACCGTCCCTTTTGCTACCATGTAGTTTATGCAAAATGGCAAGGAGTAAAGAATCATAACAGGACTGGTTTATGAAGAATAACAGGGTTAAGGATCTCGCCGGACCAAAACTTGTCGCTGCCTGTCTGCTTTCAGTGGTGCTTGTGACCGGATGCATGGTTCATGAGGCATCAATACGGGGCGCTGTCGATCAGGCTGTAGGGCAGGCCATTGAACAGGAAATGGGGACCATCCTGGCCGGTTATACCGATGTTATGCTGTATCAGCTGGCGTATACCCAGGCATTTTTTGTGGGGGGATTCGGTATTGCGCCCCTTGATTTTGAGGTAGGCGAGGGGTCAACCTGGCGGGTCCGGTCAGCAGACGGGAGCGGGTCTTCTTCGTTCATGGCAGAACGAGCCTTGCTTGAACGGTATGAGGATGGGTCCGGCTGGTGGTTCCTGAAATTCCATTCCGATGAAGCGCAGCCCATGGAATTTGAAATTCTGCTCGATTCGGATCTTCAGGCCAGGGAAATGTATTTACGTGATCCGGAAAACGGAGAGGTCCGTCATCATGAATTTGCTTACGACAATACCCGGCAGCAGGAAACCGAAGCCGGCGAGGAAGCCCTGGAAGAGGCCGGCTACCAAACCGCACATTATCATCTGGAAGAAGGGTCGGATTATCTGGAAGGCCGTGAAGCGGTGACCGTGGGCGCCGGCAGCTTTGATACAAACCGGCTGCTCTTTTCCTCCGAACAGATGGGAGACGATGCCGGTCAGTATGAATACCGGTGGTGGGTTACCGATGATGTGCCCGGGTGTCTTGTTCGTTTTGAATACAGTGAGGCCGGTCAGGAGGCCTCCCTCACAGGGGAGCTCACGGAGATTCGCAGGGATTATCAGCCACGGTTTTTTAACGGAGAAGATGATGCCGGAAGGAGATAACGATACCGGTCAGATAAAGCTACAGGCCGAGAAGGTAAGAAGGGCCTGCCTTGAAGCCGCACGGGAAGGATTCAGGGAAGCCGCTATGGATGGGCTGTGCAGCGAAGGCGCAATGGAAGCGGCTGTCGGCGCCATTGAGTCTCTGGATTTGGATGCGATTATTAAACAGGGCCAGACGGAGCAAAAAAGCAACTAAGACAGTTGTGGAGATAGTAAAATTTTTTATCTTAATAAATAGATAAATAATTTTTAATATTCTTATAATCTTCAACAATGGGGTTTTTACTTTAAATTCTTTTAACCCTATCTTTGCAGGTCTGGTCTCCGGGATATTGATTTTTAAGTTAAACTAACAATGGTTGCATTACTGAATGCTGTATGGTTGATTCCTGTCCTGGCTGCAGTTACACATAACAATTCCGACGAGAGGAGTATCTCGCTCAGGATAAAAAAAGGTGATCATCAGGCTTTTCAGGAGTTTTTTGATTGTCATTACAACCCTTTGTACCGGTTCCTTATTAGTCGTGGACTCGACCGGGCTACGGCCGAGGACCTGATACAGAAGTCGTTCGTCATCATATGGGAAAGACGCCAGGATATAGATGAAACAAAATCATTGAAGGCTTACCTGTTCCGGACGGCCTATACGCGTATGTTGAATGAGATCAAGTTCAACAACCGCTTCGATAACGATGCCGAAATGCCGGTCCCCGAAGAAGTTCAATCTCCGGAAGATCATGTTCAGCTTGCGCAAATGATGGAAACCCTGCATAACACGGTTGCCTCGATGCCCGTGAAGCGCAGAATGGTATTTGATTTTTGCTTTCTCCAGCAGTTTACCTATAAAGAAACGGCCGAGGAAATGAAGGTGAGCGTGAAGACCATTGAAAATCATATGGCCGTTGCTTTTAAGGACATACGCAAAGCCATGGAAAGCTACCGGTCTAAACACCGTAACGCTGATAATAAAATCAATATATACTAGGGGTAAAACAGGGTTAAAATTGTATAACTGATATAACACGCATTAAACTCCGTATTGTGAAAGCATTTCCACTATCAACGTATCTGGTGGCGCTCATCTTAGTTGGGTGCACCGTAGACGGGCTCGAATCTATAGACGGGCAACAAACCATATTGCCGGACGGTCCGGAAAGCAAGGCAGACCTTTACATAGCCAGCCGCATAATAGGTGAATCCCTCTCCGAAAAGACAGACGGGGTTATTGCAAGCCTGAATGACGCCTTTGAAACGCCGTCAGCAGAAGGGTTTAGGGAAGCCATTTCAGACCAGCTTTTGAAGCGCTCCGGTGATTCTGATTCTCTCACCGAAGACCCGGAATATGCCTACGAATATATTGAAGAGACGGGTAAGCATGAAATTACACTGAACAGGCAGACTTCGGAGGATGGGATCGAAAAAGAGACCCAGGCGAGATTGTCGTATGTTTTCTACGATAATTCAGCGGAACCAATCCGCTACCCCGGGGCAAACCGGGATAAGATTGAGATCATTGATTTCTCCGGTGAGCGCACCGGATCGATCACTACCTATGAAAACGGGCTGGCCGTCAATTATTCAACCTACCAAAGAGCCGATAACTACCGGATCGACGGGTTGGCCTTCGATTCTCCATCCCTCACCATAGAAGGAAATTATGAAGGTCAGGGCAGGCTGGAAGGCATCAATGCCGAAAAGGAGGCTTTTTCGAGCGATGATTATTCCATTAAAATTAAGTTGCTTAACGTCCAGGTTAACAAAACCCATTTTGAAGATCATCATAATTTCAGGCAAGGGGTGACCGGCGGACTGGAATATGTGCTGACCCCCGACCAGGATTCAGAAACCAGACTTACCGGTAATGTTGAGTTGACGGGTGATGGTACGGCCCTGTTGAAATTCAGGAATTTTAACCAAATATTTACGCTCACGCTTATGGATAACTCACCGGATATGAGTTCGCCGGTCCTGAGTGACGATGACCTGATGGGTAATGTCAGTTCGGTTAATGAAGGGGCCGGTTTTTTCATTTTATTCAACAGCAAAAGGGTTCGGGTTGACGAGAATACCCGTTTTCTGAAGCAATCGGAATTTGCCAGCCTGAAGGAAGTCAGGGAGGCCATAAAGGCTGATATTACCGTAGAGGCTCACGGTAAGTTAGACCGAAAGGGAAGGTCACACAACTATACCGCAACGGAAGTTGAATTCAGAACACAACGAGATTAAAGCTGATGATACAATCATCACAAAAATGGCGGGTCCCCTGTCATTTTGTATAAATGGATAAATCATGAAAAATAATCAAATACCTGAAAACGATCCGGACCTGCAATTAGCTCAGAAGCTCGGGCAAACCCTGGAAAGCCACAGGAACCCGGCGGAAATTGAAGATCCGCTGATGCCGGCATTGATGGCATACAAACAAAAGAACCGGACCGAAGAGCTTTCCATCCCGGCCGGTGGCAGGAACGTCTGGGACCGCATAGCCGGCGAAACGATGCCGGTAACCGTAAAAATCTATAACCTGGCAAATAAAACCAAGGTTTGGGCTACAGCAGCAACCTTGCTAATAGCCGTGTTCATCGCAGCGTACTATAATTACCAAAGCAACCAGCCGACGCTGTTGGCCAGCAGCGGCGCCCAGATCGAATCCCTTCAGCTGCAGGGTGGCAGTGAGGTGACGCTGCGGCCACATTCCAGCTTCTATATGATCCGGGAAAATGAAACCGAACAGCGGTACAGGCTTAAAGGAGAGGGATATTTCTCTGTTGCCAGTCGTCCCGACCGTATGTTTACCGTTGAATCGGAACACGGCCGGGCTGAGGTTTTGGGTACGCGATTTGTCATGCGTGACTGGGGGGAATTGACACAGATCTTTCTTGAAGAAGGTGAGGTGCGTTTTGAGACGGCCGACCGGCGGGATTTCATTGTCCTGCAACCCGGCCAATCTTCATCTATCAGCACGAATGAGGGTTTGTTAAAGCCGAAAGTGGCCGATATTGATGAATTTCTTGATTGGACCCGGAATGAGTTGCTTTTTAACAGCCGTTCCGTAAATTACATATTCAAAGAGCTGGAGCATCATTTTCAGATTTCAATAGAAGCCCCCGAGGCGATAACAAGTGATGTATTAGGCGGAGCCATCTCTTTGGAAGATCAAAAACAAAGTCTGAATGACCTTGGAACGGTCCTGAACGGACGGTTTATTACGGATGATGATATAAAATATACGTTTATACCTAACTGATGCCCGATTTCCATTGGCGTAATCTGTATTATGGAATAACTATAACATTTCTCATTTTTTTTTTGGGGCTGGGTTCCCATGTTAAAGCCCAGAAGATTGAAGATGTGCCGCTGCTGAATGTAATTGCTAAATTGCAGGCCGATACTCAACTCCGGTTTTTATATCGTGAAAGCCTAATAAATAATATTCGGGTGACACTGGACCTGGATGACGATAACCTTATCGGGGAACTTCGCGAACAGTTAAAACCCTATTCAGTCGATGTTCTGCTTGATGACAACCGTTCTCAGATCCTGCTGCTGGAGGCTACGGTTTTTCCCGATTTTTTGGGTTTCGTTGAGGTTTCCGGCCAGGTAGTGGATAGCCATACCGGAGAACGGCTGCCCTATGCCACACTTTCCTGGACAGACGAAAGGGCAAACGGTGTCATTGCCAACAGTACAGGATCTTTCCGGATAACCAGGGAAAACAGCGATTCGGTCTGGAATATCAAGGCCTCTTATGTTGGATATGAACCCAGGGAGATCACCCTGAACCTGAAAGAATACCCGAGTATACGCGGGCTCACAATTCGCTTGTCACCCAAAGTGATACAGGGTATGAATATCCTCATAACAGACGTTTCCTACTACGCTTCCAAGGATTCAAGCATTGCCAATCTGGTCAATACCGGTAAATTCAGCCCGTTAGGGGAAAGCAATGCTGTTCGATCCCTGCAGGTACTGCCCTCGGTAAGTTTAAATACAGCCATGAACGAAGGCCTGAATATACGCGGCAGCAATCCGGATGGGTTTCAGGTTATTCTGGATGGTATGAGCATTTTCAACCAGAACCACCTTTTTGGCCTGCTCGACAGCTTTAACGATGATGCCATACAAACCAATAATTTTTTTTATGACGTTACGCCCGCCATATATCAGGCATCGACCGGCGGTACACTGTCTTTACTCACACGAACAGGATCACAGCAAGGATTTAATACCAATGCCGGCTTAAGCAATTCGAGTGTAAAGGCGACGGCTGAAGGCCCCCTGAACCAGGGCAGCAGCTGGCTGCTATCGGCCAGGCATTCGTTTATGAATACGATTAGCTGGTTCAACAATCCCTACCTGATAAAATGGGGACTGGATATTGACAGACCCCGCAATGTACTGGCTGACAATCTAACCGACCTGAATGCAGAGGTAGTTGATCCCGGTGATTCCGAGGTCCGTTTTCTGGATTTGCACGGGAAAATTTACCATGAAAGCTCCTCCGGCAGCCGTTTAATGGCCAGTGCCTATTATGGGGGGGATTATACAAGGCAAACGGCGTTCAGAAATGCCCGGATAATTAATCCGGATATCTTCATTGAAGCCCAGAATGTAGAGACCGTTAACGATTGGGGCAATCTGGTAGCCAGCATACAGTACCAAAGGGAGTTCGGGGGAGGGATCTTCAGCCAGACCATGGCCGGAATCAGCGCCTATGAAACTTCCTACACCAAAGATGATTTTGTGTATACCCGAATAACCAATCAGGGTAATATGAATCAGGTAAGCATGTTTACCTATCCCTTTTACAACGAGAGCACCCTGAATGAAATAAAGGCCAAACAAACTTTTGATGTTGATTTTACCATGTTTTCGGCGACTTTTGGAGCTGCCTGGTTTTATTATATGGGTGATTACTTCGAGGAATCATTTGACCGGCCGGGTTTTCTAAAACTATCACGGTCCAGCCAGATTGATGCTTTTGCCCACCTGGAAATCATCAAATCAGAACAGGTGCGCCTGCAGACCGGAAGCCGGTTTCAGTTTTATTCAGCCGGAAAATATCTGAAATGGTCACCAAGGGTTAAGCTGCGGTTATTTCCTGAGTCGCCGGTTACCCTGGGTGCCGGCTATAGCCGGAATTACCAGTTCCTGCACAGGGTAGGGTTTGCCCACGCCGTAACGTCAGATGTTTGGGTCCTGAGTGACACCGATCAGCCGCCTTCTTCGGTTAATCATTATTCTGCAGGGATCTACATCAAGCCGTTCAGCCATAGTTATCTTCAAGTTGAAACCTATTTCAAAAAATACCATAATCAGCGTCTGCATGAGGTCAATACCCAGTCTCTGAGTAATGCATTTGCACATACTCCATGGTTCCATGAAAACGAGGGCACCGGTAAAGGGATTGAGTTTTTAATGAGGAATTCGCTGAACCAATTTATAACAGTTAGCCAGACCTACACGATCTCCGAGATGATTTTGCAAAATCTTTACTTGTATGACGGCAACCCATTTTATGCGGATTGGGACCGGCGCCACCGTTATTCGGCGACGATTGAGCTTGAACTCATGCAGGATCTCCAGGCCAGCCTGTCATGGAACCTGGCCTCGGGGGCGCCTAACAGGCTGGCCCAAACCGGAGAACAAAGGGAGGATCGCCTTTCCAACTACCGGCGCTTTGACATTTCCATGCAATACACCCGGTCATTTACCGAGGAAAGCCGGGTCGATATGAAGTTTTCCGTTTTTAACCTGTTCAACAACAAGAATACCTGGTACAGAGAATACAGCCTGGCCATTGACGACAGCCGTTCAATTTCCCGGCTCTCAACCATCCCCGTTGATGTTTACGATCTGGGGTTTCATCCGTCCTTCGAAGTAGTCTTCTCATTTTAAAAAAAAAGCCGGCTCGGTTAGGGGTTCCGGCCGGCTTTTGGCAGATGGATAAGGCAAGAATTATAATCCACAAATAATTCCATACCGTATCCAGTCGTGTTTCTTTTTAATCAGGAACCCCTTTACGGATGCCGGTATTCCTGATGTCTTTGTTCTGCAGGTTATATCGCAGTTCCAGTTCTCCCATCGTATCAGGCAAGGTTTCCGACCATTCGTCATGGATGTCGGCCCGATTTTGTTCCGTAGAAGCCAGCATCACCAGTGAACATGATAGGAAGAACATCATGAATAAGATCAGTATAATATTGGATGCAGGTCTCATGGCTTGGAAGTTGATTGTTGTTTCTGCTCATCTGATTGCATTACAACTAAGCGCCATGTTTACCCCTAGTTCAGATAGATTTATTTTAGTTAATATTCCCGGCTGGTGAAACGTGTTCAGGTTGTATATTATCTGACTTTTAGTATATTAATCTGGCTTGCACAGTGAAGGAGTCCTGTGACGGTTCAAGACCCTGATACTCATTATCAATAAAGAGATAAAAATATGAAAGAAGGCTCAGACGGCATCAATCGTAAGAAATTATTTACCGGTATCTGCCTGGCGTTATTGCCCACCGCATTTTCATTTGTGCTGGTCAGTAATATTCTCCAGCAGCTGAAAACCGAATTCATCCTGACCAATGCCCATGTAGGGTATATCGGCGGTGCAGCCCTTTGGGGGATGGCCCTTGGCCTGTTGGTCTTCGGGCCTTTTATGGAGAAGATCGGCTTAAAAAAAACAACCAAAGGAGCCTTTGTCGGTCATCTTTCCGGGGTCACCCTCTTTTTGCTGGCCTATCCGTTTGCCGGTGATCCGGCCGGTTTCTGGATCCTGTTTCTGGGTGCCATAGGTTTCGGGGCAGGCAACGGATTGATCGAAGTTTCGGGCAATCCGTTAACGGCAGCCCTGTTCCCTGATAATAAGACGACCAAACTAAATCATTTCCATGCATTTTTCCCGGGAGGCATGGTATTGGGCGGACTCATCGGATGGCTCATGGTTCAGGCCGGTACCGTCGGACCGGTTAATATTGGTCACTGGACCTTACAGATAGCGGTAATCTATATCCCGGTATTCCTGTACGGGTACATGGTGCTGCCGGAGAAATTCCCGGAAACGGAAACAGCGGCTGCGGGCATACCCATCGGTGACATGTTCAGGTATACCCTGACGCATCCACTCGTATGGGGACTGATCATCCTGAAAATGTTTACCCTGTCCTTTGAAATGGGACCCATGCGCTGGATCCCTGAGGTGCTTCAGGCCGCCGGACTCCATGGCATGCTGGTACTGGTATGGATAAGCGGGTTGATGATGGTACTTCGCATGTTTGCCGGTCCGTTTGTAGAACGGTTTTCACCGACGGGCATGCTCCTGGGATCCTCGGTGCTGACCGGCATCGGACTTTTGATGTTCAGTTATTTCGAAACAGAAACCTTTCCGCTGCTGGTTTCCGCTACGGTTTTTGCCTGTGGCATTGCTTTCTGTTTTCCCACGCTGGTAGGCCTGATGAGTGAACGCTTCCCCCAGGCCGGTTCTCTGGGAATCGTCCTGTTAATAGGGGTGGGCTTTTTTGCCGCCGGCGGCTCAAATGCTATGATGGGCGAAATTGCCGACCGTTACCTTCCCGATGCGTTAAATGAAACCCAGACCGTAGCCGTTCTGGAGCAGGTAGAAAATCGTTTTCCGGCTTATGTGGCCGCCGCCGCTGCCGCGTCCGGTGATCCCGAAGCGCTGGCCGGGCTGGGATACCGGGCCGCCGATGTCCGAAATGCCCTGGATCCGGCCGTCCAGGCGCTTGCTTATTTTAGAGATACGGGCGAGCTTCACGGCAATTACACCGGAAATGCACTGCGTGCCTTGCTGGATACCGGGCTGGATCAGGAGGAAGCACTCATCGCCGAGGCCTTCACTATACTTCGTCCGGCCGATAATTACGGGGGGAGGATGTCATTTCTCTGGGTGGCGCCCATAGCGTTCCTGGTGGCTGTCGTGTTCCTGGTTATGTTTATCAGGGATAAGCAACAGGGCGGATACCGGGCAGTCAAGCTGGAGAAAGTCACCGGCAAGGATGCCGTCTAACCGATATCAACAAAGGGTTTTATCATGAAAGCATTTCGAAGAGATCACACGATGAAAATACTCGGGGGCATCCTTTTTGCGGCCTTGCTGCCGTTCCTGAGTTCCTGCAGCGACGGGGCCTCCCGGTCCGGCGAGGCGGCAAGGGTACTCATACTGGGCGGAGGTGAGCATCACGACTTTGACACCTGGTTTAACCTTGCCGATTCCACCACCCTTGCAGCCACCGGTACCCGCGTGCGGTATACCGACGATCCCGGGACTGTCCTACCGGGGCTTGAGTCCACCGATGTCTTATATATGAATAATAATCAGCCTCTTGAAGACCCTTCGCTCCGCCAGGGGATTTTCAATTTTACCGGCTCAGGTAACGGGTTGTTGCTGGTTCATGCCGCAACCTGGTACAGCTGGCCGGACTGGCCTGAGTTCAACCGCGATCTTGTCGGTGGGGGGGCTAACGGACACGGACCCCTGGGGGAATTTGAAGTGAAGGTGGTCGATCATGATCATCCCGTGATGCAGTCCGTTCCGGATACATTCAGGATTACCGATGAACTTTACCGTTTTGAAAAGGATGAGGATGGCCCGGATATACATGTCCTGGCCGTCGGGATCGAACCCGGAACCGGCAATGAGTATCCCGTAGCATGGACGCTCGGTCATGGCGACGGCCGGGTCGTATGCATCACCCTGGGCCATGACGGTGATTCCCATGAACATGAGGCTTACACTGCCATGCTTAAAAATAGCATAGGGTATCTGAAAAATTAACCGGGGTTCAATCTTCCGTTAAATGGGCCCAGATCACATCATGTACATCGGTAGGGCGGAGAGACGGGTCCTTAATCAGGCCGGGGGCATTGGAGGCCAGCAGCGGACCGGTTCCATCTGATGCGGCATGCCGCCCGTGAGAACCTTTAACCAGCGATCCTTCAATGGGTATCAGATCCATTACATAACGGAAGCCCAGTTTTTTTTGCAGGAGTCTCCTGCCGGCCTTAACCCGGGGAAAGCGTATTCCAGGATCTACAAACAACTCGGCAGGATCATAGCCGGGCTTGTTGTGGATATCCACATTGGGTGCAAAATCCGGCGCTTTGTCATCGTCCAGCCAGTAATAATAGGTGAACCAGGCGTCGGGTTCTGCCAGGGCGACCAGTTCACCGGAACGGTCATGATCCAGCCCGTATTTCTTTTTCCCGTCCTCATCCAGAATGGCTTCGACACCCTCAACGGGACCCAGCAGCCTGCGGACAGGTTCGACATCTTCGCTGTTCCTGATATAGATGTGGGCGATCTGGTGGTCGGCTACCACAAATGCCCGGCTGCTGCCGGGAATCAGGATTTCCTGTCCCATTTCTTCCCTTACGGTAATGTAGCCTTCCCGGCGCAGAGTCCGGTTCAGGGAAACGGGTTTGCTGACGGGGGCAATGCCATATTCCGAAAGCACAATGACCCGGGTATGGCCTTGTTCGTAATAGCGTATGAGTTGTTCACAAACCCCGTCAATCTCTGACAGGTCTTTGCTGATGGCCGGATCCAGCGGACCCAGGCGCTGAAGGTTGTAATCAAGGTGGGGCAAATAGACAAGGGTCAGCGTTGGGTCGTATTTCTTATCGGTTAACAGGGTCGCATCGGCAATCCACCGGGTGGAAGTGATATCGGTGGCAGGTCCCCAGAATTTAAACAAAGGGAACGGGCCAAGCTCTCCCTGCAGTTCGTCCCTCAGGGGAGCCGGGTCGGTCAGAATATCGGGGATTTTTACCCCGTCAGCCCGGTAGACAGGCCGTGGGGTCACCAGATAATCCACGGTTGAATTCATATTGTACCACCAGAACAGGTTGGCACAGGTAAAATCCGGATCATGTTGTTTTGCCTTATCCCAGATCCGGGGTGCCTGAATCAGCTTATTGGATTGCCTCCAGAATTTTATCTCATCCATGTCGCGAAAATACCAGCCGTTTCCGACAATGCCGTGCCGGGAAGGCATGACCCCGGTAAGATAGGTGGCCTGGGCCGAACAGGTAACGGCCGGCAGCACGGAACCCACCGGCCTGATCCGGTTTTTTTCAAACCAGCCCGACAAGAAAGGAGTGTCCTTCCCGATGAGATCGGGTGTGAGTCCGACGACATTTAAAACAACCGTTTTCTTCATATTACCCTGGTGTAAATAGGTTCAATGCCCATTTGAATTCGCGTTCTATGGAATCGATCAGTTCTGCTTTTAAATACGGTGGCAATACTTCCCAGGTATAGGTCTCGATCTCGAAATGCCTGCACAGATCCTCTTTTTTAAAAATGTCCAGGCTCCGGGCTATATCCCCCTGTGTAGACTGAAGGCCTTCAAAGCTATCGGCGAAGATCGGCACATGAAAGTGAATACGCCATTCGCGGGCTTCGGTCCGGTGCAGGTGAGGGAGGGCTTCGCCGAGGTCGCGATACTGGCGGATCTGCCCGTCTGCCTGCCGTTCCACAACCTGGTGAAGGTATGTTGATTCCACAAAAGGACCCAGATGCTCTGCTATAAGCTCTCTGTCCTTGTTCTGCAGATCGACTTTCAGGGCAGCGCTGATTTGTACTTTGCCTATTCCGATGTTCGCCTGGCGGAACTTTCTAACGGCCTCCGCCGGTTCTTCGAATTCAACAGCGAAATGACAGGTGTCATAACAGACCTGTATATGATCCCTTATCATCTGTTCGGCCACCGGTGCGGACAGGCTATATTTCCCTGCCAGATATTCACCGCCACGGGGAAACAAATGGTTGATAAAAAAATCGACGGTTTCATCGCTGTTTTCAAGGATGCAATCGGGCTCGGGTTCAATATCAAGATGGATGTTTACCCCGGTCTCCGCTTTAATCTGTGACGCTTCATAAGCAAAACGGGCCAGATTGACCGTGCCTGTCCGGTAAACCTCGTCCACCTCACCGGAATCCTTCATCCAGTATTTATACGAGAGGGGGGAAGTGGAAATGCTGCCTTCCGAGCCTTCAGGAAGCAGCCGGGAGAGTATTACAGCCAGATTCATAGAATACTGCAGCCGCTCTTCGGTTCTCCAGTCGGGGGCATATACCTGTTCTTTCACTTTTTGCCGGTGAAAACTGCCATAGGGAAATCCGTTCATAGTAAATACATACAGATCTTCCCGGTCGAGCCAGAGATTGAATTCCTGAAGCCGTCCGTCCGTCAGCAATTCATCGGCGGCCTGTGCCGAGAGCCGCAAGCCTATTCCGAAAGGCTTGCCGGGCGAAAGCCTTTTTTTTAGTTCCGGGACGTTGGATTTTAGCTGATGAATGACCTCATCCAGGCTTTCACCCGGATGAATATTGGTGCAGTAGCTGAGGTGGAAATCCCGGTCGTTATTAAGCATCATAGTTCAGGTCACTTGTCCTGTACAAGTTAGACAGGTTGTTGGTCAAAAGTATGAAGCAGCTGCACTGCTTCGCTAAACAGGGAATAGTCAACAGAATGAACCTCGGTACCTTTCCCAATGTCTTCCAGCAGCATGATGGTAAGTTCTCCGCCCAGGTGCTCGCGAAACTCTTCCAGCCCGTGAAAGATGGACTCCGGATCTTGAGGGTTATCCGTTTTCAGGGCCAGCTCAGGGACAAATATCCTGAGCCCGGAGTTCTGGATAACATTCAGAATTCGTTTCCAGCTGCCTTTGGAGAGCATTCCGGACAGGTAGGAATAGGTGGAATCAAGGGCCAGCCCTATCGCCACGGCCTCCCCGTGACGAAGTTCATAATCGGTAAGCTGTTCCAGTTTATGGGCCGACCAATGGCCAAAATCAAGGGGACGGGAAGACCCCATTTCAAACGGATCGCCTGATGTGGAAATATGCTCGAGATGAAGTTCGGCGCAACGGTAAACCAGATGCTGCATGGAGGGGTGATCCCGGCCGGCCAGCTTATCGGCTGAATCTTCCAGAAAATCAAAAAAGGTCTTATCTTTCAGCAAGGCCACTTTAATGGCCTCGGATATGCCCGATTTCCAGTCTCTGTCCTCAAGGGTACGAAGAAAAGAGGCATCGTTGATCACGGCGAAAGGCGGATTGAATGTGCCCAAAAAATTCTTCTTGCCAAAGGCATTGATCCCGTTCTTCACGCCGATGCCGGCATCGTTCTGGGCAAGAACGGTAGTCGGGATGCGGACGAGCCTGATTCCCCGGTGGGCCGTGGCCGCCGCATAGCCAACGGTATCCAGAACGGCACCGCCTCCGATAGCCGCAATACAGGAGTGGCGATCGAGCCTGGCCTCATGAATTACCTTGTGGATCTCCGTGACATAACCGGCTATATTTTTTGCCTGTTCCCCTCCGGGGATCAGCACCGGATCCTGAACGAGCTTAAGATTTCCGGCATGCCCGGAGGCATATGATTTGATGTCTTCAATGAGGGAGGGGTGATGGTCAGCGACTCCTTTGTCTATGACAAATAAAACCTTGCGTGCACTTTCCGGGGAAGGGGAACCGACTACATCTGCGAAAAGGGAATTGGCTGGGGCAAAGAGATCTTCGGTGAATAATACGTCGTACGAGAAGTTTACAGGTACGTTTTGTTTTATGATTTTCATGAGGTTGAACCTAAATAAATAGCGAATCAAGTGCAATAGTTTCTAAAAGAGGTAAAACTAAAGATTTAAGAATCAAACTGGCTGCTGATGAGAATAGTTTTACTTCATTTTAAAACTTTAATAAAAGGATTTGGGATGCTAATTTAGCTTTAAGATAATTATTTTTTATACTATATCATTATCGTCAAGTTTCTGCCAACAGTATTTGATTTATTATGCCTGATCTGCAAACAACCACCACTTTGTCCGAAACCCGGGATATAATTTTATCCTGGCTAAAGAAGCAGCTTGATAGCGAGGCTATGGACTGGTTGTCGGATAAAACGGAACGGTTCGCTGCCGGACCGGAAGAATGGGATTTTTTTTCCTCCTTTAGCGGGGTACCGCGCTATACGGGCAAGGAACCGCTGGAATTGACGGCCGGCGATCTTGACCGGGCTGAGAGGATACGGCCCGGGTGGATGCCTGAATATTGGTCGGTCGATGAGGCCGCCCGTACCGTGCTGATCCTGTCCATTTCCGGTCTGCCGGCTGAGCAGTTTCTGGATCTGCTCAATAAGAGCTTTGATTCCAGTGACGTTGGGGAGGCTGTTGCCCTGTATAAGAGCCTTGCCATTCTACCGTATCCTGAAGCCCTGCAAGACCGGGCGGCTGAAGGCATCCGCAGCAATATTACGACCGTATTCAATGCCGTAGCCCATTATAATCCTTATCCGGCCGATTATCTGAAAGAAGGAGCCTGGAATCAAATGGTATTAAAGGCATTGTTTGTCAACAGCGAACTGTACAGGATATACGGTTTTGACAGAAGGGCTAATAAAACGCTGGCCCGCATGCTCGTGGAATTCGCCCATGAACGATGGGCGGCCGGACGTATGGTTCCGCCTGAGCTGTGGCGGGCGGTCGGGCCGTTCGTCGATGAAGGAAATATAGATGATCTGAAAAAAGTAATGGATAACCCGGATCCCGTTCAGAAAAAAGCGGCGGCCCTTGCCCTGTCGCAAAGTAATTTTGGGGAAGCGAAGAAATTGCTGGACCGGTATCCGGAACTCAAAAAAGAAATTGTAAAGAATGAAGAAACCTGGGAAGACATCGGACAGATGATCCCTGCTTCGGAATGAGTAACAAAAAAACAGACTTTTAACTAATCAGCAGAATGCATTATGGCTATTGATGATATGATTTTTATTGACCCTCATGTACATATGGTTTCCCGTACCACCGATGATTACCAGGCCATGCGCGATGCCGGGGTGGTGGCCGTCATTGAGCCGGCTTTCTGGCTGGGCCAGCCGAGGACCGATGCCAGCACCATGAAGGACTATTTTAATATGATCGTGGGCTGGGAGCGGTTCAGGGCCTCCCAGTTCGGTGTCCGGCATTATTGCACAATCGGGCTGAATTCCAAGGAAGCCAATAACGAGGCTCTGGCTGAAAGGGTAATGGACCTGATCCCGCGTTATGCCGGCAAGGAAGGGGTGGTCGCTATTGGCGAGATCGGCTATGATGATATGACCGCCCTGGAAGATAAATACTTTCATGCCCAGGTTGAACTGGCAAAGAAACTGGAGATGCTGGTTTTAATTCATACACCTCATCGTAACAAGAAAGAAGGGACGCTCCGCAGCATGGATGTATGTGAAGAACATGGCATGGACCCGTCCAAAGTCATTGTGGACCATAATAATGAAGAGACCATGAAGGAAGTGCTGGACCGGGGCTACTGGACCGCCTTTACCATCTATCCCGGTACTAAAATGGGCAATGAGCGAATGGCCGAAATCGTAAGGAAAACGGGTACGGAAAGGATTATTGTGGATAGCGCAGCTGACTGGGGTGTCAGCGATGCCCTGGGCGTTCCGAAAACGGCCCGGCTGATGCTCAAGCGGGGCTTGCCGGAAGAGGATGTCAGGAAAGTATGCTACCAGAATGCCCTTGATGCGTATTCACAAAGCGGGCAGATGAAAGAATCGGACTGGCTGGAGCGTCCCGTCATAGACCAGCGGGAAACCTATAGCGGCAATTCTGTGCTGCGCGGCGGACACGAACCCTATGTTGAACGGAAGTTAACGGCCGGGGGCAGCAGGAAGAACCTGTCCCCGGATGACGATATTATTATCGAGTGATCTATGGACTTCTCCTCTTTTACGGAAGTTTCCGTTGCCGTAAAACTGCGGGCCTGGCTTGAACTGATGCGTCCGGCCAATATAATCACAGCGTTTGCAGACATTCTGGCTGGTTTTGCCGTGGCCGGTGGCGGCATCATTTATGCTGCCGGCGGGTTTTACTTCCCCCTTGCCCCCCCGGGATGGCTGCTTCTTGCAACATTTGGATTATATGGAGGCGGGGTTGTAATCAATGATGTATTTGATGCAGAGCTCGATGCCAGAGAGCGTCCGGAAAGGCCCATTCCCTCCGGGCGGACTTCCCGCACGGAAGCCGGAGTGCTGGGCGCTGTGCTGTTGCTGGGCGGGATCATATCGGCCTTTCAGGTTAATGTCACGGCCGGGGCCATAGCTCTGGCCGTCATGGCGGGTGCCCTGCTGTATGATGGCTGGGCGAAGCAATACACGGTTTGGGGACCGTTGGTCATGGGCATGTGCCGGGGCGGCAATTTGCTGCTGGGGGTCAGTATAGTGCCGGCAGCTGTCTTTGAATTTTGGTTTTTAGGCGCTGTTCCCATCGTCTATATTGCTGCCATTACGTTAATCAGCCAGGGTGAAGTGCACGGGGGGACCGGCAAAACAGGCATAAGCTCGTTGATCATGCTGACGCTCGTATTTGCAGCCTTAGCAGGACTGGCCTTCTATATCCCGGACTTTAACCTGCCTGCAGCAGCTGTCATGCTGGTCCTGCTCGCAAGCCTGGTTCTGCCGGCCTTCATACGGGCCGCACGCAGTCCAACCCCCGGGCTCATCAAAAACGCCGTTAAACGCGGGGTGATTTCCTTAATAATACTCAACGCTGTGATAGCCGCCGGTTTTGCAGGGTGGATGACGGGCGTGATCGTTTTACTATTGCTGCCTCTGTCTTTAGCGCTCGAAAGGCTGTTCGCCGTAACCTGATATGGGGAGAACGATAAAAAGATGAAATTTATTTATTTCCGGTCAGTTAAGGGAATGTGATAAGGTTTTAATTTCTTCCCTGAATATTCATCATTAAAATCGCTATTTTTATAAGCTTTGCACGATTTTTGTAAATTCTATACCATACTATGAGCCACATCCGCAATTTTTGCATCATTGCCCATATTGATCACGGTAAATCAACCCTGGCCGATCGATTGCTCGAACGTACCGGAGCCATCACCGAAAGGGAAATGCACGAACAGATGCTGGATGACATGGACCTTGAGCGTGAGCGCGGCATAACCATAAAAAGCCACGCCATAAAAATGGATTATAAAGCTTCCGACGGTCAGTCATACATATTCAACCTCATCGACACGCCCGGTCACGTGGATTTTTCCTATGAAGTGTCCAGGGCATTAAAAGCCTGTGAGGGTGCCATTCTTGTCGTGGATGCTTCCCAGGGGGTTGAGGCCCAGACCATCTCGAATCTCTATCAGGCCATTGACCAGAATCTGGAGATCATTCCGGTCCTTAATAAAATTGACCTGCCCGGAGCCGATGTGGAAGGCATATCCCAGCAGGTTGTTGACCTGATCGGCTGCACGAAAGAGGAGATCCTTCATGTATCCGGGAAAACCGGTCTGGGCGTGGATGAATTGCTGGAAGCGATCACGGAGAGAATACCTGCGCCGGCCACGGATGTCGATAAACCGCTGCGGGCCCTTATTTTTGATTCTGTTTTTAATATGTACCGGGGCTCGGTGGTTTATGTGCGCATCATGGATGGCGAATTGAAAACCGGGGATAAGATCCGGTTTATGGCAACCGGGAAAAACCACACTGCCGATGAGATCGGTTACCTGCGCATGAAGCCTCAACCGTCCGATTCATTGAAGGCCGGTGAGGTAGGTTATGTCATCGGAGGGGTAAAATCCCTGGAAGACACCAAGGTCGGCGATACCATCACCGTGGTTGACAATCCGGCCACGGAGATGATCGCAGGGTATAAAGAAGTTAAGCCCATGGTATTCAGCGGTATGTATCCGACCAATTCGGATGACTTTGAGAACCTGCGGGCGGCCCTGGAAAAGCTGCAGCTTAACGATGCCTCCCTGAACTTCACGCCGGAATCATCGGTGGCCCTCGGCTTCGGCTTCCGGGCGGGCTTTCTGGGGATGCTTCATATGGAAATCATACAGGAGCGCCTCGACCGTGAATTCTCCATGGATATTATTACTACCGTACCTAATGTGCGATATACGATTAAGAAGGAGACGGGCGAGGAAATAGTCGTGGATAATCCCAGCGAAATGCCGGATGCCGGTTCTATAGAATCAATACATGAACCCTACATCAAGGCCCAGATCATTACTCCCTCAGAGTATATCGGGGCGGTGATGAAGCTTTGTGAAGAGCGAAGAGGGGTTTATGTGAATACGTTTTATCTTGATTCCAAAAGAGTGGATATTACCTATGAGTTGCCGCTGGCAGAGATTGTCTTTGATTTTTACGACAAGCTTAAAAGCAATACCCGGGGGTACGCCTCGCTTGATTACGAATTCATCGGCAATCGCAAGGGCAATATGGTCAGGCTGGATATTTTGCTTAACGGGGAACCGGTGGATGCCCTTTCGAGCATCGTGCACCGGGATAAAGCCTATGACTGGGGACGAAGGCTATGCGGCAAATTAAAGCAGCTGATCCCCCGTCAGATGTATGAAGTCATCATTCAGGGCGCTATCGGATCCAAGATCATTGCCCGGGATACGATCAGGGCTATGCGAAAGGATGTAACGGCCAAATGCTACGGAGGAGACATTAGTCGAAAAAGAAAACTCCTTGAAAAACAAAAGGAAGGTAAGAAACGTATGAAACAGGTGGGTAGCGTTGAAATCCCACAGGAAGCTTTTCTTGCCGTGTTATCTATGGACAATGATTAAATATTACAAAATTATGTCTCGTTTATGCTTTTCGTTATTCGTTTTCCTGTTGGTTAATTCGCTTCAGTCTGCATATGCCCAGTTCGATGTGTTCACAAAACCTGAGTTTGAAAAAGTGACTACGGCAGAGCGGTCAATTTTTGAAACCCGGTACGATGATGTCAACTGGTCGGGCTCCGGGTTCAGGGGCGTGGCGGTTATCGACCATATCCCTACCAGTGAAATCAGGGCCAGGCTGGAGAAGGCCTTCGGACCGCCAACCCAAAAGGTCGACCATCTCATCAATAAGGAAGACTTCAGGCCGGGGCACTATATTCAGTTTGAGTACTGGTTTATTATTGATGATGACATTCCGCTTATGATCCTGGATGTGGACGGACCTTTCAGCAATGGCTTGGTTTATGCCGGGGCAAGCCGGCACATTGACCGGATGCCTGAGATCAAGAGAACGTTATCGGAGATACTGATGGAGGTCGAAGAACTCGGAAGATTTAAGGATTTTTACTTTGATATGGATAATGAGACCTGGCATCAGGTTGGATATGAAGACGGAGCGTTTAGCAGCGAACAAATTGATCAGCCACAGTGGTAATACCCCATAACCCACCATTAAGGAAGAACGGAAACAAGTAAATGACAAGTAATAAAAACTCCAAAAACCTGGAGGAAAAGACCAAGGATCGTAAAAGAAAAAGGGAAAATGAAGCCAAGTCGTGGGCTCGCGAGTGGCTGGATGCCATAATTTTTGCCGGAATTGCCGCCCTTATTATCCGGGCCCTGTTTCTTGAAGCCTACCGCATCCCGACCCCGTCTATGGAACAGACCTTGCTTACCGGCGATTTTCTGCTTGTTTCAAAGCTGCACTATGGTGCGAGAAGTCCGATGAGTCTTGGCATCCCTTTCACAGGCATGCATATACAAGGCTTGCAGTTGCCCTGGTTCCGGATACCCGGATTAATGGATGTGAACAGAAATGATATTGTCGTGTTTAACTACCCCGTTGATGATGCCGTAATTTCCCAGAAAACCAACTACATAAAAAGGGCTGTGGCCATTCCCGGCGATACGCTTGCCATCCGGAATAAGGAATTATTCATCAATAGTGAACCATCTGAACCCTTCCCGACCATTGAGCAGAACTATCTGGTGGAAGCCCGCGAACGCCTGCGTTTAAGTCCGACAAGGGTACGGTCGGCCGGAGCCAATATACTGCAATCCAGATCGGAAAATTACATTATGAACATGACCGGTGAGGTGGCGGCCCGCATTGAAGGGTGGGCCGAAGTGGTTGATATGCAGCCTTATGTTTTGCCGGAAGAGCATAATGAATTCTCACGGCAGCCTTTTATTTTTTCCGCAGGATTTTCCGGGAACCACCATCATATGGACCCTATGATCATCCCCTTCGAGGGACAAACCGTTGCCCTGAGCGAGGAGAACTGGCATCTGTACCACGATATCATTGTGCGTTATGAGCATAATGATGTCCGGCAGGAGGGAGATAATTTTGTTATTAACGGGGTTGAGACCAACGAGTATACCATAAAGCAGGACTATTACTTTATGATGGGGGATAGCCGGGACAACAGCGAAGACAGTCGCTTCTGGGGATTCGTTCCCAAAGACCATGTTGTGGGCCGGGCCTTTCTGATCTATTTCTCCTGGGACAGTGAACGCTTTTTGCCCCGGTTCAGCCGGTTGTTCAATCTGATACACTAAAAAAAAGGGAGCCCCGCGCATGCGCGGGGCTCCCTTTGCTGTTGACGACTGAGTTTTTTACCGGAGATTATCACCTGCGGCCTCTGTCATCACGTTTTCTGTCGTTGCTTTTACGGAAATAATAGGTGATGCCGGCAGTAAACATGCTGCCGCTTAAGGCCTGATCGTTGATATCAACGTCGGCATCATCCATAAAAACATATCTCCAGTCACCGTGAAAAGCCAGGTTACGGCTGGCCGGAACCTCTAGTCCGGCTCCGAGGTGAAGACCGAAGTTGGTCGTGGTTTCATCCTCGATATCCAGCAAATCGTCAAATTCCTCAAAGGTGAAATATACACCTCCACCCGCAATGCCATAAGGCACAAAATAGGGTGACAGTGGGGCATGGATCAGCGCAGAAGCCGTAATTGGTATGTTTCTGATATCCCGTTCTTCGGTCTCGATATCATCACCATCAATAGTAAACTCCTGCTGGCCCTGATAGTCTATGGCCGCTTCCAGGCCAAATACGGGACCAAAACGAAACCGCCCGTGTATGCCTGAGAGCCAAGTCCCCGTTTCGGCATCATCACTTGTGAAGAAGCCGCCTCTCACACCAATACCCAAGGCATCCTGTATGGGTGATATGTGCATGGATCGTTGATCAGTCGTTCTTGATTGGTTTTGAGCTTCAGCGTTTGAATAGCATAAAAACGCCAGTAAAAATACGCTCGAGATAAGTATACGTCTCATGATTTTTTAATTTAGAAAAGTTAATAATTATGTATCTCCTGATGTAAGTCTAACGTTTATTGAACTTGCATGTTGCAAAACCTGTGGGTGAAATAGGAGTAGAAAGAGGGTAAGCTGGAATGGCTGTAAATGGAATAGGGCTCCATTTGCAAAAAACAGAGTAACTTATAAACTTACCAAAACGCCTGAAAAAGGGATGTTAAAATTTGTTATCAGGCTTTTGCCATCGTTTTTCCCCGGGGCTGGTCTTCCCGGATCGCAAGCTGCCCGCAACCGGCATCAATATCGTCGCCCCGGCTCCGGCGTACGGTGGCTGTAATATCTTTTTTTCTCAGCGCCGACAGGAAGCCGTTCAGCCTGTCTTCCCGGGCACGCTGCAGGGTTACCCCCGACACGTTATTATACATGATGATATTCACTTTGGAAGGGATCCATTTTACGATTTCAGCCAGATGGCGGGCATCATCTATGGAGTCGTTAAATTCATCAAACAGCAGGTATTCATACGTTACAGGCTGACCGGTTTTATTGTGATAATGGACCAGGGATTCACGCAGTGCTTTTAAATTCATGGATGCGTTGATGGGCATGATCTTGTCGCGCTTTTCATCCGTTGCTGCGTGCAGGGAGATGGCCAGGTTGAATGGCAGATCATCATCGCCCATTTGCATAATGCGTTTGGTCAGTCCCACCGTGGATATAGTGATGCGCCGGGGCGATAAACCCAGGCTCTGGGGATCGGTGATAATGGTCGCCGAATTTATTACGGCGTCATAATTATGAAGGGGCTCTCCCATGCCCATGTACACGACATTGTTAATCTTTTTGCCATACTTATCCAAACATACCTCGTTGATGAATTGCAGCTGATCGACAATTTCCCCGCTTATCAGGCTGCGAAAATAACCCATTTTACCCGTAGCGCAAAAGGCGCAGCCAAACACGCAGCCCACCTGCGAAGAGATGCACACGGTCAGGCGGTTGGCCACCCCGTCATCGTAGAATTCAGGTATGAGGACCGCTTCGATCAGATGCTTGTCATGCAGTCTGAAAAGGAATTTTATGGTACCGTCCCGCGATTCCTGCCGTCCCGCAGGATCAATTCCGGTGATGGTGATGTGGCCTTCCAGTTCTTCCCGCAGAGATTTGGAAAGATTGGTCATATCGGATACGGAGCGGGCCTGCTTTTGAAAAAGCCATTGGAATATCTGATCGGAACGGAACCGTTCGAGTCCGCGCTGCTCGCAAAATTTCTCAATCTGAGGCCGGGTAAGGCTCTTAATGTCCGTCTTCATGGTATGTTCGGTTATAGAGATTGGGGTGTGCATATTTAACCCTGGTCTGGTAAAACTATTGCCTGGTCAGATCAGATACTTCCGGCCGGGCTTTTCCGGCCGGTGCACGAACCATTATGCTTTTGTTATGATAATATCCGGTTAAAACGGAGAAGGACAAAAATTAAATGTTAAGACACATATATTGCACATATTTATCATAAATATATTAAAAACAGTAAGTTAAATAAAGCATGTGCCAACCTGGCCTATTTTAGGGTTAAAGGGGTAAGCTTTTTCAGCTTAAAACCATGCTTTTACTTGACATCTTCGAATTAATTGGAGTACTTTGTGGGTTAAAGTGGGAGGAAGTGGGGATTTCTCCCTGAACTTGAAATCCGGATAAAGTCAGAGTGCCTGTTGTGGCCAGTTTCAAAGGTGAATACGAACATTCGATCGACAGCAAAGGACGCGTGAGCTTCCCGCATAAACTGCGTCGATATCTCAGTCCCGATGCAGGCGGACGATTTACC
Source organism: Balneolales bacterium (assembly GCA_040905685.1). GTDB lineage: Bacteria > Bacteroidota > Rhodothermia > Balneolales > Natronogracilivirgulaceae > JBBDMU01. The sequence goes on along the minus strand of JBBDRB010000092.1, from coordinate 25,178 downwards.
ATTCTGCGTGGACTGGAGAACTGTCTTCTGCTGTACCCGGAAGACCAGTGGCTTAAAGTGGAAGAAAAACTTTCAGGTATAAATTTTTTCAAAAGTGAAGGAAGGACGGTCCTGCGCAATTTCCTGCGTTCGGCCGAAGACCTTATTCTCGACAGCCAGAACAGGCTTCCCCTGCCCGGCAATCTGAAGCAGTGGGCCGGAATTGATTCCAGGGCCATTTTCATTGGCATGGGCGAACGCATAGAATTATGGTCTCCTGACCGGCTGGCTAAACAGGATGAATCCCTTGAGGATGATACTTACCGGGAATTGTTTGAAAAAGTTATGGAGGATTTTTAAATGACCAGCCGTTTTTCTTATCACGAACCGGTATTATTAACCGAATCGGTTTCCATTCTGGTCAATGATCCCGATGGCATTTATATCGATGGTACCGTCGGCGGTGGCGGTCATGCGGCCCTCATCCTGTCCAGGCTGGGGAGCAGGGGGAAACTATACGGACTGGATCAGGACGACGATGCCCTTAAAACCGTAACGGAGAGGTTTAAAGACGAACCCCGTTTCGAGGCGGTAAAAGGCAATTTCGGTTATCTGGATGTAGCTTTGCCCGAATCGGTGGCGGGCCGCATTTCCGGTATATTGCTCGACCTCGGGGTCTCCAGCCATCAGATCAATGAACCGCAACGCGGCTTCAGCTTTCAGCATGCGGGCCCCCTGGATATGCGGATGAGTAATATGCAGGGCCTGACGGCTCAAAAAGTCCTTAATGAATATGAATACCTGGCGCTTAGAAATATTTTCTATCGCTACGGAGAGGAAAAAAACAGTCCCCGGATTGCGAATGCCATCCTCGAACGCCGTCCCCTGGAAACCACCCTGGAATTAAAGGAAGCCATTGCGGCCGTAACACCCGACCGGTTCCGGGTGAAGACCCTGGCCCGTATATTTCAGGCCCTTCGCATTGAGGTAAACCATGAGCTGGACATGCTCAGGCGGGTTCTGGAAACAGGGACGGAGTTATTAAAAGGATATGGACGGTTTGTCGTCATTTCCTATCATTCGCTGGAGGACAGAATAGTGAAGAATTTTTTCAAGACCGGCAATCATGAAGGAAAGCTTGAGAAAGATTTTTATGGTCATGATATAAAGCCGCTGAATATGATCCACAACAGGATTATCACCCCGGATGATGCCGAAACCAAACGCAACCCAAGGGCACGGAGCGCAAGGCTCAGGGCCGCAGAAAAAAGGGAGGATGCCGCATGATAGCCAAGGCAAAAAATACCACACGGCCGAAGCCGGCCAGTCTTCAGCGGATCGATCAGCCCTTCTACGGGTTGAAAAGTTATCACCCTGAAGCCGGCAGGTCATCGTATGCGACCAGGAAAAAATCGTCATCCGGTATTAAAATTGCACCCTGGAAGATTATCCTGACGACCCTGATCATTGGCGTAGCCGGATATATTTACCTCAGTCATATTTTCCAGACCCAGGAAATCCTCAGGGAGGTAACGGAGTTGCGCCGGACGCATGAAACGGTCAGACGAAGCCATGCCGAGCAGTCTCTTGCCTATGACCGGATGACCGGACCGGCACAGATCTACCGGCAGGCCGGCAGCCTGGGATTTGTTCACGGGGCAGCAGCCGACCCCATCATCCGCATACCCGAATAATATGAACGACCGCGCATCCATGATAGGCAGAATGTTCCTGGTTTCCGGCCTGATATTGCTGTTGCCATGTGCCATTGTGTTTCAAATCCTGCGCATCCAGTTTCTGGAAGGGGAGAATCTGAGGGAGCTCTGGAGTAAACAGGCTGTGGATTTCATATCCATTCCCGCCCAAAGGGGGGATATCCTGGATTCCAAGGGACGGCTGCTGGTTACGAATTCGGTGACGCATCGTCTGGCTCTGGATCCGCTGATCCGGGGTCTGACAGAAGAACAGGTGAACATGCTGTTTCAAACCCTTGGAACGCGCACGGGGAAGGGAGCGGCTCATTACCGCCGGAAGCTTAACACCGCCCCGGCGGGTTCACGTTATGTGGTCATGGAACCATCGCTGAACCATACGGATTATGAGGTGATCCAGGCCCTGGGGATCCGCGGAGTAATCCTGGAGGAAAGCTATAAACGGAAGTATAATTATGACTCCCTGGCCGGCCATGCGCTTGGTTTCGTGAATAATGACCTGAAGGGCATGATCGGTCTTGAGGCTTCATACGATAACCTGCTAAAGGGAAAAGAGGGTGTTCAGCAGGTAAGGAGGGACCGGTCAAACCGGATACGGGCTATCGTAGGGGCCCCCAGAAAGCGGCCTGAAAAAGGCCATACCCTTCAAACCACTATCGATGCCCGGATCCAGGCCGTAGTCGAGGAAGAGTTGAAAAAAGGCATAGAAACGACGCGGTCCAATTATGGAACGGCCATTATCATGGATCCGAAAACCGGCGCCGTTAAAGCCATGGCCAATTATCCCACGTATGATCCAAACAATCCGGCATCGTTGAAAAACGAGAATCGCCGTAATTATGCCATATCCGATATGGTAGAGCCGGGTTCGACGTTTAAGCTGATAACCAGCATTGCCGCTGTCGAGCAGGGCGTGGTCACCGATAATGAAATATTCTCCACGCCGGTGTCCGGCCGGAAAATGATCCATGGCCAGTGGATGCGAGATCATAATCCCCTGGGTGACCTTACTTTCGGGGAAACCATTATCCGTTCCTCCAACATCGCTACCTCAGAAATTGCCATGCGTCTGGAGCCGGAAGTTCTTTATCAATACGCCAGGAATCTGGGCTTCGGCACCTCAACGAACGTAGGCCTCCCCAACGAGGAAGCCGGCAGGCTCCGGCGGCCCTATAACTGGTCGCGGGTTAGCCTTCCATGGATTTCCATTGGATATGAAGTGCAGGTGACCGCCATGCAGATTGCACAGGCTTATGCAGCCTTCGCCAACAAGGGGGTCATCATGCAGCCCTATATCCTGGAAAGAGTGCTCGATGAACACGGGTTTACGGTAAAAGAACATACTCCGAAAGCGATACGACGGGTAATTAAGCCGGAGACTATAGAACGATTGATGCCCATTTTTACGGCCGTTGTCTCTGATTCGGGAACGGCCAGCTACGCACAGATCGACGGAATGTCTATTGCCGGAAAAACAGGAACCAGCCAAAAGTACATTAACGGGGAATACCGCTCCCAATACCGGGCTTCCTTCGTGGGCTTTTACCCCGCTGACGATCCTGCCTATGTTTGCCTGATTATGCTGGATGAGCCAAAAAACAGTTATTATGGCGGTTTCACGGCCGGACCCATATTCCGTGACATCGCCACCAGAATCATTGGGCTGGATGATGAATTGCAACCTGAACCGGTTTCAACCGAACCGGCTCCGAATCATCATCTGGCCCATGTCCCAAATGTGAAAGGCCTCAGCCGGGAAGATGCTAAGTCGCTGCTTGAATCCGGCGGCCGTTCCTACACCTTCGAAGGGACCGGGGCCTATGTTTCACGCCAAATTCCGCAGGCCGGTGAACAGACCGGTAAACAGGAAGAGGTCCGTATAACTTTATCAGAAGTAAATTCGCCCAAAACGGCCATGATTTCCGATAACCATAATAGGGTACCCGATGTCCAGGGGCTCAGCATGCGCAAGGCTTTACATCTGCTGACCCAAGCCGGGTATGATATCCGACTCATAGGTTCTGGTACGGTCAATACGCAATTTCCTGAACCGGGAGCCCAATATGTAAGAGGAAGAACCGTAACAATAAGGGGAAAAAACCAACCCATGACCACACTTATTTCTCAGACATTACCCCATAATTGAATTTTAAAGAACTCATATCACTCTGCGAGCCGCTGGCCGTTCAGGGCAATAGCGCTGCACCCATGGGTAACCTGGTGCTTGATTCCCGGAAAACGGAACCCGGCGACGTGTTTATAGCCATCCGGGGCTATCGTTCCGATGGCCATCATTTTCTGGCCCAGTCGGCCAGGCAGGGCGCCTCGGCTATGATAGTCGAGGATTTCGATCCGCATATTACTGTGCCCCAGATCAAAGTAGGCAATACACGGAATTTACTTGGAAGATTAGCCCAGGCATTTGAAGGCAATCCTTCCCGGAAGCTGAAGATCACCGGCATTACCGGTACCAATGGCAAGACAACCGTAGCCACGCTGATCTATCAGGTACTGCGCCGGCTTGATCACCCGGCCGCCTTATTGGGCACCGTCGGCACGATGATCAATGATAAGCCCGGCTTCAGCCGCCTCACCACCCCGGATGCCGTTGAGCTTGCCCGTACGTTCCGGAACGTTGCCGAAGAGGATTGTACGTTTGCCTGCATGGAGATCTCATCCCATGCCCTGGACCAGCAGCGGGCCGGTGGTATTGATTTTGCCGTAGCCGGCTTCACCAACTTAAGTCACGATCACCTGGATTACCACAAAACCGCGGACGCCTATGCCCGGGCCAAGAAACGGTTGTTTGATGGCCTGAAAGAAAATGCCGTCGCCATTGTCAACACGGATGATCCCCGGGGCGAATACATGGTACAGGATTGCCGGGCCCGGGTTCAGCGGTACGGGTTCAATAACAACCAGGGTGATGCCATACTTCACAATAACTCCGGCGGACTCATACTCGAGGTAGGTGGGGTCCGCATTACCAGTCCGCTGATTGGCACGTTCAATGCCTATAACCTGGCGCTTGCTTACCGGGCCTGCAGGGCCCTTGGATGTCAGCAGGGCGAAACGGTAGCAGCCCTGGCCCGGTCGCCGGGTGCACCCGGCAGAATGGAGAAGCTTGTCTTTGATTCGGCTGTGGATTTGCCCGTCATACTCATCGATTATGCACACACCCCGGATGCCCTGAAAAACGTACTGGAAACCCTCCGTGATGTAAAGAAAGAAAACGAGACCCTTCATGTTGTTTTCGGGGCGGGCGGTGACCGCGATGTTTCCAAAAGGCCCTTAATGGCCAAATATGCTGAAAAGTATGCCGACTTCATTACCGTGACCTCCGACAATCCCCGCAGCGAGGATCCCTCGGTCATCCTGGATGATATATTCAGGGGTTTTACCAAAACGGACCAGGTAATCCGGGAAGCCGACCGGAAGGAAGCGATTGTCAAAACCATAGGCCGGGCCGATTCACGGAGCATCATCCTGATTGCCGGCAAGGGCCATGAAACCCATCAGGAAGTGAAGGGCGTGTTTCATCATTTTGATGACAAGCTCACAGCCCTCGATGCCCTCAAGGTTATTGAAAAAAGCCTGGCCAAAGCAGGGAGGGCGCATTAATGCTGTATCTTCTGCTTGAATACCTCAGGGAGGCGGCCGGAACGGCGGGTTTCGGTGTATTTAGTTTCATCACCGTGCGCAGCGCCCTTGCAGCCTTCACGGCCCTGATCATTTCGGTGATCTTCGGTAAACGCATCATTCTCTGGCTCGAAAACATGCAACTGAAAGAGACCTTCCGTGATGGCATAGGACTTGAGCATCACAAGATAAAAAAAGGAACTCCCAGCATGGGAGGATTGATCATTCTGCTGGCCATTGTCATCCCGACCCTGCTTTGGGCCCGGCCCGGTAACATCTACATCATCCTGATCCTGTTTGTGTCCGTTTCCCTGGGCATCGTGGGTTTTGTTGACGATTATATAAAGATCATAAAAAAAGACAAACAGGGTCTGCTGGGCAAATTCAAGGTGACCGGCCAGATCTTCGTCGGTTCGGTCCTGGGGGCGGTCCTTTATTTTCATCCTGATTTCCAGGATACCAACACCGTCAGCACCATTCCGTTTTTTAAGGAATATACAGTGGATTATGCCATTTTCGGGGACTCTTTGGGGTGGATCGTGTATATACCGGTATGCATATTTATCATCACGGCCCTCAGTAATTCCGTCAACCTCACCGACGGACTGGACGGGCTTGCCAGCGGCACTTCCGCCATAGCCGGACTGGCACTGGGCATACTGGCCTACGTTTCCGGCCGGGTGGATTATTCGAATTTTCTGGATATCATGTTCTTACCCGGAACGGCCGAACTCACCATTTTTTGCGCCGCTTTGACCGGTGCCTGCTTTGGCTTTCTGTGGTACAACACCTATCCCGCCGAGGTTTTTATGGGGGATACCGGATCGCTGGCCCTGGGCGGAGCGATCGGGGCCGTTGCCTTAATGGTGCACAAAGAGTTGCTGCTTCCCATATTGTGCGGCGTTTTTCTTATGGAGACCCTCTCGGTGATCATGCAGACGGGGTACTACAAATACACAAAGAAACGCTATGGAGAAGGCCGGCGCCTGTTTCTGATGGCCCCTATCCACCATCACTTTGAGAAAAAAGGGTGGACCGAGCCGAAGATTGTGGTCCGGTTCTGGATAATCGCCATCCTGCTGGCCACCTTTACGATCATAACACTGAAACTGCGATGAAGTCTGTAAAGGATAAACATATTGCGATCATCGGTGCCGCCAAAAGCGGTGTGGCGGCAGCACGCATGCTGCAGGCCGGCGGAGCTCGCCTTTTTGTCTCAGACAGCGGTGAAATCGAGGTTTCCGTGCGCCGGATGCTGGATGACTGTAACATAGAATATGAACAGTACGGCCACAGCCACAAAATGCAATCCGCCGACTTTGCCGTGGTAAGTCCGGGTGTGCCGACCGAAGCCGCTGCCGTGCAGTGGTATTTGAAAGCGGGCAAGCCGGTGTATTCGGAAATAGAAGCGGCCAGCTGGTTCTGTGAAAGTCCGGTCCTGGCCGTGACGGGCAGCAACGGAAAAACTACAACGGTAAACTGGATGGCCCATACCCGGGCTGTTGCCGGCAAACCGCATCTGGTGGCTGGAAATATTGGAGTGGCCTTTTCCGATATGGTTCGGCAAACCAATCCACAGACGGAAATAATCCTGGAGACAAGCAGTTTTCAGCTTGACCATATCGACTCGTTCAGGCCAAAATCCAGCATTCTGCTGAACATTACACCCGATCATTTAAACCGGTATGCGAATAATTTCGAAAAATATGCGGGATCCAAACTCAGAATATCCGAAAATCAGCAGTCCGGCGACTCGGTAATTTACTGGAACGACGATCCCCTGCTGAAGAAGCATTATTCGGGACCCAATGAAAACGGACCGGAAAAGTTTGCCTTTTCCGAAACCGTCGAAGTGGATAAGGGCGCCTTTGTTCGTAATAACAAGATCTTTTTAAACGTAAAAAAAAAAGAGGAGTTTATCATGAACGCAGCTGAAGTAGGCTTACCGGGAAGGCACAATCTCCGCAACAGCCTGGCCGTCGCCCTGTCGGCCAGGCTGTCTGATATTGATAACGAGGTTATCCGGGAAAGCCTCGGGCGGTTCAAAGGTGTCGAGCACCGCCTTGAACGGGTCCGGGAAATAAACGGGGTCTGCTACTTCAACGATAGCAAAGCGACAAATGTAAATGCGGTCTGGTATGCCCTGGACAGCTTCAATGCCCCTCTGGTACTCATCCTCGGAGGAAGAGACAAAGGCAACGACTATACGGAATTGACAGGCAAGATCCGTGAGAAGGTCCATAGCATTATTGCCATCGGGGAAGCCAGGCAAACGATTCAGGACCAGCTTAAGCATGCCGTACCGAATTTTAGATCGTGTCCGACCCTGGAGGAAGCCGTGCAGGCGGCCTCGGCATACGCAAACCGGGGTGATGTGGTTCTGTTGAGTCCGGCCTGCGCTTCGTTTGATATGTTCGCCAGCTATGAAGCCCGGGGCAATTTATTCAAAGCACTCGTCAACAACCTGTAAATGTATCTTTACTCAGCCAAATATAACAGCTCCAATATCCTGGATCCGGACGAATCCAACGGGAGCGCTGCAGGCAGCGACCGTATCCTGCTGGTTTGCGTCATCATGCTGCTGATGGCCGGTTTGCTGGCCGTGTATTCGTCCATTGCTTATTTTGCCGAACTGAAATTTACGACAGCCAGTAACCTTATTGCCGGCCATATCATTAAAATATTTATCTCTTTTCTTGTCCTGTTAATTTTTACGAAAATAGACTACCATCAGATCGTCCGGTTCAGCAGGCTCGCCGTATTGCTGAGCTGGCTGTTCCTGATTATAGTCACCCTATACGGTAATGAAGTATTTGGGGCGCGACGGTCGTTGAACGTGGGCGCTTTCTCCTTTCAGCCCAGCTCGCTGGCAGCCGTTTCCCTGCTGGTTCATGTCGTGGTCCTGATCACCAGAAAACAGGAATACATTAAAGATTTCATGCGCAGCTTTGTTCCCGTCATGATATGGGTGCTGATTACCTGCGCCCTTATCGGCCTGGAGGACTTCAGCAGCGCCGCCATCCTGCTTATCCTTTGTCTGATTGTCATGTTCGTGGGGCGAATCAATGTAATGCATATCGCGGCGTTAATGCTCTTAGGGGTGATCGGAGCCGGACTGCTGGTCATGCAGACCGACCAGCGCCAGGCTCGGATCAGCAATTATGTTGATCAGGTAGTACATATCAAAGGTGATGATTTCGTGACGGGGCAGGGCTATCAGGCACAGCAGGCACAAATAGCCATGGCCCAGGGACAGCTTTTTGGTGTAGGAATGGGAAAAAGCTCCCAGCGTGATTTTCTGCCGGCGCCCTACAATGATTTCATTTTCTCGATCATCACCGAAGAATACGGGCTGGTGGGCGCGTCGTTCATTCTCCTGCTCTATACCCTGGTGCTGGTGCGGGGGATCATGTTCATTGCCCGCCGTGCTATAGACCAGACCGGGGCTTTGCTGGCCGTAGCATGTACGCTGATGATTGTCATGTATGGTTTTGTCAATGCCGCCGTAGCCGCGGGTTTGTTTCCCGTTACCGGCCTGCCGATGCCGATGATCAGTTATGGCGGCACCAACATGCTGTTCTCCGGAGTGATGATTGGCATATTACTCAACATCTCCAAACAAAAAAGGAGCCATGATGAGTGAATATAATGTGATGATAGCGGCCGGGGGTACCGGCGGACACGTATACCCTGCCATCGCCATAGCCGATGCGTTGGCCGATACGGGGAAATCCGTCCGCATAAACTTTGCCGGAACCCGTGAGCGCATGGAGTGGTCGGCTGTGCCACAGGCCGGTTATGATATCCATCCCATATGGATCAGCGGCTTTCACAGGAGGCTGACCTTCAAAAACCTGCTTTTCCCGGTAAAGCTGCCGTTTAGCCTGGTGCAATCGTATTTTCTGCTTAAGAAAAATAAACCGGATGTGGTGGTGTCCTGTGGCGGCTTTGCTTCAGGGCCTGTCGGCTGGGTTGCCGCCAAAATGAATATCCCACTGGTATTGCAGGAGCAAAACAGCTTTCCGGGGGTAACGACGCGCAAACTGGCCCCGTATGCCTCCAGAATATTCATCGCTTTTGAAGATGCCAAAAAGTATTTTCCCCTGGAAAAAACACGGCTGTGTGGAAATCCAATCCGGAAGAAAATCACCTCCGGTAACAGAAAGCAGGCTCTGGCCGGATATCATTTTGATGACCGGACGACCTTGCTTATCCTGGGGGGAAGCGGAGGCGCGAGAACGGTCAATGAAGCCGTCTTCGGGAACCTGAAACGCCTTCATGATGAACTGAACCTTCAGATCATCTGGCAGTGCGGAGAGGTATATTACGACGACCTGCATAATAAGATCGACGAAAAGCACTACGGTAACCTCAGGCTGCAGCCTTTTATAAATGACATGGCCCAGGCCTACGCCGCGGCCGATCTGGTGATCAGCCGCGCCGGAGCATTATCCTGTGCAGAACTTATGCTTACCGGCAAACCGAGTATTTTGATCCCCTCTCCCTGGGTAGCGGGAGACCATCAGACCAAAAATGCACGATCTATGGTTGACAGCGGGGCCGCAACGCTGTTGAAAGACGATAAGGCGGCTGCATTGCTGTATGATGCCGTCCGCACCATCATTACCGATGAAGAGAAACTCCGAACCATGTCGGAAAAGGCAAAAGGGTTGGCAATGCCGGATGCGGCCACCATCATTGCCGGACAAATCATTGAAATCGCAGACCGGAACAAAAATGGGAAAACATGACCAAAGCTATAGAAACACAACCTGTTTTCGGTAAAACCCGTCATCTGCACATGGTGGGTATCGGCGGCATCGGCATGAGCGGGATTGCAGAAATATTGCTGCAGCGGGGCTATGTCATCAGTGGATCAGACGGAACGGCCAATGAGTCCACCCGGCGGCTCGAAAGGCTGGGGGCCCGGATTTTTATTGGCCATGCTCCAGAAAATATCGAAGGCGCAGATGTGGTGGTGTATACCAGTGCCGTGAAGGCCAGTGAAAACGCGGAAACCAGGGCGGCCCTGGACCACGGCATACCCGTTATCAAACGCTCCGAGATGCTGGCCGAACTGATGCGGATGAAATACGGAATCGGTATAGCCGGAACCCATGGCAAGACCACCACCACCACGATGACCGGACTGGTGGTTCAGTCCGGCGATTTCGATCCGACCATTATTGTGGGGGGACGCGTTCACAGTTTCGACAAAACCAATGCCGTGGTGGGTAAAGGGGACATCATTATCGTCGAAGCCGACGAATTTGACCGCACATTCCTGAGGCTGAGTCCATCGCTGGCCGTTATCACGAATGTGGATATCGAACATTTGGATATCTATAAAGATGAGGAAGACATAAAAAATGCATTCATCAGCTTTGCCAATAAAGTACCGTTTTACGGAGCGGTGATCCTGTGTCTCGATGATCCCAAGCTGCGGGCCATCATGCCGCAGATCAAACGACGCATGATAACCTATGGCTTTACGCCTCAGGCCCAGTTGCGGGCCACCGACATAGAAAGCGGGGAGATGTTTACCTCCTTTACGGTTTTCTTTGAAAATGAAGAACTGGGCCGTGTCAGGATACAGGCTCCGGGTGATCATAATGTCAGTAACGCAATGGCGGCCATTGCCATTGGCATTGAGCTGGGCATGACGTTTGATAACATCAGAAATGGGCTGCACCATTATACCGGCATTTTCCGGAGGTTCCAGCTCAAGGCAGAAAAAGATAATATACTGGTGATCGACGATTACGCCCACCACCCTACCGAAGTCAGGGCTACGCTCAGTGCCACTCGCAAAGGCTGGCCCAAACGGCGGATCGTGGCGGTTTTCCAGCCTCATCTCTATAGCCGTACCCAGGAGCTTCACAAAGAATTCGGAGCCTCATTTTTCGACGCCGAGGTATTGATCGTTACGGATGTCTATCCCGCCCGTGAAGAACCGATTGAAGGGGTCACGGGTCATTTAATAGCTGAAGCGGCCCAAACAACCGGACACCGCAACGTGCATTATGTGGAAAATAAAAACGAAATATCATCCAGGCTTAAGGAAATTTCGGAACCCGGGGATATAATCATCACTATGGGTGCAGGCGATATTTATAAAGCCGGCGAAGCCTTCACCGATGATTTGCTGGCCGGAAAGGTAAAGGTGAATCCATGAAAAAAAACCAAAAAATGAGCTGCCGCTGGCTTCCCCATATGGCCTTTTCGATGCTGCTGGTGTTAATTGCCATGGGAATGGGCTGGGCCTTCAACAAGGCAAGCGTCATAAAGGAAGTGGAGGTTAGCGGAAATTTCTTTACCGGAACGGGGGAGATCCTGTCGGCCATGTCTGTTTCTGAGGGTTTGCGTGCCGACAGCCTGAACTTACTTGAAATTATGGAAAAGGTGGAACAGCTGGCGTATATAAAACAGGCGTTCATTAACCGGACCGCTTCCGGACAAATAGGGGTACGGGTACTGGAAAGGGAACCCGTGGCCCTGCTTATAGAGCCGGACCGCAGAATGTATGTAGACGGGGATGGCATCCGCATGCCGGCCGGACCGGGGAAATCGGTCGATGTGCCTTTATTGCATGCTACGGAAGCGGGAATGCGCGCGGATACGCTGAAGGGCCGGCCTTTTGAAACGGTTAACGCATTTCTGCAGGCCGCCCGCAAAAATGAACTGGCCCAGATTACGATTAGCGAGGTTGCCTGGGCCGAGACAGAGGGCATAGTGGTGCTGAGCCATGATAACGGCATGAAACTTACATTCGGTCATGAGGATTTTGAAAACCGGCTTGATAAATGGGCCGGTTTTTATGCCGGAATGATCATGGCCGAAGGACCCGGCCGAATGAGCAGCATCGACTTGCGCTTCGACGGTCAGATAGTTACCAGGTAACGAATAATATACACAACCAATAAGCAACAGAAATCATGGAAGAACGCATTGTAGTAGGTCTTGATATTGGAACAACCAAAGTTTGTGCTGTGGTTGCCTCCATCGACGAAATGCAAAAAATAAACATACTTGGTGTGGGAAAGGCGCCGAGCGAGGGGTTGAACCGGGGTGTGGTTGTCAATATAGACCGGACGGTTAACGCCATCCGTACGGCCATCGAACAGGCCCAGCTTGCCTCGGGCATTGAAGTGCGGTCGGTAAATGTAGGCATAGCGGGCGATCATATTCGGAGCATGAGAAGCAAGGGTGTGATCACCATCAACAACAAAGACAATGAGATCACTATAAAAGATGTCGAGCGCCTGCTGGAGGACTGCCAGCGGATCATGCTGCCTTCCGATCAGCAGATCCTGCATGTGATTCCCCAGGAGTTCATTGTCGACGGCCAGGACGGCATCAACGACCCGGTCGGCATGAGCGGCATGCGCATGGAAGCCGAGGTTCATATTATTACGGGACTGGTCTCGGCGGCCAAGAATATGTATCGCTGCGTCGAGCGTGCCGGCTATCAGGTGGATGATCTGATCCTTGAACCGCTGGCTTCATCGTATGCCGTGCTGGACGATGAGGAAAAAGAGGCCGGCGTGGTGCTCGTCGATATTGGCGGAGGAACAACGGATGTAGCCGTATTTCAGGATAATACCATTCGTCATACGGCTGTAGTAGCAATTGCCGGACAAAAAGTTACAGATGATATACGGATCGGGCTCAGTGTCCTGGAAGATCAGGCGGAGAAATTAAAGCAGGAGCATGGCCTGGCCTTTGCCGACCTGATCGACGAGGATATGGTCATTACCGTTCCGGGCATTGCCGGCCGTCCTCCAAAGGAAATCAAGAAAAGCATACTGGCAAAGATCATTCAGGCCCGGGTAGAGGAGATACTCGAGATTGTGGCTATTGAGGTCAAGCGCAGCGGATATTCCAGTGAGCTAAGCGCCGGGGTTGTCCTGACCGGGGGTGGATCCCTGCTCGATGGGATCTGCCAGCTCGGGAATGAAGTGCTGGGAATGGATTCCAAGATCGGAATGCCCCGGGGGTTGACCGGAGGACTGGTAAATGAAGTTAATACGCCCATCTACGCCACCGGCGTCGGACTTGTACTGCATGCGTTGCGTACGAACAAATCGGGAGGCGGACGGGTCATGGTCCCCACATCCAGCGAAGGATCCAATGTAGAGAAAGTGATGAACCGGATAGCCGACCGGATGAAAAGCTGGTTTAATGAATTATGAACAGAAATAGGGAATAGCGGAAACAGAGGAATAAAAAAACAGGAGCAATATTATGTCAGATAAATTACATTCACGCTTTAGCTTTGACGAGCAAAGCCAGGAAAATGCAAAGATCAAAGTCATTGGAATCGGTGGCGGGGGCGGCAATGCCATCAATAATATGATAGCCAGGGGACTCAACAATGTGGAATACATTGCCTTGAATACGGATGCCCAGGCCCTGAAGCACAACGATGCGGACCTGTGCCTTCAGGTAGGCAAAAGCCTGACCAGCGGACTCGGCGCCGGTGCCCGGCCGGAGATCGGGCGGGAGGCAGTCGAGGAGAACCGTCAGGAGATCGAGGATGCAATCGAAGGTGCCGATATGCTGTTTGTTACGGCCGGCATGGGGGGTGGTACCGGCACCGGGGGGGCTCCGGTTATTGCCGCCATGGCCAAGCGCAAGGGCATTCTTACCGTGGGCATTGTAACGATGCCGTTTAACTGCGAAGGGCGGGTGCGCATGAAATATGCCGTAGACGGCATTAATGAGTTCAAGAAGAATTGCGACACCGTTATTGTGATCCCCAACGAGCGGCTGCTGGATATTTGCGGAGAAGACACTACGCTGATCGAAGCCTTTGAACTGGCCAACGAGGTGCTTTACGGCGCCACGCGGGGCATTTCCGATCTCATCCTTATGCCGGGCCTGATCAACCTTGATTTTGCTGATGTGCGGACGACGATGCTCGACGGCGGGGCGGCCATCATGGGATCGGCTACGGCATCGGGCCCTGATCGCGCGGAAATCGCCGCCCGCGAGGCCATCAATTCTCCGCTGCTGGACGGGGTCAGCATTAACGGGGCGAGGAACGTTCTTGTAAACATATCTTCGGGATCCAACCTCGGAATGAAAGAATCGACAACAGCTACCGGCATTATTCAGCAGGAGGCCGGAGACGATGCAGAGATCATCCTGGGTACCGTACTGGATGAAAGCTTTGGCGATGAGATCAGGGTGACGGTCATTGCCACGGGCTTTGATTTTACCAATGACGAGTCATCGTCCAAAGTCCAGGCTGAAAGCAATACGGAAGAACGCCAGGCGCCGCGGCCTTTGGAAGGCGTTAAGCGGCATGCCACCCAAAATTCGGCCAATGAGGAAATCCCGCGCCAGTATCCACGCAATGCCCCGGAGTTTTATAAAGGGGAAAAGAACCTGAAGAACCTGGATACGCCGGCCATAAGCCGCCGCGGGGAGGTCCATTCTCAGAAAGATGACAAAGCCCGGGAGGATGCCGAGCCCAGAAGGCCCGGCCCCAGCAAGGTACTGCTCAATAATCGCGAAGAGCGCATCGATAAGACCAATTCAGAACAGCCGGCCTTTTTAAGAAAGATCATGGATTAGGATGCGGGGACGCAAATTAAACGGGAAAGCTTGTTATGATAAGCAGCTAAATTTATGTAATTTAGCTGGGACAGACGGCTTATTCTATGCCGCATTAAGCAAAACTTTTAAAGAACTAAGAAAATGGCTAACGAGAATTATCCAAGTGCCAACCTGCCACCTGAGTTGCGGGCATTGAAGAATCACGTAGGCAAAATAATATCAGGGGCCGTGGTATTGGCTGTACTATTTACTTCCATATATCAGGTCGGCCCTGAAGAGGTTGGCGTCGTGCTGCAGTTTGGAAAATACGACCGAACCGTAACTCCGGGACTGAACTACAAGTTGCCCCTCGGGATAGAAGACGTGTATAAAATACCGGTCGAACGCCAGCTTAAGCAGGAATTTGGTTTCCGGACCGGTGAAGTCGGGGTCAGAACAGAATATATGCCCGCTAGTGACAATCTGATCGATGAGGCGCAGATGCTGACCGGAGATTTGAACCTTGCCGATGTGGAATGGGTGGTGCAGTACCGCATTCATGATCCCTATCAGTACCTTTTTAAAGTGCGCAATGCTGAAAAAAGTCTGCACGATATGTCGGAAGCCTCCATGAGAAAAATCGTTGGTGACCGTACCGTCAATGAAGTGCTGACGGTGGGAAGGCAGGAGGTGGCGACCCGGGTAGAAGAATTTCTGCAATCACTGGCTAATGAATACGAACTGGGCATCACCATTGACCAGGTTGTCTTGCAGGATGTGAATCCCCCCGATGCGGTCAGGCCTTCGTTTAATGCCGTAAACCAGGCTCAGCAGCAAAGGGAAACGCTTATAAATGAAGCTCTTTCCGATTTTAACCGGGTGATCCCGCGGGCCAGGGGCGCCGCCCTGGAAACCATAGAGCGGGCGGAAGGCTTTGCCCTGAACAGGGTGAACCGCGCCGAAGGGGAAGCCGATCGTTTTACATCCATATATGAAGAATATATTCTGGCGCCCGAAGTGACAAAAAAGCGGCTTTATCTTGAAACTATGAGCAATATTCTTCCCAATATCGGCAGTAAGGTCATTATGGACGACAATGGAAATAATGTACTTCCTCTTCTTCAGATGCAACCGGGGACATCGCGAACCATGGAGGTATCCAACTAATGAAGCAATCCGTATTTTATGCTCTACTCATCGCTGCCGCAGTCATCGGGCTGATCGGCTACAGCAGTATTTTCATCGTGGATGAAACCCACCAGGCCATCATAACCCAGTTTGGCAAGCCGGTGGGCGAACCGGTTACCGAACCCGGACTGAACTATAAGATCCCGTTGATCCAGCGTGTCAGCTATTTTGACAAACGTTTTCTGGAATGGGACGGGGATGCCAATCAGGTGCCGACCCTGGATAAGACCTTTATATTCGTGGATACCTATGCCCGCTGGGAGATTGTCAATCCTTTGCAGTTTTTCATTCGTCTGCGCGATGAACAGGGCGGTCAATCCAGGCTCGACGATATCCTTGACGGGGAAACCCGCAACGCCGTGGCCAGTCATGAACTGCTCGAACTGGTCCGGTCCAGCAACCGGAATCCCGAAGACACCGAGGAGGTGCTGGCCGAACTCGATCAGCTCGAGGATATCAATGTCGGACGCGACCAAATCGAAGATATGGTCCTGGAAAAGGCCAACGAACGCACGGCAGATTTAGGAATTCGCGTGCTGGATTTCCGTTTTAAACGGATCAATTATGTAGAGGAAGTCCGCCAGCGGATCTTTGAACGCATGATTAGTGAGAGGAACCGCATTTCAGAACTCTTCCGGTCGGAAGGGGAAGGTGAAGCCCTCCGCATAGCCGGTGAAAAAGAGCGGGAACTGAACAGGATTGAGTCCGAAGCGGTTCGTGAGGCCGATCAGATCCGGGGCCGGGCAGAAGCCAGGGCCACTTCCATCTATGCTGCTGCCTATAACCGGAACAACGGAACCCGGGACCTTTTCGATTTCCTGAGAACAATGGAGACCTATGAGGATACCTTCGATGATGAAACGACCATAATCCTAAGCACCGAATCTGAGTTTTACAGGTATTTGCGGGGACTGGAATAGCAAGATGCGCAGGTCCCGGAGCGGCTAGTTTTTATAACCGTAATTCTTAACGAAAAGGTCATTCTCACGCCATTTTTCACGTACTTTGACAAACAGCCTGAGGTTGACCCCTTTTCCCAGAAAAGCTTCGATATCACGGCGGGATTCTATTCCCAGTTTCTTGATCGCGCTTCCCTGTTTTCCGATGATCATGCCTTTCTGGGAATCCCGGTTCACCACAATTTCAGCATCGATTTGATCTTTTGCACCGGTCTCGCTGTATTCCACGATATTGACCGCGCAGGAATACGGGATCTCCTGCTGAAATTGCAGAAACAGTTTTTCTCGTATGATCTCTGAAATAAAAAAACGCTCAGGATGATCGCTAAGCTGATCTTTGGGATAAAATGCCGGCCCTTCTGGTATCAACGATTTAATAAGGCTAAGCAATTCCGCTACTCCCTTGCCCTGCAGAGCCGATATGCCCACCGTTGCGGTGTAATCTATTTTCTCTGTCCATACCCTGGCCCCGGATGCTTCGGCTTCCCGGGAAATCAGGTCGGTTTTGTTAACGGCTAATATCCTGGGTTTCCCTATAGCGTTCAATCCCTTACGAACCGCAGGAGAAACCTCGTTATTTTTTGGATCAACAAGGTGCAGGATCACATCGGCGTCCCGTTCAGCTTTTTCGACGGCCGCCATCATGGCTTCCTGAAGCTTGTATTTTGGATTTATAATGCCCGGGGTATCCAGAAAAATTATTTGTGAATCGTCATCCGAAAAGATACCCGTTACCCGGTGACGGGTAGTCTGGGCTTTGGGCGTAATAATGGATAGCTTTTGCCCTAAAAAGGCATTGAGTAAGGTGGACTTTCCCGCATTGGGCAACCCAATGATGGCCACATATCCGGATTTATGTACAGGTGCTATGCTTGTCATGCATCAATATACGCTGAAGCACCGGCATTATCATCCATTTTCCATTACGGGGTCATTTTCATGAATCCGATCACCGCAGGCTATGATGGTCCCCAGGTCGTCGGGAGACCGATGTATATGAATGAAATAAACCCCGTCCTCCGATAACCCAATGTCAAAAATCGTAACGGTAGCATCCGCATTTCCATCTTCATCAACCTCCCCGTCCGGGCTCAGCCTGTCGGGTTTCTGAGCATATCAACCATACGGGAAACGGAATTAGCCAACCCGCTGAAGAGGGCATCGCTGATGAGGGCATGGCCAATGCTGATGTCATTCAGATGAGGAACGGCCCTTAAAAGAGGTAGAATATTATCAAAATTTAATCCATGTCCGGCATTAACCTTCATTCCTTCCTGATGAGCCAGAACAGCGGCTCTCTTCAGGCGTTCAAGTTCGGCTTCCTTCTGCCTGCCGCCGGCATTCGCATAGGTACCCGTATGCAATTCCACAGCTTCAGCCTCAAGCCGGCGGGCGAGTTCTATAGCTTGTTCATCGGGATCGATAAACAAGCTGATCCCGATGCCGTTTTCTTTTAAGGGGGGAAAAACCCGGCTCTTGAAATCGTTGAATACGGCGGCCATGTCGAGGCCGCCTTCGGTAGTAAGTTCCTGCCGGCTCTCCGGCACCAGTGTGCAGATATGCGGGGTTATTTCAAGGCAAACGGAGAGCATCTCATCGGTGGCGGCCATCTCAAAATCCACGATTCCGGTTATAGCTTTTGTCAGCCGAAAAACATCATCATCCCGAATATGGCGGCGGTCTTCACGCAAATGGAAAACGATGCCGCCTGCCCCGGCCTGCTCGCTGATGATGGCACCCTGTATGGGATCGGGCACATTTTCACCCCGGGCATTGCGCAGCGTGGCGATATGGTCAATGTTTACGAGTAAATTCATGAATAAGGGTTTATCGGAACCGGGAATGATGCCTAAAATAAGTATAAATGAAATGGGAACAAGCCAGGGTTATCAGATGCTGTGAAGAATTTAATATGCTCTGTGTTTGGATAATCCGTTGATAATATAAAAATTATATGGATACCGCATGAGAATTGCCCAGGTTTCACCTTTGTACGAGAAGGTACCGCCCAAATCGTACGGCGGAACCGAACGGATCGTTTCTTATTTAACCGAAGAGTTGGTACGGCAGGGCCACGATGTAACCCTGTTTGCATCCGGAGATTCAAAGACCCGGGCCAGGTTGATAGCGCCCTGTGAAAGATCATTACGGGAAATGAAATGCCAGGACCCGCTGGCCCATCATTTCGTGGAAATGCAAATGGTTCAGGATCGGCTGGATGAGTTCGATGTCATACACTATCATATCGATTATCTGCATTACCCGTTCTCGAGATGGAACAAGACGCCAGGCGTGACCACACTGCACTGGCGTCTGGACCTTCCCGATCTGAAGGAGCTGTACAGGGTTTTTGACGATATTCCGGTGATATCCATCTCCAATGCACAACGAAAACCCCAGCCGCACATCAACTGGGTGTCTACGGTCTATCACGGATTTCCGGAACATTTGTATACCTACTATCCCGGTGAAGGTGAATATCTTGCTTTCATAGGCAGGTTATCACCGGTAAAAAGGGTTGACCGGGCTATCAAGATCGCTAAAAGAACAGGGATCAGGTTGAAAATTGCCGGCAATGTAAATCCCGAAGATGAAACCTACTTTAACAATCATATTGCCTGGCAGCTTGATGATCCCCTGGTGGAATTTATCGGGGAGGTCGGGGATGACCAAAAAGGAGAGTTTCTGGGAAAAGCCCGGGCCATGCTGTTTCCCATTGACTGGCCCGAGCCGTTTGGTATGGTTATGGTTGAGGCTATGGCCTGTGGAACGCCGGTTATAGCCTTTAACAGGGGGTCGGTAGAAGAGATCATTCATCACGAAAAAACAGGTTTTGTGGTCGAAACGGTCGACGAAGCCGTGGAGGCGGTCCGCAGGCTCGGACTGATCAACAGGGCCGATTGCCGCAAACACTATGAAAATAACTTTCATGTCAGCCGGATGGCGGAAAATTATCTGAAAGCCTATGAGATCCTGATCGACAGACCGGCTGCGAAAGAAATATTAATAAAGTAATTACCAGTAACAGTTTATGAATCTGAATAAAATTGCTGATACGGCCGAACGCATACGGAACAAAAACTACACCACCCTCGAATCGGTTTTAACCGACGACAGGGTGCGAACATTGAATTCAGCCGATACCTTTGTGGTGTATGACCGGTGGGGAGACATCAGGCCGGAAGAAGCCCAGACCCATGGTCTGTTTCACGAAGGCACGCGGTTTTTATCGTTATGGAAGTTTAAACTGTTTGATCAGCAGCCGGCGTTGCTAAATTCATCCATTTCCGAGGAAAACGACGTACTGAATATCGACCTTACCAACAATGAGATTTTCCTGGACGGTAAGCTGGTTGTAGCGAAGGCCAAGGTCCACATCGAACGGATCAAGTTTGTCCAAAACGGGATCTGTTATGAAAAGATCCAGTTGTATAACTTCAGTAAATGGCAGATCGAGTTGAAAATCTCATTCGAGGTGGATGCCGATTTTAAGGATATTTTCGAGCTTCGCGGCTACGGACGGGCAAGGAGAGGCCGGATCGTAGATGGAGAAGATGGAAGACCCGGCAATATAACGCTTAACTACAGGGGCCTGGATGATGTTATCCGCCGGACCGTTGTAAGTTTTGAACCGGAGCCGGATGTCAGAAACAACAAACAGCTGGAATACTACATTCAGCTTAAACCCAATCAGCAATACTCGATTATCAACTCCATTAAGTGTATTGTGGACGATAAGGAAATCGAGGATCCCGGTTATTTTAATGCTTATAACCAGGTGCTTGCAGAGCAGGCCTATGCAAAGGAAAACATTGCATCCATCCACACCTCGCTTGAAAGCTTTAATCGCTGGGTGAACCGGTCCCAGACAGACTTGATAGCGTTGACGGCCAATACCCCACATGGCAAATATCCCTATGCAGGGGTACCCTGGTTTAATACCGCTTTCGGCAGGGACGGGATTATAACGGCCTTTGAAACCCTGTGGGCGTCTCCGGAAATAGCAAAAGGAGTCCTGAATTTTCTGGTTGACCGGCAGTCCGACCATACGGATGATTTCGTTGATGCCGAGCCGGGGAAAATAATGCATGAAGCTCGTAAAGGGGAAATGGCCGATCTGAAGGAAGTGCCTTATAAACTGTATTACGGAACCGTCGATGCTACCCCGCTTTTCATTATCCTGGCCGGTGCCTATTACAAGCGAACAGGCGATCTTAAGTTCATCAGATCCATCTGGCCGAATATTGAAGCCGCCATAAAATGGATAGACGATTACGGTGACCTGGATGGTGACGGCTTTGTGGAATACCATCACAAATCAAAGACCGGTCTGTATAACCAGGGCTGGAAGGATGCCGACAATGCCATACATCATGCCGACGGCTCTCTTGCCGATTCCCCCATAGCCTTGTGCGAGGTGCAGGGCTATGTATACGATGCCCGGATCAAGGCGGCGGGGCTGGCTCAGGCTTTAGGACTAAGCGATATGGCCGTCAAGCTGGAAAGCCAGGCCCATATTTTAAAAGAGCGGTTCAACAAGGTTTTCTGGGATGATGAACTTAAGACCTATATACTGGCCCTTGACAAAGATCATAAGCCCTGCCGGGTCAAGACGTCCAACGCCGGACACTGCCTGTTTTCCGGAATTGCGGATGAGAAGCATGCCGCTGTACTGGCCGACACCCTGCTGAGTGATGATATGGCTTCAGGCTGGGGGATACGGACCCTGGCCACCGGTGCCAGCCGGTACAACCCCATGTCTTATCATAACGGAACGATATGGCCTCATGATAATGCGTTGATTGCGTTCGGTCTTGCCAAATATGGCTTTCGGAACAAAGTAATGAAGATCATGACGCGCATGTTCGAGGCAACCCTTTTTCTGGAGCTTCAGCGCCTCCCGGAGTTATACTGTGGTTTTGATATACGCAGGGGGCAGGGACCAACGCCTTATCCCGTAGCCTGTTCTCCTCAGGCCTGGTCGGTTGCCGTGGTGTATATGATGGTCCAGTCCTGCCTAAATCTGGAGATCGATGCTGTAGAGAAAAAGATCTATATGAACAGGCCCATCCTTCCGCCCTTCATGGATACCCTTGAAATTAAGAATCTGATCATCGGCAATACAACCTTAGCCATCAAGCTGTATCGTTATGAGGCTGACGTCGGGATCGATGTAACGGAAAAGGCCAGAGGCTGGCAGGTTATTGTTATAAAGTAACTTTTCAGCAGAAACGCAGAGCAAATTGTTCATGGTGCATAATAATGGTAAATTGGGGGGAAATAATCGAAAAAAACGGAGATAAGTTACTAAATGAAAGTTATAGAGCACTATCAAAAAGCAAAAGAACCGCTTATATCGTTTGAGATAATTCCACCGAAAAGAGGGGGGGCCATTTCAAAGGTTTTTGATACACTGGATGAACTTATTCGTTTTAAACCCCCGTTTATCGATGTCACCTCTCATGCAGCAGAGGCTTATTTCGAGGAGCTCCCGGATGGAACGACAAAGCGCCACACCCGGCGTAAAAGACCGGGTACCATTGGCTTATGTGCTGCTATTAAACATCGGTATAATGTTGACCCGGTCCCTCATCTGATCTGCAAGGGTTTTACAAAAGAGGAGACCGAGGATGCGTTGATTGAACTGAACTACCTTGGGATTGAAAACGTACTGGCCATACGGGGGGACGATAACGGAACCCCCAAGCTTCACAATAAAGACAGGCAGATCAATGATTATGCCATTGACCTGGTTAAGCAGATCCGCCGGATGAACGAAGGGGACTTTCTGGAAAACCTGATTGACCCCGAACCTACGGATTTTTGCATCGGCGTTGGCGGCTATCCGGAGAAGCATTTCGAAGCTCCAAACCTGAACCGGGATATAAATCTGTTGAAAAAAAAGGTGGATGCGGGGGCAGAATACGTAGTGACGCAAATGTTTTACGACAACCAGGCCTTCTTCGAATTCACCGACAAATGCCGGGCTGCCGGCATTACGGTGCCTATTATCCCGGGATTGAAAGTCATTACCACGGAGAAGCATTTAACATCGCTGCCGCGATCATTTTTTGTTAATATTCCCGATGAACTTTCTGAGTCCATCCTGAAAGCCCCGGAGAAGACCAAAGATATAGGCATTGAATGGTCGGTCAGGCAATGCATGGAACTGCTGGAATTCGGGGTTCAGGGGTTGCATTTTTATGTAATGGGAAATCCCAATCCGGCCATTCAGGTAATTGAAAACCTGCCTCTCGGGCAAAGCCTGAAGATGTCGTAAAAACGGTATTAAATAATGAACCGGGATACTTCGGCGCGATGTTTTGTTTTTTTGGTTTTAGGTCTTTTTGCAACCTCCTGCGCCACATTAAATCCCCAAAAAAAGCTGGCGGATAGCTATCATGAATGGAAGGGTACGCCCTACCGCCTGGGCGGGGCGGATAAGAACGGGATCGATTGTTCGGCTTTCGTGCAAATAGTCATGGAAGATCAGTTTGGCGTGGAGATGCCCAGGGTGACGAAAGAACAGATAAAGGCCGGAAAGCGAATATGGCGCCGGAGGGCTACGACCGGAGACATCGTTTTTTTCCAAACCGGACGGCAGACGCTGCACGTGGGCATCATGATAGACCGACGGCGATTTATGCATGCATCAACCAGTCAGGGTGTAATGATCTCATCGCTGAATGAAAACTACTGGCGGGATCGCTTTATACGGGCCCGGAGGATGCGGTAGCGATCACTCCTCCAGGAACAATTCTTTAAGTTCAGGGGTGGGCACACGGCATTCGTTCTGCTTGCCAAACCACCGGTAGCGGTTTCTGGCTATGATGTCGTATACAATGTTCCGCATAAATGCCGGGATGATCATAAAACCGTATAACAAAGGCCAGGGGAAAGTTAATTTCCTGGCGATCATCAGGGCTGCCGCTGATTTAACATAAATGCCATTTTCCTCGATGAGAACAATGCTGGTCAGGTCACCGGATGAAAAATTATGCTCTTTCATCAGTTGTTGCCCTTTCTTTGATTGCAGGGCCGAATAGCGGAAATGCTGTCCGCTATCCCGGTCAATCACAAAATTAATGCTTGAATTGCAGAGATTGCATATGCCGTCGAATAAGATTATAGCCGGTTGATCCATACGTTAAGATAAGAAATAATTTGCTGATTCATTCGCTTATGACCTCCCCGATCCTCCGGGCCTGATACATCACATTGCCGGACGTAAGAGCATATAGTGGGGTTACCGGCGCACCGGTCGCTCGCAAGGCCCGTGCCGTCCAGGTATTGCTTGTTTTGGGCAGGTAGTACCAGGTCTCTGCTTCATAAAAGGAACTATAGGTGCCATAAAGTCCGCAACCCGAAGGTTTAGCCTGTCCCTGATCGTCCGTTTGAAAATATCCGGCGATGAACGCTGAGAGTTCACGCATGCCCTCCTGTGTGATCCTGACTTCCACGACCTGCCTGCCGGCGAAATAACGGGGGGTGGGAGTATTGAACCCGGCCACATGCAATACACTGGGCGTCGGCCAGAAGGAAGCTTTAATGATGAGTCCGGGGGTAATTTCAGATGCCTGGTAATACCCCTTGTCACCCCAGCCGACCTCCAGATAATTTACAGCCGGGAAGCTATCATCCCTAATCCATGCACTGCCGGGAATGTCTTCCGTGTGAAAGGCTATGCCCGCATGCCAGCCATGGCTGATGATATAGATGGAAACGGTTCGCTGATCCGGATTGCGGGGGTACAGTTCCTGTACAGGACCAAGGCATCCCTGAACCAATGGGAGGAGTACAATTAAAGTCGCTTGCCGGCCTGTCACAGTCGAGAAACTAAAAAGACTGCACACAAGGCAGCCTTTTATTATAGTTAAGCTACTTCTACGATTTCGATTTCAAAGGTCAGGTCCTCACCGGCAAGTGGATGATTGGCATCCAGCGTTACATGAGTGTCCGAGATATCAGCAATTACCACGGGTATGGCTTTTCCATCCTGCTGCTGTATCTGAAGCTGCTGGCCTAATTCGGGCGACAGATCTTCTGGAAGCTTCTCTTTTTCCACGTTCACGTTCATGTCGTCTCTTCGTTCGCCGTAGGCTTCATTGGATGGTATGGTAAAAGTGTTCTTTTCACCGACACTCATACCTACAACAGCTTG
>JBBDRB010000091.1:0-19594 GCA_040905685.1 Balneolales bacterium | reverse complement strand
TAGGACGCCGCCCTTTCACGGCGGTAGCACGGGTTCAAATCCCGTACGCGGTACGCGGGAACTGGCTCTAGACCTTGTCCCGAATGTTCACCGTCCCGTCTCCCGGCTGATTGCGCCCTTTGTTGAGCATTTCTCCCAACAGGCCCAGGGAAAAAAACTGTACGCCCAGCACGAGGAGCAGGATGCCAAACAGCAGCAGCGGCCTGTTGGTAAGATAGACCTGAAAAAACATCCTCATAATGACCAGGTAAAGGGTGATCCCTCCCCCGGCTCCCAAAAAAAGGGTGCCCATGGTGCCGAAAAAATGCATCGGTCGCTCCATATAGGAATTTAAAAACAACAGGGTGATCAAATCCAGAAAGCCTTTGATGAACCGGGTAAAGCCGAACTTGGATTCCCCGTATTTCCGGGGGTGATGGGTTACCACTTTTTCACCGATCCGGGAAAACCCCTGCTGATCTGCCAGAAACGGAATATAGCGGTGTAACTCACCGTACAGGGTCAGCCTTTCGGTAACTTCACGGCGATAGACTTTTAATCCACAATTAAAATCATGCAGCCTGATCCGTGTTACCATCGAGGTTATGTAGTTGAAAAACCGCGATGGGATGGTTTTGGTGATCGGATCCTTTCTTACTTTTTTCCAGCCGCTGATCAGGTCATAATCCCCTTCCCGGAGCATGTCGGCCATCAATGGTATTTCATTGGGATCATCCTGAAGGTCGGCATCCATGGTGGCGATATACGCGCCCCGGGCAATTTCAAATCCCTTTTGCAGGGCGATGCTTTTCCCGTAATTGCGGCGAAAACGGATCCCCTGAACAAAACCGTTCTCCTTTTTAAGCGTGCAAATCTCATCCCAGGAACGGTCGGTGGATCCGTCATCGACAAAGATAACCTCGAAGCCATACCGGCCCGATACCGCGGTCCGGACCTGTTCCAGCAGCTCTCTCAGTGACGCTTCCTCATTAAGCAGAGGGATGACGATGCTTAGCTCAGGAGCCTCATCTTCTTTTGCAGCTTGATTTGACAATGATTAATATCTTCTTTAAATCTATATTACCGTAGGTGGTTGGAAGTTACATAAATCAGACTTAATGTTTACATGAAAAAACTTTACTACACCATTGGTGAGGTGAGCAAGCTTACAAATGTTAAACCCCATGTGCTGCGCTACTGGGAGACCATTTTCAATACCCTCAACCCGTCCAAGAACCGGGCGGGCAACCGGGTATATACCGAAAGCAATATTAACACCATTCTTGAGCTCAGGAAATTGATACAGGATGAAAAATACAGTACGGCCGGAGCAAAAAAAGCGATAAAAAGGCAGAACGGCGCCCCGGAAAAGAAACTTCCCGATGAACTCAAAAGCGATTTGACCAAAGTCAGGCAGTTTTTGAATAACCTGCTCGAGGAGATTTAGCCCGTTTATGCTGAGTAAAACCCAACTTGATCATTTCACTTTATTCACCATTGAGAACGGCCGGTTCAGGCTGGACGGCGGGGCCATGTTCGGTGTGGTTCCCAAAACGCTGTGGTCGGCGAAGATACCATCCGATGACCTTAATCGCATTGATATGGCCATGCGCAGTTTGCTTATCGTGTCGGAGAACAGCGGGCGCGTCTACCTCATTGACACCGGAGCGGGACATAAGTTTGATGAAAAGATGTCGAACATCTACGGACTGGATTATAACCACAGTGACATGGATGCTTCCCTGGCTTCCCACGGGTTTAAGAAGGAGGATATCACCGACATCATCTTTACCCACCTGCATTTTGACCATTGCGGCGGCATCTCCAGGCTGAATGAGCAGGGAGAGCCCGAACTGGAATTTCCCGATACCGATATCTGGGTGACGGCCAGACAGTGGGAAACGGCCAACAACCCCAACGCCCGCGAGAAAGCCAGCTTTTTCAGGGAGAACCTGGATCCCATCCAAAAAAGCGGACGACTGCACTTAATCGATGAGGGACATGAATTTGAACCCGGACTGGGCCATCTTATCGTCAACGGCCATACCCTCGGCCAGCAGCTGCCTCTGCTGAACACCGGAACTACCAAGCTGCTGTTTGCCGCCGACCTGCTGCCTACCTTTGCCCATATTCCCACTCCCTGGGTGATGGGTTATGACATGTATCCGGTCGACACCCTCAAAGAGAAAGAGGTCATCCTTGGCCGGTGCTATGAAAGCGGCATCCATCTGTATATGCAGCATGATGCCAATCATGAAATCATCACACTGAAGAAAAAGGGCGCTTATTTTGCCATGAACGAGTCCTGTTCCCTGGAAAATATATAAGTTGCTATTTTTTGTAGGTTTCATTATTATTGAATTATAATATAGTGTTTCACTATTTATGAAACATAGGTAAGAGTATCATTTTTACTGCATCAATAAGCCATGGGTCATTATTACATTGTTATGGGTGATGTTATTTCCAGCAGTGCCTTTAAAGGCCCGGAGCTGAACGCCCGGTTCAACGCCCTGATCAGGGATGTAAACGAAACCAGGTCCCGGGATATACTGTCCCCCTTTACCATTACCCTGGGGGATGAATTCCAGGGCGTAGCGGCTTCGCTGACGGGGGCCCTGAAGTCCATTCTGTACCTCGAAGAGCTGATCTTAAAAAATAAGGATGCTTTTGGATTACGGTATGTAGTCTATTTCGGGGAAATAACCACGCAAATTAATCCGAACATTGCTCACGGAATGCTTGGTAACGGTCTGACCCGCGCCAGGCAACTGATCACCGAAAAGAAGAAAACCAGTAATAAATTCACCGTAAGGCTGGATGAAAAAACAAAATCCGAACAGGTCAATTTGTGTCTGCGCCTGATGGAAGGGTTGACCGGCGCATGGAACGTGAAGGATTACCACCTGATATACGACATGATCCGTAACACCAACAATGAGGAAGTCGGCCGCAAGCACAACAAGAACCGCAGCCAGATCTGGAAAAGGCGGCGAACCCTGAAAACAGAGGAATACAACACGGCTAAAAAGCTGCTCTTCTCGTTAATTTAAGTGCCCCTATGAAAATACTGTCATTCCTGCTTATATTCGCCGTCGGCGAGGTCATTTGCTGGCTGGTCTTTAAAAAAATGAACCGGACCCTGATCCCCCCCGGCGGACCCGAGCCGGTGATCCATCCGATAGCCAAAGGCATAATGGAGCGGATAACCCTCTACGTCGGATTGGTGCACGGCTTCCCCCAGATCATCATAGCCTTCGGTGCGTTTAAGATTGCCACCCGTCTTCGGGACAACGAACAGGAAGACGACAGGGTTTCCAATGACTATTTCCTTGTTGGCAACCTGATATCCCTGTTCTTTGTCATGTTTTATGCTATTATTTATAATTTTATATCCACAATTATTTACACCTGATTGAGTTCGTATAGTTAGAAAACAGCAACAGTCATGTTAAACAGACGGGTAGGTCCGGTGCCGGGATCAGAACATAATCAGCCTTCTTTGGACGGTCTTCGCCGTCTGGTCTACCGCTACCACCGCCGCTTGCTGACCAAACGGCGTACGGGCATAGCCTTTATGGTGTTGTCGGCCGTACTGGCCCTGCTGCTGCTGCTGCTGGTCGTTGAGCAGTTTCAGTATTTTCCGCCGGCCGTAAAAACGACCCTTTGGGTGATCGCCCCGGCCGCCGGGGTTATCTTGTTTTTCCTGCTTGCCGTCAGGGTGCACGACCTCAGCTTCAACACCTTTTATTCGGACGCTTCCCGCGCCATCGGTAACCCTTCCCTGCGTTACCTCATAGATTTTGAGCAGTTCAAGCGCCGGGGAGACACTAAGCTGTACCGGGCCGCCGTGGATCAGAACCTCAGCCTGATTTCCCTGGACCGGCTGAGCGTACAGCTGAAAGATTATAGCGACCATCATTGGTACAGGAAGCTGCACACCTGGTCGATGTCCGGTTTCGCCGGTCTGGCCCTGCTGTTCGCCTCTGCGGGAGTCCTTTCTCCGGAGGCCCTTAAGCGGACCGTTTTGTTTTGGGAGGAATTTGAAAAACCCCTGCCTTTTACCTACCGCATCGAACCCGGCCATGCCATAGTGGCTCAGGGAGATCCATTTCAGGCCCGGGTGGAGTTCAGCGACGGGCGGATCCCGGATAACGTCACCCTGGCTATCAAAACGGACATTGAATCCGATTTCCGGCTCAGGCCGATGCGCCGCGGCAGCGAGGATGCCTATGTTTCCGATGATCTGGAGCTGTATAACCATGCCCGCTATTTCATCCGCATGGACGGACATGAAAGTGAGGTCTTCCGGGCCGATGTGCAGCTTCTGCCGCGTTTTGGCCACCTCTCGGTGACCATTACCCCCCCTGCCTATACCGGATTGGATCCGGATGAGACCTCCTATCCGTTCAGCCGCATTGATGCCTATCCGGGTTCGGAGCTTCTGGTCGAAGCCAGGGCTAATAAGGACCTGGTGCGGAGTACCCTCATTCGCCACATTGCAGGCGATACCCTTTCCCTGTCGCCGGATGAAGAAAACCGCCTCACCCAAAAGCTGGCCGTCACCGCTGAAGATTCCCTTTCTTTTCAGCTTGAAGATGAGTTCGGCCTGACCAACAGCAACTCGTTTTCCTTTTTCGTCAATACCCGCCAGGATCAGGCACCGTTCGTCAATATCCTGCAGCCGGAGCGGGAACTGACCCGGAGGGATCCGGATCAACTTCAGCTGCGCTATGAATTCGAAGATGATTTTGGCTTCACGGGGGCCGAATTGCATTACAAGTTAAATAAAGCCTATGTGGAACAGCCGGTCACCGGTAACATCCCGCTTCGTGTCCCCGAGGGATCCGCCGGGGAGCATCTT
The DNA here is from genome assembly GCA_040905685.1 of Balneolales bacterium. Taxonomy (GTDB): domain Bacteria; phylum Bacteroidota; class Rhodothermia; order Balneolales; family Natronogracilivirgulaceae; genus JBBDMU01. The sequence continues at coordinate 14,751 of JBBDRB010000091.1, read as the reverse complement.
TTTGAGTGGGACCTCGGCGATCTGGGCCTTACCTCTCTGGATGAAGTGGAATACTGGCTTGAGGTCACCGACAACGATGCGGTTTCCAGCTATAAGACCACCCGTTCCGAAAGCCATTATCTGAATGTTCAGTCGCTTGCCGAATATTTTCTCGATCAGGAAGAGCGCGAAAGTGAGATCGGCGATTCGTTCGAACAGGCCCGGGACGCCCACCGGCGGATGCAGGATAATTTTCAGCGGTTTCGCGAGCAGATCCGCAACGATCCGGACGACAGCTGGGAACAGTCCCGGATTTTGGATGATATAAAGGAAGAGCGCCGGGATTTGGACGAACAGGTCGATGAGCTCAAAGAGCAGTTCGAGGAGCTTACCCGGGACATGGACGATTCACAGTCTCTGTCGGAGGAGACCATGCAACAATATAAGGAACTTCAGGAGCTGATCGGGGAGATCGACGATCCGGAGATCATGAAGATGATTGAGGAGCTTCAGCAAAACCTGGAAAATTTCGACCAGGCTGAACTGAGGAAAGCCCTGGATGAAATTGAATTCAATGAATCCACCTACCGCGAACGCATGGAACGCACCGTCGAGCTTTTCAAGACCCTGCGCATGAATGCGGAACTTGACCAGATGGCTGAAATGCTAAAGGACCTCGGAGCCCGGGAACAGCAGCTCATGGAACAGGATGCAATCGGCGATGAACAGGCTCAACAGCAGGAAAGCATCCAAGAGCAGCTCGAAGACCTTAGCCAAAAACTGGATAACCTGCCTGATAAAAGCCCGGAACGAAGGAGGAACAAAATGGAGCGTTTACGCGATGATCTCCGCCCGGAGATGGATTCGATGGACCGGCAGCTTCAGGAGAACATAGAGGATATGCAACAGGAAAGCCCGGACCGGGAAAAGATCAGGCAGGATCAGGATCAGCTTCAGCAGCAAATGGGGGAAATGGCCGAACAGATTTCTTCGGCCCGGCAGGAAATGAACCAGCAGCAGCTTCAGATTAACCTTACAGCCTTGAAAAGCCTATTGCAAAGCATGGTGCTGCTGTCGGAAGCCCAGGAGGATGTGGCCACGGAAACGGCTGAACTGGCCCGGAACAGCCCCGCCTTTGTGATGCAGGCGAGAAATCAGCGGAATATCCGGAGGAACTTCGAATTTATTGCCGATTCGCTGTATAGAGTGTCCGTTGAGATCCCCCAGTTCTCAAACCGTATAAATCAGCGGAAACGGGAGATCCTGACTAATATGCAGAAAGCAACGGATTACCTGGTCGAACGCGATCCCCGTGATGCCACCACCGAAGAGCGCACCGCCCTGGGGGGACTCAATGAAATAGGGTCCATGCTGGCCGACCTGATCGATCAGCTTAACGATCAGATGGATGGGGAAGGCATGGGTGGCATGAGTGCCGAACAGATGCTGGAGCAGATGCAGAATCTGTCCGGCGACCAGCAGCAGCTGAATCAGCAAATCCAGGATATGATCAACGACCTGCAGGGCGAAAGGCTGAGCCAGGATCAAATGGAAAGGCTCAACCAGATGGCCCGCCAGCAGAATGAAATACGCCGGCAAATGCGGGAATTGCAGCGTTCAGGGGGATTCGGCAGCGGCGATGAGATCCTCAGCGAAATGGAACGGCTGGGGGAGCAGATGGAAGATGCCATCAACGGGCTGCGGGGGGGACAGCTTGACCGGGTCATGGTAGAGCGCCAGCAAAATATCATGTCACGCATGCTGGAGGCCGAAAAAGCCGTCGAGCAGCGGGACCAGGATGAAGAAAGGCGCCGGGGCGATACGGCCGGGGACTATGAACGTTCCAATCCCCCGGAACTCACCCTCGAAGAACTGCAGCGTGAAATACGCTCCGGAATCCGGGACGCTGACCGGACCCGCTTCAGCGAAGACTATCAGCGTCTCATCGAACGCTACTTCGAACTTCTGGAAGATATGGTACGGTAGGCAAACCCCTGCTTCATCCGGTTTGCATGCCATAAGAGCGGTAAACGTTGTCATGCTGGAACTGACCGAGTCTTTTCTCAATCCAGTGGGTGATCTCCGTGACCACCTTAATCCGCTCGGGTTCGTTCAGGATCTCATGGTAGAGATTGTGGAAGATCTTCAGCGTTTTATCCTTGCTGCCAATGCTGTTTATGATGATCATCGAATCGGCCGGATCGTGAATGCTGTCTTTTGAGCCGTGCCCTATCCAAACAGGAATGGTGATCCGGTTGAGGACCCTGAGCGTTTCGCTGGCGGCCTCATCCATGCAGCGAGACATGCCCGCCCGCAGGCAGCCGTGATAAACCAGCGGATCTTTTTTATAACCGTTGACCACCTCCGGATCACGGCTGATATGCCGGGTATCCAGTCTCATAACCGGCATGCTGGAATACACCGATGCCAGGTTCCTTGCCACATCCTGGACTACCCTGGGTATTATACGGTCCATATTTACAGCAGGGGCACTCAGGATCAGACCGGAAATAATGTCGGAATGCACCGAAGCCAGTTTGACCGCGATGTTGCTGCCCAGTCCGTGGCCCATAACCAGCCAGGGAATATCCGGGTGATCGCTGTGGACCCTTTGCAAAAAATATGCTGCATCTTCTGTCAGTTCACTGAAGCTGCCCACCCCGCCCCGTACGCCCTCACTGCGACCGTGGCCCTGGTAATCGAAGGCATAAACGGCATGGCCGGCTTCGGTTAGTTCATGAATAAGCTTATAGTATCGCCAGGAGTATTCGGCATAGCCATGCAGTAACAGGATACTGGATTTGATCTCGCTTGCCGGAAGCCATTTCTGAGCGTGTAATTGCAGTTCTCTTTTGTTAATAAAGGATAAATCCGTCATAAATAGTAATTTAAAATTGAATAGTATTGGTTGCAGCTCATGCCCTATCAAGCGGGGGTAACGTATCCCTGCAGGGCGGTATAATTTTCTCTTGTTCTCTCCTGCAGCTGGAAATAATAACGCTGCCTTTCTGGAGCTGCATAAAGGTAACTATTCCAGCCAACAATTAAAGACTCGAAAATATTAATGCTTTGCAAAAACAGTTCAATCAATTGCGGTAAAAGGAAATAGAAAATATATAGATTTCTCTAATATTAGCCGGCTTGCTATTTTATAATCTATGATTGAACAAAGCCGCGACAGGTACGTTAATCTTCGGACAGATCTCCATGATTTTGTGTATCTTCCCACCCCTGCGTTTTCACCAATAAAGTAAGATGCGCCTGCTTAAATTTTTAGGATTTTTTCTGGCTTTTGCCATTCCCCTCATTGGTTCCATATTCTTTTTGAACCGGGATGTCTTTTTCTCTGTCTATGAAAACCGTGAGGCCCTGGCCGACGGAAGCGAGTGGATTGAAAAGACCTATTCCCTGAGCGGACTGGTTGAGTTCATCGAAGAACATCCCCGTCATGTATCGGTCGTTTCCTACGATATCGACGATCCGGAAAGCGGCATTTATTTTCAGCCGAATAAAAAGCGGGTGATGGGAACGCTGGGCCATATTTTCATGCTCATCGAATACGCACGCCAGGTATCTGCCGGGGAACTTGATCCGGAGGAACTGGTCTCCCTGGATGCTATCGCGCGCTATCAGTTGCCGAACATAGAAGCCAACAGCCACAGGGAAGCCGTACGGTCGCTTCGGGACCGTGACCGGGTAATGAGCGGAAAACGGATCCGGATCAGCGATGCCGTATCGATGATGATCCGGCATAATAATCTGGGCGCCGCAGATTTTCTTTATTACTTCCTCGGACCGCAAAACATCACAGAGCTGGTAGCCGGCCTGGGAGGCTCCCGTATTGATGCCCCTCTGCCCTGGTCTGGGTTGCATATCAGCGTTAACCCCTCTTTTCATGAAACAACGGCGGCCGCCCGGTACGGGGAGCTGCTTTCCAGGACGGCCGGCGACCGGACGGATGAAGTTCAGGCTTACGCCCTGGCTTACCAGAACGATGAAGCGTTCAGAAACCGGGTTTCCCAAAGTTTCCGGCCATCGGGCCTGGGAATTAGTTTCCGGGATGAGCGGCTTATGTACGGCATGTTCCCCCGGGCCGACCCTGTGGCACTGGCCGGAATACTCGAGCAGATCATGCGCGGGGAGCTTATTTCCGGACAAGCCTCGGCCATTGTTACCGATTACCTCAGCTGGCCCATGGAGTCCGGCAATATCGTGCGCAATTTTGATTTTTATGCCGCCTTGTATGACAACCGGATCAGCCTGCTGAACGGACTGGACCTGGGCACCTCAACCTATACTAAAACACAACATGTACAGGTTGTGTTGTTTGAACAACTGCCGGTCGGCTTCTGGATGCATATGTCGAGTAATTTCATGAACCAGGATTATCAGCAAAGACTGATCTATGATCCGGCCCTGTACGAAACCAGCAAATCAGCATTGACCCCCTAACATTGCCCAATGAAAAAAGTTCACTATCTCTGGTACCTGCTATGGCTTTTGCCCGCCGCCCTGCTGGGACTCGGCATACAGCAGACCCTGGTTTACTATGGATTACAGAACACGCTCGCCAACGGGCAGGAATACCAGGCCGAGGTGATCGACGTACAGCTGAAGCACATGTCTGCCCAGTCTAACGGCATGATCGTGCTCCGGTTCCACCCCGACGGCCGTGAACCGGTTGTCAGGAAGCTATCGGTGCCCCTGCAAAATGCCGGTAAGCTGATGGAATCGGAAACCCTCGGCATCCGTTACCTGAGCGGCAGCTATCAGCCCGTCGTTATTTTATCCACCATATGGTTTCACACCCGGATGGTCCTTGTCAATATCGGGGTAATCTTCCTGTCTTTCCTCATAACCGCACCGGCTTCTTTTCTGGCTCACCGCTATGCGGAGCGGCTGAGAAAAAAGATCATCCAGGTTGAGCCCGAATTTGAAATTTCCAGATCATGACGGCAGCCCCCTCCCGGCAAAACACCCTTTTTCTGATTCCGACCCCTCTGGGGAAGACGCCCTCCAACAATGCTCTCCCACCGGCGGTAATAGAGACGGTCCATACCCTGGACACTTTTTTGGTCGAAAACATTCAATCTGCCCTGCGGTTCTTCCAGTGGATTAAGCATCCGGTCGCGGATTACCAGCTGAAGCTGTTTGTGCTTAACAAGAAGACGCCGCCGGAGGAGTTAAATGAATATCTGGGGCTGCTGCGCACGGGCAGTGTGGGCATGGTCTCCGAAGCCGGATGCCCGGCTGTTGCCGACCCGGGAGCTGAACTCGTTAAAATGGCTCATTCGAGAGGCATTGACGTCGTTCCCCTGGTGGGCCCCTCTTCCATCCTGCTTGCCTTGATGGCTTCGGGTATGAACGGACAAAGTTTTTCCTTCCACGGGTATTTGCCTATCGACAAACAGGCCCTGCAGTCGGCCATATCCCGCCTGGAACAGGATTCCTCCTCCCGCAGGCAGACCCAGATCTTCATGGAGACGCCCCACCGCAACAATGCCCTGCTAAAACAGCTGATCAATCAGGTCCACCCCGATACCCGAATCGGCATTGCCGTAAGCCTCACCCTCCCCGATGAACACATCACCAACAAAACCGCTTCCGACTGGCGGCAGTCCCCCCTGCCGGACCTCCTCAGGAAACCAGCCATCTTCCTGCTGGAGGCCGGAAAATAATCCCCCTTTTTTTAAAAGGTCACCCGCATTTGCAGGCCCAGGGTGCTTCGGGTGTTGCCTGCACTTCGGTCGGGTCCGGTGCCTACGGTGAGGCGGTTTTCGTAGACGGTGACGGCGTATTTGACCCAGAAATCGACTGCCCCTCCGGCCTGGTAGCGCAAAAGGAAATAGGAGCGCTGCCCCCGGTCAAACAGGGCCGGATTGGACATCACATACAGCATGTCATTTTCAAACTGGTATACCCTCGAAGAGAAGCCTCCCGTATCGAATACGGTCAGCCTCAGGTCCAGCCGGACCTTTCCGGTGGCGTTCCACCGAAAATCCTGAAAGACCAATACCCCGTATTCTGCCGCTTCCCCGGCATCGCCTCCGCGGAGCCCTTCCAGGCGGGTGCGTGAGCGCAGCACCGGATTTACCTGGTAATCCAACTGGGTCCGGATGCTTCCGCGTTCATCATGGGCTGCGGGATAAATTTCCCGGCCATCTTCATTCAGCATCAGATAATCATCCTCCCTCTTTTTGTCCCTGATAATAAGATAGGCCTGCATGCCTTTCTTCAGCCGGAATTCGGCCGACGCCAGCCAGTCGTACCCCGCGGTGGGGCGGCGGGTTCCGAACCGCGGAGCCCTGAACCGGAACTGGTCGAAGTAACCGCTTAGCACGACTCGCTGCGACAGGGTGTGCTTCAATCCGAAATAAAGGCCTTCCTCATTTTGGGTATTCGACGATTCGCCGAAGCCTCCACCGAACAGGGACTGAAAATCCTTGCTGTAGTTGCGGTAGGTCACGCTCAGTTGCAAATCTCCCGGCGCGTATTCCATACCGGCAATCAGTCCTTTTCCGCCATTGCGGCTCCGGGCCGCTTCTGCGAAAAAAACGGCTTGCTCAATAAAATACATGAAATCAAGTCCGGCCACCGAGGCCTCCCGCCCTTCGAAATCATAGCGGTTATACACGGCTTGCCGGGGGAGGATGTATTGATCAAACCGGGCCTGATAGCCGCTCATGCCGAGATTTCCTCCCTGAAACCGGTAGCGAAGCCGGCCTCCATAGGTTTGCACGCCGGTATTAAAGCGCCGGTCCAGTTCGTTTTGCGTCCGGTGCAGTCCGGTGACCCCGGGATAGCGTATGGTGTCGGCGCCGGCGGGGACCGCGCTCAGTTTCCGGTCCGAGTAAAAAGCCGTTGCCTGCAGCTTCTCCCCATAGGTGACGGCCGCACCCCGCTTCGCCTGTGTTTGTCCGCCTGACTGGTACGGCCTCAATCCCCTTTCGTTATAACGCACCCGGATCGTTTCCCGGCCTTTCCCGAATACCATGCCGGTCCACATCACCAGGCCCTGGCCGAAATACAGTCCGTAATTACCCAAGACCAGCATTTTAAGATGGCCGTTATCGCTTAAGGCAAAATGGGCGGAATTAAAATCAAAGGTGAGCGGGTTGTCAAGGGTCTCCCCCGGAGCTTTATTTTGGGTGAGATTGGCGGATATATGCCGGCTCCGGTAGTTGAAGCGCTGATAATAGCGAACGGGGCTGCCCAGGTACCCGCTGCCGGTCCCACTGGCGGCGGCGCTGTACCCGTCCTGCTCTTCCAGGACCTGCTGATAACGGCCGATGGCCTCGAAACGGCTATTTTGGGTCCAATAGGACACATTAGTATACAGAGCCCTGCGCAACTCCCCCCCGCTGCCCACCGATACGAAGGGCCTTAACCGACCCAGCGTCACGGGCCCTATGCCTCTGACGCTGGTCAGTTCGTCAACCTGTTCGAAAGGCTTTTTATCCCGGTACTCGACCACCGCCCGGGCCAATGCCGGCCTCAAGCCTGGAATTTGCATCAGATCATCCAGCGAAGCCCTGTTCAGATTGACGGGGTTTGCCGCCAGATCCTGCAGGAAACGGATGTATTCCTCAGCGTTGATATCCGATCCGTCCTCATCAAAATCTTCAAGCATCCTTTCCAGGTCGGCTTCCAGCCGGTTGTAAGTCGAATCGGGCACCTGGGCCAAAGCAGATGCCGCTATACAGGCCATTGCACCGATCAGGACTAACCCTTTTGAACTTATCACCATATGGTTTTAAAATCGAGGCCCGGACTCCAGCCCAGCCATTCGTGATGCTGAGCCGCCACATTGGCCGCCCAGAACGAGCGGGTGAAGCCGAGTCCCAGGGAGAACGTGAGAGGGGCGGTCGAAACGCCCCCGCGCAGGTAGAGGAAGTCCTGGAACAGGGCCGCCTCCATACCACCCCGGTAAGCAAAAGGAAACTGAACATCCTTGACCAGATCGGATACAAAAAGGACCCTCTCCGAAAGAAGGAAAGACAGCCCTACGGCCAGCTCCCTCGGCAGCTCTTCGCCGGCATCGCCCAGGGTAGCCCGGGTGAGGTTGGCTGCCCGGGCGCCCAGCCAGAAATCATCGGACAGCTTCATGGCAAAACCAAGGTTGACCGAAGGGGTCCCTGCCGAGCCATATCCCTCAATGGCCACATGCTGATAATGCATCACGGCACCCAATCGCAAATCGGCAAATGATCTCATGAAGGCCAGCCGGAACTGGCTTTCCCGGTAGAGATCGAATCCATAGCTGTTCAATCCGATGCCCAGGGTCCCGTAGGAAGCATTAAACACCCCCGACAGGGCCGAATCCGTAAGCTCGGAGAGCCCGTAATACCGGATGGTGAAAAAGGAAATGTGGCTATCCGTTTCCGGCATCATGGCCGGATTCTGAAAAACCGACCATTCATAGTCCGCCAGGGCCGTTACCGCTCCGGCCAGGCCGATCCCGCGCGCGCCCATGATCTGTTGCGCTTCCGCCGGTCCCGGAATGAGGGCAGGGATTACCGACAGGGCAAGAAACGCCGCCCAGGGCACCCGGCCTTCACTGAGTCTATCCATAAAATACGATTTTTTTAATGGCTGCGTTTGTTAACCAACCCAGGATAAAAGCATATACCTAAATGAATCTGTCATATCCAGATACGGAGATTCGTCCATTCGGTTCCCGTTTATTTTTTATTTTAGCAACTTTTCTGATCGCCGGCACGGCATCGGCCCAGTCGCAGGCCTTTGACGTTAGCGTGGATGTCAACTACAGCCAGATCAGCAGCAGCTCCGGACTCGAACATCTCGACGAACTGCAGGGGCTGATCGAGGATTATATAAACGATAATACATGGACCAATAAGCAGTATCAGGAGCATGAGCGCATTTCGCTGAATATAATGGTAAACCTGAACTCGGCGGAAGGCACCGATGTCGGTGCGACGGTGATGGTGGCCGTGGAACGGCCGATTTACAACACCCTGCAGGTCACTTCCTTATTCATGATAAGCGATAACAGCTGGCAGTTCGATTTCAGGCGCAACCGGAACCTGATCAGGGACGATTTCCAGTTCGATGATATAGCTTCCCTTCTGGATTATTATGTGTACATGGCCCTGGGCATCGATGCCGATTCCTTTTCCGAACTGGGCGGACAGGAGTATTACCGCAAAGCCCGCAACGTGGTGGAAACGGCGCAATCGGCCGGGGCTGCGGGGTGGTCGAGCACGGGAACCACCCGCCGGAACCGGCATTACCTGATTTCCCATCTCCTCAATCCCGGCTATGAAGATTTCCGCAAGGCCATATACCTGTATCACCGCCACGGACTCGACCTGTTTACCTCCTCGACGGAAGAGGCCAGGGAAAATGCACTGGAAGCCTTTCAGATGATCCGCGACTCCCAGCGCAGGACGACGGATAGTTATCCCTTTGACCTGCTATTCAGCACCAAGTACAGGGAGTTTACCGCCTTTTTCCGGGAAGCCGGCCCGGAAAAACGACTGCAGGCCTATAACCTGCTGCTGGAAATGGACAGGAGCCATATTTCAGAGTACGATAAATTGCAGTGATCCGCCGCCCCCAACATCCGGGAACCACGCCCGTTTGACGTTTCACATTTGCCCCCTTTTCGCTATATTCCGGTAACGGAAAAGCACTTACCGGTAAAAATCTATTCATTAAACCGTTGCTTATGAAAATAATCGCTTGCATCAAGCAGGTTCCGGATCTGGCGGGTCCCATGCGTGTGAAAGACGGCCAACTCGTTCAGGACAGCGACAGAATGATGCTGAACGCCTATGACGCATCAGCCGTTGAGGAGGCCCTGAACCTTATCGAAACCTACGGCGGTGAGCTGGAAGTCGTACTCACCGGACCCGAAAAAGCGAGGGAAACGGTACGTAAAGCCCTGGCCATGGGGGCCGGGAAAGGTACGCTCATCACCATAGATGCCGACCTGGATGCCGATTCCGCGGCTTATGCCGATATCCTGGCTTCTTTCTTTAAGGATACCTCCTATGACCTGATCCTCTGCGGCAAACAGGCCCAGGATACGGATGCCGGACTGACCGGATCCATGCTCGCCGAAAAATTGCAGCTCCCGTATGCCTCCAACGCGGTCGGTCTGGATGCGGGCGAATCATCCCGGACGGTAATGGTAACACGGCAGGGCGATACCGGACAAGAGGTCATCGAACTGCCCGTGCCCTGCCTGGTGACCTGTTCCAACGACATGAACGAACCGCGCATCCCCGGTCTTAAAGGCATCATGCAGTCTAAGCGCAAGCCTTTCGACGTCCTGGATCCGGAGACGCTTGGGCTGAAGACCGGCGACCTGACCGGTTCCGTAAAAACCAAGGTGACGGGGTATAAAAACGTACCCGCACGCGAGCCGGGCAGGAAACTGGAAGGGGGCAAACCGGAGGAGCTGGTCCGGCAACTATTGGATTTGCTGGATAATGAGGCTAAGGTCCTGTAAGAACTAATCTCATCATTCTTAACGAATAACTATTCCATGAGTATCTTAAGTTTCGTTGCCATTTCGGAAGGTCGAATCAAACGGTCATCCCTGGAAGTTCTCAGCCACGCCCGCAGCCTTGCCGAAAGCCATGGTATGGAGCTTCAGGCCATGATTGCCGATGAGAAGGCCGGCTCCTATGCCGGCGAGCTAAAAAAATACGGGCCCGGCAGGATCTACACGGTAGAATCCCCCCTTCTCAAAGACCACATCAATACGACGCTGACGGAAGCCATCGTCAGCGTTATCGGGCAGGCCCGGCCAAAGGTGGTGTGCTTCGCGTCAACCGAAGCCGTAAAGGATGTGCTTGGCGCGGTGGCGGCCCGAACCAACGCCGCGGCGATACCCGATGCCTCCTCGTTTGATCTGCAGCAGGGCACGGTTAAGGCCGACAGGCCGGTCATGGCGACCCGGTTTCTGGCCGAAACGGAAAGCAGCGCCGATCTGGTGCTGATCTCCGTCCGGTCCGGCTCCTATGATGTTCTCGAAGCCCCGGGCGAGGCAGAGGTGATTCGCCTTGATCCTGACTTCGACCCGAGCACCCTGAAGCAGAAGATCAGGGAAATCATTAGTTCATCGGGGGATAAGGTAGACCTGTCGGAGGCCCGGGTCGTGGTCGCTGCCGGACGGGGAGTGAAGGATGAGGAGGGCAGGAAACTCATAGAGGAACTCAGCGCGGTGCTGGGCGCCGCCGTCGGAGCTTCGCGCTCGGTTGTGGAGACCGGCATGTTCCACTCTACAGCCCAGATCGGGCAGACCGGCAAAGTGGTTTCTCCCGAGCTCTATATAGCCGTGGGAATTTCCGGGGCTATTCAGCATGTATCCGGGATGACGAACAGCAAGATCATCGTGGCCATCAACAAAGATCCCGATGCACCGATTTTTGATATTGCCACCTACGGACTGGTAGGGGATCTGTACACGGTATTACCGCTGTTCATCGAACAGTTAAAAGAAATGAAACGTAAATAGGCCCATACCTTAGCTGTATTTATTATGGATGAGGATAAATTCGATTGTATTATTGTAGGCGGCGGCATTGCCGGGTTAAGCGCGGCCATGACCCTGGCAAAAGCCGATATGAAATTTCTTTTGATCGAGCGCGGGGAGTTCAGCGGGTCAAAAAATGTTTCCGGGGGCGTGTTGTGGGGAGATGATCTTGCCCGCCTTGTTCCCGGCTACCAGGAGGATGAGGAAGGCTATGAGCGCTTCATCAACCACCGGCGTTTGTCGTTCATGGATGACGAATCGTCGTTCTCCATTGATTTTAAATCCGAACATTTCAATGCCACTCCTTACCGGGGCATCATCGTGCTCCGCGCAAAATTCGATAACTGGCTGGCCGGTAAAGTACAGGAGGCCATCGACAGCAGCAGCTTCCGCGATGAATCCTTCATCGCCAATTCCATTCTCGTCAACGAGATCCTGATGGAGAACGGAAAGGCAACCGGCATCAAGGCCGGCGATGAGAACTTTCATGCCGATACCGTTATCCTGGCCGAAGGGGTCAACAACCTGCTGACCCGCCAGGTGGGGCTGCAGGAAAAATATGTCCCTGTCGATTATGTGGCCACCGGGGTTAAAGAGATCATCCGATTCGATCAGCGCGTACTCGAAGACCGTTTCCAGCTGAACGGCCTGAGCGGAATGTCTAATGAATTCGTGGGCTTTGCCAGCCGCGGCATCGAAGGAGGTGGATTTTTGTACACCAACCGCGATTCCATTTCGCTTGGACTCGTACTGGGGATGAAGGATATGAGAAAAAAGGGCAAAAAACCCCAGGATGTGCTCAGTGAATTTAAAGCCCATCCGGTAATCCACGATATCATCAAAGGCGGGGAGATGGTGGAATATTCAGCCCATGTGGTTTCAACCGGGGATATCCGTGCCCTGCCAAAAGAAATATACACCGACGGGCTGCTGATAGCCGGAGAGGCGGCCGGCCTGCTCATGAATTCAGGAAAAGCCATTCAGGGGATGGATTATGCCATGCGTTCGGGCATCCTGGCGGCGGAGGCTGTGGTGCAGGCAAAAGACAAAAATGATTTTACCCGGGAGACGTTAAAATCCTACCGCGACTCCTTAGAGGAGAGTTTTGTCCTGAAGGACATGCGCAGGTTCCAAAGCGCCGTAGAGTTTCTTCACAGTGAGGAGATGTTTGAGACCGTGCCCAAAATCGTGTGCGATTTCGGCAAAGATTTTTTCACCATTGAAAACAAGCCCACACAAAAAAGTGCCGGGCTGCTCAGAAAAGCCATCAAAAAACATTCCAGTTACTGGAGCATGCTGAAATTAGCCGTTAAGGGAGGCCGCTCGTTATGAAAAAGCTCACCATAGCCGAAAGGCTGGGAACCGTCAGCTACTTAAACCAGGAAAAAAAGGAAGCCAGACCGCACATCCGGGTCAATACCGATATCTGCAATACCGAATGCGGACATAAAGGCACGACCTATACCTGCCCGGCGAATTGTTATACCCTGGATAGCGAAGGCCGGGTCCGTTTTCAGTTTGAGGACTGCATCGAATGCGGCACCTGCATGTTCGTCTGTGATCAGGGAGCGGTGAACTGGGAATATCCGGATCCGGAGACCGGCCGGGGCGTGAAATGGAAATTTGGATAATATCTATTTTTTTATATATATTATGGTCGTAAAACTATAAGGGAGAAATGATATGCCAACCGAAGTTCTAAACGGGCTGCACTTTGAATTGAGTGAAGACCAGCAGATAATTAAGGAATCCGTAAAGGATTTTGCCGAAAGACATGTAGCCCCCGGGGTTATGCAACGCGATGAGAACCATGAATTCCCCCATGAACTGATCCGCATGCTTGCCGGGCAGAACCTCATGGGGATGATCTATGATGAAAAATACGGAGGGGGCGGTACCGATTCGGTCAGCTTCGCCCTTGCCCTGGAAGAGATTGCCCGCTGGGATGCTTCCCTGGCCCTGACCATTGGCTCGCATACCTCGCTGTGTTCGGGCCATATACATATTGCCGGCACGGAAGCGCAAAAAGAACAATATCTATCTCAACTGGCGACGGGCGAAAAACTCGGAGGATGGGCCCTGACCGAGCCGGGGTCGGGAAGCGATTCGTCCGGCTTAAAGACCACGGCCGTGTTAAAGGGAGACAAATGGGTTTTGAACGGTACAAAGAACTTCATCACCCAGGGTTCGGTGGGTGGGATCTTTGTCGTGCTCGCGTTGACCGACCCGTCAAAGAAGGGCAAGGGCGTGAGTGCCTTCATCGTTGAGAAAAACACTCCCGGGTTCAGCCATGGCGCGCCCATGAAGAAGCTGGGCATGAATTCGACCGATACGACCGAGCTGATCCTGGAAGACTGCACCATCCCCGCAGAGAACCTGCTTGGAGAACTGAACAAGGGATTTTCCGACACCATGAAAGTGCTGGACGGCGGACGCATAGGTATTGGGGCCATGGCCGTGGGGATTACCAGGGGATGTCTGGAGGAATCACTGAAATATTCAGCCGAAAGGGAGCAGTTCGGCCGGCCGATTGGTCGGAACCAGGCCATACAATGGATGCTTGCCGATATGGCCACCCAAAATGACGCGGCCCGATTGATGGTCCACCGCGCCGCCTGGCTGAAAGACCATGGCCGGCCCTTTACCAAAGAGGCCTCCATGGCCAAGCTCTTTGCCTCGGAACTGGCCACCCAGTCGGCCCTGAAGGCCATACAGATCCATGGCGGATACGGTTACATCAAGGAGTATCACGTTGAACGGTTCCTTCGGGACGCCAAACTTCTGGAAATCGGAGAAGGCACCTCTGAAATTCAGCGCATGATCATCGCCAGGCACCTGCAGCCGTAACGAGCGACAGCCGGCTATTCGTTTATATTGATCCGGGCCAGATAAATGGCGGTTTTCTCTTCGTGGGAGGAATAATAGCTTACCCAAACCTCCCCCTCGTGGCGGACCATCCCGGCGTAGCTTGTATCCCCGCCCGAAGGGAACTGGAGGATTTTGGTAAAGAGGCCGGACTCCGGATCGATCCAGCCGACGCCCGTATGCGCAGGATACCAGCCCTTGCTTTCGTATAACCGGACGGCCGCCAGAAAACGACCGTCGTTTATTCTGATCATTTTGGGCCCGCCTATGCGCACGCCTGTACTTTTCCAGTTCCACTCATCATACGGAGGGGAAGATACACCAAGCATCCCCATAGCGCCGCTTCCGGCATCGCGGCGGAGCAGGCAATAAGCGGTATCGTCTTCCAGGAAAAGCAGAGA
>JBBDRB010000090.1:0-3430 GCA_040905685.1 Balneolales bacterium | reverse complement strand
TCCGGTAACACTTGATATCCTTCGAGTGACCCGCCTCCTCATTTGATACTACCTTCACGGCAGATTCTCATCTGCGCTCACCTTCTCTTTATACATTCACCGATCTAACAGCTAATCTGCGTCTGTTATACATCGGTCTATTGTACCAACTCCATTACATTTTAATACCTCAGATATGATTGAACACATCATTCGTTATTCTGTGCGCAACAAGCTGGTTATCGGGCTATTTATGCTCGCTTGGATTGGCTGGGGCGTATGGTCTCTGTCCGAACTTTCTATCGACGCCGTGCCGGATATCACCGATAACCAGGTGCGCGTCATCACAACGGCTCCCACGCTGGCCACACAGGAGGTCGAACAGTTTGTGACCTACCCTGTGGAACTGGCGATGGCCAACCTGCCGGGCGTAAAGGAAATGCGATCGGTTTCCAAAATGGGGCTTTCCATTGTGACCATCGTTTTCGAGGACAATATGGGCACCTACAGGCCCCGGCAATTGATCAGCGAACAGCTTGAGGTGGTGCGTAATGACATCCCCACTGAATTTGGCTCACCTGCCATAGCTCCCATCACCACCGGCCTTGGCGAAATCTACCAATATACTCTGGTAGTGGATGAAGATCACAAAGAGCAGTACGATGCAACCGATCTGCGAACCATTCAGGACTGGATTGTCCGCCGTCAGCTTTCAGGGGTTCCGGGGGTTGTGGAGATTAACAGTACCGGCGGATTCGTAAAACAGTACGAGGTGGCTATTAATCCCGAGCAACTCCGGAGTATGGATTTGACGCTCAGCGATGTGATAAGTGCCCTTGAACGCAACAACCGCAATGTTGGGGGAAGTTATGTGGAGAAAGGCCCGGAAGCTTTGTTTATCCGGGGTGAAGGGCTTGCCCAAAGCCTTGAAGACCTGGAAAATATTGTGGTGGAGACCCAAAATAAAATCCCGGTGCTCATTCGGGATGTAGCTGATGTTGGATATGGCCATGCCGTCCGGTTTGGAGCCATGACCCGTAACGGAGAAGGTGAGGCCGTTGGCGGACAGGCGCTCATGCTGAAAGGGGAAAACTCCGATCAGGTGATAGAAAACGTAAAAGAGCGAATTGAAGAAATTCAAGTATCTCTGCCGGAAGGAGTTAGCATCGAACCGTTTATCGACCGCACCAAACTGATCAACAAAACCACATCAACGGTTACTGAAAACCTGCTGCTGGGAGCGCTTATTGTTATTTTCTTCCTGGTGCTGCTGCTGGGTAACCTGCGCTCCGGATTGATTGTAGCTTCGGTAATTCCGCTAGCCATGTTGTTTGCCATCGGGATGATGCGGCTTTTCGGCGTGTCTGCCAACCTGATGAGCCTGGGAGCGCTTGATTTCGGGATCATCATTGACGGAGCGGTGATTATCGTAGAATTTACCGCCTATTTAGTTACCGCTAAAAAACAGGAACTCAGCAAACTCAAAGGTCAGCAGGTAAAACATAAAATCGATGAACTCGCCATTGAGTCCGGAAACCGGATGATGAGCTCCGCCTTTTTCGGGCAGTTGATTATCCTGATTGTTTTTGTCCCCATTCTGACGCTCACCGGTGTGGAAGGCAAAATGTTTCAGCCGATGGCGTACACCTTTGGTTTTGCCATGATCGGTGCCATTCTGTTGTGCCTGACCTATGTTCCGGCAGCCTCAGCGATGTTCCTGAAGCCCGAAGGGAAAGGAGATTTGGCGTTTTCTCAAAAGATGATGGATTTTCTAACCTATCGGCTATACCGACCGACGATTATAACCGCACTTCGTTACAAAGGAATCGTAATTGGCGGTGCGGTGCTTTTGCTTGGAATCAGCCTGATTCTCTTCAGCCGGATGGGTGGAGAATTCATCCCGCAGCTTGATGAAGGCGACCTGGCGGTTCACCCCATCACCAAACCCGGAACTTCCTTAAGCAGGGTGATCGAGAACAACACCAAAATGGAAAAGATGTTGCTGGAAGAATTTCCGGAAGTAACGGAAGTAGTATCCCGAACCGGAACGGGTGAAATTCCCACCGACCCGATGTCGCTGGAGATGTCAGATTTGTTCATCATCCTGAAAGACAAAGATGAATGGGAAAGCGCCGACACGAAAGAAGAGCTGATTGAAAAAATACGGTCAACGCTCACGACATTGCCCGGCATTGAACTGGCTTTTACTCAGCCCATTGAAATGCGGTTTAATGAACTAATGACCGGTATCCGCGAAGACATCGCCGTAAAAATTTATGGGGATGATCTCAATATACTGGCGAGTTTGGGTGATCAGGCCCGGGACCTCATCAGCGAATTGCCGGGGGCGGCCGATATTAACCTGGAGCAGGTTACCGGTCTCCCGCAGCTCAAAATTCGCTACGACCGCCAAAAAATGGCCCGTTACGGAGTGGATATAGAAACGGTTAACCGGCTCATCCAAAGTGCGTATGCAGGAGGAAACGCCGGTGTTATTTATGAAGGTGAACGCCGGTTTGATCTGGTCGTTCGCCTGGCCGAGCCGTATGTGAAAGATCTGGAATCTATCAGGAACTTGTATGCCATATCATATGATGGTGACCAGATACCCCTCGAAGAACTGGCTGAAATCCGCTACGAAGAAGGGCCGGCTCAAATTTCCCGCGATGACACCCGGCGCAGAATCGTCATTGGAGTGAATACAGGTGAGCAGGATGTGCAATCGCTAGTGGAGGAAATCCAGCAAGTACTGGAAACAGGGCTTGATTTGCCACCCGGTTACAACATAACCTATGGTGGTCAGTTCGAGAACCTGGAACGGGCCCAGGCACGGCTGCTGTTTGCGGTTCCTCTGGCGCTCGGCTTGATCTTTATACTGCTCTACTTCTCCCTGAAATCGGCCAAACAGGCACTACTGGTATTTTCGGCCATTCCCCTTGCAACCATTGGCGGTGTTTTTGCCCTTTGGATGCGGGGACTGCCGTTCAGCATTTCGGCAGGCGTCGGGTTTATCGTGCTCTTTGGAATAGCCGTACTAAACGGCATTATCCTGATCAGCTTTTTTACCGAGCTCAAACAGGCCGGAATCAGCAACGTGAACCGCCGGATATTGATGGGAACCCGGCAGCGACTGCGCCCGGTACTGCTTACGGCAGCGACCGATATGTTCGGATTTATGCCGATGGCTGTTTCCACTGCAGCCGGAGCGGAAGTTCAGCGGCCTCTGGCTACAGTGGTTATTGGCGGGCTCATCACCGCTACCTTGCTTACGCTGGTGGTACTTCCCGTTTTATACAGCCTGATCGAAGAACGCCGCTTCAGCTTCAGGTCATCCGGGGCTGTTGCCACATTACTCATTTGCATCGGGCTAAGTGCACCGGCATTTGCCCAAAATGTAGATTCAACGCTGAAACTTACCCAGCAGGATGCTATCGAAATGGCACTTGAGCGA
>JBBDRB010000089.1:0-3479 GCA_040905685.1 Balneolales bacterium | reverse complement strand
GGAATACAAGGAGCAGTACGATGCCACCAATCTGCGGACCATACAGGACTGGATTGTCCGGCGTCAGCTTACGGGGGTTCCGGGCGTTGTGGAGATCAACAGTTGGGGCGGATTTGTAAAGCAATATGAAGTTTCCATTGATCCCGAACAGCTCCGCAGCATGGAATTAACACTAAGCGACGTGATGGATGCCCTGAAACGAAACAATCGTAATACCGGGGGAAGCTACGTGGAGAAAGGCCCGGAAGCTCTGTTTATCCGAGGTGAAGGACTTGCTCAAAGCCTTGAAGACCTGGAAAACATTGTGGTGGAAACCCAAAATAAAATCCCGGTGCTTGTTCGCGATATTGCTGATGTCCGTTATGGCCATGCTGTGCGGTTTGGAGCCCTGACCCGCAACGGAGAAGGCGATGCAGTTGGCGGACAGGCACTCATGCTGAAAGGAGAAAACTCCAATCAGATCATTGAAAACGTAAAAGAGCGTATTGAAGACATTCAGTCTTCCTTGCCCGAAGGCGTTCGCATCGAGCCGTTTATCGACCGCACCAAACTGATTGACAAAACTACATCAACGGTTACTGACAACCTGCTGCTGGGAGCATTGATTGTCATTTTCTTCCTGGTGCTGCTGCTCGGTAATTTACGTTCGGGCTTGATTGTGGCCTCCGTAATTCCGCTGGCCATGTTGTTTGCCATCGGGATGATGAGACTGTTTGGAATCTCAGCCAACCTGATGAGCCTGGGAGCGCTGGATTTCGGGATTATCATTGACGGAGCAGTGATTATCGTAGAATTTACCGCCTATTTAATCACCACTCAAAAACAGGAACTCACCAAACTCAAAGGCCATCAGTTAAAGAACAAAATTGATGAGTTGGCGATCGACTCGGGAAATCGAATGATGAGCTCGGCCTTCTTTGGTCAGTTGATTATCCTGATTGTGTTTGTCCCCATTCTGACGCTCACCGGTGTGGAAGGTAAAATGTTCCAGCCAATGGCCTTCACCTTTGGCTTTGCCATGATCGGGGCCATTCTTTTGTGTTTGACGTACGTACCGGCAGCTTCTGCACTGTTCCTGAAACCTGAAGGCAAAGGTGACTTGGCATTCTCTCAAACGGCGATGGATTTTCTAACCTATCGACTATACCGACCAACGATTGTGTCCGCACTTCGTCATAAAGGAATCGTAATTGGCGGTGCGGTATTATTGCTGGGAATCAGCCTGATTCTGTTCAGCCGAATGGGCGGTGAGTTTATTCCCCAGCTTGATGAAGGTGATCTGGCGGTTCATCCTATCACCAAAGCGGGAACATCGCTGAGCCAGGTAGTGGAGAACAATACCAGGCTGGAAACTATGCTCCTGGAAGAATTTCCGGAGGTTACGCAAGTAGTATCGCGGATTGGAACAGGCGAAATACCCAATGACCCGATGTCGCTCGACATGTCGGACCTGCTGATTATTTTGAAAGACAAGGATGAATGGGAAAGCGCCCGCACCAGGGAAGAACTGATTGAAAAGATGCGTGCGACGATGAGCTCCCTGCCGGGGTATGAATTTGCCTTTTCTCAGCCAATAGAAATGCGGTTTAACGAACTGATGACCGGCATCCGGGAAGACATTGCCGTAAAAATTTACGGAGATGACCTTGATGTACTGGCAGATTTGGGAAGTCAGGCCCGGGACCTCATCAGCGTACTGCCCGGAGCTGCCGATATTAACCTCGAACAGGTAACCGGCCTCCCGCAGCTCAAAATTCGCTATGATCGACAAAAAATGGCCCGTTACGGAGTGGATGTAGAAACGGTAAACCGTCTCATCCAAAGTGCGTATGCCGGTGGCGAAGCCGGGGTTATTTACGAAGGTGAGCGCCGTTTTGACCTGGTGGTGCGCCTGGCCGAGCCATATGTGAATGACCTGGAATCCATCCGGAATTTATACGCGGTTTCGTATGATGGCGACCAGATACCTTTAGAGGAGCTGGCGGAAATACGCTACGAAGATGGTCCGGCTCAAATCTCCCGCGATAATACCCGGCGGAGAATCGTGATTGGGGTGAATGCGGGTGATCAGGATGTACAAACGCTGGTGGAGGAAATCCAGCAAACACTGGAAGCCAGGCTCGACCTTCCGCCCGGCTACAACATCACCTACGGTGGTCAGTTCGAGAATCTTGAACGAGCGCAATCCCGCTTGATGTTTGCCGTTCCGCTGGCACTTGGTTTAATCTTTATTCTGCTCTATTTCTCCCTGAAATCCGCAAAACATGCCCTGCTGGTTTTTTCAGCCATTCCGCTGGCCACGATTGGTGGAGTGTTTGCTCTTTGGATTCGGGGATTACCGTTCAGTATTTCGGCAGGAGTAGGGTTTATTGTGCTGTTTGGGATTGCGGTATTGAATGGAATTATTCTCATAAGCTTTTTCACTGAATTAAAACAGGCCGGTGTCCGAAACGTGAATCGTCAGATTCTGATGGGAACGCGTCAGCGCCTGCGACCGGTACTGCTTACGGCGGCTACCGATATGTTCGGTTTTCTGCCGATGGCCGTTTCCACTGCTGCAGGCGCCGAAGTTCAGCGTCCGCTGGCCACGGTAGTGATTGGCGGACTCATCACGGCAACCCTGCTCACATTGGTGGTACTTCCGATACTGTACAGCCTGATCGAAGAACGAAATTTTAGACTTCGACCTTCAGCAGTCGGAGCAACGTTACTTCTTTGTCTTGCGGTTGGCTCTCCGGCTTTTGCACAGACGGTTGATTCTACACTTACACTCAGTCAGGAAGAAGCGGTTGAAATGGTCCTTGAACGCTACCCGGAGCTTGATGCCGCCGAACTTGAAGCAAAAAGGCAGTCGGTTTTGGCAAAAACTGCTTTTGAGCTTCCACCCACTCAAATCTCGTACTCCGAAGAAGAAGCCGGGGGAGCAAGCCGGGGTGTTCAGAGTTTTGGTGTCAGGCAATCACTGGATTTTCCGCTGAAATATCTGCGTGAACGTCAGGCCGGACGTGCCCAAACGGAGCTTGCGGAAAACCGGCTCGAGCTTACACGGTCAGAACTAAAGCAAGTGGTCAGCAAAACGTGGCAGGAGTGGCGATACCGTAAGGAAGCCGTAGCACTCTACCGGGAGCTGACTGAAACCTTCGGGGATTTTGAGAAAGCGGCAAATCTGAGATATGAACTGGGTGAGATCGACCGGCTTGAAAGACTCAGTGCCCAGTCCGCTTACGACCAGGCCATAGCCAATTATGAAGCGGCTAAAGATGATGCGGCTATCGCGGAACGAAGACTTCAAAATCTGCTGATTACCGAACGGGGTCTGGCTCTGCCGGACGCTGAATACGAACCACTTCAACGAGCCATCTTCGGTCAATCCATCTCTGCTGGACATGCCCTGTTGCAATCGCAGCAAAGCGTGATTGATCTGCGCCGGAAAGAAACAGCCGTTGAACGATCAGAGCTATGGCCGGACCTGTTTGCCG
>JBBDRB010000088.1:0-21489 GCA_040905685.1 Balneolales bacterium | reverse complement strand
AAAGATCGTTCGTTACAGGGGAAATATAAGGCTTACTAATAGGTGAAACTGACACCACCGACAGTTTCAGCAAAACATCAAAACTGACAGCACCGACAGTTTTGGCAAAATAACAAACTGACACCAACCCACAGTTTGTTCCTACCTTCCAGATTGTGGTATGCAACATCCAGCATAGTAGAGGCAACCCCACCAAGCATACCAACGGCACCGACGGCAGCCATACAGTTTGTTCCTGCCTTGTACTACCTATTCCAGGAGATCGTACGTTACAGGCCATTGTCAGAGCCACCATACACCCCGGGCGGCATTACATCTCTACAGCCTAAGGGCCTTACAACCGTTTGTCATGCTCTGTGTAAGATATGTCAAAATTCCGGAAGTGGATTATAGAGGACAAAAAAAAGCCGATGCCTACCCCTCTCACAGGTTGTCCTATGGTTGTCTTTGAGAAAAAAGACTGCAATAATCTACCAAAAAAACAAAAGCCCTGCATCACTGTAATATATTGTGATACAAGGCTTTCTTAATCGTCGGGATGACAAGATTTGAACTTGCGACCCCTTGCACCCCATGCAAGTGCGCTACCGGACTGCGCCACATCCCGAACAATTCAAAAGTTAAGCTATTTTATGCTTTTACCCAAACGGTAAACGGCCTCATTTGCCTAAAATTTTCCGGCCCGGCCCGTCTTCTGTTCTCTTTCCTGGCAAAGCTCGGTGAGCACACCGTGATTATCTTTCGGACGCACAAAAACCGTTAGCTTGTTGTCGGCCCCAGGCCGGGGTGTCTCGCTGAGCAGGGTAAAACCCTCCTTCTTCAGGCGGATCATTTCAGCGCCGATATCATCAACGAGAAAGGCCATATGGTGGATTCCCTCGCCGTGCTTCAGAATGTATTTGGCAATGACCGAATCCTGATTGCTGGCGCTCAGCAATTCCACCTTGGATTCACCCGTCCGGAAAAAAGCCGTATCTACCAGCTCGCTTTCCACAGCTTCCCTTTTGTAACAGGGTGAGTTGAGGAGCTTTTCATAGGTCATGATACCCGCTTCAATATCCGAGACAGCGATGCCGATATGTTCCAGCTTCATTTTTTTCGATGTGGATTTAACTTACTGACGCAGAGGCTTCAGACCTGCTCACCCTGATGGTTTCTTCCCGGTCTGGACCGGTCGAAAGGAAAACCAGAGGGACCTGGATATACTCCTGTATAAAGGTCAGGTAGGTTTTGGTTTCCTCAGGCAAATCATCATAGGATTTGCAGTTTTGTATGGAAGATCCCCATCCCTTAAACTCGCGGTATACAGGATTGATCTTATTCATCCGGTTCGGATTCAACGGAAATTCCCTGGTCTCCTCACCCTCAATTTTATATGCCGTGCAGGCACGGATGGAATCGAATTCATCCAGCACATCCAATTTGGTAATGGTAAGCTCATTGATGCCGTTAACCCGCACCGCATACCGCAGCGCTACCAGATCCAGCCATCCACAGCGCCGGGGGCGACCTGTGGTGGCCCCAAATTCCCCGCCCTGCTTCCGGAGTCTTTCCCCTTCGGCATTTTCAAGTTCGGTGGGAAACGGGCCGTTACCGACCCGGGTGCAGTAGGCTTTAGTAATACCCATTACATGACTGATGGAAGAAGGGGGCAGGCCTGTCCCGATACATGCTCCCCCTGATGTTGGCGAGGATGAGGTCACATACGGGTAGGTTCCGTGATCAATATCCAGCAAAGCGCCCTGAGCGCCCTCGAGCAATAAGTTCCTGCCCTCATCAAAAGCATCGCGCAACAGTGATCCTGTGTCCTTTATATAGGGAGCCAGCTGCTGACCATAGCCATGGACTACGTCCAGTAAAGGCCCGGCCTCGATGGCCTTTTCGCCAAACATATTAACCAGCATGCAATTGGTATACTCCAGATTGCTTAATATTTTTTCCTCTATAACCTTGTCATCCAGCAAATCCATCATCCGGATACCCATCCGTGAAGTCTTCTGCATATAGGCCGGACCAATTCCTCTTCCGGTCGTACCGATCTTGTTATCACCGCGGAATTTTTCGCGGGCCATATCCAGCTGCTTGTGGTAGGGCAGGATGACATGAGCGGTTTCACTGATGATGAGACTGTTAACGGGGTCGGCTCCGAGCTCCTTAACGGACTGAATTTCCTCCAGCAGGGATTCAGGATCAATCACAACGCCGTTTGCTATGACACAGGTGGTATTCTCGTGAAAGATACCCGATGGGATCAGATGAAGAACAAACGTCTTACCGTCGAATTTAAGGGTATGCCCGGCGTTGGCGCCCCCCTGGTATCTGACTACAAAATCGGTATTATCGCTGAGCATATCAACGATCTTACCTTTACCTTCATCACCCCACTGGGCTCCGATTATAACGCGTACTGACATATTTATGGCAAAAAAAGAGGTGCCGAAGCACCTCTGAATAAAAATTTATTGGAGAGACAACTGACTAATCATAGGAAGCTTTGGCTTCTTCAAGTGAACGAAAATGCTGAAATACGGTAATAAGCTTTGTTATAATTAACAAGCTTTCAATTTTGTCGGTGGCATTGGCAATGCGAAGATCCCCACCCGCATTGCGCATGGTGGTCATAGCCCCGATAAGCATACCCAGTCCGGCCGAATTCATAAATTTGACTCTGCTTAGATCCACTACCACGTTTTTTTTACCTTCGTCTATGATCTCGTGAAGCTTTTCATTCAGATTTACGGTATCAGGGCCACCCATAACGTTTCCCTTGAATTCTATCACAGTGCAATTGTTTTCTTCGCTAACATTAAATTTCATATTCTCCGGTTCTCCAACATTCGTTAAAAAAGGATCAGACCACCGACTTCTTTGTTTTAAGCTGCAAATCAACCAGAAGTGAGCTGGCTACAAAAATTGAACTATAGGTTCCTAATACAACACCGATCATCAATGCAAACGAGAAGCCCTTTAGAACTTCACCTCCGAATATAAACAGGATGGTTACCACAAACAAGGTGGTCAACGAAGTTACTACCGTACGACTAAGGGTATTATTGATGCTTTTATTGACCAGACTATCAAACGAATCCGTCTTAAAGATGTTGGTGTTTTCGCGGATCCGGTCATAAACCACAACCGTATCATTGAGTGAATAACCGACAATCGTCAGGAAGGCGGCAATCAAGGCCTGGTTTATGCTTAAATCAAAGGGTACGATATCATAGAGAAGGGTGAAAATACCCAGTGTTATGATAACATCATGAGCCAGGGCCGCTACGGCTCCTGCCGAATAGGACCATTTCTTAAACCGGATCAGAATATACAGAAAGAGTACGATCAGCGAGAAGAGAATAGACAGAAAAGCTGCATTTCTCAGATCCTCGGCAAACCTTGGACCCACGTTGTCGGTCATCAGGATCGTTGCCGGATTGTCCGGTAATCCGTCGCTTAATGTCCCCAGGATAATTGATTGCAGATCTGAAGTACCCATGTCGGCATCCGTCCGTATCAGCATTTCGCTTTCGGAACCAAACAGTTTAACTTCGGGAACACCCTGTAGCGGACCTGTGAGCATTTCCCTCACTTCTGCTACCGAGGCGTTATTTTCAAATTCAAGGGCAATTTCCGTACCACCCCGAAAATCGATTCCGTAGTTCAAACCGCGGAATAGGATGGCAAACAGAGAGATAACTATCATGATACCGGATATCATGTAGGCTACTTTCCTGTGCGGGATTAGGGTATAATTTGCTGTTTCAAGTAATCTCATTTTCTTGGAATCTTCTAAAATTAATATTGATAAACCTGTTTAGCCGAAATTCAGACTAATTTTCTTTTCTTTCGACAGATAATCCACAATTACGCGCGTGATTATAATGGCGCTAAACAAGGAAGCGGCAATTCCGGCCATCAGCGTTATTGCAAAACCCTGTATGGGTCCCATACCGAAGCTGAACAGGATCACGGCAACCAAAAAGGTGGTGATGTTGGCGTCCAGAATAGAGCTCATGGCATTTGAATAACCACTGTCGATAGCGGCCGCCAGGCTTTTACCGACTTTCATTTCCTCCCGTATACGGTCGAAGATCAGCACATTGGCGTCAACGGCCATACCGATAGTAAGCACGATCCCGGCTATACCGGGCAGCGTCAGCGTCGCGTTGAAAGCGGCCAGTATCCCCAGGATAAAGATGATATTCAATACCAGTGCAAGGTCGGCGATAGCTCCGCCCTGTCGGTAATATAAAATCATGAACAGAACAACCATGGCCATGCCAAACATGGCCGAGTTAAACCCGGCATCGATGGAAGCCTGACCCAGTGTGGGTCCGACAGATCGTTCCTGAATGATATCCAGCGGAGCCGGAAGCGCACCGGAAAGCAGGATATTCACCAGATCCTCAGCCTCTCCGGAGCTTTCCAGTCCGGTGATGGATGAACGTCCGCCGGTAATCTGGCTGATTACGTTCGGATATGAATACACGACATCATCCATGGTAATGGCAACCGGCCGGCCGATATTGGCGCCGGTAATCCGGCTCCAGGTCCTGGCCCCCTGACGGTCCATGGTCATGGAAACTTCAGGAGCATTGGTCTGGGGGTCAAATGACGGGCTGGCATCGGTTATATGCTCACCGGTCAGTTCCACCTGTGTGCGCACGCCGATCAGGGAATAGTATTCACTGCCTTCGGAAACAAATTCGGGGCTGGCCGTCCACATTAATTCCGTTTCGCGGGGAAGCATGCGCTGAACTTCGGCCTGGCTGAGCAGCTCCCTCACCCGGGCCGTATCCTGCACGGACGCTGATCCAAATATAACACTGCGGCCCTGCGGCAGAAAATGCCCCAGCAGGACATTTTCGGTTTCCTGACCGGGGCTGTCTGTTTCTGCTTCCATTTCCACATCCTCAATATCATCGGCAGGATCATAATACGTGATGATGCGTTCAAGGGAGCTCCTGAGCTCGTCTTCGTTGGGGGTCAGCCGGAATTCAAGCCTGGCCGTTCCCTCCAGCAGGTTGCGAACCCGCTCTTCATCATCCACGCCCGGCAATTCCACCACCAGGCGGTTGCTGCCCTGGCGCACTATTGACGGTTCGGTCACCCCGAACCGGTCAACCCTGTTCCGGACAATTTGCATGGCGCGGTCTACCCCGGCGTTCCTCTGATCCTGCAGGTAAGCCTGGATTTCCCCGTTGGAAGAGCGGCGTGTGATGTTTTGGGCATCCGACCGGAAATACCGGCTTAACCGGGCCTGAGGGTCACGACGTTCAAATTCATCGACAAATTCGGTTATGATATCGGTATTGTTGGCCCGGGAAATTTGCAGGGCCGTATTCATGACGTCGTCAAATTCATCATCCACCAGATCGCGGGCAAGCTCGCGCATAAGTTCATGCGTGGCCAGCTCCAGCGTGACGTGCATGCCCCCCTGAAGATCGAGTCCCAGGGTTAATGATCCGGCACGCAATTCATTGATTTGCTGTTGATTGGCCTGAACGTATTCGGCACGTTCTTCATCGGGCAGGCTGTCAATATGCCTGGCCTCCATCCACCATTGGAATGTGGGAAACAGGTAATAGCCTGTCAGGAGTATAAATCCTATAATAAAAAATAGTTTGGTTCCTTTACCTTGCATGTTACTGAATATTAATGGTTACAATTAATCGCGGATTTCGGCGGGATGCCGTTACCGGAAATAGATTTTTAATAAGAAAACAGATAAGCAGAATGCGCCATAAAGAGGCTAGGGCGCGTTAATCGAAATGCCACTCAACAGAGGCTGCAGGTGGTATTTATCCAGTGTATTCGTTTCATAGCCAAAGGCTGCGCTTTGATGGCCGGCTAAAAAAGAACGGGTGGGAAAGGAATCACTTAAATGATTCGCACCGAAGGGCAATGCGTGATGAAAGCGTTCGGCCATGACGGCCGTACCCATAGAACCGGTCTGTTGATAGCGATTCCATTCCTGCACCAACAGGTTAAAAATTTCCTTTTCGGTAGGGTCGGGATTGGAAACCGGTAGTGGTAGTGCAAAAAGATCAGCATTTGCACTGATCATCCTGGAGGCTTTTTTCAGCAGCTGGCCGGGCTCATGCTTCAGATCATTGAGTTCGCTGATCTTGCCCCGGGCCTGTTCCGGGCTGTTTTCACAGGCAAATCCATATAACCATTCGGACACCGTCTCGGCCGGAGCCACACTGGCCCTGGCAGGCACCAGAACAGGCACCAGGCCCAGCAGCAATATGGCAATGCTGAACACGCGAAGACTGTGATTTCGAAATAGGATCATTTAAGAAATATAAAAAAATTTAAACTGATTCAATAGCTTTGTACGGAATTTGGATTATTAATATTGCACTCTAAAAGCTAACGTTAAACATCCAGGCCGCTATGGAGAAATAAATAAGCAATCCTACAGCGTCTACTATGGTGGTAATGAGGGGGCTGCTGGCCACCGCCGGATCAATATTGATTTTAGTAAGCAAAAAGGGCAGGATGGTTCCAATTATATTGGCGGTCAGTACGATCAGGATCATCGAGACCCCCACCACCACGCCGATTTCCCAGCCACCCCTGAAATACCCGAGAACCCAGCTGGCCCCTCCCATGATGATGCCCAGGGTTATGCCGACGAAGACTTCCTTCCCAACCGTTCTCAGCCACTGGGAAAGCTGGATATCGCCCGTGGCAATGGCCCTCACCATAAGGGTCGCCGACTGTGCGCCGGTATTTCCGCCGCTGTCAATCAGCAACGGGATAAAGAAAGCCAGGGCAAGGGCGGAAGCCAGCACGTCTTCGAAAGCCTCTATCACCCCGGAGGATATCAGGTTTACAAATACCAGGATAATCAGCCAGGGAAGCCGCTTGCTGAAGAGAGAAAATATGGTTGCATCCCGGTAACTGGTTTTCAGAGGGGCCACAGCGGCACCTTTATGAAAATCTTCGGTGGCCTCCTCTTCGGCGACATCAAATACATCATCCACCGTAACAATGCCCAACAGCACACCCTCGGAATCTACCACGGGCAAAACGGTCTTGTCATACCGCTGCATCATTTGCACGGCAACTTCCCTGTCATCGAAGGCCGAAATAGAGACGAACGAATTATCCATTACATCCTGAACTATTTGCTCGGGTTCGGCCAGGATCAGCACCTGCAGTTCAAGGGCATCAATGAGTTTCCAGGATCGATCCGTGACGTAGATCACGTTGATCGTCTCGCTTTTCTTACCCATTTTACGGATATGTTCAAGCGCCTGGCCAATGGTCCAGCTTGCCCGAATGGCCAGATAATCAGGCGTCATCAGCCGTCCGACGCTTTCTTCAGGATACCCAAGCAATTGCCGCGCTTCTTTCAGATCCTGGGGACTCAGTAAATTCAGCAGCCGCTGCGTGATCTGTCCCGGCAACTCATCCAGTAAGGCGGTCCGGTCATCGGGACGAAGGTTGGCCAGCAAATGCCGGGTTTCCTCATCGGTAAGATCGATAAGGAGTTCATTCTGCGATTCCGGTTCCAGATACGAAAACAATTCGGAGGATAAGGAACGCGGCAATATGCGAAAAAGCAATACCCGGTCCGACTTTTCGAGCCCGTACATCAGATCAGCCACTTCCGGTACCGGCCAGTCCTCTATCGATTCCCTAAGTTCTGTCCACCGCTGATTTTCAATCAGCTCCAGGATCTCTGGTTTTATTAACTCGTTCATCATCGATTAAACCCCTGAAAGCTAATTGGAAGGGCACCGACGGCTATGCCCTTACCTTCTCATATCGTAATAACGGATATTTACGCTGCAGCAACTCAAATCCACCGAACAGAATAGCACTGTACACCATGGTTCCCGCCAGGGTATAATGGAAGAAGGGGATGGCGGCCGTATAGCACATAATCAGTCCCTCAACCGACCGGGGATACCAGCTTCCGGTTAACCAGACCCCAAAATTGGTTACTATGAAGAATAAAACAGAGGATCCGAGAACGCCCCCCAGGACAGGAATGAAGGAAACCTTGTTGCGCAGGCGGATTCCCATATATACCGTTATGACGAAGCAAAGGTATACGAACGTCATAACGCCGTGAAACCCGAGGAAGACATCGCTTATGATCATGGCCAGCAGGGGAAGTACAAAAGCCAGTTTTTTATCGGTAAAATAGGCTCCTCCAAACAGCGCCATTGCAGCTATAGGGGTAAAATTCGGTGCATGCGGCAGCAAACGGGCGGCAGCAGCGATTAGAACTATAATGAACAGAATCAGTACTCTGGAATTTAACATGGATGGTCTCGTATAATATTCTTGGTTTTCAGTACCAAATATCGGAAAAGCCTGGGTAAGATCACAGTTTAAAGTCAACCTTACGCTAAGAATCCGGAATAGGCGGCATTGTTTACTTACGATGGCTTGCGCAAGATTTGGCTAATTCCAATCTTTTCTGTATTGTTTAATATTCAACCTATAGTAGTATTATCCCATTTTACCCATACAAATAACGATCTACATGAATAAATTAGCTAATTGCTCCGCTTTCTTACTGGCCCTGGTTTTCCTGCTTCAAGCCTGTGGTCCCAGTCAGCAGGAAATTGAACAACGAGAACAGGCCACCCGCGATTCCCTGGCCCGGGTTCAGGCCATGAACGATCAGGCTGCCGAACTGGCTGCGCAGGAACAAAAGGAAATGGAAGAACAGGCAGAGGAAGAGGAAAGGCGTCTGGCTGAGGCAGAGGCCGTTCAGGCTGAAGAAGAGCCTGCTCAGGAAGAACATCTTCCGATTACCTTTGATGACACCGGAAATTATACCATTCAGGTGGAGGCATGGCGTTCAAAGGGTAAGGCCTCTGCAAGCATAAATAAGTGGAAAAGCCGTGGCTTTGAACAGGCTTCTGCTGTCGAATACGGAGAAGCTGCGACCGGTGATGTTTGGTTTCGCATCCGTCTGGGCCGCTTTAAAACTCATGCTATGGCCGTACGCCAGAAAGAAAATCTTGCATCAGACTTTAATATCCAGGCCTGGATTGACCAGCTGGAACGCTAAGGTTAATCCAGGAGCCAGTTCCGGGTGTGATCCAGCACCTCCTGGAACCGGGGTGGGAAATCCTCGGAATCAAATGGATGCGCAGCGCCGAAGGTATGTCCTGCGTTCTCTATAATGACGCGTTTTTTTTCACCCGACGGGCAATTGCTGAATAACTCATTTACATTTTTCACCGGAACGGTTTCATCCTCACGCCCATGAATGAAGCAACAGGGGATGTACAGGCTTTTAACCCGTTCTGAAGCCAGCAGCTTGCCGGCGTTTTCATTGAAATCATCGTATACCAGCCGGTCTATGCACATGGTCTGGCCGGTACGTGCATTCAGGATTTCAGTATATCCTTTTCTCTCCCAGTCTTTGATCATTTCATCACTCAGAAAGGTCTTATAGTTCGATACCGCCGCCCAGGTCACCAGTTTCACGATAGCGTCCTGTTCTGCGGCTGCAGTTACGGCCGTATGGCCTCCCCTGGAATGGCCAATAATGCCGACGTTGTCCGGATCAAGCCTGATATTAGGGGCCGTTAAAGACCTGTCGCGAATGGCATTCAGCAGCGATTGTATATCCTGCTGGTCCTGTGAAAGGGTTTGTTTGCGGAAGAGCTCGGGATGGTCAAAATTGATAAGGCTTTCCCCAATGCCTCCAAGGGAATGGTTAAACGCGATAATGGCCCGATCACCACTTGCCAGTTCAGCGCATGCGTCGGGAAACGGTCCCCAGTCTTTAAACCCTTTAAAACCATGAACAAACAGAACAGGGCGAAGAATGTCAGGAGCCGGATGAGGGTAGTACAAATCATAGCGGATGGGCAAGCCCTCAGAGGAGGCAACGGATCCGCTTTGCTTTTTTATCACTTTATTACTCATTTTCGGTTTTTTTTCCTGCCTTTCGGACTATCCAGTTTTACCAAAACCCGTAGATCCGATATTTCCTTATCCGTTAGATTTCTCCATCTCCCTTTGCGCAAGCTATTCGCATTCAGACCGGCATAAACGGATCGGTCCAGCCTCTCAACATCCCCGCCCAGCGTTTCCACCATGCGTCTAACCTGCCGGTTCCTTCCTTCATACAACGTCAGGGAAAACCTATGCGGATCCTCATCTGATCGCATTACCTGATGCGCTTTAGCCGGTCCGTCTTCCAGCTCAACTCCGCTTTGCAAGAGGTTAAGCTGTTCATCCGACAACGGGGTTTTGGTGGTTACACTATAGATTTTCCTGACCTTGTACCCGGGGTGCATCAGACGATTTGCCAAATCGCCGTCGTTGGTAAGCACAAGGACCCCCGTAGTATTTCTATCCAGGCGTCCGACCGGATAGACCCGGTGTCCGGTGGCCTCTTCGATATTCGACATGACCGTTCGCCGGCCCTTCTCATCGCTGGTCGTGGTAATGGTATTGGATGGCTTGTTCAGCAATATATAAACGAACGGTTCAAGGCTAATTCTTTTATCCCCGACCGTGATCTGATCTGTCGGTTTTACCTTCACCCCCAGTTCGGTGACCACTTCATCGTTAACCTTCACCTTACCGGCTGAAATCAGGTTATCGGCTTCCCTTCGGGCACAGACCCCGGCGTGGGCAATATACTTGTTAAGGCGCAGCTCTTCCGGGGCGCCGGTCTGGGAGTATTCCCGGGGTTTTTCTGGTCTCTTCTTCAAAATTTACCTATTCACTTTCCCACACATTATTTGATGTATCCACGTCCGGGAAATTCCGTTCGGCATCAATTTCAACTCGTACCACATTCTGTTCTTCTATGGAAAGGGTTGTTATACGATACCCTCTGAGCCACACATCCACCGGAATGGCATGTTTGACCGTATCGCCGCCTTCAAGCGTTATGGTCAGGTTGACCGGCATAGGTAACTGTCCTTGGTCTTCAACCACAATTTCGGTTACACTGCCCTTGTCACGGACCTCAACAACAGCCTGGTCCAATACCCAGGTTTCGTAATACCAGCTCCTCCAGAACCATTCAAGATCCTGACCGCTGACTGTTTCAAAGGTCCGGAACATATCCCAGGGATAGGCATGTTTAAATGCCCATTCATTGATAAAGGTCTGATAGGCTTCGTAAAATACCTCCTCCCCCAGGACCCCGCGAAGCGCCGCCAGAACGCTGGCCGGTTTGGCATAGGAAGCCACACCGAAGGCGGCCTGGGTCCCGTGAAAATTGGACCATCGCATGATCTCACCTTCGTAGTCGGTCCCGGAAAGCCGGATATAGCTTTGCCTGCTTGATTCGTGATGATCCACTCCCGGGTGGTAATCCATAAGGGCGTCGTTAGTACTGAAACTGGTGTTCCCCTCATCGAGCCAGGAATAGCGGCGTTCATCCGTATTCACGATCATGGGAACCCACATATGGGCCAGCTCATGGGCAGTCACTCCGTACAGGGCTTCAGCACCCCGGTCATTGTAATCGCCCATCAGTGTCATCATGGGGAACTCCATACCACCGCCAATAATGTTAGACCCTTCAACAGCCGTCATGTGCGACCAGGGGTAGGCAAAATCAGTCAGGCCCGATAAAAAGGTGATCGCATGCTGCTGATAGGCCGTAACTTCTTCCCAAAGAGGAGCCAGCTCGCGGTAGAAGGTATTGATCTGAGTATATTCGAAATCATTGACCGGCGTCCGGGCTCCGTCCCACAGGGATTCGCGCGTCACGCTAAAGGCCACATCCCGCACAAATTCCGCATGAAATTGCCAGGTAAGCGTGCTTCCGGCACCGGTCTTCGTCGCAAGACCAAAATCATTCGAAGTGATGATGTTGACAACCTCATCACTTTCCTGGGAAGCTAAGTACCGTTCATAGACTTCCTCCGTCAGCACTTCCTCTGGATTAAGGAAGTCACCCGTTCCCATAACCACCCAGTCGGAGGGCACTTCAATTGTATAGGTATAATCAGCAAAATCATGATAGAATTCAGCCAACCCAAGATACTGGTCGGGATGCCAGCCTACCACATCATCATATACGGTCATGTGCGGGTACCAATAACCGATAAAGAACAGGTTGTCGGAGTCATAACCCATGCGTCCGCCGGCGCCGGCCTGTGGAACGGTGAAGTCGTATTCAATGGTAATCCGGGTTTGTCCGCCGGGAGGTAGCGGGTTGTTTGGGATAAGGATAAGCCGGGTACCGGCCACCACATACCGGGATTCATCCATATAGGATTCTTCGAGTATTTCACCATCTACTTCAACCGAAATCAGATTCATCCCTCCGGTAACCTCAGCGGCCAGATTCCGTTCAATGCCTTCATCATGGTGATTTTGATGCAGGTCAAGGTGGAGATTGTCCAGGGTATCGGGCGAGTTATTGTGATAGACGATACTCACCATGCTTTCCAACTTCTTTTCGTTGGGATGAAGCCGGGCATAAAGCGAATACTCGGCATATTGCTGCCAGTAATTTCCTCCCGGCGCTCCGGTTTCCGTGCGGGTCCCGTTGTCAACGGCGTCCGTGTAATAGGACGGGATATCAATAGGGTAGGGTATGGACCGGTCAATCTCCGCGACCATTCGTGAATCAATTACCGTACTGGAGGGAGAACACCCCGCAAAAATCGCGGCCAGAGAGACCATTACCAAAATAATAGTAGGGTCGTGCTTTTTAATCATAAGCTTTGCTTGTTTTTTCTAAAGGCAAATGTGAATAAAGGTAAGTATAAATTGCGTCTAAATCTTCTGTGACCCCTGGTTTCTAAGTTAGTAAAGTTTACCAGTCCGGCAATGTTTTTTCAAAGGATACCGGCGGGTTAAGGTCGGCTGAGGAAGGGGAAGACCAGGCCAATAATTCATTACCGGTTTCCCTGTCCAATTCACTCACGCGGAACAGAGCCCCGGTTTTGCCCGAGGCAACGGTGATTATAAAATTCTCCAGGTATTTTCTTCTTTGAAAATAGGTGCTTTGCATTTCGGAAGCCTGAATGCAGCCCTTTTTTACAATGGCCGTCGTACGTGCAAGATTACGGAACCGCATAATCAGCGATCCTCCCCTGAATCCCGCTCCTGCATCACGGTATCGCATCACGGCCAGCCATCCGGCCAGCGGTAACAGGATCAGGGAAAGGTATCCGAAAGAAAAAAGCAAACTTGCCGGAACGATCAGGATCAGAGCCGGAATGATGGTCCTGATCATATAGCGCCGCAGCGCCCTTACCGGAGGGAACACCGACAGGACATCTGTTTTGTAATCAGGTATATTTTTTTCGATAAAGCCATTCAGGTGGGATTTTTTTATCAGCGGAAATAATACCGTGGATGTTCCGCTTTCATCTCCATATCCTGCACTGTCAACATATAGCGTGGCAAATCCGAACGGCTGTCGCAATATCCCCTCAACAACCCGTACGGCCTGAATGCGATGGTAGGGTATGGTCAGCTGTTTCCGTTCGAAAAGGCCCCGGGCGATGACCAATTCCTCTGCACTGCGCGAAAGCGTAAATCCGGAATACTTTATTATGGTTCCGAAAAGAGACAGCAGCCATGCCACCAAAATCATCACAACTATGATCATAAGCACAAGATTAGTCCCCGGAATGGAGAGCGACTCAATGTACTCATAGATTTGGGAATCGGATATAACCTGGTTTAACTGGGAGGTAATCGTTCCGATGATGGACAAAGCTATGCCAAAGCTTCCGGCTGTGGATGCCGCTATCAGCAAATCCCGGTTCCGCAGCCTGAGCTCGCTTAAAGGCTCTATAAATTCTGTCTCTTTGGTGCCGTCTTTACGCAGCAGTTCCTGTATCTGACCGGCCTCTTCCCTTGTAACGGCGCTGATGGTGGTTTCAGCCGTACTTTCACCTGCCGTTTTTACTTCCACACTCACCAAACCGAACATCCGCTGAATCACGCCGGCCGATACATCGATGACCTGGATGCGGTCACGCTGAACAAAATGGCGCTTGCGCACCAGAACACCGTATTCAATTTTAAGTTCCCCATTTTCGATGGTGTAGGTATAAAAAAACCAGGATAGAATTCCTCCGATCAGAAGAAGCAGAACCAAAATTATGGTCCCCCCCACATACCAGGACTGGGCATCTTCCGACTGGCCGCCGAGGATCACTACAATCACGAAGGGTACGATATACTCTTTTAAGGCACCTGTAACATTGGAGATGGCCGCAATCGGATGTTGCCTGCGTGGTTTAAACATTTTCCTGTGCTTCTCTCGCAAATTTTGATATCAGGTTCCGCGCCTCTTCTGCTGTTTCTTCAGACAATGCCGGTATTTCGTGGGTACTGCCGGCCGTAAATATAATAACTTTGGCCAGGTTCAGTTTCCTGTATACGGGTCCCTGACTGGTATCCACATGCTGAACGCGTTTAACCGGAATCAATGTGCGTCGTACAACGAATAACCCGCGTTTCAGATCGATTTCGTTTTCATCGAACTGATACCGCCAGCGTCGCCAGTGTATAACCGGTATGACGGTGCATTGCAGCAACGTATTGAGAATAACTACGAAGGAAAGTAAGTACACCGGCCAGAATGCCCAGTCACCGTCCCAGGCCGTTCCTCCATAGATGAGCGGGATGAGCCAATAGGTTAAAGATGAAAATCCGCCGTTTATTCGCCAGGCGGTGATGGCTTTAGGATCTATGCGGTTTTCCGGTTCAGGCTTCATCTTTATTTAGCAATTTCATTTTTCTATACAGGTAAAATAAGTAAAAAAACGCCCTATTATTTTGTATTTTCCGAGGGACACCAGAACGGTGCCGCCATCAACTTTTTAAAAACTATCACATTGAGTTTGTTGCCAGCCTTGCTACCAAAAGTCCGGGAGCGACCGGATCGAATCCCTGCAGGCATAATTTGTTTCTTTGCACTTATGCTCACTGGAGGTTTCTGCCCCGAAACAACGGATGCATCCGTGACCCCACCCGATACATCGGCCTACTCCATTCTGCCCAGCTTTGGATACAACTCCGATCTGGGGTTCTCCGGTGGTGCAACCGTTAATCGTTATCTTTATGATGCCGGCCATTCACCCTACAAATCATTCATGGACCTGGCGGTCGTGGCCTCAACGAAGGGTTTTGCCAGCAGCCAGTTGTCCTACAACCGAACCAATATTTTCGGTACCCATGCCCGCACCAATCTTGAGTTGCATGTCAATCGCAGGCTGAACGATAATTATTTTGGCATCGGCAACAGTTCCCCTTTTGACAATGACCTTTGGGACGATGACTATTACAATTTCGAATCGGTCTCCCTGGGGGCCTCGGTTCGTACACGTCATCCTTTATACCTTACCGATGAGCGCCGGCTGGACTTTCTTTCCCTGGCTGGCCTGTCGTATAACATTCCCTATGACGATGACGGGCAACGGCTGATCGGGCAGGATCAGCCTGAAGGCTTCACCGGTGGCTGGCTTAACTACATAGGCGCCGGCCTGATGTGGGATACGCGTGATGATGAATTTGATCCGGGCAGCGGCAATCAGCTTCGCGCCGAATTTTACCTTATGCCCGGCTTGTTGCTCAGTGACTATAATATGAGTGTCCTCTATGGAGAGGCGCGACAGTTTATCAACCTGAAATTTCTGAACAACACTGTCATAGCGTTGCGCGGTGGAATAGAGCATGCGGTAGGTGACATTCCCTATTGGCAGTTACCTTTTATTGGCGGGGAAGCGACCATTCGCGGTTATCCCTATGCACGGTACAGGGGGAAGTCGGCCCTTTTTTATAATGTTGAGTTAAGGAACTGGCTGGTTGCCGATGAATTTTATGACCTTAGGCTGGGCTTTCACATTTTCAGCGATGCGGGCCGGGTATTCAATGGTCAGGGTGAATGGGACCAGTTGTTCAGTGACCATAAGAGAACATACGGATTAGGACTGGCTTTCGGACCGTATGATTCGGATATCATCTTTCGTATGGATTATGCTTTATCCAGTGAAATGCGTCGTTTGTATATTGGCCTCGGCTACCTGTTCTAACGTAAAATTGCTTAATTTGTTCATCTTCTTGCATATTTGAACCCTTGCGTGTATTTTCGGGAGCAATAATTTTTTGACTTTGACTTAACAAAGCATAAGAGCCTAATAATACAATGAATTTAGACAAACGAAACAATATCCTGACGGTAGTTCTTGCCGTAGTCATCGTCTTTTTGAGCTGGTTTCTTTACGACACGATAAGAGGACCGTATCAGGAAGTACTGGAAATAAGAGAAGTTACTGAACAAACACGGCAGCGCATGGTAAATGTGCGCGATGCTCTTATTGCTTATGAACGTGAAAATGAAGATTTTCCCGAAAATCTCGATAGTCTGGTTGAGTTTTTAAAAACCAATGAACAGATGCGTAACCAGGGTCCGGAGTTATTTCAGGAACGCGCCCCGCTTACCTACAACCCCGACTCGATCATCTTCTCACCCAGATCGGGGGAACGGTTTAACTACACGCTGGTCGATACCATCCGGCCCAATATATACCTCTTGCAAGATCCGGATACGGAGGACCGTATCGGCGACCTCGAACGAACAACCCTGTTGAATGCCACAAGCTGGAATTGAGGCAACTTCATGCCCAAACCAGCTCCTCCCATTCTTGGTGTATGTTTTTCCGGAAAGAGGCTGTTGTACGCCCTGGCCAAGCCCGGTGCCGAAGGAGAAGTTATACAGGTCGGATGCGTTGATTTTTCTTTCCATGTTCTGGAGGCGATCAACCATAACACAGAAATGTTCAGGGGAGTATGCAACGCCCTGGAAAATTTAAAGGCCGGTTTTGATTTTCGGGAAATACGCATGCTGACCCTTCCGGAGCAGGAATGCTGGACTACCCTTCCCAAAGCCGTCTGCGATGAGCAGGAAAACTGCACTGCTCATCTTGACATCCTGACCTACGGTCAAAACGTACCATCCGCCGAACCGGTATGGTTCACCGTGAGTAACCGCGATTATAAACTGGTATCCCTGCGTAAGCTGCCATATTTGCAATGTCTGGACCGACTTACTGAGACCAGTCCGAAAGTCCTCTATTTCAGTGATTTTGAGATTGGCAACTGCTGGATAAAACACAGCAAATCAACCGGTTCCTTTCTGACCGTTTCCTGCCATAACAACGTGATCAGCGTATCATCGTTTATACTCGGCAAACTAAGGGCGGCCACCTATATAAAGTTTGACGATATCAATGATCTCCCCTATTTCTGGCTGCAAAATAGCAGTCAGCTTTCCTGGCTTACGGGTTTATATGATGAAATGCTCGTTTATGGTTATGAATCGTACAAAATCATAGACGTGCTTCAGCCGTTCTGGGAAAGCAACACCGAAATACAAAAAATGGATAACCTGGATAAAATGCAGGTTAAAGCTAAGGAAGCCTCCTACAGCTTCAATCTGGAGGAAGCATTTCCTGCTATTATGCTAGCCGTCAGTAACGATAAAGAAGGCTGATCGGGCTTTCTGCGTCATACTATTTATGAGAATTATTACAGGAAAGCTAAAGGGAAGAAGGATACATCTTCCAAAAAAGATCCAAATCCGGCCTACCACCGACCGCACCAAAGAAAGTATGTTCGCTGTGATTGAAGCCCGCAAGAAAATGCAGGGCAAAACGGTGCTTGATCTATTCGGCGGCAGTGGAAATCTGGGTTTTGAAGCCCTTTCACGGGGTGCCGGCCGGGTGCTATTCGTGGAGAGCCATGCCCAGGCCGTCCAGCATATCCGGGACACAGCTGAACTATTCGGGATCGCTGATCAGGTAACGGTTTTTAATCAGCCGGTAGAGCATTTTATAAAAGGTAAATCACAGCCATACGACCTGATATTTGCCGATCCTCCCTATGACATACCCTTTATCGGGGAACTGGTTGCAGACATCATTAAAAATAATTGGCTTAACGAGAACGGCTGGTTTATTTTAGAGCACGATAAAGGACATACATTTACCGATCACCCTCATTGCGGGTTCTCTAAAGCCTATGGCCGGACCATCGTCTCAATTTTTTACGCCGAACCCGTTTCACAGGAATAACCCTGATCCTTATGACCGCACTCTATCCGGGAACCTTCGATCCTATCACTTTCGGCCACCTTGACATTTTGGAAAGGGCCACCAGACTATTTGATAAAGTGATCGTCACCGTGGCCGTGAACAATCAAAAAAAATCAGTATTTTCGGCCGAAGAACGCGTGGAGTTAATCCAAACCGTCATCAGCGAATATCCATGGTCGGATAAGGTAGAAGTGGACCAATTCACCGGACTGCTGGTAAATCACGCTCACCAGCATAAGGTCAATACGCTGATCCGGGGTGTCCGGCAGGTTTCGGACTTTGAATATGAATTCCGGATGGCTTTAATGAACCGGAAACTGGGCCGTGACATCGACACGGTTTTCTTAATGCCCCGCGAAGAGCTTACCTTTGTTTCGGCCACTATGGTCCGTGAGGTTGCCTACTGGAATGGAGATCTGTCGCCGTTTGTACCGGAACGGGTGGCCGAGACTCTAAAGCAAAAATATGCTGAGGTTAGAAAGGGTGAATGAGCCTCCAACGCATATTTATGTTTTTGACGTTTTACATCTGATTTTTCCTTGTTATTTTACGCCGTTAATTACCATTCCATGATACAACCCCAATTATGATAGCTGACCGAATTTCCCGCATAGCCCCCTCCGAAACCCTTAAAATTACAGCCCTGGCCAAGGAAATGAAAAGCGCTGGGAAGTCCGTGATTTCCCTGAGCGCCGGTGAGCCTGATTTTAAAACTCCCGGTTATATCTGTGATGCCGCCATTAATGCTATCCATGATGGGCATCATGGATATACGATGAACACCGGGACACCGGAATTGCGGAAAGCCATTATCGACAAGTTGAAGCGGGATAACGGATGTACGTATAATCCGTCTCAAATAATTGTGTCCAACGGGGCCAAGCAGTCAATCGGTTTCTCCATTCTAGCAACCATTAATCCCGGTGATGAAGTGATCATCCCGGCGCCCTACTGGGTGTCGTACCCTGAAATGGTTAAGCTTGCCGAAGGGGAACCCGTGGTAGTGCGGACCGCTTTTGAAAATGAATACAAAATCACCCCCGATCAGCTGGAAAAAGCGATCACACCGAAAACCCGTATGCTGATTTTATGCTCCCCTTCCAATCCGACGGGAAGCTGCTATACCCATGATGAATTGAAGGCCCTGGCCGGCGTATTGGTCAGGCATCCGGATATTTACATCATCTCGGATGAGATCTATGAGTATATAGTTTTTAAAAATGACCATGTTAGCATCGGACAGGTAGAGCCGGCCTTGATTCCCCGGATTTTACTCATCAATGGCTTTTCCAAAGGGTTTGCCATGACCGGCTGGAGACTCGGCTATCTGGCCGGACCCGAAGAGGTTGTAAAAGCCGTTTCAAAAATTCAGAGCCAGGAAACCTCTGCTCCATCCTCTATATCACAAAAAGCCGGGGAAGCCGCCTATAGTCATAATCTCGATACCGTCAAATCTATGCGCGATCAGTTTAAGAAGCGCCGTGACTATCTGGTATCGGCACTCAATGAAATCGACGGGGTAAAATGCTTTTTGCCTCAGGGCGCTTTTTATGCGTTTCCTGATGTTTCCGCGTATTTGGGAAAAAGTACGAATGATGGTCAGGCGATAAAAACCTCTACCGACTTGTGTATTTATCTGCTTGAAAAACATGGAGTCGCTTTGGTTCCGGGGGATGCCTTCGGTGAACCGACCGGCGCCCGGCTTTCCTATGCGGCCTCTATGGATGACCTGCAGGAAGCTATAAAACGGATGCAGGCCGGATTAAAAGCCTTGCAGTAAGGGTTTTCATATCCTTTCTTAATATTTCGTATTTTATTGTTAATACCATTTCATAATGAGTCAGCGTTGATGATACGATTACTATATTCTAACATTTAGCAACAATGCCTACATACCAATATTTGAGGGAAGACGGAAGCAGCTTTGAGATCATGCAGAGCATCAAGGCGGAAGCCTTGAAAACCTGTCCTGAAACCGGACAAAAAGTAAAACGTATCATATCCGGTGGCGGCGGTGTGGTTTACAAAGGTGAAGGCTGGTACGTTACCGATTACAAGAACAAAGACAGCAAACCTTCATCCCAGGGAGACTCCTCCAACGGTGAAGCCAAGACGACCCCTCCCGCCGACAAAGCAGCCCCTGAGAAAACTACGGATAAGTCTGATTCTAAAACGTAATACCGTTAATTCAGTTAAGGGTCCGGAGGCATATGGAACATCAAAAATCACTGGCCCACGAGAAGGCGCTTAAACAATTTGTAGTGTACTGGGGTCAAATGGCCTCTGCCTGGGGGATTAATAGAACGATGGGACAGATCCACGCTTTGCTCTACGCTGAAAGCCGCCCTCTGGATACCGATACCATCATGACGGCGCTGGACATAAGCCGGGGCAGTGCCAATATGAACATCCGCAACCTGCTGCAATGGGGTCTGGCTCATAAAGTACACATCGACGGCCAACGGAAAGATTATTACACTGCAGAAAAAGATGTCTGGGCCACAGCGGCAACGATAATCCGGGAGCGCCAGCAGCGGGAGATTGACCCCATCAAGGAAAATCTGAACGGGTGCCTGAATATGCTTCAGGCCATAGAACCTGCCACCGAAG
Organism: Balneolales bacterium; assembly: GCA_040905685.1. Classification (GTDB taxonomy): domain Bacteria; phylum Bacteroidota; class Rhodothermia; order Balneolales; family Natronogracilivirgulaceae; genus JBBDMU01. Next base: position 823 of record JBBDRB010000088.1, on the reverse strand, counting down.
ATGAAAAGATCTTCCATGAACGCATCGAAAGTTTTGTAGCTTTTTTAGATCTGTTTGAAGAATTCACCAAAGCCATGCTGCCCTATGTGAACGATAAAAATCTTGCTTCTTTGAAACGGCTTACTAAAATTGCCCGGATGAAAAACAGTCTAACGGGTAATATGACCAGCGAACTATGAACAAGCCATTTCGTCACAATCAGATTACCGGAGCCGGGGGTGAAGATATGGCCGTCGAATTCCTGGAAGACAAAGGCTACGTGATCCTGGATCGCAATTACCGGTTTATGCGCGGTGAAGTGGATATTATCGCTTTTGTTGGCCGGGAAATCGTGTTTGTTGAAGTCAAAACCCGCAGTTCTCTTTCTCATGGAACTCCGGAAGGAGCGGTGGATACGGTGAAAAAAAAACAAATTAAAAAAGTAGCTGAAGCCTGGCTGCACGAACGCAAGATGGAAGGTGCTCCGGTGCGCTTTGATGTAATCGCCATACTGGAACCCAAAGCCAGAGAAAAGCGGATAAAGCATTTTGAAGGGGCTTTTTGGTATTTATGAGCCCGGCAATTATATTGTGAAATCAGGCAGATAAGTTCTTATATTGAGAAGCATAACTTGCGCCCGTAGCTCAATTGGATAGAGCGTCTGACTTCGGATCAGAAGGTTCGGGGTTCGAGCCCCTGCGGGCGTACCTGATAAAAACCCTGTTTAATTCGTTTTAAACAGGGTTTTTTTGTGTTTAAGGCCGATTCAGCCCTTCCGGTTTGGTGAATAGTTTTCCCAAAATAGGCAATATTTCTTTGGTTGGTAGTACATATGTACTATCAT
>JBBDRB010000087.1:0-3579 GCA_040905685.1 Balneolales bacterium | reverse complement strand
AAGAGGAAAGTTTGAAAACCTTAGGTTTTCGATACACTTTGCAAAAGTGTAGTTTTCCTGCATGGAAGATAATCATATATATAAAAGTCATAATAAGACTCTTCTATTGTATCACATGGTATTTCCGATCAAGTATAGAAGAACGGTGATTAGTGAGGAAGTTGGAGAGAGTTTGAAACAGATTTGTATTGAAATATCCGAGCGTTACGAAATACACTTTGTGGAGATTGGTTACGAAGGGGATCATGTTCATTTTTTGATCCAGAGTATGCCAAAAATGAGTGTGTCCGAAATCGTGGGATCGGTTAAAAGTATCACGGCGAAAGAGATCTTTCGTCGTCATCCGATGGGCAAAGAGTGACCGTGGGGAGGAAATTTTTGGACGAGCAGATTTTATGCAAATTCGGTTGGCCAGTACGGAAACCAGGAAGTGATTCAAAGATATATTGAAAACCAAGGCAACAATGGCACATAAATTGAACTGCATAAAGATCAACTAAGGTTTTTTGATTAATACCTCGTGGGCTCTGCCCCGAGGTAGTTTATTTTCAGGGTGTCCCAGTGTCGAACTCAGGTGTTTTAAGGTATACCAGCCTTCTATCATCTTTCCATTGAAGGAAAAATGTTCACCAATTGGAAACCATGTCAGATGATTTTCACACTGAATTTTCATAAATGGTAAGTTTTTTTTATTTTGAAGAAGTTTATTATTCAACTACCACGGTCTGTAAAGAGATTAATGTAATCCGTTTACCGGTTGAATTCACAAAGCTATAGTCGTTTATATTGAATGAAGCATGTTTTTTCGATTGATCACCCCCCCTATCCCGACAAGCGCAAAAGCTTGTCGGGATAGGGGGGGATAATAAAAGCTAAAAGACCTTATTCCAGTAAAGTATAGTGCTTTATAGTTTACAACCTTAATCGGTAAATGCGTTAATATAGTGCCATAAAACGTGGAGATTTTATAATGTGTAAGAGATTTTACAGATACCTGATATTGCTCATCGGCATTTTTATACTCACAGGATGCAGGCCGGATGAGAGAGAACCTCAAAATTTTGATGAGCTTGCCCAACAATCACTCGCGGAGATAGAAGGAACTTTTGATATTTCCGGGTTGCAATCGGAAGTGCGCGTATTGAGGGATGAATGGGGAATCCCTCATATTTACACGGAGAATAAGAGAGACCTTTTTTTTGCACAGGGATTTGTTCAGGCACAGGATCGCCTGTGGCAGATGGATATGTGGCGCCGGGTCAATGAGGGGCGACTTTCTGAAATTTTAGGGTCTGATGCCATTGAACACGACAAGCTGGCCCGACTTATACAGTTTCGCGGGTCTTGGGAAGAGGAGTGGACGAGCTATCACCCGGATGGCAAGATGATTTTTGAAGCGTTCGCCGAAGGGGTAAATGCATATATCGACAAGATCGGTGAAAATCTGCCGGTAGAATATAAACTAACGGGACTGGAGCCACTAAGGTGGACACCCGAGGCATCAACTGGCAGGGTCGCCACAGCTCTGCCACTGGGTGCAGCCCGGTCGGAGCTCCGCCGGGCCCGGCGCATTGCGGAATTTGGACTGGAAGAAGTAAACCGGCAGGAAGCATCCCAATATGATAAGTGGATCGATTTGGAGATGCCCGAAGGAGTGGATGTCTCTGTCATTTCGGAAGAGGTAGTCCAATCCCTGGATCACTTCAGGGGAGGATTCCCCAAACCGCCCTTGCTGCCGAAATATCAACAGTGGGAAGATGCTGTGGCATCGCTGAACATGGGAGCCCGTGAAAATTTGCCCGGAAGCAATAACTGGGTCGCCTCCGGAGACCTGACAGAAAGCGGCCATGTACTGCTCGCCAACGATCCGCACCGGGGTGTTACCAATCCGTCACTTCGTTACCTGATTCATCTTAATGCCCCTGACTACAGCGTGATCGGTTCCACTGAACCAGCTATACCGGGTGTGGCTATCGGCCATAACGGCCGGGTGGCGTGGGGCCTGACCATTGTCGGCACCGACCAGACTGACGTTTTTGTAGAACAACTGAACCCGGAGAATTTGGATGAAGCACTTTGGCAGGACGAATGGTATCAGATGGAGACAATGGTAGATACTATTGAGGTAAGGGGAGAAGATCCCCGGGTTGTTGAACACAAATTCAGCCGGCATGGACCTGTATTTTATGTAGACTCCACCAACCATTTGGCCTATTCTGTGCAGTCTACCGCTAATGAACCGGGAACCGGTGGATACATGGGGGCCTTACGGCTTGCGGAAACAGATAACTGCTATGAATTTATGGAGCAGCTGGCTTGGTATAAAGCTCCCTCCGAAAATATGATATGCGGAGACGCCGAGGGGAACATCAGCTGGCTTGCCGCGGCATTGACTCCCAAACGCAGCGAAGGCTGGTACGGGCGGATTCCTGTTCCCGGCACCGGGGACTATGAATGGGAGGGGTTCCGCAGCCATACGGAACTGCCCCAGGAGATCAATCCTGAGCGCGGCTGGCTGGGTACAGCCAATAATGATATTCAGCCGGAAGGGTACTATCCGCCCATTATGTTCAAGAGCAACTCCTCTTCCCGCCGCTGGGATCGTCTTCAACAGATGTTTAAAAGTGCAAGTAATCTTACAGCCGAAGACTATGAACGGATGCAACACGATGCTTACTATCCTTGGTTTGAAGACCAACGACCTTTACTAGAGGGGTGGTCCTCCGATGACCCCGATGTGGAGCAGGTCCGGCAGGAACTGACTGAGTGGAATGCCATTTACCACAAAGACAGCCGGGCGGCCGCCGTACATAGCCGATGGAGAAGAAACCTAGACAGTGAAACCAGGGATGACAGCAACCCGCTGGAAGAGCGCCAGGAGCTGGCGAAAACCGCCCTGATTACTGCGATCGATGAACTTAAATCTTCACTTGGCGAAGATCTGAACGACTGGCGGTGGGGGCAAATCCACCGCAGTGAATTCCCTCACGGGCTGGTTAGTGCCTATGACCTGCCCGCCGTGGAAAGATCGGGCGGGTCCAGAGTCATTGCTAGAACGGGAGCAACATTCCGGGAAATCATTGATTTCTCAGACCTTGACAACTCCCGTGTAACCAGTACGCCCGGCCAGTCCATGCAGCCCGGAAGCCCGTTTTATGATAACCTTCTTCTGCTGTGGGGTAATGAAGAGTACTTTCCGTTGCTTTACAGCCGCAAAGCTGTTGAGATGGAAACCCGCTATCGACTCATTCTGGAACCGGAATAAGCTTAGTTATTACAACCGCTCTTCTCGAGCAAATCATTTTTTCGAAATTTTTATCGGAATTAAACATCAGAAACTGGGAATATCTGTGGTTAATCCCGGATTATTCACCTAGAAGTTTCGTTGTTAACAAGGCGAAGGGGAAAAAGCGACGGAAGGGTACCTGTGGCTTTTTTCCCTTCAACGCAGTTCACGGGAAAATTTCGGCTGTGGGAGTGGAATAATCTAAAATGGAAAATTATTCATAAATAGGGCTTCCTCGAAAAGTCACGCCTGACTTGGTTGCGAAGGCGGAGATGTTGAGTACAAACAGTGTG
>JBBDRB010000086.1:0-92200 GCA_040905685.1 Balneolales bacterium | reverse complement strand
TACGGTGGTGTGAGAGGACAGATAGGGAATTAATCCCTATCTTCCTACTCGATATACTTCATCTGAAAAACATGAACATGGATTCCAATCTAATACATAAATATAAGACCCAGGCGCCCCGCTATACCTCTTATCCGTCGGCACCCCATTTTGAAGAAATACAGGAGCGCAGGCAACACAGGGAGATCATAGGGAACATCAGGAAACGAAATGGCAGCGGACGAAATATCTCTCTCTATGTGCATTTGCCATTTTGCGCCTCACTTTGCTGGTATTGCGGTTGCACCACGGTCATTACCCGCAAGCAGGGCAACAGCAAAACCTACCTCGATTATGTGGAAAAAGAGTTAAGGCAGCTCCAGCCCCTGATGAACAAAACCAATGAAGTGATACAGGTCCATCTCGGCGGCGGGACCCCTACGTTCCTGCTTCCCGAAGAGATCGTCAGGCTGGGAGACATGATGACCTCCCGCTTTGCCTTCAATCCTTTGGCGGAAAATGCCGTTGAGATCGATCCCCGCCGGCTTACCCGGGAACACATCACCGCGCTGACCACCGCCGGGTTCAACCGGGCCTCTGTTGGCGTTCAGGATTTCAACCCCAAAGTCCAGAAGGCGGTCAACCGAATCCAGCCGTATTCCATGACCAAAGAAACCATAGACTGGCTTAGGGAGGATAGTTTCAAATCAGTTAATCTGGATCTGATCTATGGCCTGCCTCATCAGACCGTTTACTCGTTCAGGCAAACGCTGGAGCAGGTTTTGCTGTTGAAGCCCGACCGGCTGGCCGTATTCAGCTATGCCCACGTGCCGTGGATGAAACCCGGACAAAAACATCTTGACCGGATGGGCCTGCCTTCGACCGAAGAGAAGTTTGCCATGTTAGGCATGACAGTTCAGCTGCTTACAGACAACGGATACCAGCACATCGGCATGGATCATTTCGCCCATACCGATGATGAACTAGCCGTGGCCCAGCGCACCAAAAAGCTGCAGCGAAATTTTCAGGGATACAGCACCTGGGCCGATACCGATATCTATGCATTGGGCATGTCATCCATATCGCAGATAGGGGGAATGTACGTGCAAAATACCAAAGAGCTGCCGGCCTACTATAATGCTTTGGATGAAGGCAGCAGTACCTACCTGAAATTTTACAACCTGACGGGGGATGATCACATCAGGCGGACGGTGATCATGAGGCTGATGTGTGATCTGGAATTGAATTTTGAGGATTTATCGAAGCAGACCGGGCAGTATTTCCGGGATTATTTTCAGCAAGAAATAGAGCGCATGCATGATCTGGAAAAGGATGGGTTGGTCAAAATCGATTCGACGGGCATTACCGTAACCGGAACGGGGCGGCTGTTTCTGCGAAATATCGCCATGCAATTTGATGCACGGGTGCGGCAACCAATATCCGCGCCCCGGTATTCCCAGTCCATTTAATTATGACATGAACTCATGTTCAGGCCGGTTGCAGCTTGCTTTCGATGCTGTGGCGGGTATGTGGCACGGCTTCAAGCCTGCCTTTTGGTATGGGCTGGCCCGTTACCTTGCAAATACCATATGTTTTGTTATCAATGCGGTCCAGGGCAGCCAGCAGCTGGCGAATGAACTTGCGGGACCGCTGGCAAAGCATGAAATTGGCGGCACGGTCGTGCTCAATGGAAGCCACATCACCCAGATGGGCCGAATAGGCCGAATCATCAGCGTTTCCCTCGATGTTATCATCCATCGATTGTTTGAGCACCTCCAGGTTTTGTTCGGCTTCAGCAAGCTTCATCAGTATGATCTCTCTGAAGAAAGCAAGCTCTTCGTCATTGTAAGGAGTGACGGGCTGCAGGGTAGATTCAAGAGTATTTTTCATGATATTTCCTTTCCGGTAGTAGGTTTATTAGATTCTTCTTAAATTTATCCTCATCGCAGTTGAATTGTTGACAGGTATTTACCGGATCGTTTGTAGTGCAATTCCTTACGCAGCTAATCTTTAAGTTCAGGCTACCGATCAGGGGCAAATTTCTGCTGCATATCTGTTCCCCCTTAACTCAATATGAATGACTGAAGCGAATGATATTAGCCCCTGGATACGTAAAGCAGGTCTTTTTGCCGGACCGGCTGTCTTTTTAATAATTTATCTAACCTCGCCTCCCGAAGGCCTGGACCCCGGAGCCTGGCATGTTGCCGGTGTAGCATTGTTGATGGCCATATGGTGGATTACCGAATCGATTCCTATTCCGGTGACCGCCTTGCTGCCCGTTGTTTTCTTTCCCATTTTAGGCGTAAGAACCATTGGCGAATCGACAAGCTCATTTGCCAACCCTTTGATATTCCTTTTTTTGGGGGGTTTTTTAATAGCCCTGGCTCTTCAGCGCGTTGGGCTGCACCGTAGAATAGCGCTGAATATCATACTTTTGGTAGGCACAAAACCATCGTCCATTATCATAGGTTTTATGATAGCTGCTGCGTTTCTGAGCATGTGGGTCAGTAATACGGCAACAACAATTATGATGCTGCCCATAGCTTTGTCGATCATTACCCTGGTGGAGGCCAAAGATAAGAAGACCGGGGAATTGCCAACCAACTTTGGAATGGTAATGCTTCTGGGCCTGGCTTATGCCTGTAACATAGGGGGCATCGGTACTCTGATCGGCACGCCTCCCAATGCTCTTATGGCCGGATATATGCTGGACACCCATGGAATCGAAATAGGATTTGTCCAGTGGATGTTAATTGGCCTGCCTATCGTCATTGTGGCTATACCGGCTGTCTATCTGGTACTGACCAAGCTTGTATTTCCCCTGAAGATCACTGAAATAACCGGGGGAGAGGCGTTGATCCGTGAGGAGGTAAAAGGGTTGGGAAACATGAGCCGTGCCGAGGTAATGGTAGGATCGGTATTCATCATGACCGCGGTGCTGTGGGTTACCCGTCCGCTGCTGGAACCGTACATTCCCAACTTGTCGGATGCGGGCATTGCCATTTTCGGCGCTGCCCTCATGTTCCTGCTTCCCGTCGATTATAGCCGCTATGAATTCGTAATGAAATGGGAAGATACCAAGCAGCTGCCCTGGGGGGTGCTTATCCTGTTTGGCGGTGGACTGAGCCTCGCAGCAGCCATTAGCGGGACGGGCCTGGCCGATTGGATCGGCTTCTCCCTGAGCGGGCTGGATTGGATATCAATGCTCTTCATGCTTCTCATCTCACTCACGTTGATCATATTTCTGACCGAGATAACCAGTAATACAGCTACGGCGGCGGCATTTATCCCGATCCTGGCCTCCGTTGCCATCATGATGGGATACGATCCGCTGCTGCTGGTCATACCGGCCGCCATTGGGGCCAGCTGTGCATTTATGATGCCAATCGCCACCCCGCCCAATGCCATCGTTTACGGAAGCGGACTGATCACCATCCCTCAAATGGCAAAAGCCGGGTTCGTATTTAACCTCCTCATGGTTTTTCTGATTACCGGTATGATCTATTTGTTACTGGGGTTTGTCTTTGGAGTGGAATATTAAGGCTTTGCCCGTGAACCGGTCTGCTGCATGATTAGGAGAATCGGGGAAACAATACATTGTTTTCCAGGTGAACGTGCCGGTGAAGATCCCTTTCAAAAGCTAGTAACTCCGAATAAGCTTGGATATAGGTGGTGCAGGCGCCGGCCGGCGGTGTATAATCCTGACTCAGTGTCCTGATTTTGTTCATGATGCTGCCGGCGTTTTTATGTTCATGCTCAAGTTCATGGTTAATCTTTTCAAGGATGGACGGTGACAGCGTCTCGTTGGTTTCAAGGGCCTTGCTCAGTGCGTTCAACGTGGGGAAAAAATCATTTTCTTCTTTACTCATATGCGATTCCAGCTCCGTGAGCAGATCGGAAAAAAGCCGGGCTATATGACTGTTCTCTGGTTGGGTTTCGCTATGAAGGCCGGCTACTTTTTTAATGCTGGCTTCCACCCGCGGTCCGTTTTCCCGTATATATTCATGATGGTTGTATACGATATAATCAATAAGGAATGGCGTTGACCATTTCTCCACCCGCTGTTGAAAGAAGCTGTCGCCATTTCCGACCGCTTCCAGATCTTCGAGCACCGCCAGAGTATCGACGTTCTTGCTTTGGCAGGCTTCGGCCAGGGTACGCTGGCCTCCGCAGCAGAAATCCAGTTGATAGTTTTCGAAAACAGAGGCTGTTCGGTAGTTTTCGTTTACAAGTTGGGCTATTGGCTTGTTGAAGGACGTTTTCATGGATCTGGGATTTTGGGTTAGGATAGGTTTATTCATGCTGCGTGAGGCTAGTGCTGCGGTTAAAAACAGGAGCCCGGTCAAGATCAGTACGCCGGTAATAAAAAGCCAAAGCTGAAAGGGTAAGGAGATGACCACTCCCAGGATCTGCATGAACCCGATCCCAAAAAGCAGGACCAGCATTGCGCCGGCGCCGGTTTGATAGAGCAGGGATCCGGTTAACCGGATCCTCATGGGGTCCGGGGCCGGTTGCTTGCACAGGAGGATGTAAAGCAGGGAAGAGCTTATAAATCCCAGCAAGAGCAGATGGTTAAATCCAATGACCACATAATGGCTGGACGAGAAAATGTGCACCTGCGGCCATGCAGTCGCTGCCTGCATCAGGGTCTTGACGGCTCCGGCTGTAAAGGCAAACCAGAAGAGCCCGGCAGCCCCTTTTCCAGCCAGTGCAACCCTGCTTTTCCAGACCAGATGCAGCACCATGAGCGATCCGGCCGAAAAAGCCAGGGTTCCGGCCGCTCCGGCGCCAATCATCCAGCGGGCAAGGCCGCTATTATCGATAATGGGTACCAGCGATGGTAATAATCCCACAAACATCAAAACAAATGGCCAGTTGCCCCAGGTTGGGTTCTCCCAGTAATGGCGGTTGATCAGAAACTGGAAAGCTAAGCCGGTTAGAAGGAAGGTAAACCATCCATTGAATTGCAGGTGCAGATAAAATCCAATGGCCGTATTCATCCAAAAGAGGGTGAGCCGGCTACCGGCCGCCAGCAGCAACGGGCCTAATGATGAAAGGATCATCCACAGGACAGCGGCATTGTAAAAGTTCCGGACCCGGGGGTCAATATCCATTCGCTCATGCCGGAAATACAGCCATGCAAAATAGTAGGAAAGTAAAATGTGGATTGTGGAAAAGGCAATAGACGCCGGAGCGTACCCCTGAAGGGTAAATGAGATCAGCATACCGATGACTGTGATCTGAACCAGTATACTAAATGCTGAGAGAAGTTTTTTGCCGGGCTGGTTCTTTTGCATGCCATACTCCAGCAGCAATCCGCACAGGACTAAGAAAATCCAGCCAAGCAGGGCAACGTGAGAATGAGCATGGATCAGGTATTGGGCATTGAATAACGTATATGCCGGGGCCGTCCACAGGAAACGGAGCAGGCTCCCGGTCGCAGCGACGACGATGAAATAAAACAGGGCTGGCAGATAAAACCGGGTCCACATAGATCACCTCTCCTTTCTGAAGGTCAGCACGCGGGGCCAGATCACATACACAAAACAGCCAATTCCGGCTAACTGGATCATACGGAAAAAAGCCTCAAGTCCGGGATTCTTTATAAGCCATACAGTCGCTACACCCATTAACAGCCCTGTATTCAAGAGAGCAAAAGAAAGCCAGGCCGCAGCCGGGTTTCCCCGGGGCGGGCCTGCGGGATGCCGGGGCAGGATCCAGTAAGCGGTGCCCATAACCAGCTGGACCATCCATCCAAACAGGGTAAATTCAATATGGGCTGAACGGTAGGCCCAGATGGAGGAGCCGGATGGCAGGCCTTTTTCGGCCAGCATGATGGCCCCGATCGTGATCCCCGCCATAAAATAAATCAGGGAGGTCCGAATAAAAAAAATACTCAATTTGGGCATATTACTTCTCCCTTACTCTGTGCCAGATGTTCAGTGTATAGCCCAGGGCACCCAACCATTGCAAAACCGCAGAAAGCAGCAGCACAGGTCCGGCCAGGAAGGCGTTTTGCTGATTAACATAGGGCTCAAAAAAAAACCGAAGCAGCAAGCCCGTATTAATGGTCCAGAAAGCGAACCAGCTCAGCGAGTCGTACCCTCGGGGCCGTTCCTTTGCATAACGGGGGAACATCCACAGCGAAACCCCGAATATGGCCTGACTGATCCAGCCCACCATCAATAAATGGTAAAACACAGGCCGCATTCCGGGCGGCGAACTACTCTCGGGCCAGCTCATCCAGGCCAGTACTCCCATGGCTGCCAGGAAATACAACAGGCCTGCTTTTAAAAAATACCGGGCTATTTTAGGCATTACGGTTCATAAATAACCCGGACATATCGGCTATGTCCGGGTGATGGCTGAATTCCTGTTAAACAAGAGCTAAGGCCTTTCTGAAGAGGATGTTATTTTCAAGATGCACATGCCTGTGAAGATCTTCTTCAAATCCGGCCAGGTTTTGATACAAAACCCGGTAGGTTGTGCAGGCGCCTTCCGGAGGCTGATAGCTGTTGGTAAGTTCGCGGATCTGCTCCATCACAGCGCCGGCCTCTTCGTGTTCGCTTTCCATCAGAAGCAGCTGTTTTTTAAATGCTGAGATAAGTTCTGCGCTCACGGCGACACCCGCCCGGCGCTGCTCAGAAATCGTTTTGATCAGGGGGAACACCGTTTCCTCCTCGGCATCGAGGTGGTGCATTAGATCTTTGATCAGGACGACGAACCGGTTATGCACCTCAATATTCTCCGGAAAATGTTCACCATGGACCTGGGCTACCCGGGCTGCATAGGCTTCAATTTCTCCGGCTTTTGCACGAACAAACCGGTGATGGGTGTCCCGGATATAATCCACAAGGAAACCGGGTTCCCATGCTTTAAAGTTTTCTCCCTCCGGGGTTCTTCCCCATGGCAATCCATTCAGCTTTTCCAGGATTTCCTGCACATTGACATCCTTTTTGGCACAGGCCTGGTTCAGGGTCTTGTCACCGCCGCAGCAGAAATCCAGCTTATAACTTTTAAATACATCGGCGGCATGATAATTTTCCGTCACTATTTCGCCAATGGTTATGGTTTCAGGATTAAATGGTAGAGTTGGGTATTGATTCATGATGTGTAATTATAGGGTAATGGTTGTTTTAGGGTCTCCGGAATACAGTCTGAATTCCGGAGACCGGTTCATATTGAAGCTTAGTCCCTGACCTGGAGCACACCTGTCATACCGCCCATATAATGGCCGGGAAACGTGCAGATATATTCGTAATCGCCCGTTTCTTCAGGTACGGTGAAAATGATTTCGGATGTTTCGCCTCCGGCGACCATTTCCGTCCTGGCAATGATCTCATCCTCCCTTCCCGATGCGATGTAGTCGTTATCCGGGGTCATCATCGAGGCCATGGCGAATTCACTCACATCCGCTTCAAGATCCATAATAACGAGGTTATGCTGCATGGCCTCTGGCGGCATATCGCTGACGGTCGTAAAGATGATGCGCAGTTCTTCGCCGGGCCGGGCCTCGATGGTTTCGATGTCATATCTCATATTGTCTAATCCGCTGATCTCTATGGTCCGGACATCGCCCTGGCTGAAGCCGGCTGCCGGAATAAAAATGATTAGAGCAAAAATGGCAATTGCAATGATCTTAATACTACGTTTCATGTGTTTACCTCAATGTTTGTTTAGTTTAATGGTGAGATAGTTCTGTTAACTTAACTTGACGGCTTCGGATAAAAGTTCATGGTATCATCATTTGGATCATCTCCCGGATAGTCAGAGCTGCCCCGGCAACGTCTTGGCCCAGTCCGTCAATGCGGCCTGCAACCAGCCCTTCGGGGTCGATTACCGAAATCAGGTTGGAATGTTCAAAGCGGTCATCTGAAGTGTGCCTGAACTGAACGCCGAGCATCGTGGCCAGTTCCCTTATGGCCGACCGGCTTCCTGTGGAAAAATGCCAGCCTGGTACATTCAGCTGTTGTTGTACAGCGTATTCATGCAATACTTCCGGAGTGTCATTGGCCGGATCGAACGTTACGGCCAGTACGCGGACCTTCTCCCGCAGAGGCTGTCCCACCTCCTCGTATAATCTCCGGGCATCGTGGATCAGAATAGGGCAAACGGTCGTACAGTTGCCATAAAACATGACAACCACGATTGGGCTTTCCTCAAAATCCACCAGTTTGAACGTATCTCCCCGGTGATCGGTCCATTCCGCATCCAGGTGGAAGAGGGAATGGGGCGGCATTTCTAAGGCCTCCATAGCCCTGTGATCATGGTCATGCTCATGGTTCTGTGCCGGTGCAACAATAACGATGCCCGATAGGAGGAGCATCAGCACTGTGATTCCGTGTAATTTCATGAGGGTTCAGATTTAGCGTATTTATTATCCGGTCCGTCGTACACGCACCGGAATCCCAGCATGCCCGTCGTTCCCGTCGCACTGAAACTCATGCGCGTCACATAGCGAACAGACTGGGCATAGCTGTAAATATTATTGTTTTCCTGCAAGCGTCCGATTGTGCCGCAGTCAAGCGACAGGTCCGTGCCGAGGGGCGGCTTGAAATCCTCGGCCCATTCCATAACCAGGCCGAACATATCCTTGACGCCATACCTGTTTTCTATCCCCGATGATCCGATCGGCAGGGGGTGGTTTGCATTGACCGAAGAATACCAGCCGATCAGGTTGTAACTGAAGCGGTCTTCCTCTTCTTTGGAACCAAAATCCATAGCCTGGGCGGCAAATTCCCACTCCTTCACCGTCGGAAGCCGCCCGCCGGCCCACTCGCTGTAAGCATTGGCGGCATACCACGAAATCCGCGTCACCGGGCGGTCAGGCTCAATGCCGGGACCGGGTTCCAGATCGGATTCCCAGTGCCTCAGGTAGCCGTCATCGGCATATATCGGAGGGATCTGTGATCTTCTCCACCGGGGATTATCTTTTAAAAAAGCCGCGTACTGCTCATTGGTTACCGGAGTTTGATCGATATAAAAGGGATCAACCTCAACAGGTTCACCAACCACTTCCGGCAGGACGGTATGGAACGAGCCCCGGGGTATAAAAATACGATCTCCCTGAGCCTGCACCGCACCAGCCAAACACGTAAAGTTCCAGACCAGTGCCATCGCCAGGGAAAATCGTATCGACAATATGTTGAACCTGTTTTTCATGATTGCATTAAGCTATCTTATTGTCGGGGCCCGGCTTTCAGGATGCCGGTAGCCCCTTTTTCAGCGTCGGCAAACTCATGGTCAATTAAAACGTAGCTTCCTTCTTCCGGAACGATGAATTCGACGACGGCCGAGTTGGAGGCTCCCAGCAGAACGGTTTGCATTCCCCGCATTTCGTTAAACGGTGTGCCTTCGATGTACACCAGGTCGAATATGGCGCCGATCACATGGAAGCTTGAGGTCAGGCTGGGTCCGTTATTGGAAAAATGAATGCGGACGCGCTCACCTTCATTGGCTTCCAAAGGCTTATCATGTAATATGGTCTGGTGACCGTTAAACGTTACATGAGAGGGACGCTTGTTTTGAGCGGCTTCGTAATCATAGCGATATAAATCTCCGGGGGCGGCACCTTTGGAAAGGTAGTATTCCGATTGAACGACCACGTATTCCCTGTCGACTTTATCGTCGGTCGGAAAACCGTCTTTTGGCGATACGACAACCACTCCATGCTGGCCCATTGCCGTATGCATCAGGACACTTGGCGTGCCGCAGTGATAAATATACGTACCCGGATAGTTGGCTACCCAATCAAATTTAATAGACTGACCCGGTCCGATGGTGCGCCATTTATCGTCTTTCGCCACGGTACCGGCATGAAAATCCATGGAATGTGGCATAGGCATGGTAGCCGGTTCGGCTTTCAGGTAATTACTGGCGGCTACCTGATCCATATAGGGTGATCCGCCGGTGCCGGGTTCTGTAATGGTGACCTCTTCATCCGAGCGATTTTTCATGGTGAACGTAACCCTGTCGCCTTCCTTGACGTGCAGGGTGGGTCCCGGTACGGAACCGCCAAAGGTCCACGCCCGGTAGCGAACGCCGTTGGCAACCTCGATTTCCTGGACCATGGCGTCCAGCCGGACTTCATGATGGCGGTTGCCTTCATAGTCCAGCGGCTTGAGGGTGGGCAGCATGGTTAAATATTCACCGGTAGCCGGCGGACCATTATACTCTTCAGTAAAAACTTCTGCTTCGGGCATGCCGAAGATCATGCCATCCAGTTCATATTCGCTGAATTCAATGACCTCCTTTTCGATTTCTACCTGCTGTGCATGAATGGTGTGGGTGAGTCCCATTAAAAAAAGACCCGATAATAAGGTGTAAATAATATTTTTGAGATACATGGCTCAGGGATTTAGTTGTCGGTTAAAAAGCCTTATTCAATATACAAATAAATAAAGACAAAGTACTCTTTTATCTTATTAAACGGTGAGCTTTTTCATTTATTTTTTTAACGGTTACTTTTTGAGGGAAATCATATAGGTGCAGGAATGACCCTCTTCGGGTATATAGGAAGTCCGCTCCACCTTGCCGTCAAAAAGCCGTTCATAAAATTCAGCTTCCAGCTTGCAGGGTAATCGGGTTTCCTTAACAACTTCCCGGAAGGGGCAATTGCATTCCCGGATCATCAGGTTCCCGGAACTTTTTTCCGAAACAGTTTCTGGCATAAAGCCTTCTTCCTCAAGCATTTTCGCAAGAACTTCTGTTCTTTTTTCAAGTTCATCTTCAGCATATTCATCCATTCTACTTTTCGCATCGGTATATCTTTTCTCCCAAAAAACTTTAAAGAAATCCTCCATAAGTTCCGTCTGGCCCCCCTTTTTCAGGTAACGAAAAAATTCTCTCATCATGCTGGATTCGTAAGACGGGAAAAGGTTATTTCCACGGCTGGTCAGATAAAACTGCAGGCCAGGCCTGCCCGGACCCGAACGGACGTACTCCCTTTTGATCAACCCTTTCCTTTCAAGGTTCAGAAAATGTTCCCTTAACGTTGTTTTAGCCAATGGCATCCTCCCGGCTATATTTTCCAGGGAAAGCTTTCCTTCCCTCTTGATCATATCGAGGATCTTTTTTTTTGTGCCTGTGATCATGTGAAATCAAAGTCTGATTATGTTCTGACGGATATATTACCCGCCGTATTCATGTTGTTTCTAATCCGTTTACCCACTCTTCTTTACACCAATAACGCTATCAATGCATCCGGATCGATTGCGTAAACTTCACAAAGCTTAAAAAGGACATCTCTGTCGGGCTGTGTTTTAGTCACCCCTTTACAAATCATAATTGTCTTTTGGGGTTTTCATTTTTAGATCTCTCATCTGGATACATCAACACATGGCAGTATACAATCTATCACTCATATAAACAATTAAATCTAAAAAAACCTTTTTTACTCTGGTGAATATCCCATATCTTACTGTTAACCCCCTGTTCTGATCAGACAACCAGTACAAATAAAATGCTATTGGAAACTATTTGAGCTACATGAAAGACATCAAAGATGATAACGACATAAAAAAGCTGGTCCACACCTTCTACGACAAAGTTCAGAAGGATGAGCGATTAGGCTATATATTTAATGATTTCGCAAAAGTAGACTGGGACAAGCATCTGCCGAACATGGTTGATTTCTGGTCAAACCTGCTGTTTCAAACCAGCAGATACAAAGGCCGGCCTTTTAGAAAGCACTTGCCGCTGCCTGTAAAGGAATCCGACTTCAAACGTTGGTATGAACTCTTTGAACATACCGTTGATGAATTGTTTACAGGCGAAAAGGCAGATTATACCAAAGAGATAGCCGGGAAAATAGCCTCTTCATTCGTCGTACGCATGGCTATGGAAGGTAAATACTGAGCATTATAGAGACGCTACATCATTCATATGAATAAACGACGTGAAACCCCGCTTCTCAAGGACCTTGTTGAAAAACATCACTGTACCATGGGGCTGAGGCATGAGATGCTGGCAAAGGCCCCGTTTTTCAAAGACTTGCCAACCGAGGACCTTACGGCCATAAACAAGCTGTTTAACGCAGGGCATTTTTCATTAGGTGATGTTATTTATTATGAGGAAGAGCCGGCAACACGGCTCAGGGTTGTGGTAAGCGGAAAAATAAAGTTGATGCGTCAAACCCTGGAAGGCAAAAATGTTCTGATCGATGTACTGAAACCCGGTGAATTTTTCGGGACTTTGTCCAACCTGGGTGATGATACCTACACCGAAACAGCGATAACTCAGACCCATTCATGCATCCTGTCCATTCATGCAAAAGATTTCAGAAGGATCCTGAACGAATACCCCCTTGTCACATTAAAAGTTCTGGACCTAACTGCAGACCGTCTCAAAGCCTCCCGTGATAATCTCCTTGAGCTGAGTACTTTGCCAGTTGAAAAACGCATTGCCAGTATAATGTTGAAGCTTTCAAAGAAATTCGGTGAAGCCAATGATGTTGGCTTACTGATACAAATGCCCCTCACAAGAAAAGATCTGGCTGATATGGCCGCGACTTCCACCGAAACAGCCAGCCGGGTCATGAGCCAGTTCAAGAAAGACGGCATCATTGATGCCGGCCGGCAATGGGTAGCTATAACCGGCAAAAAACAGCTTGCTCAGGCTGTTGATAGATAACATCACCCCTTAAAAGGGTAATAGTTTTTTTGTGTCCTTATTTGATTTGGCTCATTTTAGTCAGGCCCCTCCGCCATTACCTTTAGAGTAACATCAATCATAAACCCAAGAATGGAGCCAGTCATGTTATTCATAAAAATCAAGCAACTAACTTTAGCCTTATCTGCGTTGCTCTTATTCGGAGCATTTATTCCACAAACCGCTGATGCGCATTGCGACGCTCTTGACGGACCCGTTGTAACAGCCGCAAAAGAGGCCTTGAATACTGGAAATGTGAATTTGGTATTGGTCTGGGTACTGGATGAGCACGACGCGGAAATTCGTGAAGCGTTCGACAGAACCTTTAATGTGAGGGATCAAAATGAAGAGGTCAGGGAGTTAGCCGACATGTATTTCTTCGAAACCCTTGTTCGTCTGCATCGTGAAGGTGAAGGTGCGCCCTACACGGGATTAATTCCCGAAGGGGAGTATGATAACCCTCTTGTCAAAGCGTCTGACAAAGCCCTCGAAACGGGATCTTTGCGTGAATTGCGGGACCACCTGATAGGGGCCCTGGAAACGGGTTTACACCGGTATTATGACGAAGCCCTGGCATTAAGCGTCTTTGATCTTAATGACGTCGAAGGCGGCCGTGAATTTGTGGAAGCTTACGTCAAGTTCATTCATTACGTAAAGCCTGTACACCAGGCTATAGGGGCAGAGCCCGGTCAAGATGAATCGTCACACAGTCATTAACAGTAACTAAATATTAGCAAACCGGACTTCTGTCCGGTTACCATACAAGGAGTCCGATCGGTTAAGAAAATACCGGTTTAAAAAAATCGGGAGTCTCATTCATTACCTGTACGAGCGCATATGATGACGGAAAAAACTTTCCGAGGGGGTCTGATACGTTTCCAGTAAATTATCTTCCAGATAGGCCAGCTGATCTTTCAGGCTGAGCAGGGTCGCTTCGTTACCCTTTGCGATGTACGTCATCTGTTTTCTGTAATTATAAATCCCATCCAGCAGGTTAGATTTAAAATCGAGGAAATACTTCACCTGCACCGGACTCAGAGGTGACCGGACCGAATTGATTTCCTTGCGGAAATAATCCACATACAGGCTAAGCTCGATCATAAACATATTAGGCCGCGCTTTAGCCTGCATCAGGTCATTTCGACCGTAGATATGCCCGATCATTTCAGATAAGGAATACGATCCGGAAAAATAGGCCAGGTTAGGACTGGGCCACAGCCGGGGTTCGTTATCCGTGGTTAACTTTTTTCCCCTTTTTTGTGGTGGTTTCCGGTTGTCGCTATTCTCCGGAATACCGTTTCGGTACAGGGTCATTACATCGGGACCCGCCAGCTGTTTAAGCATAGATTCTTCTACATTGGTAGCTTCCGGGCATAGCAAAAATGGCGAACCCCAACCGGTGCCGTCAACCTTATAATGGTCAAGCAGAAACTGGTTTTCCTCCGAGGTGCCAATGCCGCCTTGAACCGTAACCCGCTGCCGGGGCACCGGGGGGATTTTGCATTTTCTGCGCGCCAGAGCCTGTTGATACAGATCGAAGAGTTCGCTTTTCAATTCTTTTCTCTTCTGCTTGAAATCATCCAAAACCGGACCCAGCAGGTAGCCGTCCGTAGCGAAAGTATGTCCCCCGCAGTTCAAGCCGGATTCTATACGGAACTCCGATACCCATAGCCCTTTATTAGCCATGAGTTTTCCCAGGACTAAAGCGGAACGGTAGTCGCTGACCTTAAGGATTATTTTTTTATTCAACCTGCCATTGTCGCCCGGATAGAACTCTTCGAGATTTTCCAGATAGGCATAAAGATAGGGATTCATTCGCGCGGATATCACGACTGATGAGCTCAGATCGCTTCTGGCAAAACCCCGTAATGCGGAAACTGCATCAAGGAAGTCATTTGTAAGGGCATTTTTTTGCATGCCCACATTGCTTTTATCCACTTTCTCCATGATGTTGACATCAATTGACCCGGCCCGGATCGCCTTTTTAAGTTGGTTCTGTAGCCGCAAGGATGCCGCCGGATCAGTCAGAGCAGGCATTTTCTGGTACGCTTGCCTGACAGGAGAGGTATCGGGAAGCAGCTGAAAATACTTGTCCAGGTCGGAACGGGAATAGAAGGTTTGCTTTTTCAGTCCTTCAACCTGTTCGGTGACCATTTGGTTCACCAGATTCAGGTAAGCGGTTATGCGCCGGGCCCGGAAATCATCGTCCTTGTCTGATATGGGTTCGAAGGGTATGCCCTTTTTCTCACTATGGTATTTACGCATAGATTCGGTGAGGTTATCATCTACGATGGAGATGACGGAAGAGATGCCATATCGGGCGACTCTAAGGGGCGTGTCAATGGTGAACGCGAGGCTCATAACCGGAATATGAAAGGTATGCTGTGAAGAATTTTTCATATTGCGGAATTTGAGGTTTACCAACAACGTATCGTTGGATAATCATTATGTATATAAATTATACATTGTATTACTAAACATACCAAATTATGAATTTAAGATAAAGTTCTCTTTTATCTTTATGATCATCAGATCAGTAAAAAATCTTATAAATTTGCTTTGCAGGAGAATAAAATTTTTATTGTTGTATTAACCTTGAAGTTAACCCTATCTGGTATGAGACAAAAAACCGTTTCCTTGTCAGCATTGAGAGATGAAGGCTATCGTATCGGCAGCTTGCCATTTTCCATCCGCATTTTACTCGAAAATGCCCTGCGAAACCAGGACGGATTCGCCATTACGGAGGAGCATGTCGATACCCTGCGCAACTGGAAACCGGAAGGGGTGGACAAAGAGGTCCCTTTTAAGCCGGCCCGGGTGCTCATGCAGGATTTTACTGGAGTTCCCGCTGTCGTGGATATTGCCTCTATCCGTTCAGAGGTAATCCGGAAAGGGAAAGACGGAAGTAAAATAAATCCGGCCGTTCCGGTAGACCTGATCATAGATCATTCCGTCCAGGTAGATTTTTTCGGTACGGAATATGCCTATAAAAAAAATGTGGAATACGAATACAGGCGCAACAGCGAACGCTATAAACTGCTTAAATGGGCACAGGATGCCTTTGATAATTTTTCCGTTGTACCACCTGGGATGGGCATATGCCATCAGGTGAACCTTGAATATTTGGCTAAGGGCGTTGTGGAAAGGGATGGATGGGCTTTTCCCGACACCCTTGTCGGCACAGACAGCCATACCCCAATGATTAACGGTATTGGCGTACTCGGCTGGGGAGTCGGTGGAATTGAAGCCGAAGCCGCCCTGCTTGGACAGCCTATCTATTTTGCCTGCCCCCAGGTTGTGGGACTCAGGCTGACGGGGAAACTTTCGGAAGGAATAACAGCTACCGATATGGTTCTTGCCATTACCAAAGAACTCCGTGAACTGGGTGTGGTGGGCAAATTTGTTGAAGTTTTTGGTGACGGACTCGATTACCTGACCGTGCCCGACCGGGCCACCATTGCGAATATGTCTCCGGAATTTGGGTGCACCGTCACGTATTTCCCGATTGATGAACAAACGCTGGACTACATGAAGCGAACAGACAGGCCTCAACAGCATATTGATTTTGTCAGGGATTATTGTCGGGAAAATATGATTTGGCGGGAGAATGAAAACCTGATCAACTATTCGGAAACCCTGGAACTGGATCTTTCCTCTCTGGAGCCTGCTGTAGCCGGACCCAAACGGCCACAGGACAAGATATTGGTCCGTGACCTGCGGGAAAAATTCGGTGAGCTCCTGAAAGAAGATCATAACAGAGATTATGTGGAACTAGCCGATCGTCAGGATTCAACCTGGCTGAGTGAAGGGGGATCCGGTTCGGAGTTTATTTATTACGATCAGGAAGCCGGTGATGATGTAGTCGTAACAGATGATCAGCTGAAATCGATCAGGATCAAGGCCCGCAACGAAGAATATATTCTAAGCGACGGTGCCATAGTGATAGCGGCTATAACCAGCTGCACCAATACCTCCAATCCGAGCGTAATGCTGGGAGCCGGCCTGATAGCCAAAAAAGCGGTAGAGAATGGGCTGGACATCAAGCCCTGGGTGAAATCCAGTCTGGCGCCGGGATCCAAGGTGGTCACGGATTATCTGGAAAGGGCCGGCCTGCTGGACCCCCTGGAAGCTTTGAATTTTCACACGGTGGGGTACGGCTGCACTTCCTGCATCGGCAACAGCGGACCGCTTATCCCGGCCGTGGCCGAGGCTGTGGAAAAGGGTGAGCTCGTGGTCGCCTCTGTTCTTTCCGGCAACAGAAACTTTGAGGCCCGGGTGCACCCCCAGGTAAAGATGAATTTTTTGGCTTCCCCCATGCTTGTTGTGGTGTATGCCCTTGCCGGCAGAGCCGACATTGACCTGACGAAGGACCCGATTGGATATGATCCCAATGGCAAAAAAGTTTATATGAAGGATATCTGGCCCAGCCAGGAGGAAATCAATGAAGCTACCAATAAGGCCCTCCGCCAAAGTGATTTTGAGAAGGCCTATGCAGTCATCTTCCAGGGCGAGGAGCAATGGCAGGATCTGCTGGCTCCGAAAGGGACCAATTATGTGTGGGATAGCAAGTCAACCTACATCAAAGAAGCACCCTTTTTTACGGATCTTGAACCGGAACCGGATAGACCAAAAGATATAGAAAATGCCCGTGTATTGCTGAAACTCGGCGATTCGGTTACCACCGATCACATCTCGCCGGCGGGTGCTTTTGGCAAATCCTCGGCGGCCGGACAGTATCTGCTGAACCAGGGGGTCATGCCCGAATCGTTTAATTCCTATGGGTCACGACGCGGCAATCATGAGGTTATGATTCGCGGAACCTTTGCCAATGTCCGGATAAAAAACCAGATCGCCACAAAAGAGGGGGGGGTTACAACCCATTTTCCGTCCGGGGAGGAAATGCCTGTGTTTGATGCATCGGAAAAATATCGGCAGGAACAGGTTCCTCTGGTCATCCTGGCCGGCAAGGAATACGGTAGCGGGTCATCGCGGGACTGGGCGGCAAAAGGAACTTCCCTGCTGGGAGTGAAAGCAGTAATGGCCATAAGTTATGAGCGGATCCACCGAAGCAATCTCGTTCAGATGGGAGTGATGCCCCTGGAATTTTCCCCGGGGGATTCGGCCGGTTCCCTGGGATTGAAAGGTGATGAAACGTACACGATCACAGGAATTGCAGAGGATTTGGGTCCGGGGAAAGTTCTTCATGTCAGGGCAGCCGGCGAGGGGACAAAAGAGTTTAAAGTGAAATGCCGCCTCGATTCGGCCATTGAAATCAACTATTTTGTGCATGGAGGCATATTGAATTATATGCTGAGGGAATACCTGAAATCCGGTTGAAAAAGGTTTGATGAAAGGCTCAGGGCTGCTCTTCTTTCCATTTTTCGCCGTCTTCAAACGTTTCCCTTTTCCAGATCGGCACTTCCCGCTTCAGCCGGTTAATCAATTCCAGGGTTGCTTGTATAGCCTCAACGCGATGCGCCGAGGCTACGGCTACGATCATGGATAGGTGCCCGACTGGTACTTCCCCGGTTTTATGGAGAACGGCCACTTTCCCAACCGGAAATTGAACCTGAATATCTGCAATGAGTTTCTGCAATACCGATGCAGCCATCTCCTCATAGCAGTCATAGAAAAGCAGGCTTACTTTTTTACCCTTTTCATGATTGCGGGTGACCCCGGAGAACAGGTTGACGGCACCGCAGTCCTTCCGGCTGACAAAGCGGTGAGCCTCTCCGGGGTCGGGCAGCCGGTCACTTATCAGGATCCAGTGCCGTTCGTTCAGGATCTGTTTCACCCTTTATCCTCCGATGGTAATCATGCTGCGATTCTTACTCTTGGCCAATTCAAACATGCCCGCGTGCCTGGCTTTTTTATGATATATGGAGTCCCTGATTATGGGCTCGAGGTTTTCCCCGTTTCGCAGTGGTTGAAGCAGGTTGGTTTCATCGCCTGAAAACAGGCAGTTTTTTATGGATCCATTTGCCAGGAGGCGAATGCGGTTGCAGCTGCCGCAAAATTGTTCACTCATGGAACTGATAATGCCGATACGTCCTTCAAATCCCTTTATCCGATAATGTTTAGTCGTGTCATGAAGGCTGTCTTCGTCTTTATGTAACGTAAAGCGCGATTCAATTCGTGACCTGATCTCCGTGGCCGGAACCATCTTGGTGTTGTCCCAACGATTCCCGTCAAAGGGCATAAATTCTATAAACCGGACAACGAGCGGCAGGTCCCGGGCCAGAGCGGCGAAATCGGCAATTTCATCCTCATTGACTCCGCTCATGACCACCATATTGAGTTTGGTATGGAAGCCGCGGTCGATCAGCGCATGAATGTTTTTCATTACTTTTTCGAACCCCGGACGCCTTGTAATCATCATAAATTTTGCAGGGTCCAGCGTGTCCAGGCTGACATTAACATTGCGTAAACCGCAGGATTCAAATACATCCATGAAGCGGTCAAGCAGGAGTCCGTTCGTGGTGATGGCCAGCTCAGGACTACGTCTGCCCAGGGCTTCAAAGATCTGTTCGACTCTTTTGCGAACCAAGGGTTCACCACCGGTGATCCTTATTTTTTTGACGCCCAGTTCAATAAACCGGTCGATAATCTCCAATAGCTCTTCATAGCTGCAGATATTACTCCCCGGTGTCAGGTCGACCCCTTCTTCAGGCATGCAGTATGTACATCGAAGATTGCAGCGTTCCGTAAGTGAGATTCGAAGGTAATCATGGATCCGGCCATGCTGATCGATAAGTGGTTCCATAGCTAACCTCCGGATACGGGTGTAATCAGGGCAACTTCGTCACCGTCATGAAGAATGACAGACGGGTCAACATACTCCCGGTTTACAGCAAGACGAATATGGGATCTGTATTTATGGATTTCGGGCAATTCATCACAAAGCCGGTCGATCAAAACCTCGCCGTTGCAACCTTCCGGCATTTCAAATTCTTCACCGGCTTTTCCGCGGAGCCGGGCCAGAATACTGAACCAGCGGAGGTTTAATGTGATGCAGTTTCCCGTAGAATTTAATTGATTTAGCATGGTTTTTAACTTCTGCGCAGGATATTAAATATATGCAATATTCCTGGAAACAGGGCATGCAAACTTTCTTCAGCTCCACGTGCGCTTCCCGGTATGGCGATCATCAGTGACCTGTTCCGGATACCGGCTGTCTGCCCCGATATCATGGCATGAGGTGTGCGCTGCAACCCATACTGACGCATGGCTTCCCCGATCCCGGGAACTTCCCGGTCAGAAAGGTTCCGGATTAATCCGGGGGTGATATCATTCGCAGTCGGCCCGGTGGATCCGCAAAGAAATATCAGCTCAGCCTGTTCCTGATCCGTTAGCCGGATAATATGACGTTCAGCCTCTTTAGCCTCTTCGTTCAGCTTCTCTTCGGTTACAATCTCTACGGGCTGTTTCACCAGAAAGTTCCTGATTACCTCCGCGGCACGGTCGGTTCTCCGCCCGCTCTTTTTTTCGGTGTCTATGGTCAGCAGGGCTACGCGAACCGGTTGATCGAATTCATCGGTCATGTCGGATTTGCCGCCACGCTTCTCAACCAGACGAATGTCGCCCAGGGAAATGTCCGTTTGAAGAGGTTTAAGCATATCATAGGCATTGAGCAAGGCTGCAGAAACGGCTGTCATAGCTTCCATTTCCACGCCTGTTTTCCACACCGTTCGCACTTCCGCGGTAAACCTGACGGCTTCCGGTTCAAACTCCATGAAAATGTCCACCCAATCCAAGGGAAGCGAATGGCAGAACACGATCCAGTCAGAGGTGCGTTTGGCTGCCTGAATGCCTGCACTCCGGGCCATTTGACCCACATCTCCCTTTGGGATCTTCTTGTCTTTGATCATCTCAAGTATAGGAGCCTCTGCAAAGAGCCGGCCGCTTGCTTTGGCATACCTTAATGAAGAACGTTTGTGGCTGATGTCAATCATAGAAATGAATTTAATTATCAATTAAAAGTTACGGATCATAAACAACGGATGTCACAACCTTTTAAAATCCTCAGGAGTGTTAATATTTTCCATTGCCCCGGGGGATACCTCAACATAGGTGTGGGACAGTTCTTTCAGGAACCTCATAACCCGGCGCTCACCGCGTCCCAGAAAATTGGAGAGCCGGCCGGCAAGGGTTGACCGGTACAGCCCGGCCAGTGGCTGAATTATTTCACCTGAGCGAATGACTATGGCATCGGTATCATCCTCCGGCACAGTATAAGCCAACCACTTCAGGGTTTCATTACTCAATTTTGGCACATCAACAGGGATAAGGGCAATATAGGTATTCCCGACTCCGGTATGCTCCTGCAGAGCAGCCAGTAAGCCCCCCAGAGGCCCGGCATCCGGTAGGGCATCAGGTAGTTGACGCAGATGGGTTTGGTAATTATGGGTTCCGCTTAACAGCACCACTTCATTAAAGTAAGATTTGCTCCGCTCATATTGCCTCTCAAGCAAAGGCTTTCCTTCAAACTCAAGCAAGGCCTTGTCTCTGCCCATGCGTTGTGAGCGTCCGCCGCATGGTATATAAAGGGTTCGTTTTGCAGTCATAGTTAGCCTGTTCCGCTGATATGGATTATCATAAGATACTCATTTTATATAAAGGGTTAAGTTTATTACATTAGCTGTAAGCGCTGATAAGTCAAGCATCAATACCGCAAACCCTTCTCTCGTCATGTCTGAAAAAGCCGTTGATAATGATCATGTTTACCAATCACCGGATTATCCGCGCGAGGAACTAAACGGCTGGACGAGGAGGGACTTCATGAGGCTGGCCTCGTTGTCAGCGGCCGGGGTTTTTACCGGGTCGCTTTCGGGCTGCGGCGAGTTATGGCAGCGACAGCCGGTTATTGATGTGGATAGCTGGCATCAGGGCGTGTGCCGGTTTTGCGGTACAGGCTGCGGTATACAGATTGGAATGGCCGAAGGCAGGGTTGTTGATGTTAAAGGCGATCCGGCCGCCCACAACCGCGGAAGACTCTGCATAAAGGGAATATTAAACAGGGAGATTCTGTATGTAGAAGACCGGTTGCTGTATCCTATGGTCCGGAAAGACGGTGAACTGGAACGGGCGACCTGGGAAGAGGCCATGGAATTAATCGCATCCCGCTTCAATGCGGCGATAAGGGAAAAGGGTCCGGATAGTGTGGCTTATTACGGAAGCGGACAGCTGTTTACCGAGGAAAGCTATTCGGCAAGTAAGCTGTTCAAGGCCGGTATCGGGACTAACAACGTCGACGGCAATCCAAGGTTATGCATGGCCTCGGCCGCCTCCGGCTATACATCGGTCTTCGGCAAGGATGAGCCTATGGGATGCTATGAGGATATAGACCATGCCGATTGTTTTTTTATTACCGGCTCCAATATGGCCGAATGTCATCCGGTTCTGTGGGAGCGTGTCCTCGATCGGAAGCGAAACCGGCCGGATACCTTTACTATAGTGGTTGATCCCCGGCGCACCAGAACGGCAAAGAACGCCGATCTGCATCTTCAGATCCGGCCCGGTACAGACGTCACCCTCTATAATTCAATGATTTATGAATTGTACCGCCGGGAATTGACAGACAGTGACATGGCGGATAATTATCTCACCTTTCATCAGGAGGATGATCCCATAAGCGGACCGGATTTTTATGAACATATACAGGCGTACGATCCGGAGAGCGCCGCCCCGGTGTGCGGCATTTCTTCCGATCAGATCAGGGAAGCGGCCTGGCGGTTTGGCCGGTCCGGCGCTACCATGTCTTTCTGGACAATGGGCCTGAATCAGCAAACTCAGGCCACCGCCTCTAACCGGCTGGTTATGGCTATGCATTTACTGACGGGGCATATTGGAAGGCCGGGTGCGACGCCTTTTTCCCTTACCGGTCAGCCGAATGCCGGAGGGGGCGTGCGCGATACCGGTGCGCTTTCGCATACCCTGCCGAACGGCCGCAGGGTAACAAGCCGGCAACACCGCCGGGAAATGGAAGAGCAATGGAATGTTCCTGATGGGACGATCAGCCCTGAACCGGGCTATCATGCCGTTGCTTTGTTTGAAGCTATGCGGCAGGGGAATGTGGACTGTACGCTGATCATGGCCACCAATCCAATGCAGTCGCTGCCGAATATCCTGCAATACCGGGAGGGAATGGAGCGTGCCTTCGTCGTTGTGGCCGATGCTTTTCATCCCACGGAAACTACCCGTTTTGCCGATGTGGTCCTTCCGGCAGCCATGTGGACCGAGAAAAGCGGTGTTTTCAGCCAGTCGGAGCGGCGTTATCATTACGTTCCCAAACTGGTCGAACCCCGGGGTGAAGCCAGAAGCGATTTTGAGATTATTATTGAACTGGCCGACCGTCTGGGTCATTCAGCCTTGTTCCCTGAGCGTACGCAGGCCGGAATCTGGGATGAATGGCGTAAAATATCGGCCTTTTCCGATTACAATTTTAAGGGTATAACCTATGAGAGGCTGCAAAACCAGCCGGGCATACTTTGGCCGTGCCCCGACGAGGATCATCCGGGAACCTGCCGCAGGTATGTTCCGGGTGAAGATCCAATTGCCCGGGGGGATGACAAACGCCTGGATTTTTACGGCCGTCCCGACGGACGAGCGGTGATATTTCTTCACGATCAGGAGCCACCCTTTGAAGAACCCGATGACTCTTACCCTCTTGTTCTTACGACTGGCCGGGTACTCGAGCACTGGCATACCGAAACGATCACCCGCCGTGTACCCCAGCTTGGGGTTGTGGAAACGGGGTTTCTGGAAGTTCACCCGGCGGATGCGCACAGGTTCGGACTGGAGAACGGGCAACCCGTCACGGTGGAAAGCAGGCGGGGTGAGGCTGATTTTGTGACACGGATCACCAATGACATCCGGGAAGGAATCGTTTTTGCCACCTTCCACTCCGCAAAAAATTTAGTAAACAAAGCTACCAGTGACGCCTTCGACCCAATTTCGAAGCAACCCGATTACAAGAAGGCAGCCGTGCGCATGCAACCGGCCGGTCCGGTCTCACAGAGGCAGTCATGATGAGTGAGAAACCAAACAAGATCCTCTATCTGACGCTGGTCCTGCTCATTGCCGGCGGCACCGCTGCGGCCGCCATTGGAGTCCTGTATGTAGATCCGGTTAGTGGCGCTGCCCATGATTATGAACGTATGCAGGGTTACGCTATGGTGCAGGTTGAGGAACCCACCGCCGGCCAGGCCCGGGAAGTGCCGGAGGCCGCTGATGAACTGGCGGCTGGGGAGAGAGGATTCACCGTGGGCGAGCTGATGCGGACGGCAGGGATCATATCCGTAATCATAGCCCTGATCATTCTTTTTTGCATAGAATTTTTGTTTAAGGATAGGATCCAGCAGCTCAACTACCGAATGCTGCTGCTGATCAGCCTTTTTGTACTGCCGGGGTTGGTTGGCATGAGCGCAACGTCTACCCTGCTTGAGACCACAAAGTCGGTGGATTCCTGCGCATCCTGCCATGTAATGGATCCGTTTGTAGAGGATCTGTCGGACCCGGAAAGCACCACTCTGGCAGCCCGTCATTACAAAAACAGGTGGATCTCCCAGTATCAGTGCTATACCTGTCATACGACCTACGGAGCCCACGGCACCTTTGAAGGCAAAAGAGACGGGTTTCGCCACTGGCTGCTTTTTGTGACCCGAACCTATGAAATGCCTATGACGTATAAGGGAAGCTATCCCAACGTAAACTGTGTGGACTGTCACGGTGGATCCCCCGGGTTTGAAAATGCGTTAAGCCATCAGGCCCTTGCCGAAGAATTGATAACAGACCGGGTCAGCTGCATATCCTGCCACGGGCCGGCTCACCCATTGCCTGGAGAAAGGGGTGAGGAAGCCGCCCAGAGGGATCGGTTCAGCCAGGTGCACCGGCTATGGCCGCAAAATGACACCGGGGAGCTGAGCAAAATGCTGGAGGCCATTCCATGAACGGGCTGGAGAACAAACCCCACCGTATCGATAAGCTGATCCGAACGGCCGTAATCATCACCATGACCGGCATGGTGATGGTCCTGCTTTTCCTGATTGCCGGTTTTCAGGCATGGAGCGTGGGAATAGGCATTTTTATGGGCATGCCTCTTATGACCCTGGGGATAATACTGTATATTATTGCCGTGATCAGGGACCTGAAGTTCCACCGCGTGCTGGAATCTAAGAAATAATCTGACCCTTTGTCTCCACATCCCCTGAAGAGGTTTCCCAAATAACCCTAAGCTCCTCTTCCATGATGGTAAGTTGCTTGTTGAGCGTCGATGATGTTGCTTCTGAATGGTCAGCCATATCCTGTAACTTTTCCCGGTAATACGTTATCCCGGCCATCAGATTAAATTTGAATTTATCGAAATACCTGGCTTGTTTAGGGTTGGTGAGGGGAAGTGACTTGATGAGCTCATTGCGGAAATAGTCTATATACAAACCGAGTTCCTTAATGAATAGATGAGGGCGGACCGTGCCCTTGATGACATCAAGACGTCCGTAAATATGGTTTATTAGATCGGTTAATGAATACACGGCGGAAAAGTAGGCCAGGTTGGGTCCAGGACAAACGGCCGTGGCGGCATTGGTGCTCTTCAGGGAGATGCCGTTTTGTTTGATCACGGAGGTTTCGAGTCCTTCGCATAGGCAAAGCTTTTCAGTGACTTCCCGGTATCGCCTTTCATATTCATCTTTTGACAGGTCCTGTTGGGCCAGCTCCTTCAACTTCAACCGCTGGTATCTGGAAGAGGCCGTACAGATGGGCTGATCGGTAAATTCCGTATTGGAAACGAGAAATTTGCGGACGCACGGGCTGCCGGGTTTGCCTTTTTTGATCCTGCTGTCACGCTGCAAATCGGCTTCACTGCCGCGCAGGGAATTAAAAGGTACGCCAAGGGGAGATATCCCACTCAGGTAGAGATCTTTTTCTTTGGCACCGGCCAATTGCTGCAGGGTGGCTTCATCCACGCTGGTAGCCTCCGGGCAAAGTAAAAAAGGCGTTCCCCAGCCGGTTCCATCCAGTTCATAATGGGTTAACAGGAACCGGTCTTCGTCAGCCGTACCAATGCCGCCCTGCACCGTTATTTTTTGTTCAGGTGCTTCTGTCGAGTCATACCCTTTGACCACCAATGCTTTCTGATACAGACCAAACAGATCATTAAACAGAGTCACCCTGTTTTGCAGGAACTCTTCCAGGATCGGACCCAGCAGGTAACCGTCGGTGGCAAAAGCATGACCCCCGCAGTTCAATCCGGATTCAATGCGAAACTCAGAGATCCAGATCCCTTTTTTGGCCAGGAATTTGCCTTGGATCAAAGCCGAGCGGTAGTCGCTGACTTTCAGTATTACCGATTTATTTATACGGCCGTTCTCATCGGGATAGAATCTGTTCAGGTTTTCCAGATATGCGTACAGACGGGGGTTCATTCCGGCCGAAAAAACCACCGATGAAGATACCTCGCTGCCGGCAAAACCTCTCAGTGCGGCGACAGCATCGGAATATTTAGCCGGGAGCTCCTCCCCTTTTTTATCGTAATTGGTTTTGTCTACTTTGGTCATGATGTTGACGTCAATAGCGCCGGGACGAACCTTTTTTTTTAACAGGTTCTGAAGACGCAGCGACTCGCTATTATCATTCACCTCAAGCATTCTCAAATACATTTTCTTTGCGGGGGAAGTACCCGGAAGAAGCTCAAAATATTTGGTCAGGTCAGAACCGGCTGTAAAGCTTTGCTTCTTCATGGTTTCGATCTGGGACGTGACCATCCGGTTGACAAGATCCAGATATTTTTTAATCCTTGTTGCCCTGAAATCTTCATCTTTTTCTGAAACCGGATTATACTCTTCCCCCGTTTTTTCGCAATAGTACTTGCGCATGATCTCGGTGAGGGCATCATCGACGATAGAGATGACGGAAGATATCCCGTAGCGTGCAACTTTAACCGGCGTATCGATGGTAAAAGCCAGCCCCATGACAGGAATATGAAAGGTATGTTGTGACGAGTTATTCATACTATACGGTTTCTTGGAGGTTATTAATTGCCTTTTCCACCCAAAGGGCAGAGGTGAAGATCCTGTAGCATTACAAAAGCCAGCTGCTTACTTTTCGATCGGCATTTCCACTGATGAGCTGCATTGGTTATTTTAGCAGATATAAAACAAAATTCAGGTTTTCCGAGGCGGTTACAGAGTGAGGGGCATTGGGATCCATAAAAATAAGTTTACCGGGATTCAGTGCAATCTGACGTCCGTTCAAGAAAAGATTGCCTTTTCCATCCAGGACCTGAAGCAGGCAGGCGTATTTGGAGGTATGTTCGTTCAGGTCCTCTCCTTTTGCCAGTTGCATCAGTACCACACTGGTATGGTCATTTTTCATCAGGGTCTTGCTGAAGATGCCGCGTTCGGGCAGTTCCGATAGTAGTTTATCATTGAGGTTGCATTCGGTCAGATATTCCATGATATATCCTCGTTTCGTGGTGGTGGGTTAGAAATCTTTTTTCGTGAAGGCACGTCGACCCAGCCAACAGGGAATGGCGATCCAGGTCAGCATAGCTGAAATGCTGGCCAGCTGACCGGTCGCACTGCCAAAGAAACGCTGAAAAACCGCTCCTGTAAAGCCCATCAGGGTCGATACGTCAAAGTTGAGCAACAGGATAATGCGTCCGAGGTCGATCGGGTTGAGCATCGACAAGACGATCACGGGCTGCTGCAACGGATAATCTGAAAAGCTATATATAAACAACAGAATCAATCCGTCATAAATCACGGTAAAAAACAGGCATATCGCCAGAGCGATGCCAAGCCCTCTGATGCGGTCCTCAAAAGCCAGGGCCAGATAACAGGCTATGGCAACGAAGACGATGGTCAGCAGCATACCCGTAAACACCAGCATCAACGCCAGCTGCAGCTGCTGCCAGGACAGGCCCGAATGAAGGATAAACGGAAGGATCACACCTGCTGAAAATGCCAGCATCAGCGGGATGGATACCCCCCCGTACAAACCCCAGAACAGGTGCTCGCGTTGGACGGGCTGGCACAGCAGCAGCTCAATGTATTCCCTGGAATGGTACAGGTACATAACCCCAAGGACTATGCTAAAAAAAGGGATGACCATAAGCACGACATTCATCAGGCTGGTGATCACCTGATCGCCATCGCCGGTAAACCGGAATAAGGCATCGGTGATCAAAAAAAAGAACAGGAAATACAGGATAATCCACTTGCTTCGCAGGGCATCCCTCAACTGGTATTTTAATACTTTCAGGACCATCATGCGGCAACTCCTTTCATTAAACTGGCAATAGCCCGCTCCAGAATGGGTTCATCCGTCTCTCCCAACAGCGCCTGCACGGTGCTGTCAAAATGGATATGGCCGTCTATCAGGTAGATGACCCGGTCGGCCAGTTCCTGAATTTCGCTCATGATATGAGAGGTCAGAATGGTTGTCGCTTCACGGTTTTTCTCCATGACGATCTTGTCTTTCAGCAGGCTGCTCGACAAAGGATCCAGTCCGGTAGTGGGTTCATCCAGGAACATGATCTCCGGGCGGAACATGAAAGCCAGTACGGCGCTCATTTTCTGTTTGTTGCCCCCCGACAGATGTCGGAAGGGTTTGTTGATTTCCTTATCGAGATTGAACTGCTTATACAGATCCATATCCGCATTTTCCGGATAGTTACGCAGATCCCTGATCATGTCAAGGATCTCGGTCACGGTCAGATTTTCCGGGTAGCGGACCAGCTGCGGCATGTAACCGATGTCTTCGCGGTAGGCGCAATTTCCATTCACCGTAACATCTTTTACCCGGACCGTGCCCGAGTCGGGATTTACCAGGCCCAGCATACTTTTGATCAGGGTGGTCTTGCCTGCCCCGTTGGGTCCAAGTATGGCCGTTACCTGACCGCGTTTGATTACCAGATCCAGGTCATCGATGGCTTTGTGGCGGCCAAAGCGTTTATTGAGTTTTTCTATTTGAATCATTATTTCCACTCTTTCATTCTTGGTTGCTCGTCCACGAGGGCTGCGGGCGTTAACACGGGAAACACGCGCTCGGCATGGTCAAGCAAATCCACAAAAAAGCTGCGCATGAGCATCATGGCCGTTTCATTGCGCCCGATGAGCAGCGAGAACAGACGGACCGGATGAAATGGAACTTCGCCGAAACCATCTCCGCTAAGGTCATAACCCGTATAAGCGCTCCAATAGTTCTGATGAAAGATGCTGTTGGCCCGGCGGCTGTTCGTCGATACGTCAAAGCTGTTGCCAATAAAATTATTGTGCTCAAATCGATTATCCATGCTGTTGGACATAAGCCTGACGGCCGAGCCGTTTTGGATAAATCTGTTGTTCCTGACTTCAATCCTGTTGGTGCCTTCCATCCGGATTGCCGTGGTGTTCCTCTTAAAAAGATTATCTAAGATCAGGCTGTCGTTGATATCTTTCAGCAGGAGTCCATAGGCTGATGTTCCCCAGTTATCTTCAAACCGGTTATGTTTCATCTCCACACGGTTGGAGTACATGACGGCCACCCCGGCCCCGTTTACGCGAAAGGTGTTGTTCAGGTAATGGCAATCATTGGAGAACATAAAATGCAGGCCGTATCTCAGGTTTTTTTCGGCCAGGTTATTAACTACATCGCTGTCCCGCACGCTTTCAAGATAGATGCCGTCTCTATGGCCGTAAACCTGATTGCTTTCAATCCGGATCCGGCTTGAATCCCAAAGATGGATGCCATTAGCCGAAGTCGATTCCCTCGTGCCGTAAGCGCGGATAATGTTATGGGTCACGCTCACATCCTGTGACCGGGCCAGATAGATCCCGAAGAAATTATTGTCCAGGTGATTGTTCCGGATTTCACCGCCACTTACGCCGTTGAGCCGTATGGCGGCATGATCCCTGGTATGGCTCATGGCGGAATTGGAAAACAGGAATCCATCAATCACCACATTGTCGGCCTGAATAACCAGGATCTCATGCTCATGCTCCCCATCCAGAACCGGCCGGTCCACACCAAGGAGAACGATGCTTTTATCGATCAGCAGCGGTGATTCCCGGTACGTGCCGCCCTGAACGGTTATGGTATCGCCATTAGAGGCTTTTTCAAAAGCCTCTTCGAGAGAAGTGATGGCTTGGTCCGGCCCCACTTTCAGGGTCTGGGACATCAACGATTCGGTTATGACCATGGAAAAGACCGATAGGGCAAGCACGGCTAACAAAGGTGTTTGTGTATTCATGGGTTTTCTATTGACGGGGTGAACCATTCCAGGCGAACAAGATCCCGGACCTCAGCCCAGGCAAGTATCTCACCGCTATGGCTTCGCTGATATTCTTCGGCAGCATCCCTGTCGCAGTAAGCGCTTATATTCAGGCTCATCGGGCTGACCAGATTGTGGCTCTTCAGGAAATGGGCCTGTTCGGCCGGCACCCATTCTTCATCATTAAAGCCCCGGACCCATAAGCTATGGATCTCCTCCTGTTTCATATTACCACTTTCAATAAAGGCAGACAGGCATTCGATAGCGTCAAAGTTATAGTGCCTGCCTTTAACGGTCAGTAGCTGACTGGAATATTGTGGATTGCTGATAATCATGCTACAATGGGCACATTCCTCTTCTCCGTAGAATATTTCCTGGCGTTCGGGATTGCAGGCGTGTACCACAGCCAGCAAGATGATGAAGAACAGAAGCAGCAGTTTGTTCATAGGGTTCCTTATTAATGATGTTGTGCGTAACCGGAATGGATGACCCGCTGCACGACTTCCGGCCATTCTATATACCGGCCGGGATAAACCCGCTCAATTTTTTCCTGCATTTCCGTATTGCTTTTTTCGATGGCAGCAAGATCCATCCCATTCGGGCTGCCCAGGTTCGGACTGTGCAGGAAAAGGGCCTCTTCAACCTTTAATAGCGTTTTTGCGTCTATAAAGTCGACCACCCTTATGTTGTCCGTGGTTTGCAATCCCTGATTGGCTACATATCCTGCAACGCATTCGACCGAGCGGAAACTCAGCTTTGTGCCATCGGGGTTGGTAAGCTCGCCACCGTAACGGGGGCTTTTCAGTTTCTGGCTACAAAAAGCGCAGTATTGCTTTTCCGTTGAAACGGTTTGATAAACGGCCTTGGGACCGGAGTTTTCCAGGTCGGTACAACTCGGGGCTGTCCAGGTTATGAACAGCAGTAAGAAAAACAATTTGTACATGCTAGCGTCATCCTTTTTTATTAGGTTTATATTCAAGCCAGGTGGCTATCCCACCCATAAAGAAAGAGATGCCGATGAACAAGCTACCCCAGTACGGATAGGATGCGGCTCGTATGTTCAGCATCTGTTGGGTTCCCAACAGTGGCGGCTGATAGCTTTCACCGGGTATCTTTATGGCTGCCTTTGGATCAAGGTTATGGCCATAGTCATATCCCCACATGTAGAAATCAACAAAACCTGCAGTGCCGCACAGGGAAAATAAGATCAGCCAGGCGATGATGAAGCTGGGTTTACCCATGGCCGCCACAGCCAGACCCGTAACGATGAGTCCGGCAAACAGCCAGGGCATCAGATCCAGTTCGGGTATCTCATCCGGAACAATGGGACGCATGCCCACGTAGTGGTTCAAAATATTAATGTTCTGTAAGTCGTGCTGGTCACGGCCGGCTATATTATTAACCGAAATAAACATGCCTAATCCGTCGGGATATTGCGGCGCGGTCAAAGTGATCGACCAAATAGGCATACAGTACACGGCAATCAGCATCAAAGCACCTGCTGCCATTAATAATCTTGATTTCATGCTCATTGTAATACCTTCTGTGATTATTCCCCTGTTCCCCATGTTAACTGCACGTCGGAATCGGCTGCCGATACCCGTACGTATCCCTGCATCTCCTGATGCAAAGCCGAACAGAAAGCGGTGCAGTAGAAGGGAAAAATACCGGTTCGCTTCGGTTCCCACTTTATGGTTTTGGTCTCACCCGGTGCAAACAGAATCTCTGAATTTTCCATGCCTTTGATAGCGAATCCGTGTACCATATCCCAATCCTGTTCTACATTGGTGATGTGGAAAAAGACGGTATCCCCGACTTTGATCCCTTCAATATTATCGGGTGTGAAGTGACTGCGGATGGAGGTCATGTAAACGTTGACCGTACTGCCGTTCCGCTCTACCCGAGCCTCACGAGGCCGTTTGGTGACCTGGGGGTGGGCATTGGCTTGCAGGTCATAGATCCTTTTGGAGTTGACGTTCAGCTTATTGGCTGCAATAGCCTGTGCATAGTGGGGTTCCCCATAGGTCGGGAAATCCAGCAGCAGCTCCATTTTATCACCCGAGATATCATACAGCTGGGCCGGATGCAGCTGTTTGGGTCCGACCGGCAGGAACCGGTCACGGGAGGTCTTGGTCAGGCCGAGCATGTACTTGTTGTCCGGGTCGGGCGTGTCGCCGCCGGTAATCATCAGGTGACCAATTGAATAGTAGGAATCGATCCGGTCGGTGACCGTAAAATCCGTTAGCGACCATTTAACGATCTCCGAGGAAATATAGACCGAGGTGTAGGCATTTCCCTCTCCGTCGAACTCGGTATGAAGCGGACCCAAACCGGGATTTTCAACTTCACCGGCTATAGTCGTCTCGTACTCAAGTATGGGAATGCCATTGTCATAATCGGAGAAGCTTTCATTTTCAATAGCTTCCAGCATTCTGGTGAATGAATGAACAGGAATGGTGGTCGCCAGTTTACCCCCGGCCACCAGAAACTCACCGGTGGGGTCAACATCGACGCCGTGGGGCGATTTAGGGGTAGGCAGAAAATAGATCATGCCCGGGACATCGGCCGGATTAATCAGCCTGACCTGATCCTTTACATCCGAAACGGCCATACCATTATCTTCGGTGCGGTAATTATGGTAATATTCCGTGTCGATAAGTTCACCATGGCCGGCTTTGACGTACTCTGCGGCTTTCTTCCAGTTAACGGCCACGATGTAATCTTTATCGAATTCCGAAGCGCTGACTTCGAGCAGGGAATGAGCCTGTTCGGTGTTGTAGGTTGTGAAAAATACCCAGTCTCCGGATTTGCCAATGCCTGCCTGGCCCAGGTCATAATGATAGGGGGGCATTTTGATCTGAAAATCCACGCTCATCATTCCGCTTTCCGGATCCACCCCGATGAAAGTAAAAGCTCCGTCAAAATTTTCCTTATAGGATGAAATGGGCACGTCCAGATCGGCGTCATATGGAATGCTGAACCGGGTGGCCCCGATGATGTACTCGGTGTTTTCGGTAACAAATGAAGATGCGTGATTCCCTCCTGTATTCGGCAATTCTATGATCTCATGCGTTTCAAATGATTTCAGGTCAATCCGGGCAATTCTCGGCGTGTTGTTGGCATTGATAAACAGCCAGCGGCCATCCGGTGAACTGTTGGTTCTCGAGAAGTTGGGATGATGAGAATCATCCCATGGTATAAATCCATAGCTGCTCTGAAGCAGAGGTTTTGTTTCTTCAGAATAACCGTAACCAGTTTCGGGATACTGGGAGAAAACCGATATGTTCTTGAACATCCTTCCCGAGGGCAATCCCCATACGCTTACCTGGCCACTGTAGCCACCCGACAAGAAAGCATAATATTCATCATGTTCGCCGGGCGCCACATACACTTTGGACGCTGCATCCCGGGTACCCATTACATCAGCCGTGTCGGCTGAGCAGTTGTAGAAGACCATAACGACCAAAGCCAGCAGCGAGCTCCCCAGTATGATTTTTAGTTGATTTGATTTCATAATATTGTTCCTGGTTCTAATAAATGATTGAGTTAGAGGACTTCTTCCCCTGTTTGATTTACATGACGAAAATACTCCAGGATCTGCCGGGCTTCCGGTTCCGATACGTTCTGGAAGGTCATTTGCATCATATATTCTTTCAGCAACTCCTGGCCCACAGGATGCTTTTTCGTATTTTCCTCGGGATTGAGGATAAAATTCATTATGTATTCCGGGCTTCTCTTCTCGGTGACATCACCTAACGGGGGGCCCACAAGGCGGCTGTCCATTCGGTGGCAGGCCGCGCACTTCATGTCGAAGATCTCAAAACCGTTTTTGGCTTTTGCCTGATCGATGTCATCGCCAATTTCAACGTTTTCCGTTATGGGTCCGAGTCCATGGTCGAGTTCAAAAGCCGTAAGTGCTGCGTCGCCCGAGTCATTCTGCCGGTCAGCAGACGTGTGTTCGTTGCCGGACTCCCCGGCTCCGCAGGCGACGGTTCCGAAGAGAAGGATCAGAAAAGAGACTGTTATAAGGGACTTCATATTAATTAGGATTTAAGTGATTATTATCTTTAATAGTTCAGGTTGTTCTCAACCGATAAAGCGTATAAAGAGGTATGACTGAAAAATAGGTTCAGGTCGGTTTTTAGAACTACCCACTCCTTATGCAGGGCACATTCGTCAGGGGCCCCGCAGGCGGGAAATCCAAGTACGCATTTGGTCAAAAAACTTTCACTTTCAATGGATTCAATGATCTCTTTCATTAATATTTGATCTGATGGGCGGGCCAGCCTGACCCCACCCCTGTTTCCCCGTTCAGACTGGATCAGTTTATGCTTATTCATTTTTTGGAGAATCTTAATCAGATAATGAAAAGATATGTCCAGACTGCTGCACATATTCCGGGTTGAAACATAGGCGCCGCCGGGCTGCTGAGCCAGATAAATGGAAGCTCTGAGGGCGTATCGGCATGACTTGGATAACAACATTTGTTTTATTTTTAAGATATAAGAGTATTATATCTTTTAATATATTTAATTTTAAATTTCATAACAACTAATCTTTCCTTTGTATGCTTTTATTTATTCGGTGAAATTAAATACAGGGTTACCGACTTAAGATCTCTTTACCATTTATTTTCCATTTTGGGCAGACTCAACCGCAAATTAAGAGCCTCTACATCATGTGAGGTATCGGCAAGGGTCTTGCCCTGGAACATGATTCTCAGATCTTCCCGGGCAGCTGTCCACTGTTCATGTACCGGGCACGGTTTCTGTGACCCGCATCCGGGAAGCCCCAAAAGGCATTCACTGAATAGGTCAGGTCCGTCTATGGCTATAACTATATCGAGCATAGTGATGAGTTTGGGTGGGCGGCTCAATGCAACGCCCCCTTTTGGTCCCTTCAAAGAAATCAGAATATTCGATTTGGTCAGCTTCTGGAGGATCTTGGTCAGAAAATGAAAAGAAATGTTGAGTTCATCGCTCATTTGCCGGATCGAAACGAATTCATTTTCCTGATGGGTTTCCCTGGCTACATACAACGAAGCCAATATACCATATGTACACGCTTTTGATAATACCATATTCTTCCATTCAATATAAGACTTATTTGTCTTAATATAACTGTAGTATAATCTTCCTGCAATATTTTTTTTAAATGATGCACTTCTCATCCGAAAGTACCCCGGACCAGCATCACACCCAGCATAACTACGATCAGCCCCAGAAGCATGTTGATCCGGCCTGCCCAGCTTGATAATTTCCGGAACCGGCCGGTTACCGGCTGATCGGCTGATCCGGATAGAAGCCGGGCCGCTTTCGGTCCCAGATAGAAATCATGGATGCCGCTTATGAACAAGATGACGCCGAAAAATACCAGCTTATGAGCAAAAATCAATCCAAAGGTACCCTGAAACAGGCGGCCCGTCCACAAATCGGCCCAGCTGAAGCCCCGGGAACCCAGCATGAAAATACCGCTAACCAACAGCAGGGACAGACATACCCAGGCAACGGGACGAAATCGTTCGCCAGTGGTTCGTATCAACCCGGCTGACATCGAACGGAACATCTTCTTGCGGGTTACGGGGATGACAATCATTGCCATGAAGGCCATCCCTCCAAGCCAGACCATCATGGCCAGCAAATGGATATATACAGAAATAAGATAAATGGTGCGCATAGAACAAAAGATTAGTGTCCTGTTGTCTTGATCAGCCCGGGACTCAACAGAAGCTGGGTGTGTCCAGCGGCGGTAAATTGCCTGCTGATATCGTTGCGGCGGGTCGTTTCTTTAACCAGATCGATATCAAACTGGTACGGCCAGGAACCCTCATGGCAGAACACCATCAGGCTGCCCAGGGTTTTGCCCGCGCTGAGCCAGGAAATAGCATTGTCAAATTGTGTACTGACAAGCCATAGTCTATTCATGGATTGCCGGCCGATAGCATCGGGCCGGGAAAACGGCAACGAAAGGCTCCAGTACTCAGGTACAATGGTTTGATCTGAGTTATCCCTGCCGTTACGACCGGCGTTCAAAATCCGGTTTACCTGGGCCGGGCGTGTATATTCATATATCATGACATTCTTGTCAATCAGCATGTATTTAAGGATGAGCAGGCAGGCCTCGCCTTCCGGATTGGAAACGGGTTCCATAACCGCATGCTTTGAGTCGGCAAAGTCATGAACCGGATCCTGCTTTGCAATCCGGACAAAAGCAATAAGATTCGGCTCCAGCATATTGGGAAAGCTCTGCACGAGCGGAACATAACCTACATCCTCAATGACTCTCCTCAGCCGGGATATAACCAGTCCGCTGTTGATGATGCCCAGCCGGTAATCTTCGTCAAAGGTGCCGTTGCTTTGAACGTGTATCTCTATTACATCACCCGATATCCTGTAAACAAGGGGAGCACCCGGTAGCAATTCCTGCATATTTTTGGCCACTCCAATGAGGCTGGATAGCTTTTGCGTCCCGGTCCCGCAACAGGGAAAATCAAAATCCACTAAACTATTCATGGTTATAGGCCTCGGACAGGTCATGGTTTACATCAACCAGAAAATCAAAATTCACTGACAAGCGGTCGTTAACCTTGATCATGCCTAATAAAGGGGATGGAGGATCGATGTTATAGTCGTTCATAAAAATACTGGCAGACCCGCTGATCCTCCAGTCAGTGTCGTCCTGAGCGTATCCTTTTACATCAAACACGATTATCTGAACAACCCCGGCAACGGTAAGATAGCCTGTAACGGTTATGGAATCGCCGGCTATGGCCGCTTCCAGAAATTCAAACGATATTTCCGGATGCCTGTCGCCTTTCAAGGCATTGTACAGATCACGGTTCATCCTACGTTTGCCACATTCGAAGCCGTCAATGGGAATGTGGGCCTGAATGCTCAAAACATTTTTTTTTACCCTTTTGGCAGGGGTGATATTACCGGCTTTCATCAGTCCGATACCATGGAATATTCGGGCGTCACAGTGAAAGTCATTCACATTGGTACTTCCTTCAATCCAGATCATGCTTCCCTGTTTCGCGATCAGCGTAACGGTAAGGTCGCCGGCTTTGGGGAATCCAAAGCCGGTCAAGGCCATCAGTGCTATCAGGATAGAAAAAACAGGCATGACAGTTCTCAGTTTACCGGTGAATAACGCAGATCGAAACGGATCGTGATATCATTGCCTGAACGGATCGTGCCCAGCATAGCCGTTGGGGGATCCACCTTGAAGTCTGACATTTTCAAATCTTTATATCCGGTGAACTGAACGGTTTGGTCTGCATTCCGTTTTCCATCCAGGTTAAGTGATATCATGCGCTCCACCCCGGCGATGTTTACCGAACCGGTAACCGTAACGGTCATGGTTCCATTGGATCCGGTTAGGGTCGTCCGGGCCGGATCAAGACGGAAGGTGATGGCGGGATGAGCGTCTTTTTTCAAGGCACTATGCATCAGACGGTCCATACGGCCCTTGCCCGATTTCAGATCATCAACTTTGATATCAATGGTAGTGTTGAGGATGGAGTAAGCGTCCTCACCGGAGCTTACGACCAAACCGGATTGTAATTTATCAATTTCCACCGACCAGTCATGAACAGTGGAGGTCCCTTCAATAATGACCTGACTGCCAGCAGCAATTTTATAAGAGGTATTCTGAGCCAGGGCGGTGCTTAGCGTCAGCACGGTGATTACAGTAAAAAAACTAAATATCCGTTTCATAATAATTTATCTTTATGTTATTTAGAATTCCGATGAGGTTACCCTCACTTTGTATGATGTAAAAATGAGCAAAATACCTGTCAGGGTTTGCCATGCCAATCCTGAAAGACCTGTAGGGGATAAAGAAGTGCTTTGTAGGTTATTCCCTTACATTTACGGTGCCATCGGTGCAGAAATAATAACAAACCTCTGTTCTATGAATTCAACCCGCAGGAAATTCTTCAAGTCCATGGCCGCCGGATCAGGCGCGGTCATCGGTTATCCTCTGGCATTTAACGGCGCGGCCTGTGCCGTTGCAGGAGACCGGGTTTTTGAATCCGCTCCGGTTTGCAACGTAACGGAATTCGGGGCCATGGGAGATGGCCGGGCCGATGATACCCGGCCCATCCGCGATGCACTGGTTTATGCAAGGGACCATGGAATCGGGACGGTGTATGTACCCGCCGGCGTTTATAATATTACCGGGGTACTGGTAATATACCAGAACACCACCCTGAAACTAGCCAAAAATGCCCGTATAGCCCGCAATTCCGATATGGATGCTATGCTGGTCAATGGAACGGAAACGGTCAACGGGTATGAAGGCCAGGGTAATATCACCGTGGAAGGTGGAATATGGGATGCCAGGGCGGCGCGTTTCCCATCCAATGTTACCCCCCTGGGATTTGGTCATGCCCGCAACATTACCATCCGGGATTTGACGGTACGGGATGTATTTAACTGGCATCACGTGGAGATCAATGCCATTGACGGGGCCACGATCCAGGATTGTCATTTTGAAGGAATGACGCTGACACGCAGTTCCACGGAGATGGTGCAAATCGACCTGATGGGCTCGCCCGGTATGTTTCCGTGGTTCGGAGAGTCAGACGAGACCACCTGCCGTAATGTTCTCATCAACAGATGCACCTTCCAAAATGGCAATACGGCCGGAATTGGTACCCATTCGACGAGGGAAGGAGCCCGGCACGAATACATCACTATTGCCAATTGTGAGTTTATTAATCTGGGGAAGGAGGGTATTGTCGCCCAGAACTGGCAGGATGTAACCATTGCCAATAATTTATTTGACCGGTGCGGTCAGGGCATTTTCATGGAGGCAAAAACCGCCACCTCCGGGTCCAATATATCTATTGCCAACAATACATTGCGGTCGATAAATTCAAACGGCATTCATATGCGATCCATAGAGTCCGGCCCTGAAATATCCCACATCGAAATTGACGGTAATTTCATTTCGGGCGCCGGGGGACATGGAATCGTGCTGGAGTACTGTGACCATGGCCTGATCAGTCATAACACGGTAAAAGGCTGTGCACGTGCCGGCATATGGAGTTATTTCTGCCATAATATCCATATCCGGTCGAATACCTGCTTCAGTAATTCATTGGAAAACAATACGGTCCAAAAAGATATCAGCATAAACTCCCCCGGGGCCAATGACCCGACTGATTTTCATATAATCGGTTCGAATAATGTAGAAACATGCGGTATTTTCGCCACGGTTTCATGCATCCTGTCCGGTAATATCATCAAACGAGAATTAATCATAGGGCCGGACAACAAAAAGATCACCGACAGCCACAATTCTATAAACCGGGTTCCCTAGCCCCCGTTGGACATCCACTGTACGGCCTGTTGCATGAGTTCAGAGGCTGAGCCTATGTTTAGTTTTTCCTTGATCCGGGAACGGTAGGTTTCCACCGTTTTAACCGAAACATGCAATTGGTCTGCTATTTCCCGGGTACTTTTACCTTTGCCGATGAGTTCGAATACCTCAAGCTCCCGGTCACTGAGCATTTCAAGCGGGGAATGGCTTTTATTCGTTTTGCCTGTGGCCATGTTCATAAGCAGGCGGTTGTTAATCTCCTCACTGATATAGATCCCGCCGCTTGCTATGCGGCGCATTGCCTGAACAATCACGTCTCCGGCTTCCAGTTTCATCAGGTATCCCTTTGCGCCGGCACGGATGGCGCGCTCGGCATAGAGTTCCTCATCGTGACGGGATACGACCAGGGCTTTAATTTCCGGACGGAATGTCTGCAGGTGCCTGATCAGGTCAATACCGT
This sequence comes from Balneolales bacterium, assembly GCA_040905685.1. GTDB lineage: Bacteria > Bacteroidota > Rhodothermia > Balneolales > Natronogracilivirgulaceae > JBBDMU01. Next base: position 52,541 of record JBBDRB010000086.1, on the reverse strand, counting down.
TCATCCCGGGCAGGGAAATGTCAACCACGGCGGCATCCGGTTTCAGCGTTTTTAGCATATCGAGGGCTTCTTCGGCACTGGAGGCCTGGGCGACCACATCAATATCCATTTCAGAAGACAGCGTCAAGGCCATTCCTTTGCGCATCAGGGGGTGATCGTCTACTATAATGACTTTAAGCATAATTTTCGGGGTAGGCAATATCGAGCAACTTACAGGCAATGACGGTCCCTTCATCTTTTTTACTGCGGATGTCCAGCTCTGCACCAATTAACCGGGCCCGGAATTGCATAATCCGTACCCCGAGTCCCTTGTCCTCCTCCCAGTTGTCAGGGAAACCATGGCCGTTGTCCATAACCTGCAGGTACAGGCGATCCTGACTGCCATCCAGGATGATCTCGACCTCATCAGCTTTGCCGTGTTTAACCGCATTGCTAACCGCCTCCTGGGCAATGCGATACAAATGGATGACCATGGCCGGATCGTCAAAATGGCAGGGGTGAATTTCAGTAAAGTCGCAGGCGATGTTAAAGAGCTTCCGGACATTATCCGATAGTCTTTCCAGGGCAGCCGATAACCCCTGGCTGTCAAATTCCACAGGAATCAGTCCCCGTGCCAGACCCCGTGCATGCTGATCGGCTTCCCTGATAAGCTTTGTGATTTCTTTCACTTCAGCGGTCTGGGAACTGTTTTCTTTCTCCAGGTTTTTGGATACGTTCTGACTGATCAGCCCGATACCCGTTAGCATCTGTCCCAACCCGTCATGCAGGTCCTGCCCGATGCGTTGCCGTTCATGTTCACTGATACGGAGAATCTCCTGTTCCAGCCGCCTTTGTCCGGAGATATCACGAACAATGCCGGTGAATATTCTCTGGTCGCGCAGTTCCACCTCACTGACGGCCAGATACATGGGGAAAACCGATCCGTCCTTTCTCTTGCCGGAGACTTCCCTTCCGATACCTATGATTTTTCGATGCCCCGATTTCATATAGTTATCCAGGTATCCGTCGTGCTCTTTTTTATAGGGTTCCGGCATCAGCATGGATACGTTATTGCCGATTACCTCTTCGGTCTGATATCCGAAAAGGCGCTCTGCGGCTTTATTGTAAGAACGTATGGTTCCTACCTTGTCAATGGTAATGATTCCGTCGACGGTCATCTCCAGGATGCTCCGGGCGTGGGCCTCACTTAAGCGAAGGTTGTTCTCGGCTTTATTTCGCCGGGTTTTTTCCGTCACCTGGCGTTCCGCAAAGGCAAGGCGCACATTTAGCCGCTCGGTGTTGTGAATGGATTCAATAATGCATTCATCAATTTCAGCTGCAATGATATCATCAAGATGCTTCTGGTCAATTTCCGTCAGAACGGCCAGTATGGTTATGCTGTTCCCCTCAGGCAATGACCGGACGAACTTGCAGAACTGCATGGCTTTATCACCCGTATGGGTCAACAGGATCAATACGGGTTGCAACGCCTCAAAATCCCGATAGGCCTCTTCGACCTTATCATACACCGAGATTTGATGATTGCGTGCAATGAGGGTTGATTCCAGGGTAGTCCGGTCCCTGGAAGGAGGGCCAATGACTAAAGTTTTCATCGGGAGAGTGTATATTCGTATTCTGAGGTTAGAATTAATATAAACGATTGATGATAAGATGAAAAGGAGTTCTTTGGATATTATTGAACCTGTCATCATTATTACCTGTTATACAGGCAGGTGTTATTTTTGATCATGCTCAAATCATTTTTACGTGTCTGAAAGCAACCAAACAGATGACCGTGGGAAGCCATCGGGAGGTGGATACCGCGGTCAACATAAGCCACCGGAACAAGGGGTATCCGGGATCATGCTATTTTATATAGTAATAGCCTCCATGCTGGTCCTGTGGCTGTTTTATTCCTACTTCGACGGGGTGCTTGGCCCGGATCAGATTGATTACAGCCGTTTCTTAACCGAACTGCGCCAGGGCAACGTAGAAGAGGTCACGGTACAGGGGGAGCGTTTAACCGGCCAGTTGAATCAACCCTCTGAACGGGTAACGGCCGAAGAGGATACCGTCCGCTTTTCCGAGTTTGAGACCTATCTGCCTCCGTTCGGGGACGATAACCTTATGGCGTTACTGGAAGAGCAGGGCGTTAGCGTAGCCGTAGTTCCCGAACAGGATAATACCTGGCTGTGGATACTTTTTATGACGGTCCCATTTTTTATTATCCTGCTGATAGGCATTATCATGTTCCGGCGAATGCAGGGCGGTGACGGACAGGGCATGTTTTCCATCGGCAAAAGTCAGGCAAAGCTGCACAAGCCCGAAGAAGGGAAAAGGACCACTTTTGAGGATGTCGCCGGGTCGGATGAAGCCAAGCAGGAGCTTCAGGAGATTGTAGCTTATCTGGAAGAACCTTCCAAATTCGAGAAACTTGGCGTTAAGCTGCCCAAAGGGATATTGCTGTATGGCGCCCCCGGTACGGGTAAAACCCTGATGGCCCGGGCCGTTGCCGGTGAGGCCGGTGTTCCTTTTTTCTCTATTACGGGGTCGGACTTCATGGAGATGTTGGTTGGAGTAGGAGCTAAACGGGTGCGGGATATGTTCAAGAATGCAAAAGAGTCCTCGCCAAGCATCATTTTTATTGATGAACTGGATTCCATTGGCCGGCGAAGGGGCACGGGACTCGGGGGGGGACACGATGAGCGGGAACAGACCCTCAATCAGCTTTTATCCGAAATGGATGGTTTTGAACCCCACGAAAATGTAATTGTCATGGCGGCAACGAACAGGCCGGATATACTGGATAAAGCGCTGTTGAGGCCGGGAAGATTTAATCGAAGGGTAGAAGTTTCCCTTCCTACCAAGGATGACCGTGTTAAAATTCTCAGGGTGCATGCCAAAAACAAACCCCTGGCCGATGATATCGACATGGACAAAATTGCACGGGGTACTCCCGGATTCAGCGGTGCCGACCTTGAAAACCTGCTCAACGAGGCCGCCCTGCTCACGGGCCGTGATAACCGGGATAAAATAACCCAGCGTGATATTGACCTGGCCCGGGACAAGGTGACGATGGGGCTGGAACGAAAAGGCGTCATCCTGGAAGACGAGGAGCGGCGGTTGCTGGCCTATCATGAGGGAGGCCATGCTATTGTTGCTGCGGTCCTGGATAATACCGACCCCATACATAAAGTAACGATCATCCCGAGGGGACAGGCCATGGGGGTGACCCAGCAGATGCCGGAAGGGGACCGCTACCTGTACCGCAGGGAGTATCTGCTCGACAGGCTGGCTGTGATTATGGGAGGACGGGCTGCCGAGCGGATGATTTTTGGCACGGCTACCAGCGGTGCGGAAAATGATTTAAAGCAGGTCACCAAACTGGCCAGGAAGATGGTGCTGGACTGGGGAATGAGCGAAAAATTCCGGTTCACGGCCCTCGGCGGACAACGGGACGAGGTCTTTATCGGAGAACAGATGGGTTCACAGCGTGAGTACAGTGACGAGACCGCGCGGGAGGCCGACAAAGAAGCCAATAAGATCCTGGAAGAAGCCTTTCGCAGGGCTGAGGAAGTTCTGAAAACCTACAGGTCTTCGCTTGACAGGCTGGCCGAGCTCCTGCTTGAAAAAGAGGAAGTTATGGGCGAGGAGATCCTGAAGCTAGTGGGTAAATAAATTAAAAGGAAACCACAAACGAAGGGACAAAATTGTCCACACCCGGGTTGAGCCGGGACCGGTAGCCGTTGGAAATGTGAGAATACACCAGGGTAATGTAGGTGTGGTTACTGATGCGGAATTTAGCCCCGGCTTCGAGAATAAAATGGGTTTTCATGCCTCTTACGGTTGGGAAATGCTCAAAAAACCTTCCCAGGCCGCTTCTTTGAAAAAGTTCAAACCGCCCGTTTTCATAACGGAATTTCAGTGGAATGAAGAAAAGGGCATCATGGGTATCGGCAATGATCTGCCCTGTTTCATCCCAGTAGGTTTTCTGGAAAGTCAGGCGAACGTATCGCACATAGGCCGTAAATACGCCGGTTTCATAGAAATTTACCCCCATTGTAAAATGCGAAACATCAGGGGTGGTAGCCCACACGGTCGAAGAATTGGGGGAATAGCCAATCTCTAATGATTGCCCGTAGCTGCAGGTTGCAACAATGCATAATATAATAGTCGGCCATAGTTGTTTCATGATCGAATATAGGTAAAGTTATTTACTCAGAATCATTTTATTAGTGAGCCCCATTTCCCCTGTCTGTAACAGGTCAATATAGATACCGTACGACACCTCTTCGTGGGAGTTTTCTCTCTATGATGATAATAATGGTTTTTGGTGACGAATAGTTTATATCTAATATATAGAATAATAAATATATTCATCAATACAAATATATCCCTCTTTTCATGCGGGCCTTTTTGCTTCAACGGGGATATAGCTCTTCCAGTGAATGCCGGAGTCTGGCCGGATCGTCAACGAGGATCCAATCCGGCTCATAACTCATGATCTTCCTGGTTTCTTCCAAATCTCCCTGGGTACCGTTTATCATCAGCTTCCGGTTGGTTTTAGCTACCCGGCCGGCCAAAGCCGGATCTTCATCGAGCCAGGATAACCACACACGCATTATACCTGTACCGGCTTCCGCATAAAGCTCTATATCATCCGCAGATCCCATAAATGCCAACTTCCGGGCGTCCGGCAGCAGCCTGTTAAATTCCGTGGCCTGTTCCGGAGAGCGGACGCCAACGATTACCCTATCCTCCATACCGGCAGAAAGTACCTCGGCGGCTACCGTTTCGTTATATCCGGGACCGGATTCTTTTAGATCCAGAAGCAATTGGAGATCAGTATGTAAAGCCCAATCCAGGACCTGCCGAAACGAGGGAATGGTTTCGGCTGAATAAATAGGATCAAACCATGATCCTGCATCGAGCTTTCCCAATTCGGCCAGGGTAAGTTCAGAAGCGTCTCCCTGCCTTCGGGTCGTACGGTCCAGATGGGCATCATGCAGAACATACAGAAAGCCGTCGCGGCTTGTGCGGAGATCGATCTCTATCATATCGGCTCCCAGTTCAGCGGCCCGTTGATAGGCGGCCATGGTATTCTCAGGGCGTTCGACCATTGCGCCCCGGTGGGCGATTATCGTAACACGATGATTCCGGGTTTGCGGGCTGGCCGTAAAGAGGATCATCATTAAGACTACGATGAACCCTGTTTGCATTTGCTTAACTTTACCTGAATCCATAATGATATTCGTGGGGTGTTTCATTGAATGCAATATACTGTATATTGCCTGCTACTATGTTTAAAAATTCTGCTGAAAAACTAAAGAAGTTTCATGTCAATCCTCCTAATGGTTCTTCTTATCACCTCTAGTTGTGATCGAAATGATGATCTCGCGATCAACCTCCACCAACTCACCCGTGATACCCAGTGGGAGCCGGCCGGTTCGGTAATGCTTGATTTTAATACCTACCATACCCAGGGCTTGACCAAAATAGATGACCTGTTTTATTTGTCATCCGTTGAGATTATTGTTCCGACTTCGCGGACCGAAGACGCGCCATATGACCGGCCTGCACGCCTACTTCATGCCGGAAAGTGATTTGTCGCATCTTCATACGTATGACATAGAGCGGCCATAAAATTAGGGTTTGTTTTGAATTCATGGATCGATAGATTTGTACCTCGAATGTTAATCATGTAAACCGGTAGCCTGAATGCGTATGATCAAGGATAATCTAGTTTTTCTATCGTGGCTCTTGCTTAGTGCAGCCATCCTTCCGTCAGTGGCCCAGGGGCAGGACTTACCCAATATACTCTGGATTGTCAGCGAGGATAACAGTCCGCTGGCCGGAGCTTATGGCGATGATTTTGCCACGACACCCAATATGGACAAACTGGCAGGCGAGGGTTATCTTTATACGCATGCCCATGCCAACGCCCCGGTCTGCGCCCCCGCGCGGAATACGATCATTACGGGTGTATATGCCAACTCCGGCGGCAATCAGCATATGCGAAGCACTTATGAGGTCTCGGATGTAATCCGTTTTTTTCCTGAACTGCTGCGGGAGGCCGGATATTACACGACCAACAACGCCAAGGAAGACTATAATATGGCGGGTGAACATACCCGTTCGATCTGGGATGAATCCGGCGGGGAGGCTCATTACGAAAACAGGGAAAGGGGCCAGCCTTTTTTTGCCGTATTTAACGGCCACCAGTCCCACGAGGGGACCTTGCATACCAAAAAACCGGCCGGTGAGCTGCGTCACGATCCCGGACAGGTCACCTTGCCGCCCTACCATCCCGACACACCGGCTATCCGTCACGACTGGGCCCAGTATTACGACAACGTAGAGGACATGGACACGTGGATCGGGGCCAGGCTGAAGGAACTCGAAGAAAGCGGGGAAGCGGAGAATACCATTGTATTTTACTACGGTGATCATGGCGGGGTGCTGCCCAGAAGCAAACGCTATGTGTACGAAACCGGAACCCGGGTTCCGTTTATTGTCAGGATCCCGGAAAAGTATAAACACCTTCGCCCCGACGGGGAGCCGGGCAGTCAGGTAGACAGGTTAATAAGTTTTGTGGATCTGGCCCCAACCCTGCTTAGCCTGATTGATGCTCCCATCCCTGAATTCATGCAGGGCCAGCCTTTTCTGGGCAACCTGAAAACCCCGGATCCCGAATATGCATTTATGTTCCGGGGCCGGATGGATGAACGCTATGATATGAGCCGCGCGGTCCGCGGATCCCGCTACCGGTACATTCGTAACTATATGCCCTATCGGATTTACGGACAGCGCCTGGATTACCTCTGGAGGGCACCCTCTACGCGATCATGGGAAGAAACCTGCCGGTCGGGGGGATGCAATGAAGTGCAGAATATATTCTGGAACACCAAGCCGGCAGAAGAGCTGTACGATACGGAGAATGATCCATGGGAGGTCAATAACCTGGCCGGGGACCCGGCATACAAACCGGTGCTGGAAAGCATGAGGCAGGCCAACCGTCAATGGATGGTCAACATCAGGGACAGCGGCTTTATCCCGGAAGCGGAACTGTCGGACCGGTCGGGAAACAGCCCCGTATACGATTTTATGCGCAGCGGCAAGCTCCCCCTGGAGTCCATTATAGATGCCGCAGAAATGGCAACGCTGGCGACAACAGCCGATTTACCGGCGCTTGAGGCATTTCTTAAGTCGGATGACAGTGCGATCCGTTACTGGGGAGCTACCGGACTGCTAATCCTGGATGAACAGGCAAAGCCGGCTACGGCTGCTTTGAAGGAGGCGTTGAATGACCCCTCTCCCAATGTAGTGGTGGTGGCTTCGGAGGCGCTTTACAGGCTGGGTGAAACAGAAGCCGGACGTGCCGGTTTCAAACAGGTTCTAAAGGCCTCCAGCCATTCTGCGCGCAATCATGTTCTCAATGCTATTGACAGTGTGGACGATGAATCCGATGAGATCCAAACGGCCGTCATAAGCATGGCCCGGCAGGCCGGCACGTTGACGCGGCAGCATTATGATCACCGGGCGGCAAAATTGCTGTTGGACAAGTGGGGCATCGAAACCGCAGGACATGGATTTGAAACAGAATGGTAAAAAAAGAAATGGCTAATAAAACCCCGTTATATGCTATAGCAGTCATGCTTTTGTGCATGCTTGCCGGTTTGACGGCTCCGGGATACGCACAGGATCAGCGTCCCAATATACTTATCGTGATCAGTGATGACCACTCTTTCCCCCATGCCTCGGCCTATGGGTCGGGATTCGTGGAAACGCCGGCTTTCGACCGGGTGGCCGGTGAGGGTGTCCTTTTTATGAACGGCTGGGCCCCGTCGCCGGGATGCAGCCCCTCGCGGGCGGCCATGCTGACGGGCCGGTATCCGTGGCAAATTGAGCAGGCCGGTACCCACGCCAGTTCATTCCCCGAAAAATATGTTGTTTTGCCCGACCTGCTGGAAAAGGCCGGTTATTGGGTAGGATTCACGGGCAAAGGCTGGGGACCCGGCGACTGGGAAGTGAGCGGAAGGGATCGTAATCCGGCCGGACCGGCCTTTCAGCAGGTGCGGCTGGAATCGCCTCATCGGTATGTTCGAAATACGGACTATTCCGGAAACTTTAAAACCTTTCTTGAGCAGCGGCCGGAAAACTCCCCGTTCTATTTTTGGCTGGGCACCAGCGAACCACACCGGGCCTATGAAAAAGGCATCGGCCTGAAGGCCGGAAAGCGGCTGGAGGATGCCGAGGTTCCGGCCTACCTGCCCGATAGCCCGGAAGTAAGAAGCGACCTTCTCGATTATGCTGTGGAGGTCGAATGGTTCGATAACCATCTGGGGCAGGCCGTCCGGATGCTGGAAGATATTGGCGAACTGGATAACACCCTTATTATCGTCACCGCAGACCAGGGCATGCCCTTTCCGCGTGCAAAAGCGAATCTGTACAATGACGGGCTTCATGTGCCCCTGGCCATAAGGTGGGGCGATAAAGCGGCTTCGGGCAGAGTCGTGGACGATCTGGTAAACCTTATTGACTTTATGCCAACCATACTGGAGGTCGCCGGCGTTGAACACCCGGGAACATATCCGATGGCCGGCCGCAGCCTTCTAAACATTCTTACAACCGCCGGTGAAGGGCTTGTCGATCCTTCCCGGGATGCGGCCTATTCCGGACGGGAACGTCATTCCGATTCGCGGTGGTATAACCTGGGATATCCCCAGCGTGCGATCCGCACCCACCGGTATCTATACATCCGGAATTTTGCGCCGGAACGCTGGCCGGCGGGCACTCCCCGGCGCATTGATGACGGGGAGTTGACACCTATGCATGTGGGATATCATGATATCGATGCCGCTCCCAGCCTGGATGTGATGACCGAAAATGCGGAGGATCCGTACTTCAGCAAATTTCTGCACCTTTCCGTGGGTAAACGTCCGGCCGAGGAACTCTACGACATCCAAAAAGATCCCGCCTCTATTAATAACCTGGCACTGGATCCGGATTATGAGCACGTGACCGGTGAGCTCCGAAGCAGGCTGATGAATTTCCTGGAAGAGTCCGGTGATCCCCGGGTTACTGGTGACGGAAATATTTGGGAAAGGTATCCCCGCCTGAGAGGGCCGTTGCGGGAATTTCCACCTCCGGAATGGGCCTTGCCGGTGCAGGAAAATACTGACCGGTAAAGCGGGTTAGTCGGAATATTTTTTCACATAGCTGTGAATAAATTTCCGGGCCTGATACAGATGAGATTTGACCGTATTGCTCGATAGGCCCAATTGGGTGGATATCTCCTCATTGGATAATCCATTTAATCTTTTCAGATTAAAGATATCCCTCTTTGTCGAATGCAGGTTGCCCAGTGCTTTTTCCAGCAATTGATCGTAATCGGATTCTACCGTTGAATTTTCAGGATTATCTCCGGTATTTTCGGTGTGGCAAATATATTCATAGTTCCGCAGGACCCTCCTGCTATTGCTTTTCAGCATGTTCAGAACATGGTTTTTCAGGGCGCTGAATAAAAATCCGTGTAACGATTTCTCGCAGTCGAGATTTTTCCGGTTGTCCCACAGCTTGATAAATACATCCTGAACAGCGTCTTCGGCCAGTTCATGATTTCTCAGATACCGGTAAGCCATGCCATATACAGGCTTATTAAACCTTAGATAAACCTCTTCAAAGACATCCATATCACCATTGCGCAGGCCTTGCAGGGTAATTTTGTTATCGAAAGAATGCATTGGGGAATTTAGCCAAAATTGATGGAGGGTGTCCTCTAAGATGATTAAATAAAATGATTTTGTAAAAAATATTTAAAGTTTTTTCTCCCAATCATGCACTATGGATAAAAAAGATTTAACCACTGACATACTTTTAAGATTTGGTGATGTAATACCATTTAAACAACGGAAATTTTAGAACTTGATAATGATGGATTTCGACGAACATCGCATTGAAAGCTATTTTAACGGTACAGCTTCTGAACAAGAAGCAAGACGAGTTATAGATTGGTTCCGTACCGGGGAGGGGCAGAAATATCTGGAAAAACGGTTTCATGAGGATATGGGAAATTTAGAAATGATGAAAAGAACTTTCATCAGTCCACCTAAATCATCCGATACCTTAAACCATATAAAAACCCGAATAAACAGGAAAAAAACGCCGATAGCCCTATTTCGAAAATCTCATCATAAGTCCTCGATCTGGGCTGTTGCTGCAGCTATAGCGTGTATATTAATCACAATATCCGTAATGGAGATTTTTCAGGGAGGCGGTTCTCAACCAACGGATGAGACCGTTAAACGGGTGGTGTACTCGACGGAAAACGAACAGAAGGTGTTGACGCTATCAGACGGATCCAGAATCCGGCTGAATAAAAACTCCAGTCTTGAAATGGCCGAAAATTTTGAATCGAACGAGCGTGCGGTCAGCCTGGATGGAGAAGCATTCTTTGAAATTACACATAATCCGGACCGGCCTTTCAAAGTACATACAGGAAGCGCTGCAATTCGTGTTCTGGGAACATCATTTAGTGTGAAAACCAATACCCGTCAGAATGATGTATTTGTATCCGTAGCGGATGGAAGCGTTTCGCTGGCCTCCATGAAGGTCGGTTCAGAAAGTGAAGTACTGGAAAAAGGTTTCCTGGGAATCCTGAAGGCAGAAACGCAGGAAATAACCTTGGAGAAAACCGATATCAACAATTACATGAGTTGGATGAATGGTCGGATAATTTTTGATCAGACCCCGTTTGCTCAGGTTGCCAAGCAACTGGAGCGCATATACAATATAGAATGCACGATAAAAGACAATGCTTTGCTCGATATGAAATTAACAACGAATTTTTCAGAGCTCTCCCTGGATAACGTATTGAAAGTTATCGCTGAGGGTCTGGAAATAGAATATGAACAAAAGGAGGATACCGTAACCTGGGCGCTTATTTAGGCCGCCTGGAATAAATTCAATAAAAACACCTAATAAATCTGAATTATGGATGACAAATATGATACAATGATTGCCGGGAGCCTGCAAAGGCTTGGATGGAGGAACCTGGGTTTAAGCATGTGTTTAACTCTCCTAATTGGCTTTTCGGGAACACAGTTCGTTTATGGGCAGGAACAAAGTGTAAAGCCTGTTGATTTTACTAGTCTTCAGGTAACGAATAACCTGATTTCCCTGGAACTTAATGATGTTCCTATGAATGAGGCCTTGAAAATGATAGCGCGAAAAGCGAATGTGGGTATATCCTATAATTCCAATCTGGTTCCGGATAAAAGCGTTTCCAGAAATTTTCAGAATGCACATCCTTTTCATGCCTTTAATGATCTGTTAAATGAAGTCGGTTTAGAGGCTGATCTTGCCTCTAACCGTACTTCGCTGATTATAAAAAAAGCTCAGAACTACGGCATAGCGGCAGCTGATCAGCTGCCGGGTGACCTTATGCAGGAAGAGGTTACCGGTACCGTAACGGATAGTGAAACCGGTGAGAGTCTGGCCGGGGTCAATATACTATTAAAAGAAACTTCCAGGGGTACTACAACGGATCTGGATGGAAATTATGCCCTGACCGTTCCAACTGATGAGAATGTACTTGTATTTTCCTATGTCGGTTATCAGCCACAGGAAGTAGAAATTGATGGTCGAACAGAAATTAATATAGCCCTGGTAGCGCGCCAGGTTTTGGGAGATGACCTGATTGTTGTAGGATATGGAACGCAAGAGAGGATTAACCTGACAGGGGCCGTAGGCGTAACCAGAAGTGAAAGGCTGGAAAACAGGTCAGTTGCATCAGTCGGGGAAGGTTTACAGGGGGTAATCCCCAACCTGAACGTTACTGTTCCCAGTGGAGATCCTGCAGATAGCCCATCTTTCAATATCCGGGGATACGAATCCATAACCGGTGGCTCTCCACTAATCCTGGTAGACGGTATACCAATGGACATTAACAGAATTAACCCGAATGATATCGAAAGTGTCAGTGTCTTGAAGGATGCTGCTGCCGCCGCTGTTTACGGTGCGAGAGCTGCTTTTGGTGTAATTTTGGTTGAAACAAAAAAAGCGCAACGGGGGGAAAGACTGAATGTCACTTTGAATAGTCAGTTCTCAGCGGCAAAACCCATTTTTAACATGGATGTTGTAACTGACCCACATCAGTATGTTCTGGCCAGAAACAGGGCAAGTATGAGAACAAATGGAACCCCTGCATACGATGAGGATATGGTTGAAGGAACGAGAAGATGGGTGGAGGATCCAACCGATGCCAATGCATGGGGAGTAGTTGACGGAGAGCTGAGGTATTATGGTTATAATGAATATCAAAGCAATCTCATGACCGATTATGCACCCACAGATCAGCATGACCTTAGCATTTCAGGGGGATCGGAAAATGCATCCTATTATGCTTCTTTTGGTCGCCTGAACAAAGATGGATATTTGAGGCATGATGCCAACGAAAATTTTAAGCGGTATAATGCAAGGTTGGAAGCTGAGTTTCAGGTTGCGGACTGGTTAAGTTTAAAAGAGCGTATTCAGTTTAATTCTGAGAATAGTGATAAGCCATACTTCTACAGCTGGAGTCAAAATGTTAATTCAGTAGCCAGGGTGAGCCCGATTGTGCCAATGCAATTCCCTGACCTGGACCATTATTTGGAACCTGGAGACCGCGACGATTATGAACAGTACGTTGGAATGTATTTTGAAAATGCTATCTTTTTTCCTTACCTGGATCAGGGCGGGCGATCCACGTACACCAATAACGATACATGGCTTACCCAAGAGGTTACCTTAACGCCTATTGAAAACCTGACAATCCAGTCTGATTTTTCCTATAATATTTTTACCCGTGATCTTCATCATGTGAGAAGCAGGGTTGAGACCCTTGCTTCAACGGACCTTACCAATCCATCAGTTGTCTATGGCTATAGCAGCGATGACTGGATTGAAAATCAAAACACCAATAACAACTACTACGTATTCAATGTATTTGGTGAATATAAAGTGGAGCAGTTTGAAAACCACGATATAACAGGCATGGTCGGATTTAACCAGGAAAGAGGGCAAAATCGTTACATTAGTGCCATGGCCAGATCGCTGATCACCCCGAATATCACGGATATGAATGCCACTACAGGAGCACAGCAGGCATCGAGTAGCAGTTCTCATGTTGCATTACGCGGCGCCTTTTACCGTCTTAATTATATGTTCAAGCAACGCTATTTACTGGAAGCCAATGGCCGATACGATGGAACGTCACGGTTCCCGAAAGAAGACCGGTTTGGATTCTTTCCCTCCTTTTCAGCCGGTTGGATCATTTCCAATGAGAACTTTATGTCCGGAACGAGTGGTATTCTGGATATGCTGAAAATTCGTGCTTCATATGGCACCCTTGGTAATCAGTCGTTAGGCAGCAACTATTACCCACACATTTCCACATTGGGAAGTGGTCAATCCAACTATGTCATGGGCAGTGGCTTTATCCCCACAGTTTCTCCGGCCGGACTAGTTAGTCCGACGCTAACCTGGGAAAGCGTAACGTCGAGAAACCTTGGATTGGATATCACTATGTTTGACGGAAAATTTGATGTTGTGTTTGATATTTATACCCGGGATACCAAGGATATGCTGATGGGTGTGGACTACCCGGTTATCCTGGGAACCAGCGCACCTGAAGCCAATGCTGCTAACCTGAGGACTTCTGGCTGGGAACTTGAGCTGAACTGGCGCCAGGTTGTTAACAATGATCTGCAATATAATATTGGAATAGCATTGTCCGACTGGACCGCCGTCATAACCAACTATGAAAATCCGAATAACTCCTTAGGCGATTATTATGAAGGCCAAAAGCTTGGGGAGATCTGGGGATATGAAACGATAGGAATTTTCCAGGAGCAGTCAGATGTTGACAATCATGCTGATCAGTCACAATTAGGATCGAACTGGAGAGCAGGGGATATTCAGTATGCAGATTTAAATGGTGATGGAGAGATCAACCCGGGGAGCAATACACTGGAAGATCCCGGTGACAGGAAAGTCATTGGCAACAGCAACCCCCGGGGAAGTTTCGGAATTAATACCGGGGTGAATTTTAAAAATTTCCATTTGTCAACGTTCTTTCAGGGTGTCATGCAACGAGACCATTGGCCCACATCCGGCAACCACACCTGGTTCTTTCCATTTAATGCTCAGTACGTTGAAAACTACTTTATTACCGATACCTGGACCGAAGATAACCGGGATGCCTACTTCCCGGCAGCACACGTTTCAACCAGTGACAAAAAGAACCTTGCAACGCAATCCCGCTATATGCAAAATGCCGGATACATCAGGTTGAAGAATATTACTTTAAGTTATGATCTTCCTGGTAACCTGTCGGAACGCATAGGTTTAAGTCATGCCCAGATATATTTTACCGGCATGAACCTGTGGGAATATTCGCCAATACGTAAGCCTCTGGATGCAGAAACCATTTATTCAGGGCCTGTTACCTATCCGATGCAGCGCATCTTCACAATGGGAACCAGAATATCATTATAAAATTTAAAAAGATAACTGTTATGAAAAATCATAGAATAGAATTTGGTATAGCTTTTTTAGCCATCCTGTTTTTTAATGGCTGTAATGATGATTTCCTTACCAGGACTCCTTTGGATGAAATCAGCAACGAATCGTTCTGGAAAACCGAGAACGATCTGCGGACGTACAATAATGAATTGTATGACATGACCCTGGACGAATTGGATATTCCGATTTTAATGGGTCATCCTGAAGGAGCCGGCGGTTCCCTTTGGAGGGGTAGTGTCTGGTGGCAGGATGGATTTACAGATAATTTGGCGCCGAGACATGCAAGGCATAACCGGTTCCAGCAAGTGCGGGCCGGCCGGCACAGTATTCCCTCCGGTACGGAAGAATTTGGCTACAGAGGCTGGGATTTTGTAAGAGCCATTAATGTCGGCCTGCAAAATTATAATAAATCAAATCTACCTGAGGCAGTTGCAAACCGCTATGCGGGGGAAGCAAGGCTTTTCAGGGGCTTATTTTATGCCGAAAAAGTGACTAAGTTCGGTGATGTACCCTGGGTAGACCGGGAGTTAAACATCGATTCGGAAGAGTTATATGCCGGCAGAACCCCCAGGGAAGAAGCCATGGATAATGTGCTGGCCGATCTGGATTTTGCTACTGATAACCTCCCTGCGGATTGGGGTGATGGCAATGAACCGGGTAGATTGAATAGGTGGGATGCCTTGTTAATTAAGTCCAGAGTTGCTTTGTTCGAAGGAACATGGAGGAAGTATCATGGGGGGTCAAATGCTGAAATGTGGCTTCAGGTTGCGGCCGATGCAGCAAAAGAAGTCATGGATGATGGTCCACACTCAATTTACAATACCGGCGATCCTGAAAATGATTATAACGCTATTCACCGTATGGCGGATCTTTCCGGAAATCCGGAAGTGATGTACTGGAGGAAATATGAATTAGGCGTGGTTACAAACACGGCACTGACGGATTACTTTCATTACACGGGTGGTGCAACCAAAAGCTTTGTCGAGGATTATTTGGATATCAATGGCCTGCCTATCACGGACCCGGGATCTGTATACCAGGGAGACGATACGATTGAGGATGTATTTGAAAACAGGGACCCCCGATTGAGACAAACAATACTTCATCCCGGTGACACCGACAAATATAGTTACCATAATAACGATGGGCGTGATTATCCCCGGATTACCGGTATGTCAGGTGGCTTCATAACAACAACGGGATATCATATTATTAAGGTTTACGGAGAAGAGGCTTTAAAAGAAAAATATACAGCTGTAAATCCAGCGATAATTTTAAGGTATGCTGAAGTACTGTTGAACTATGCCGAAGCCAGGGCTGAACTGGATGAGCTTACGCAGGATGATTTGGATATTAGCATTAACCTTCTTCGTGATCGTGCAGGTATGCCACCCATGCAGATGAACCCACCAATGGATTCCCGATATGCAAACGACGGTGTATCCTCTGAAATAGTAGAAATCAGGCGTGAGCGCAGGGTCGAATTGTTCATGGAGGGCCACCGTTACAACGACCTGAGACGCTGGAAGCAAGGAAAAAAACTTGAAATACCGGATTTGGGCATTCATTTTGACGCCGCGGCCGAAGCACGTTATGATGGCCATGAAATCCAGACTACTGAGGTTGAAGGCCGGCCCTATATCGATGTCTATGCAGGGTCAGACTGGCATAATCCAGTGTTTGACGAAAGTAAACACTATTTATGGCCCATTCCTATTAGTGTGATGTCGCAAAATCCGAATATAGAGCAGAATCCGGGCTGGTAAAAAGCTAAATTAAGTTCTAATAATAAAAGCCTACATAAAATTGAACATGATAAAACTAAACGCATTGATACCTATAGCCATACTGGCTATAGGCATCTTCTTTACCAGTGGCATTCAACATCTAGCCATCGCCTCGGAGGGTATAGATGAAGTTCCCGAACCCCGTCACGTTCGGGTTATCTGGACCGAAACGCCTGCTGAACAGGCCATTATTTCCTGGACGACCATGGTAACCTCCTCCGGTAATCATATTTATTATGATACGGAAAGCCATTCGGGAAACTTGGGCGAGTATGCTTTCAGCACCCCGTCGGACCTTCATGGCCCCATCACCATGAAAGATATGGATAACACGGAAGGCGTTCCTTCCGCATGGTATAACCATGTCCGGATCGATGGATTGCAGCCATCGACACGTTATTATTTCGTGGTGGAAAGCGAGGGGAATGTTTCCGAGGAATACTATTTCCTAACAGCGCCGGGCGATGACCAGGATTTTAAACTGCTTTCGGGTGGCGACTCCCGACTGGGTGGTGATAACCCGAGGTATGCAGGGCGTACCCCGCACGTTGACCGCCAGAACATGAACAGGCTCCTGGTTCAGTTGCTCGAAGAGAATCCTGATATTCTGGCCCTGGCCCATGGTGCCGATTGGGGAACGACCGCCGACTGGAGGCATCTGTATTGGTGGTTTGAGGACAACGAACTCCTTAAAACTTCTGATAACCGCTTGCTGCCTTTTATCGTGGCCCGTGGCAATCACGATATGCAAGTTGGATTTCAGGAAAATTTCTGGTTGGGCGGTAATCTGGAGCATTATTATTACACGACCGAAATTGGTAAAACCGCCCTACTTACGTTAAATAGCGAAATCAGTGTAGCCGGTGATCAGCTGGAATGGCTGGAAAAAGAACTCGAGGCCGTTACCAACGGTAATTCTGCCAAACGCTGGGTGATGGCTCAATACCATCGTCCCGCTTTTCCGGCCGTGAAAGATTACAACCGGCCCGACTTCCAGCGTATACGGGAGAATTGGTTGCCCGTTTTTGACAAGTTCAGTTTGGACCTTGCTCTCGAGTCGGATGGGCACTCCCTGAAAAGGACGATTCCGATTAAAAATATGCAGGCGGCTGAAGACGGAACCGTCTATGTCGGTGAAGGAGGGCTGGGCGTGCCTCAGCGAAATCCCGATGCAAACCGCTGGTTTCTGGAAGAGCCGGGCTATACCGAATCGGTCCATCATGTCTGGCTGCTGGATGTAGACTCCGGGTCGCTTAACCTGAAAGCCATTGGAATGGACGGCAAGGTTTTGGATGAGCATACCGTGTACCCCAGAAACAGAGACTAGCTGACCCCTGCCTGGGCCGCTACCGGTAACAAACCGTGCTTATGATCTATGCTGATCACACAAAAAAGTTGTTGCTTGCGGCGACGGTGTGTCTGGGAATGGGGATTTCTTACCTTTCATGGCTGAAAGTATCTCCAATCGGCTCGGTACTGTTCATGAACTATGGAGTGGATCACGACAGGGCCGGCCTGATCGAACAGATTAACGCCGGACTGGTTTTGTTGGCGGTAGCAGGCCTGTTTTTTCAAAGATCACGGCTATGGGCGGCCGGATTTCTTATCCTGTTTACCGTCACGCTGGTTTGGGCCGAGGTCGATCAGGGAGGGTATCCGTTCAGCGATTATGCTTTTGCGGCTTATGCCATGCGCCTGGCCACCCCCCTGGCTTTTTTGTTCGTTTTCAGCGGATTTTTGAAAACCCGGCATCCGCAGATGACAGACCAATTTGTCAAATGGGTATTGATTGCCGCCACCTGCATGACCTTTACCATCCATGGCCTGGAGGCCATCTGGGCCCATCCCTGGTTTATTGACATGACCATCGGCCTGGCGGGAAAAACGATCGGATGGAGAGCCTCCCAGTCACTGGTTGAACAAATGCTTCTCGTGGTTGGAATTGTCGATATAGGTTCAGCCATAGCCTTGCTTCTATTTCGATCCCGCATGGCTGTTTTATGGATGGCTTTCTGGGGATTTTTTACCTGTTTTCTGCGAATAGTCAATTATGGATTTGGCGCCCTTCCCGATGTCCTGATACGGCTGCCCCACGGAATGCTTCCCTTGGTATTATACGTGATCCTTCAAAACGAGCCAAGACCCTTTACGTATATTAATCCCATTAAAGACCAATAAATGGTATAAAAATTAAGTAGGTTCATCTGTAGCTAATTTAAACCAGCGCTTCACGGTCTTCCAGTGATGCTCTAAAATAAATTTATATGAAAGTACGGTACCTGTTTTTAATAACTTTCCTAATCCTACTTTTCACCAACGATGCGAAAGCCTCAGAAATTCCGCGCCTTGGTGGCTGGAATTATGACTGGATGATCCAGGTAAAGGATAAACTGGATACGGGGGATCAGACTTTCCAGCCGGCTTACCAAAAATTGATTGCTGATGCGGAAACGGCCCTTAAAAAGGGTGTTTATTCCGTTACTTTTAAGAAGATGGTTCCTCCAAGTGGTTCCAAGAATGATTATATGAGCATGGGACCATACTGGTGGCCTGACCCGGAAAAGTCCGATGGTTTGCCCTACATACGCCGCGATGGCGAGGTTAATCCGGAAAGGGATAACCTGGACCGGCCTCAGGTGGGTGGATTGGTCAATGACGTTCGCACATTAACCCTGGCCTGGTTTTTTTCAGGACAGAGCGAATATGCAGAGAAGGCGGCCGGGTTATTGAGAGTTTGGTTTCTTGATCCTGAAACGCTAATGAATCCCCATTTGAAATACGGGCAATCCATTCCCGGCCGAACAGAAGGCCGCGGCATTGGGATTATCGACACCAGAGCTTTTCATGTCTTGGTTGATGCCATCTCCGTACTGGAAACCTCCAACAAACTATCAGGAGACGAATTAGAGGACATCAGGACATGGTTTGGGGATTATTTTACCTGGTTGACCGAAAGCCAATTCGGGAAAGACGAAGAGGAACATCCAAATAACCATTCAGTGGCCTTTGATGCTCAGGCCAGCGGTATCGCGTATTTTATCGGCAATGATGAATACGTTGCCCGTAAAGCACGGGAGATACCCCAACGGCGAATCGATCCCATGATCGAGTCAGACGGACGCCAGCCTGCGGAACTATCCAGAACCCGGGCCCATAGCTATTCCGTTAGCAACCTGCGGAATTTCTTTGATGCCGGTGAGATCGGTCTGAAGGCCGGAGTAGACATCTTTAACTATGAAAATCCGGATGAAGGCTCCCTGCCCAAAGCACTGGATTATCTAATTGACTATATAGACAGAGAAGAAGACTGGCCCTATGAACAGATAAGCGATTGGACCCAATCGGAAAATAATCTGGGCCTGTTGATTCACAGAGCTGCCGGTATCTATGATAATGAAGAATATAAAACCCTGTGGGAAGAATTGTTTTTTGAAAGGGTGAAAACCCATTGGAGCTTATTGGTTACTCAGGGAATGTAACCTCATCCTAACCCATGCCGTTCGCGGCATAAGTTTCGTTTCCAAAACAATTAAAAAGTTTATACATTCCTGACGTGGCCTGTGTGATGAACCAACTAATCCCCATATCATGAAGAAGAACCGAAGAGATTTCCTGAAACTGTCTGGTCTGGCAGGATTCGGGATCGCCGGGGCGAGCCTGACGCGGGGATGTGCTTCTGATTCGACGAACAGAATTGCACCGGCTACAAACTGGCAAACGGATCCGGAATGGCAAAAGGTGAAGTATGGAGAATGGGGCGGACCCGGTGTGGATCCCAGGCCGGGGGCAATGGATGAAATCCTGCTAAAGGATTATGCTCCAAAATCATCGGTAGTTGTACCGGAAACGGTAGTTCCGAAAGCCCGCTTTCCGGTTATTGATGCCCATATCCATAATTATCCGGAATGGGCCGAAGGCTCTGCACGCGAGGTGCTGGCAGAATGGGTCAAAACAATGGATGACGTGGGCGTAGAGCTCTCGGTGCTCATGACCGTAGCCACCGGAGAGGAGTTCGACAGGCTGGCCGAGCTGTATTTAGGGTCGTATCCCGACCGCTTTCAACTCTACTGCGGATTGGAGACTTCCGATATCCGGAGTCGGGACTATCCGGAACGGGCCGTGGCGGAACTGGAACGGTGTTACCAAAAAGGGGCGCGGGGTGTGGGTGAACTGACCGATAAAGGTCTGGGGCTGACCATGGACCCGGAACTGGCCCGGGATGAAAGACTGCACTTCGATGATCCGCGTTTGGATGCCTTCTGGGATAAATGTGCGGAACTGAATCTGCCGGTGAATATGCACATAGCCGATCACCCTTCGGCCTGGCAGCCCCTGGACGTTTATCAGGAGCGTACCCCCGACTATCAGCATTTTAATCTTCACGGGGACGATATATTATCCCATCAGGAGTTACTCATTCGTCGAGACCGGACCGTGGGTAAGCATCCGGCTACCACGTTTATTGCCTGTCATCTGAGCAATCAGGGACACGATCTGCCGATGTTAAGCGCTGCGCTCGATCAATTCCCTAACTTGTATCTGGATATTTCAGCCAGAGATTATGAGGCCGGACGCACCCCCAGGGCAATTGCGAAATTTCTTGCAGCATATGCTGACCGGGTTTTATTCGGCACCGATATGGGCATGCAGAAGAGCATGTACCAGGCCTGGTGGCGGCTGCTTGAAAGCGATGATGAATACATGGCCGGTCGTGTTTGGTGGCCCTATTACGGGCTGGATTTGCCGGATGCGATATTGGAGTCGCTCTACCGGGGCAATGCCAGAAAGGTGATGAACTGGAGCTAGTTATCTTCGAATAGTACCAAAAACAATATGGAAAAAGGAACCGGTTAATGAATCAGCAAAATGATGTTCTGACTAAAGCAAACAGGGCGGAAAAAATAAAAAAGAAAATCCTTATTGCGCTCAGCGCTGTGGGTCCGGGCTTGTTTTTAATTGGTTATAATATCGGGACCGGCAGCGTAACCACCATGGGAATGGCCGGGGCGCAATACGGCATGACCCTGCTTTGGGCCATCATCATCTCCGGCGTATTCACCTACATTGCCATGGTGGCATTCGGTCACCTGACCCTGGTTACGGGAAATACGGCTCTTTTTAATTTCAGGAATGAAATACCCGTTGTGGGGAACATGGTGGCCCTATACATTATGGCGGCCCTGATCCTGGGTGAACTGCTGGCTCTGATAGGGGTCATGGGTATTGTTTCTGAGTTGATCCAGGAAGGCTTTCGTCTTGCTTCTGCAGGTGGGGCTCTGGTGGTTGAAACCGGATGGATCATACTGGCCCTGAGCATAATTATATTTTTCACCTTATGGTATGGCCGGTACAAGCTCTTCGAAAGGATTTTGACGGCTTTCGTTATCCTGATGGTATTTTGTTTCGTGGTTGTTCTGTTCATGATCGCCCCGTCCTATTCAGCCATCGTTGCAGGCATGGTGCCGGGCATTCCCGACACGCCGGGGGCTTACCGCCTTGTTGCCGCAATGGCCGGTACTACTTGTTCGGCCGCTGTTTTTATCATCCGCAGCACGGTAGTGGCGGAAAAAGGCTGGACGATCAGGCATCTGAAGCATGAGAAGCGCGATGCATTGGTCTCGGTTTTTGTTATGGTCTTTTTGAGCGCCGTGGTTATGGCCGTGGGAGCAGGGACACTGCACGTCATGGGCCTGACCATGGAGACTACACTTGAGATGATCAGGCTCCTTGAGCCCCTGGGTGGAGAAGCGGCTGCATTTTTGCTGATCATTGGGATCTCCGGGGCCGGCTTGTCGACTATTTTCCCAATCGTGCTGATCGCTCCCTGGCTTGTTGCCGATTTTATGGGATGGAAACGCGATATCCAGTCGACCCTGTTCAGGACCCTAATTTTCATAGGATTGCTCTTCGCATTTGGATCCGTCTTCCTGGAGCAGACGCCCCCCGTCCTTATGGTCCTCTCTCAGGCCTTCCAGGCAACGATCCTGCCGGCTATTGCTATTCCGGTTTTTTATCTGCTGAACAAGAAAGCGTTGATGGGGGAAGATCATATGCCTTCAAAAAAATGGAATATAGGCTTAATCGCCGTTATTCTCTTTTCCTTTGTGACTACCTATTTTGCCATCATCGGATTCGGTTAAAATTTTTCTACGTCAAAATACCCGCCGTTGGCAAACGTACACATTGCACATTATTCATGGAACAGCAATGGAAAAGAAGATACACCATATTGATGTTGAAGCCGTACGGGGTAATATTGCCAGCCAGCCCGGGTTCAAAGCCATTGTTAATGCGGCCAATGCCGAATTGCGCATCGGCGGAGGTGTGGCCGGGGCTATTCACAGGGCCGCCGGACCCGGCCTGGAAGAGGAATGCCGGTCTATGGCACCAATAAAGCCGGGAGAAGCCGTTATCACCGGGGCTCATAAGCTCCCCAACCAGCATGTCATACATTGCCTCGGGCCGGTCTATGGGAGAGATAAGCCGGAGGCTGAGCTATTGGCCCGCTGCTATCGCAATGCATTAAACATTGCAAATCAAAACATCATAGATTCCATAGCTTTTCCGGCTATATCAACCGGTGCTTTTGGATACCCTCTAAAACCCGCCGCTGAAATAACTATGCATACCATAAAGGAAATGGCCCCGGAGCTTGCTCATATCCGGCAAATCCGAATGGTGCTGCACACCGATGACGACCTTCACGTATTTGAGACCGTTCTGGAGAGCATTCACTGATATTGGGTGTTCCAGCTAAAACGTCTGGCAAACCAGGTATCCCCGGCAGTAATGAACGTGTTGATCATAATAAGCGTTAATACCAATCCGCTGCCCCAGGCTATTTGGGAAAACGTCGTTCCGGCATCCAGCAGGAAACCGACAACCATGGGTCCGAAGGCTGAAAAAATCACCATGCCTACGGTGAACAGGCTTTTAACCTGACCAATTTTTTGTGTCCCATAGATCTCGGCAATGAGGGCTATTTTCACTACGCTGCTCATGCCTATGGTAACCCCGGTTAATAACAGGAACAACAGGGCGGCATAGTCACCCGGAACCCAGGCCAGTGAAAATAATCCGGCTATAAGTGGAATGAGTAGATAAGGGAAAAGCTCACGGGCCGTAAACCGGTCGTTCAGAATACCTCCGTAGAAAGAGAAGAGCATTCTCATCCCTGCATAGCCGGCAAAGCACAAGGCATACCATTCCAGGGGCCAGCCCCGGGCCTCGGCCAGAACATACTGGTAAAAAAACAGCCCTGTTGTCATAAACGGAACCATGAAGGATGGCAGGGCGATATACCAAAACGATTTTTCCCTTAGGATCTCGATAAAGTAATGCCATTCCGGACCTTTTGACGGCTGGTCGGAAAGCTGCTCAACATCGTATTCTTCCAGTTTCAGTAGACTTAACACAGGCAACAAGATCAGAAGCAGCATGGCCGTAGAAGCAAACAGCGCAAATCTCCAATCGGTCAGCGTCAATATTAGAGCGATAGCCAAGGGAAAGATGATCTCCCCCAGTGAATATCCCAATGAAGTCAGGCTCAGGGCTTTGCCGCGGTCTTTTTCAAAATGCCGTGACATCACACTCTGACTAATATGGCTCATCAGGCTTTGTCCGCCCAGCCGCAAACCGATTAACGCTATAAAAACCATGGAAGGGTGAACGGCAAGACCTAAGAATAAACAGGCTCCGGCCAGTAAAAAAATCGTCTTATAGGTAAAGGGCCGGATTGGCCGTTCGTCAATTACATGGCCGAAACGCAGCAAAAAGAAGGAAGCAATAATTGTAGCGGCGGCATAATACGTTCCGAAGGCTGAATTTGATAATGCAAAGGCAGTCAGCAAGCCGGGTACAAACAGCGAAATAAAAAAGGTTTGTCCAAAGCTTGAAAAAAATGTCAGTAATCCTCCGAATATAACAGCGTAATAATGTTCTTTTAAAAATCCCAAATAAGCTTTCAAATCATATTAAAATTAAAAATTAATAATAACTCTCTTTTGGCCCTACATGGCTATACATCCAAAGGGCAACCAATACGTAAAGCAAATTTTATATCCGACCCTGTACGGGTTCAGACCTGGCTCTCATTGAGGTAATACGGCAAGCAAAAATAATATTAAACTGCGCATGCCGAAAAGGAAGTAACCGTATTGCTTTGGGTACTTCGAAGTCCTAAGATTCCCAAGATAACTAAAAAACAAACCAAGTTCAGTAATTATATGGCTCAATGTAAACAACCGGGGGACGGCTGACGGATTGTTAAGCTCCGGATGAATCCGGGATAATACGCTTATTTTCCGAAGCTGCCTTTTGATTTAATATTTTATCGGCTAAGACAAAGGTCTTTTTATCGGTGCCGTGCAGGGCTTTGAAATGATTTTCATTGATGTTGTGATGCACAAGATAATCGGACGCTTTCTTGATGATCTGGCGTTTTGAAATATTATTTATTCTTTCCTTCTCAATGCTATAGGTTATTTGAGATAAATTATGATAACCGTAACCTCCTGCACCCCAGATTCTATCCCAGGAATCGGTATGTGAATGCCGGTAATGGGTGATCATATTCGCCAGCCATTTTGTTTTGGTACTGGTAAACACGGTGGCTAAATACTCCGATTCGGCATTATAGGATTTGCACAACGGGCAGTAAAATTCAATTTGCGTGGAGATCACGTCTTTAAAGATCTGTTGCATCACAACCTTGTCTTCCGTGACGTCATCAACCCACACATACTGATCAATATCACAGTTATGCCACGCATCCTTATTTACCCGATAAACTTCATGCTCATCGATAAGTTTTCTTGCTTTAACTACAGATTTAGTAAATAAATCTTTCATTTATTCCTTCGGTTATTCATGTTTACCGTTCACTCTCTCTTAAGTGAACGCTTTAAAATACCGTTAGATTATAGTAACGTCAATTTGTCGTTAAATAAAAAAAGCCCCGAGCTGTTTAGCCTCGGGGCTTTTGTATGAGTCGATCATTTTAACCCTCCCATGGACCGGTAATGGCCACGGTAAAGCCGGGTGATTGTATGTTTACAAAAAACGTGCTGCCGTCCGGAGAGAAGGTAGCTCCGGCAAATTCCGAATTGTTCATTGAGTTATGACCGAACCGGTACAAAGAGCCGTCGGGGGTGATGCCGACCAGATTCTGGTCACCGGGACCGTCTTCGCATACGATCAGGTCTCCCCACGGCGATATGGTCAGGTTGTCGGCATTTTCAACCAGGTTGCTGTCGTTGGGTTCAACAAACAATTCCAGCCGGCCCGGGTCATTTTGTTCTTCTGTTTTACCCTCCTGCGCACTGGGGGTATATTTCCATATCTGTCCTTTTCTTTCCCGTCCGCCATTGGTGCAGGCAAAGAAGATAGTGCCGTCTCCATACCACATTCCTTCGCCGCGCGCAAACCGGGCCGCCCCTTTTTCGAACCCGCGTATACGCAGATCGTCATCCATAGAGGTTACATCCTCGACGTCGATCCAGGACACGTCCAGTTCATGGCCTGTTTCCACCAGCTGGCTTTCCCAGTTACGGGTATCCATAGAGGGCGTGCCCGTGATGGAAAGTGCCTGAAGCCTGCCGCC
The DNA here is from genome assembly GCA_040905685.1 of Balneolales bacterium. Classification (GTDB taxonomy): domain Bacteria; phylum Bacteroidota; class Rhodothermia; order Balneolales; family Natronogracilivirgulaceae; genus JBBDMU01. The sequence continues at coordinate 26,612 of JBBDRB010000086.1, read as the reverse complement.
TTCGGCCAGTTTGCCGGGAACATGGGGTATAAAGCGATAGATAAGGCCATCGCCGCGGTCTTCGGTTTCATATACAATGCCGGAAGCCGGATCAACGGCTATGGCTTCGTGATTAAAACGGCCCATGGCTTTCAGGGCAACCGGTGTTGCCAGGCCCGGCTGGTCGGAAACCGGAACCTCAAAGTTATAACCATGATCTTCAGAAAGAGCGTCACCGGCCCGGTCGACGGTCTCTTCGCATGTTACCCAGGTGTTCCAGGGCGTGGGGCCCCCTGCGCAATTCCTTAGCGTTCCTGCAAGGCTCAGATGATGGCTTTCCAGCTGTTGGCTTTGTGTGTTGTATACAAGGGTTGTTGTTCCGCCCAGACAAGGGGTGCCGTTGCTTCCGGCGTCGTACAGGTGCGTACGGTTAAGCTGGCGCATTAAACCGTTGTTATTCCCGAACGGACCGGATCCGGGGCTGGCCCCTGCACTGATTTCATGGTTGCGGACGAGGATGGTCCGATTGCCGGGGCCGGGAAAGGCGGCCATGCCATCATGGGATGAGGGAACGAAGTAGCCGTCGTTCATACGCTCACCGGTGCGGGAGACAAGGGTGTAGCTGAAGCCTTCGGGCAGATCCAAAATCCCGTTGGGGTCTGGTCTTAACGATCCGTACCCGGCCGGACCTGATTTGGTTAAACGGGAAGAGGGAGAACATCCTACAAAAGTGTGTAATCCGGAGAACCCAATGGTAACTGCGCCTGCATTGCGAAGGAAATGTCGTCTGGAAATAGCCATGTGGTACGTGTGATTAATAAATAAAAGGTTTTGCCCGGGGAGGAAACCTTTATTTTCATTTATAGGGTGTAGGAAACGAAAAGGAGGTTAGCTTAAAAGGGCTTTCAGATGATAATAAATTACCATCACCAAAGCAAAATGGCAGTCCATTATTGCGTAAATACTTTTATATTAAGCAGGTCAACAATCGTTATAATCAATGTAAACCGATGGATGAAACTCAACCCAGTATCAGTTACAGCTTTACCATGCGCCTGTATCTGGCCAACAGGCCCGGTATGCTGGCCAGTGTACTAAATGCCATTGCCAAGGAGAAAGGCGATCCCGGAGCAGTGGATGTTGTTAAGATTGAGGGTGGCGTCAAAGTCCGTGACCTCACGGTAAGCGCCCGTGATGAGGCTCATTCCAGGTCGATTGTCAAGGCGGTAAAAAAAATTGACGGGGTCAAGGTCCGTAATGTCTCCGACCGGGTTTTTTTGCTGCATCTTGGCGGGAAGATCCGCATCCGGAATAAAGTTCCGGTTGATACGCGCGATGCTCTTTCCATGGCCTATACCCCGGGTGTGGGCCGGGTATGCCAGGCCATAGCTGAAGATAAAGACAAAGCCCATACTCTGACCATCAAGCAAAATTCAGTGGCCGTGGTAAGTGACGGTTCCGCCGTTTTAGGCCTGGGGAATATAGGTCCCGAAGCGGCCATGCCTGTTATGGAGGGCAAAGCCATGCTTTTTAAAGAGTTCGCCGATATTGATGCCTACCCTATTTGCCTGCAGACCCAGGAAACGAACGAAATTGTATCAGCCGTAAAATGGATGTCCCCTGGTTTTGGAGCCATAAACCTGGAGGACATCAGTGCCCCGCGTTGTTTTGAGATTGAGCAGCAGTTGAAAGACGCACTGAATATCCCTGTTTTTCACGATGATCAGCATGGGACGGCGGTGGTGACCCTGGCCGCCACGATCAACGCATTGAAGGTAGTGGGTAAAAAATTAAATGATGTCCGCATTGTGATCGTCGGGTCCGGAGCGGCAGGCGTGGCCATCACCCGGATCCTGCTGTCCGCCGGAGTAAATGATATTATCTGTTGCGACCGGAAAGGCATTATCAACCGGGAGCGGCTGGACGAGCTTAATTCCAGCAAAGCCTGGCTGGCCGGTAACACCAACCGGGAAAACAGGTCAGGATCTATAATAGAAGCATCAACGGATGCTGATATTTTGATCGGCGTCAGCGGACCCAACATTGTGCCGGTCGAAGCGGTCAGGCAAATGGCAAAAAATTCGATCGTCTTTGCCCTGGCCAATCCCGTTCCGGAGATCATGCCGGAACAGGCTGCGGCTCACGCTCGCATCGTAGCCACCGGGAGAAGCGATTATCCCAACCAGATCAACAACGTACTGGCTTTTCCCGGCATATTCAGGGGCGCCCTGGATGCCCGGGCTACCTCCATAAACGAACCCATGAAACTGGCCGCTGCCCATGCCATCGCCAACTGCATAGAGGAAGAGGATCTCAACGAAGAATATATCGTACCCAGTGTGTTTAACAAACAGGTGGTTCGCCGTGTTTCCCGGGCGGTAAAAGAAGCAGCCTATGAAAGCGGGACGGCCCAGCGACCGCGTACCAAAGTGTAAATTACCCCCCGATCCTTTTTTAGGTAATAAAATTGCTAATCATACATTTTATTGCGTAACTTTCAGGCAATGAACACTTCGGCGCTGCCATATCGTTTGCTTTCCACCGGTCTGATCCTCTTGCTGGTTGCTTCCTTCAGCGCCCCGGTCCTGTCTGCTGTAGGGACAGCGTGCTGTGATGCGGGGGAAACCGGATACGATTGCCATACTAATACAGGGGAAAACGCTGAGCGTTGCGATTGTACAGTTAAGCAGACTCCCCCCACCTCCGGCACCATCGAGTCCGACCGTGTGCAGGTAAATAAGTTCGCCGCTATGGTTGCCGGCTTTACCTTCCGCATTGTTGAACCCTATATTCCCCATACCCAAAAGGTCAAGAGTTTTACAGTTTCATACGGCGATTCATTGCCCATCTATCTGATGAATCGCGTCTTACTGAATTGAGAGCATAGCCCTTCTGCGGCAATTGCGCCGCAGTTATTTTCTATCAGAGCCCGCATTGGGTTTTTTTTGTTTACTCTCAATTTGTGACATGCTTAATACCGTCATACGCTATTTTCTGGATAATCAGCTTATAGCGCTCCTGCTTTTCCTGGTCCTTGTCGGCTGGGGCATCAGTACGGCCCCTTTCGACTGGGATCTGGGCGGATGGCCCCGCGACGCCGTCCCGGTGGATGCCATACCGGATTTAGGGGACAACCAGCAAATAATTTTTACCGAATGGCCGGGTAATTCGCCCCAGGATGTGGAAGACCAGATCACTTATCCCCTGTCCACCGAACTGTTGGGCGTTCCGGGCGTGAGGACCGTCCGGAGCAATTCCATGTTCGGCTTCTCCAGCATCAGCGTGATCTTTGAAGAAGATGTTGAGTTTTACTGGAGCCGTTCCCGGATCCTGGAGAAACTCAATGCCCTATCCCCGGGCACCTTGCCCGGCGGCGTGCAGCCGGCCCTGGGTCCCGATGCCACTGCCCTGGGCCAGGTGTTCTGGTATACCCTGGAAGGCAGGGACGAGGCGGGCAACCCGGCGGGAGGCTGGAATCCGGAGGAACTGCGAACGATACAGGATTATCAGGTGCGCTATGCCCTGTCATCGGTTAGCGGGGTTGCCGAGGTTGCCAGCATCGGCGGTTACGTCAGGGAATACCAGATTGATATTGATCCCGATGCCATGCGTGAGGCCGGGGTCAGTGTCAGTGAAATTGCCGATGCCGTCAGGGCCAGCAACATGGACGTGGGCGCCCGGACCCTGGAAATGAATGGTGCGGAGTATGTGGTCCGGGGTTTAGGCTATATTGAAAGCCTGGATGATATTGCAGAAAGCGTGGTGGCCCTGCGGGAGGAAGTTCCCATTCGTATCAATGATGTGGCCCGGGTGAGCAGGGGGCCCGCCCAGCGCCGCGGCGTGCTCGATAAAGGCGGAGCCGATGCGGTGGGAGGCGTCGTTGTGGCCCGCTTTGGAGAGAATCCTTTGGAGGTTATCAACGGCGTGAAAGCGGAGATAGAGCGCATCGGCATAGGCTTGCCTGCAAAAACCCTGTCAGACGGAACGGTATCCAGGGTCGAAATTGTGCCGTTCTATGACCGCAGCGGACTCATCCATGAAACGCTGGGTACTCTGGAAGAAGCTCTTTCCCTGCAGATCCTGATCACCATTATCGTGATTATCATTATGGTGATGCATTTGCGGTCTTCGGCTGTCATTTCCGGACTGCTGCCCCTGGCCGTGTTGATGAGCTTTATCATGATGCGCTACATCGGGGTCGATGCCAATGTCGTGGCTCTGGCCGGCATTGCGATTTCCATAGGGACGGTTGTGGATATGGGCATAATCCTGACCGAGAACATGCTGCGGCATATGGAGGAGGCCCGACCGGATGAAAAACGTCTGGAGGTGATCTACCGGGCGGCCACCGAGGTGAGTCCTGCCGTGGTGACCGCCCTGATGACTACCATTGTAAGCTTCCTGCCGGTATTCATGCTCCAGGCCGAAGAAGGCCGGTTATTTGGTCCGCTGGCCTATACTAAAACCTTCATCCTGATCGCCGCCCTGATCATCGTCATTACCCTGATACCGTCTTTTGCCTACCGGCTGTTCACCCAAAAAGCGGGAAAGGAATCCACACTTTGGTATTGGAACGGGATCATGGCCGCCGCCGGAGTGGCCGTGGCCGTCACCTATTTTGCCTGGGCAGGACTTGCCCTGCTGGCCCTGGCCGCCAGTAACATGGCCGGCATGATCTATAAAAAAGAATACAAACCATGGACCCAATACGTCAACAACGGTATTATCCTGCTGGCGATGGGGTGGCTGCTGGCTTCCAACTGGCTCCCCCTCGGACCCGGAAACCCGGTTTCGTTGAGTCTGGTGTTCATTGCCCTGATCGTGGGACTGATATTTGGATTATTTTGGGTCTTTATGCACTATTACCAGCGTATGCTGGCTTTTTTGCTGGATCACCGGATGGTTTTCTTCGTCCTGCTTGCCCTCATTTTATTTTCAGGGGCGCTGAGCTGGCGGAGCCTTGGTGAGGAATTCATGCCCACCCTGGATGAAGGCACGTTTCTGCTGATGCCGACTGCCATGCCTCATGCCGGCAGTGAAGAAGCCATTCAGATCATGCGGGAGGTGGATATGCGGGTGGCCTCCATACCGGAGATTGACATGGTGGTCGGTAAAGCCGGAAGGGTAGAATCCCCGCTTGACCCGGCCCCGCTGTCCATGTTTGAGAACATCATTTCCTATAAAAGCGAATACAAAAGGGATGATCGTGGCAGGCGTTTACGCTACAAGGTAGACGGCAACGGTGAATTTATCCGGGATCATGAGGGAAACCTGATCCCCGACCGTCGCGGACGCTATTACCGGCAGTGGCGCGATGAGATTCAGAGCGAGGATGATATCTGGGCAGAGATCCTCCAGGCATCCGACCTCCCGGGCATCACGTCGGCCCCTCGCCTGCAGCCTATCGAAACCCGGCTGGTCATGCTGCAGACCGGCATGCGGGCCAGTATGGGCATTCGTATTGAAGGGCCCAGTCTGGAGATTATCGACGGGTTTGCCACCCGGCTTGAGGAGCAGCTGCGTCAGGTCGAGGGTATAAGAGCCGAATCCGTGTTTGCCGATCGCGTCACGGGCAAACCTTACCTGGAATTTGATATTGAACGGCAAGCCATCGCCCGGCACGGACTCAGCATTATGGCTGTGCAGGATGTCATAAGTACGGCTGTCGGCGGGCGAATTCTCACCACAACGGTGGAAGGCCGGGAGCGCTATCCGGTCAGGGTCCGTTATGCCCGGGAATTCCGGGATAATCCGGAGGCTATCCGGCGCATACTGGTTCCCACTCCGGCCGGTTATCAGATCCCGCTCGGCCAGCTCGGGGAGATCAACTTTAAAAAGGGGCCGATGAACATTCGCAGTGAAAATACTTTTTTAAGCGCCTATGTCACCTTCGATACGGAGGCCGGCTATGCTCCCGTGGACCTGGTGGACCGGGCCGGGGAACATCTGAACCGGCAAATCAGCGAAGGAACCCTTTCGGTCCCCGCCGGGATCAGCTATAGCTTCGAGGGTGAATACCGCCAGCAGCAGCGGGCAGCCGAACGGTTCCTGATCGTTGTGCCCGTCACCCTGGTCCTCATCTTCCTGCTGATGTATTTCCAGTTCCGGTCTGTGTCCGTAACCCTGATGATCTTCTCAGGGATCCTGCTGGTCTGGGCCGGAGGGTTTATCATGCTCTGGCTTTACGGACAGGATTGGTTTCTTAATTTTTCCCTGTTCGGCGTGGAGATGAGAGGCCTGCTGCAGATGGGTACCATCAACCTGAGCGTGGCCGTATGGGTTGGATTTCTGGCCCTGTTCGGCATAGCCGTAGATAACGGAGTTGTGCTGGCTACTTACCTGGACCAACTTTTCGAACGGACCAGGCCGGCTTCAGTCAACAGCATCCGCCAGACAGCCGTGGAGGCCGGCATGCGGCGCGTCCGTCCCTGCCTGATGACCACCGGAACCACCCTGCTGGCTTTGCTGCCCATACTGAGCTCGCCGGGTAAAGGTTCTGAGATCATGATCCCCATGGCTATACCTATATTCGGAGGCATGTTCATCCAACTGCTCACCCTGCTGCTAATACCCCTGTTGTATGTAATGTGGAAAGAGCATTGCCTGAAATCCCAACCACAAATTGAGAAAGCATGATAACGTCAAAAAAGGAGTACCGGGTATTCAGCCTTCTTCTGTTAATCGTCATTTTTACGATGCCGGTTCTGGCCCGGGACACGCAACTTAGCGAATATCTGGAAATGGCCGCGCAAAACAACCCGGAGATTCAGGGGCTGTTTTATGAATATCGATCGATATTGGAACAGGTTCCGCAAGTGGGTACTCTGCCCGACCCGGAGGTTATGTTCATGTATTTTGTAAACCCGCAAACATACTCCCATCCATTAAGCCGGATAACGGCCTCACTAAGCCAGTCATTCCCATGGTTCGGAAGTTTGGGTAAAGCTGAAAAAAGGGTGCAAAATTTAGCCGAAGCAAGGTTAGCCGATTTTATCAATGCCCGGAATGAAGTGTTCAGGGATGTAAAGGAAATTTGGTTCAGAATGCATGAAACCCGCCACCATGTCAGCATTCTCCGGGAAAACCTTGAACTCTTATCCATGTTGGAATCAACGGCTCTGACCTTGTATGAAACCGGTCAATCCGGTCAGGTTGATGTCATTCGGCTTCAGATGGAATCAGATAAAATTGAGACGCGAATTGAGCAGATGACCGGAAACCTGGAGCCCCTCCAGGTTGAGTTTAATATGTTGCTTAACCGCGGACCAGATGAAAAGATTAACATGGCTGCATCAATGGAGCATAAAACATTAACGATAGCTCCGGATGAAATTTTACAAAGAATTCAGGAGCAAAATCCCCGGATATCCCGGCTTGATCATCAGCGGCAAGCCTCCCGATATGCACTGGAAGAGGCTCGGCTGAAAGGGCGCCCGTCATTCGGAGTCGGGGTTGAAGTAATGTCTCCCGATTACATGTACATGCCAATGATGCCTGGAGAAGGGTATGGTGTGGTAGCAAAAGTCTCAGTACGGGTACCCCTGTACCGGAGCCGGTATAAGGGTCAAAAGCAGGAAGCCAGACTAGCTATCCGGTCAATAGAAAAGCAGAAAACAGAGACTGCCAACCGGCTTTTGGCGGATGCCAAAAAACACCTTCAGGAATACAGGGATGCTCAGCATCGCATTTCCCTTTATGAAGATAAGCTGATCCCTAAAACCAGACAGGCTTTGGAAATCTCTGTCGAGGCCTATACAACAGAGACAGGAATGTTCGAGGAATTGATTCAGCTTCAGCAGCAAATTCTGGACTATGAGATGCTCCTGAATACAGCCTACGTGCAAAAAAATATAGCCATTGCCCGGCTCGAGTCTCTCTATGGCATGTATAATGTAACTACTGAACAGATTGAATTTTACAACTCGCAATAACTTACATATCAAACCATCCCAACCATGAAATCACAAACAAAACAATATGCATATGGAGCAGGCCTTTTGCTGATTGGCTTGCTGTCGGGTTATCTGCTCTTTGGATCATCAGGCCAGGACATGCATGATCATGACCTGGTGATGACGGATGAAAATGGGGAGGGGGTATGGACCTGTTCCATGCATCCTTCGGTCCGGGAAGACGGACCGGGGCAATGCCCTATTTGCGGCATGGACCTGATCCCGGCGACTTCTGAACCCGGGGACGACGACCATTCCATGGTGATGACGGAAGCGGCGGTTCAGCTGGCCAATATCCGGACGACAGGGGTTACGGAACAACTTCCCATGCATGAAATCCGTCTTCCCGGCCGGATCAAGGTCGACGAACGCCGCCTCACCAACATCACGGCTCACGTATCGGGCCGCATTCGGGAGCTTTATATCAATTTTACGGGTGCCCCCATACAGACTGGCCAGGCTATGGCCAGCATTTACTCGCCCCAGCTGGTCACGGCACAGCGGGAACTGCTGTCTGCGGTCCGGCGAAGCGGCCCGCAATCGGAAATAGCTGAATCGGCCCGCCAAAAGCTGCGGCAATGGGAAATGACCGAAGCTCAGATCGATGCGGTTATCAGCAGCGGCGAAGTCCGGCAAAACATGGAGATAGTCTCACCTGTAGACGGATATATCATCACCCGAAATATTGTCCGGGAAGACCATGTCGGGGAAGGGTCCGTGCTTTTTGAGGTGGCCAACCTGCAACAGGTATGGGGAATTTTTGAGGCTTACGAAGATGACCTGCCCTGGCTGCACCAGGGCGATACGGTCCGTTTCAGCAGCCCTTCCCATCCGGGCCACGTGTTCGCCGCCGAGGTTTCCTACATTCATCCTGTCGTAGACCCTCAAACGCGAACGGTGCAAATTCGCGTGGATATTGCCAACACGGACGGCCACTTGAAGCCGGGTATGCTCGTCAGCGGAAGGGTGAACTCCGGTGGCCGGGAAGGCCCGCGTAAGATGATCCCGGCCAGTGCTGTACTGTGGACGGGTCCGCGGTCGGTCGTGTTCGTTCGTGATCCGGCTTCGGAAGTGCCCAGATTTGAAGTCCGTGAAATTGAGCTGGGCAACCGTGCCGGCGATCTGTATATCGTGGAAAGCGGACTTGAACCCGGCGAAGAAGTTGTAACTGAGGGGGCGTTCCGGCTGGACTCGGAATTTCAGCTGTCGGGCCGATTCAGCATGATGAACCGTTAGAGCGAGATCACCCATAAACAGGTACTTCAGGTCAGTTGTTGCTTATCCGGGCTTCCAATGGCGCCTTAAATTTTTTCAGGCGCAGCGCATTTCCAAGTACGCACAGGCTGGATGCCGCCATGGCAAGCGCTGCGAACATGGGCGATAGCAGAATGCCGTAGGCCGGGAACAAAGCCCCCGCCGCGACCGGGATGAGGCTTGTATTGTAACCAAATGCCCAAAACAGGTTTTGCCTGATGTTTTTGATAGTAGCCTTCGAAATGGCAATGGCATTCGGCACGTTTCGCAAATCCCCGGACATCAAAACAACCTCGGCGCTTTCTATGGCGATATCGGTTCCGGTTCCGATAGCGATGCCTGCATCAGCCTGAGCCAGAGCGGGCGCATCGTTGATCCCGTCACCGACAAAGGCCACCTTCACGTGCTGCTGCTGAAGCTTTTTAACGGCCTCTACTTTTCCGTCCGGCAAAACCCCTGCTATGACTACATCTATGTTCAGCTTCCGGGCAATGGCCTGCGCCGTTCGGTGGTTATCGCCGGTGATCATGGCCACCTTCAATCCGAGCCTGTGCATTTCCCCAATGGCCGGGGGGGTGGATTCCTTTATGGGATCGGCAACGGCTATGACGGCCGCAAGCTGTCCGTCAATAGCGGCATATAGAGGAGTTTTGCCTTCATCCCCCAGCCTTTCGGCCGTGCGGGAGAAGAGGTCAACATTCAGGCCAATTTTGTGCATGTAGCGGTCAGCCCCAACCTGAACTTGTTGTCCGCTGACCACGGCCCGGGCACCGAATCCGGAAACGGCGGTAAAATTTTCGGCGGCGCTCAGGTTCAGCTTACGCCTGCGCGCCTCCTCCACGATGGCGCCGGCGATAGGGTGTTCCGAATATTGCTCAAGCGAGGCGACGGCCTGCAGCACCTCATTGGCGGCCAATCCTTTCAGCGTTTCCAGATCGGTCATCTCCGGGTGCCCTTTAGTGAGCGTTCCGGTTTTGTCCAAAGCGATCACCTGGGTATGCTTCAGCGTTTGCAGAGCCTCCCCTTTCCGGAACAGGATACCTATTTCAGCGGCTTTTCCGGTACCGACCATAATGGAGGTCGGAGTCGCCAGCCCCATAGCGCAGGGACAGGCAATTATTAGAACGGCTACGGCATTGACTATTCCAAACGTTAATGCGGGCTCGGGACCCAGGGTCAGCCATAGTCCAAATGTAATTAAGGCGGCGGCCAATATAGCGGGAACAAAATAGTTCGTCACCTTATCTACCATAGCCTGTATTGGAAGTTTTGATGCCTGGGCCTGTTCAACCATTCGAATGATCCGGGCAAGCAGGGTATCGGAGCCTACCCTGGTGGTCTCGTACCGGAAGCTGCCGTTTTTGTTGATCGTTCCGCCAACAACTTCGCTCCCGGAGGATTTTTCGACCGGAAGCGGCTCTCCGGAGATCATCGATTCATCCACATACGAAGAGCCGCCGGTAACGATGCCGTCTACCGGAATTTGTTCGCCGGGGCGGACGAAAATAATTTCCCCTGTTTCCACCACATCTACAGGGACTTCCATCTCCACGTCATTGCGGATGATCCGTGCCTGTTTGGGCTGCAGTCGGATGAGTCTTTTGATGGCCTCGCTCGTTTTCCCTCTGGCCATAGCCTCCAGATAGCGTCCGGCCAGGATCAGGGTGATAATTACGGCAGAGGCCTCGAAATAAACATGCACGGTTCCGGCCGGAAGCACCTGAGGAATAAAAGTAGCTACCACCGAATAGCCATAGGCCGCACTGGTGCCCAGCATGACCAGGGAATTCATATCCGGCCTACCCCGGAGAAGGGCAGGCCAGCCCTTTTTGTAGAAACGTAATCCGGGTCCGAACTGAACGACGGTGGCCAGGGCAAAAAACAGGTAAAAAAGCTGGCGGGTGGTCAGGTGCTCCATCATCCAGTCCTGGAAGGAGGGAACTAAATGAGATCCCATATCCATTACAAAAAGTGGAATGGTGAGGGCAGCGGCCAGCCCCAGTGACCGTTTCAGGGCAATGAGTTCGTGGTCTTTCCGCTCCTGCACCGTGTTTTGAGATTCCGCCAAACCGGGATCCGGGATGGCCTGGTAGCCCGCCTCGCTGACGGCGTCCATGATCACCCTTTCCACCGATGCCCCGCCACGGGCCGTGGTTACCTCGGCCCGTTCGGTTGCCAGATTGACACTGGCGCCGGTTACTCCATTGACCTGTTTGATGGCTTTTTCCACCCCGGCCACGCAGGAGGCGCACGACATGCCTTCTATGGTAAAGGACAGGTGTTTTTTTTCGTCCGCACGGGCTTCGGGGTATTCTTTAATATTGCTTTCCATACCCTTTAATTTGATCCTACCGGTTCGCCTTTGTATCCGGCTTCCTCCAGGGCTGTCCGTATGGTGGAAGGCTGAATATCTTCACTCACAACGGTGAGAATCCTGTATGGGTCCTGTACATCTACTTTCCAGTTATCTTTGCCGGCCCACTCATCCAGAAAGGGCGTTACCTTATCCACACAGCCTGAGCATTTAATATTGGTTTTAAATTTCAGTGTTTTCATGATCTTGAATTATTTTTGATGACCGTTAAACCTGCAGCATTCCTGTGAACAGTCCGCTGCTTTTACCTGTACAGACGCGGAATTCAGCAATGGTTACACTAAAAAATGCAAAAATTTTCATCAGGAGTCAGCACATGTGCAATCCATGCAGCCATGGGTCGCGCAGGTCCGGCAGGTTTGTTCCAGGCGCTCCCTGAGCTGCTGCCTGGCGCGGTACCGCTTGACTTTCAGGTTATTGCGGGAAATGCCGAGTTTGGAGGCTACTTCATCGGGATCTTCATTCCCGAGTTCAAGGGCTTTAATGATAAATGCATAATCCGGATTAAGCGCAGGGATGAGGCTGATAAAGCACTGACAAAGTGTCTTTTCCTCATCCGGGGCCAATTCCTCCTGCCACTCCGGAACATTGTTCCCGGTAAACATTGCTTCACGGCCCTGCTTACGGTACACGTCGGTTATGGCATTGCGTATGATCTGATAAAACCAGGAAACCACTTTATCTTTTTCCTTAAGCTCACCGGAAGCTCGCAGGGCTTTCAGCAAACTTTCCTGCAGCAAATCTTCCGATAAAACCGGATCTCCGGTTTTATGGGTAATAAAACCAATCAGCTTGTCACGGTTTTCGTTTAAATATTTTTCAAGCTCCGGGTTCATGTGCTTAACGAATATATTTGTCCCACATTCCATAGGTTTCATGAATATAACCTTTGGGGATGGAAAGTAGTATGATAAACATGCCGGTTACGGCACCGTTTAAATATAATTCCTGACTGCCATCGGGTGCAAACCAGGGAGCGACGGCTACGATCAGAGCCGGCAGGATGTTGGCATACCTTGCTCCGCGTATGACCTCGGCCATGCTGATTACCGATACGACCACAATCAGGGCTCCGGCCAGGTGATTGATACCGGCCGCAGTAGCTTCGATGCCGACGCCGAAAATATCGGGAGCGATCACCAGCCAGGCTCCGAGAACGGCGGCAAGGGAAAGGGTAACAGAGAATGACATTCCCCGGCAGGCGGCCTGAAGCACCCGCCCCGGCTGGTTGGGAAAATCGATCATCTCCGGGATTTGCTCTCCGGTTTGCCTTTTTTCCGGGTCGCCGCCCTTCCAGAAGACCTGCCCGAAAGACGCTCCATTTCGCACGGACTGAACCAGATGCTGAAGCGTGGCCGCCACCTCATCCACGGCCAAAGCGATCATGGGCATCATGATGGCCGCCGCCAACAGGCAGAGCGTGCACCAGGCGCCGACGGTTACCGGCTGGGAAATAACCAGGAATATGTGGACCAGTCCGAGTGGAATAACCAGGATCCCAAAAAAGATAACCGTCCATGGCATGACCCTCCATCGCAAAGAGCCTCCCAGCCAGACCAGCAGGAATTCCATTGTATAGGCAAATCCGCCAAATGCCCCGTCGGAAACCGGCCAGCTCTCCGATAAATCCGATTCCAGCACCTCCCGCGTGCCCTGTCCAAAGAAGGGATCCCAGGCCACTTCCGTGTAACCGAGCTGATAGGCCCCCAGGTAACGGGAAATGACCCATCCGCAAAAAGCCAGAAACATCATGACCGACCGCTGGGGCAGGCTTGACGGATTATAGCTCCAGGCTGACGGAATGGACGTTCCCGGTTTTTTAAAATGGGTAATATTGGGAATGTCGGGTATGATGACCGAAAATGTGATCGCCAATACCCCAATTATGGTACTGTTGACATAGGCTACGGCGTTCGGCGCCCAAAAAAGTATGGGCGCAAGATTGAGCCAGACCCCGACAAGACAACAGATCCATACGCTAACCGGCCGGTTCGGCCTCAGGGCCCTCCATCCAAAAAGCATAAGCAGCAGGCCGCTGATCATATCGCTCAGGGCCATGGCTATAACCCGGGCATCGGCCGTCAGCCAGATATCCCGCCCCCCGGCAGGTTCCACCATAGCGGCGCCATAGCTGAAAGTCAGGGGAAAAAGCACCATCCATCCACCCAGAATGATCAACAGCCAGTAATTCCACAATATATCCTTGTGATGGCGATAAAGGTCCTGGTTAAGTTCATTCATTTCATCTTATGTTTTTTACTGTTCAGGTAGGGTGTATCCCTGTCGTGTTAACAAAGGAAAGGAATAGATCATTGCAGGATCTTCAGTGATTCAACCACATAACATTATATATTTATTAAGTTTATGCACTAAAAAATAAAGCGAACAGGACCCTTGTTAGTAAAGAAAATGCCCAGCTAAGAAACTATAAATAAGAGGGATTATGAATCAGGAAAAAAGCAATCCAACCTTGCCGGAAGGACCAAACCGGGAAAAGGAAGTCATTATAATTACGGGTAGCAGCGGCAGGATCGGGACCCGGCTGATGAAGAGGCTGGCCAGGGATTTTCGGGTGATAGGGCTGGACAAAATGCCGAATCCCTATCCTCCGCCGGAAGTAGAATGTATAAACTTTGACATCACGCGGGAAGAAAGCATCCGGGCAGCCCTGGCCAGGGTCCGTTATGCCTATGGCCCCCGGATCGCATCGGTTATTCATCTGGCCGCCTATTATGATTTCTCCGGTGAACCGAGCCCGTTATATGAAGAAGTCACGGTCAAGGGCACCGATAAATTACTGAATGTGCTTCAGGATTATGAGGTGGGCCAGTTTGTGTTTTCCAGCACCAACCTGATTTATAAACCTACCCGGCCGGGACAAAAAATTGACGAAGACTGCCCCGTAGAGCCTCACTGGAACTATCCCGAGTCAAAAGTTCACACCGAAGAGATCATTCACAAAAAAAGAGGGAACATGAAGGCTGCCCTATTAAGGGTAGCGGGGGTTTACGACGATGAATGCCATTCCATACCGATATCCCGTCAGATCCAGCGCATTTATGAAAAACAGTTCACCAGCCATTTCTTTTCCGGCGACACCACCCATGGCAATGTGTTCGTCCACATGGAAGACCTGTTGGATGCCCTGGTAAGAACGGTGGAAGAAAGGGATTCCCTGCCCGATGACATCGCCATTAACATAGGGGAACGGGAAACGCCCAGTTATGAAACCCTCCAAAACAGGATCGGAAAACTGGTGCACGGCGAAGAATGGGAAACCTATGAAGTGCCCAAACCAATTGCCAAAGCTGGAGCCTGGAGCATGGATTTGTTTGGGGATCCTTTTATTAAACCCTGGATGATAGACCGCGCCGATGAACATTTCGAAATGGATGTTTCCAGGGCACGGGAACTGCTCGGCTGGGAACCGCGACATTCCCTGTTGGATACCCTGCCGAAAATGATCGGTAAATTGAAGTCAGATCCGGTGCGTTGGTATAGGGAAAATGATCTGGAACCCCCGTCCAAATTGGTCAAAGAATTTGAAAAGAGTCCTGAGCACAGGGAAGAAGCCTGATGGACGATAATTTATCACACAAATCAGTTAAGCCATGAAGAAAAAGCGTGCAACCAAAAAAACAGCAGAAACAATCGGTGATATTGCCTGTGCCACCGGTAAAGGTTTATTTGCCGGGCTGGCCGGAACGGCTGCCATGACGATCGTTCAAATGATCGAAATGAAGATTATGGAAAGGCCGGGATCAACGGTACCTGCCGACGGTTTGGAAAAGGTAATGCCGTTAAAAGCCCCTGAAAAAAAAGAGGAAAAGATGAAGCTGGCCCAAATGACGCATTTTGCTTATGGAACGGCATGGGGAATTCCTTTGGGCCTGATGGACCAGGCTGGAATATCCATAGTGCCCGCCAGCGCCACACATTTCAGTGCCGTATGGGGCACGGCCATGATCATGCTGCCAGCCCAGGATCTGGCGCCGCGCGTTAGCGAATGGGACAGGAAGACCATCATGCTCGATGCCATGCATCATGCCGTGTATGCTTCGGTGGCCGGCTTAACCTATCACGCCATCAGTGGTAAATCCAGAGAGCGTAAGAGGCGATTCGCTTCCTTCGGCACGGTCAGCAATACGCTGTTTAACATCTTAGGGTTAATTTCCTTATCCAAGCTTAAAAAGCCTGCAAAAAAGATCGACCTTAGAAGCACGGCAGAATGGGTTAAAAAAAACAATCATAAACCAAAGCTAAAATGGAAAAGGGGGTTCATGAACTGAGGCCTGTAAGCAGGCAATCAAACTCCTATTGCCCTAATCAGCTCCCCCGCGTCTTTTGGCTGTGCTTCACCTGATCAGGAAAGTTCGGGCCTACGGAAAATTTT
This sequence comes from Balneolales bacterium, assembly GCA_040905685.1. Lineage (GTDB taxonomy): Bacteria > Bacteroidota > Rhodothermia > Balneolales > Natronogracilivirgulaceae > JBBDMU01. The sequence goes on along the minus strand of JBBDRB010000086.1, from coordinate 10,660 downwards.
TTTCATGTTAAAACGCATGGATTCCTGTCATACCTTTCTGAAAAGCCATAATCTGGATTTAGTCTATATAATATTTGTGACTTTAGAAGAATTAGCCTAATTTATATTTAATCTAAATTAAATCTGATACTTCTAAATTAAATGGAAATATGAAGCTTGATAAACTACTTACCCTGGCAACCGCAGCCGTAATTCTTATGTCATGTGACAATTCAGTAAGCAATGACGATGCCGTCGATCTGAATGAACCCGCATCCTATACCTTTACCCGTAACGGGGAAAGCACCGTTTCTTTTACCGGCCAGACAACCCGGATCCAGATGGGTGACGAGCTTTTTGTGCGTATGCTGGACTTTAACCAAGCTACCGAAGAACGATTACTGGAGATGTACCGCAATCAAACGGCAGACGGCGGTGATGTGGATCCATATTCAAATACGGAGCTTAATGCGTCAGAGAAAAGCATCAAAAGCAAGGTCGCGGCCTCCCGGGATTATTTTTCTTCCAATGTCACACTCAGTGCTGAAATTAAAGATCAATTTGAAACCTGGATCGTGGCTCAGGTCAATGAGGTTTTCCCCAACAAAGACGAACTTGCTGAGCCCGGTAAGGCCGGTCAGATTGCCGATGGTTCTAACGCGCGCTATATAAGTGAAAAAGGCTTCGAGTACGATCAGCTGGTCAATAAAAGCCTGATAGGAGCATTGATAACCGATCAGATCCTGAATAACTACCTGAGTGAAAGTGTATTGGACGAAGGCTCCAACAGGGATAATAACGATGCCGGGAATACCGAAGAGGAAGCTAACTACACCACAATGGAGCATAAATGGGATGAAGCCTATGGGTATATCTATGGAACCTCCGCTAACCCGGCCGACCCCAATGCTACCATAGGCCAGGACGATCGTTTCTTAAACAAATATACCGGACAGGTGAGCGCGGATGAAGATTTTTCTAATCTCGCCGGGGATATTTTCAAGGCCTTCAAAAAAGGCCGTGCTGCTATCGTGGCCGGAGAGTATGAAGTGCGCAATGAACAGGCCCGTATTATTCGCGAGAGCATTTCTAAGGTAATAGCCGTGCGCGGAGTATATTATTTACAAGCCGGTAAAGATAAACTCGGAGAGGCTTCACCCAACTACGGATCGGCTTTCCATGCCCTTTCCGAAGGTTTGGGTTTTATTTACAGCCTGCAATTCACCCGTGTTCCCGGAACAAACCAGCCCTACCTTACTCATGAAGAAGTTCAAAGCATATGGGATGATTTGCTTGGAGACGGCCCCAACGGACTGTGGGATGTGACCCCTGAATCCCTGGATGCTGTTTCTGATGACATTGCTTCCCGTTTCGATTTTACTGTCGAAGAAGCGGCCTCTAATTAACATAGCTGTGCAATGACCTGCCGCTTAAATAGGTACTTCATGAAAAAATTATTTTACCTTTTATCCATTATACCGGTAACGCTGATCGGTTCCTGCAGCGGCGATGGCCCTTCCGGTCCCGACAGTTCGGATTTTGACCGGCAGGTTATGCTGGAGAATTGGGCCGATAACATCATTATTCCCGCATTTGCCTCGTTTTCAGAACAAACGGCTGCGCTCAATACAGCCGCTGAACACTTTGCTTCCGATCCAACTCAGCCTCACCTGGATGAGCTCAGGGAAGCCTGGGAGACGGCTTATTTATCCTTTCAGCAGGTTTCCATGTTTGAGATCGGACAGGCTATGCAGCTTCACTTCCGGGATAATTTGAACCTGTATCCGACCGATACAGAAGAAATAACCGGGAACATTGAAGGCGGTTCGTACAATCTGGAACTACCCTCGCTATACGACAGCCAGGGTTTCCCCGCACTGGATTACCTGCTGTACGGCCTGGCCGCCTCCGACGCAGCCATTCTGGATCATTACACCCAGGGAGATCATGCCGGGGCTTATGTCGCTTATCTTACTGACCTGACGGCACGAATGGACGACCTGACGCATTCCGTTTCTACACACTGGGAGGAAGAATTCCGCGATGACTTCGTGCAACATGACGGCAATGCAGATAATTCATCGGTGAATAGTATGGTCAACGATTACATCTTTTATTATGAAAAAGCCCTGCGGGCCGGAAAAGTGGGTATACCGGCGGGTGTGTTTTCGGGAACGCCATTGAGTACCCATGTAGAGGCTTATTACCGTAAAGACCTGTCAAAATCCTTGTTGCTGGAAGCTTTGGATGCAACCCAAAATTTTTTTAACGGAAGGCATTACAACTCCAACGAAACCGGGGAAAGCCTGAAAACTTATCTCGATTACCTCAATACCATGAAAAACGGGGCCGACCTGAGTGGCCTGGTCAACGGTCAGTTTGAAGCGGCACGAAATGAAATTCAGAGTCTGGACGATAATCTGGTCTACCAGGTTGAAAGTGACCATTCAAAAATGCTGACGGCCTATGATGCACTTCAGCTAAACGTGGTTTATATGAAAGTTGATATGCTTCAGGCCCTGAACATCGGTGTTGATTATGTTGACGCAGACGGTGATTGAGTGGTAAACGAAGGCAACCATATCAACGTTTGGTTGGAGCGCCAATCCGATGCGGCACCCCTGGCCGTATTTCGAATCTGCTTTGGTATATTAATGTTAGCCGGCATGGTACGTTTTGCAGCCAAAGGCTGGATAGAAAAATTGTATATGGAGCCAGCCTGGTTTTTTTCCTATTACGGATTCGAGTGGGTAAAACCCTTCGGCGATTTAACCTATCTGCTTTTTATCCTTTGCGGAATCTCTGCCGTTATGGTGGCGGTGGGGTACCGGTACAGGCCGGCGATTATCGTTTTTTTTCTCAGCTTTACCTATATCGAGCTGATGGATAAAACCACTTATCTAAACCATTATTATTTCATAAGCCTGGTAAGTTTTTTGATGATCTTTCTGCCGGCCCACGCTTATTTTTCGGTGGATGCTCACAGAAATGATGCTTTATGCTCCCAACGGATACCATCCTGGACGATCGATGCCATTAAAGTACTGGTGCTCATCGTTTATTTCTATGCCGGCCTGGCCAAATTGAACTCCGACTGGCTGCTGGAGGGAATGCCACTGAAAATCTGGTTGCCTTCCAGTTATGCGATACCGCTAATCGGCGATATCCTCCAAAAGGAATGGGCGCATTATCTGTTTAGCTGGGCAGGGGCAGGCTTTGACCTCACTATTCCTTTCCTGTTGCTGATGCGCCGCACCCGGCTGTTTGCTTTTTCCCTGGTGGTGGCATTTCACCTGCTGACCGGGATGCTTTTCCCCATCGGTATGTTTCCCTACATCATGATTGCCAGCACTCTTATCTTTTTTGATCCGGCTTTTCACCACAAGGTCCTGGAGCACATATCTCGCCTGTTCAGCATAAACAAAAAACTTTTTGATACGGGTCAAAGCTACCGGTTCCCCGGGGTGTGGTCGAAGAAGGGTGTCCCCGCCTTAGTAGGCTGTTTTATGGTCATTCAGCTTTTGCTTCCCTTCAGATATGCCATGTACCCGGGGGAATTATTCTGGACGGAAGAGGGGTATCGCTTTTCCTGGCGGGTCATGCTCATGGAAAAAGCGGGGTACGCGAATTTCAGGATTCAGGATCCCGAAACGGGACAGCGGTTTTATGTCGATAACGCCGATTTTTTAACCCCTTTTCAGGAAAAGCAGATGTCCACCCAACCGGATTTTATCCTTGAATATGCCCATTACCTGCGGGACCATTATACCCGGCAGGGCATTCGCGAACCGGAAATATATGTGGAAAGTTATGTTGCCTTAAACGGCCGGACAAGCCGGCTTTTTATCGATCCTGAAGTTGATCTGGCTACGATCCATCAATCTTTCAACCATAAAACCTGGATTTTACCTTTTGACGATCCCATTAAAGGCCTTTAGCCTGTTTTGTATTTTTTGCCTGCTTTCTCTGGAGGTTGCGGCTCAGCATACCATCTCGGGTTTTATTACCGATGGCCAGACATCGGAACCTCTTGAGGGCGTCAGGATATTTTATAACGATAAGGGGAAATCCTACGATTCGGATGACAAAGGGTATTTTGAAATCACCGGGGTCGCCGGGGACACCTGCAGTCTGTCCTTTTTTTTTCTGGGTTATGAGGTGGAAAACCGGTCCGTTAAGATTAACGGAAGGGATGTTCAGATGCAGATCAGGCTGGAAAAAATTTCACGGGAGTTCACCGAATTGACGGTCACAGATCAGCAGGAAAACGTATTTTCCGTTGCCCGTCTGCGTGAAGTGGAAGGAACATCGATTTTTGCCGGTAAGAAAAACGAAGTGGTGCTTATGGATGAAAGGGTCATCAATACGGCCTCCAATAATGCACGGCAAATCTACGGGCAGGTGTCCGGACTGAATATCTACGAATCCAGTGATGCCGGCTTGCAGTTGAACATAGGCGGACGCGGTCTGGACCCGAACCGCTCCTCACATTTTAACACCCGTCAAAACAGCTACGATATCAGCGCCGATGTGCTGGGTTATCCGGAAAGCTATTATACCCCACCGGCTGAAGCCCTGGATGAAATTCAGGTTGTTCGCGGAGCGGCCTCCCTGCAGTATGGGACTCAATTTGGAGGCCTTGTCAACTTTAAGATGAAAACGCCGAACCAGTCCGAAAAAGTGGACTGGATATCACGGCAAACCACGGGATCTGACCATCTTTTCACCTCGTTCAACAGCCTGAGCGGGACCACAGGCAAACTCGGATATTACGGCTATTTTAACTACAAGCAGGGTAACGGGTCCCGTCCGAATTCGGCCTACAATTCAAAGAATCTGTACACCCACCTGGACTACCGGCTTCACGATAGAACCACCCTGGCCCTGGAATTTACCTGGTTGAATTATCTGGCCCAGCAGCCGGGGGGGCTGACGGACGCCCAGTTTTATCAGGATGCCTCCTTCAGTAATCGCAGCCGGAACTGGTTTGACGTTGACTGGAAACTGGCCGCCCTGAAACTGAACCATAAATTCAACGATCAGATTGAACTCGGGATTAATGTTTTTGGGTTGAATGCCACCCGGAAAACGGTAGGGTTCAGGACCAACCGCGTTTCCCAGCAGGACGATGCGGAGGAACCCCGTGATCTCATCTTCGGGGATTTCAATAACTGGGGAGCTGAAAGCCGGTTATTAAGCCGCTATACGCTGGCCGGCAAAAACGCGGTAATGCTGATCGGCACCAAGTATTATCACTCCCGTAATACGGCGATCCAGGGGCCCGGTACGGCTGGCAGCGAACCGGATTTCGCTCTGGCTACCGGTCAGTTTCCCTATTACCCGAACCAATCCGACTTTGTCTTCCCTAATGAGAACGCATCGGTTTTCGGAGAGCATATTTTCTATGTGAACGATAATTTTTCCGTTACTCCCGGCTTCCGGTTTGAATACATCAAAACCCGGAGCGAGGGTACCTACAAGCGTATAAACTTTGATCTGGCCGGTAATCCCATCCAGGATGAAACCTTTGAAGACAGCCGGGATTTTGACCGGCAATTTGTTCTGCTCGGCCTTGGGGTAAGTTATTTCCCGGAACCCTACCTGGAATTGTACGGTAACTTCTCCCAAAATTATCGCTCGGTAACATTCAATGATATACGAATTGTCAATCCATCATTTCAGGTGGATCAACATATTACGGACGAAAAAGGGTTTACCAGTGATTTTGGTGTTCGTGGCGAACTGGGAAATGTTCTGAACTATGACGTAGGCGGATTCGGATTGCTATACGATGACCGTTTAGGGGAAGTGCTTCGTGCCGAACTCCGTCAAAATGCGGAAGGCGAAATGATAGAAACCGGGCGGGTGGTACGGTTCCGGGGTAACATTGGCAAAGCCATTACCTATGGCTTCGAAAGCCTTGTGGATCTTAATATAGCACAGGTCATGGCTCCGGATAAGGATCTTAAGTTTAATTTGTTTTTGAACACGGCCATAACCTATTCACAATACTTTGAGTCGGAGATTTCCGGAATTGAGGGGAACCAGGTAGAATTTATCCCCCTGGTCAACCTAAAAAGCGGGATAAATTTTGGATATAAAAAAATCTCGGGATCTTTACAGTATACTTACCTTTCAAAGCAGTTCACCGACGCTTCTAATGCCCCCCAAAATAAAAATGACAATCAAAGTGGCATAAAAGGTGAGATCCCCGCCTATGATATTGTCGATCTGTCCCTGTCTTATACCTATAAAATGTTGAAACTGGAATCTGGGGTTAATAATCTTTTCGACAATACGTATTTTACCCGCCGGGCTACAGGCTACCCTGGTCCGGGCATCATTCCCTCCCCTTCAAGGGTGTTTTATGCGACCCTGCAGTTCAACCTGGGTATTTAAGACAGTTTTGTTGCTGAAGTAACCGGGGTAACATTTGACTTATTCGTTACTGGAATCCATCACCCGGTTTGCATATCGACGTTCGGGAAGACCGGACCCCTGGAGATAATGCCGAATGGGGTGGGGTCATAAGTTTACATAAGACTTACAAAATCTATTTGCGCCTGACAGAGGTGGTTATTATAACCCCAAAGGTAAACGCGGCGCAGACTAACCTGATAGGTACTGAGTCCGGTCACAGACATTAATTATTTAAGGATTATAATTTACATTACTAAATATATAAACTATTATATATTATATATACAATGACGATAAGATTTATAAAGCATGCAGGTTTTCAGCAGGGTTATACGGGAAATTACACCACCGATTATTCTAAAGACATTCCACAATTTTTCCTGGCAAGTCTCTGATCATAATGATGACTTATTAAACATGGATCAGGCAACTATTGATATTCAGTCTGTGCAGCCGTCCACATTAGCCTGTTTTATCGGTCAGCCTGTGTTCCTTTTACCTGTTAACAGTCTGCGTTATTGGGGAGGTATTCCTTACAATTATACGGCCCACCATTTCATGCAATATTACAAAGATGGCTTGCCTGCGTTGATTCGATATTATGAAACCCATCATCCGGAAAACCTCTTCGAAGAACATTTCCTTCCTACACCAGTCAGGTTGGAATCAATTGCCAACGAACAGCTTGGCTCTTGGCTTTCTAATGTACCCTGGTTGTATAAAGAGATTCCTGAAGTACAAAACGGTGAAAAAGGCTTAAGTACTAAGGATGGCAATCAGGCATATGGTCCCGTGTCTGATCAGAAGATTACATTGGAAGCCAAACGTCTTGATTCTATCCTTTATTCTATTCAGATTAATGGTTTTAAGCCGCTGGAGTTTGATGGATATCCGCGTGGCTATTTTTTGATGGATGATGAAGACTCCTGGGTATTTCTCATAAGGGAGGGGTTTCACAGAATAGCGGCACTTGCTCATCTGGGATATACACAGATACCGGTCCGGTTTAAGCCTTTATATCCCAGAGTAATCAGGCAGACCGATAGTGGGGAATGGCCAATGGTCAAACTGGGTTACCTGCAAGAAGACGAAGCCCTGGATATATTTATGCAGTATGTGAGGGCAACGGCTGGACTTTCATCGTATCCGGTTTTGAAGGACTGACGGATCGATTCGAAGATGTATGATTGACGATGAGAACCATCCCAGTGCACCAACGCAAGCCTGCCGACAGTTTATTGCCGATTATCGGGTTGCCGGGCGGCGGGCAATACCTTCTCATTGGTTAAACAACTTCATGTACCCGTTAAAAATATATATACGACCTCTTTGGCCTCCGGCTACTTCCTGTAATATTCCAAGTTTTTCTAAATTAGCAATCAAAGCATAGACAGTATGAATTTTAACTTAGGGTAGTCATTATTTAAGAAAAAAGGCCTTTTTTGATTCTTCCATAGCGTGTGAATATGTGTCCGGGAAGCCATAGGGCGGAGGATGGAACCACGCAGCATAATTATATACGCTACGGCGAGGTCAGGGGCGCTGGACATCCTGCCGCAAGGGCTGGTTCATCAGCCTCATGAAGCGGTGAAAATAGCAAGAGATACCGGACTAACCGGCATCGGGATCTATCCCGACTGGAATCCATCACCCGGTTTGCATGTCGACGTTCGGGAAGACCGGACCCCTGGAGATAATGCCGAATGGGGTGGGGTCGTACGTTTGCTTAAGACTTACAAAAATCTATTTGCGCCTGATCCTGCAATATCCATTTTATCAAATTTTATATGCACCACAAAAGCATCATGTATTTGTTGAACCTCCACCCCGGCCTTCAATTGCATGGTAAGGATGTTTATTAGTCTTCCTTCAAAAGAGTTGTTATCCCATAAAAACTGTTCTTTTGTAAGTGTATCCCCGGCATTATCTATGGTAAAAATAAGATCAACTTCCGGCATGTGTTCCATTTCGGAACCTATCCTAATCTCCTGGTTGTTTAGCCTGGTTTTGAACCAACCGAGCATTTCATTGCAGATCAAACCCAGTGGAATGGCCTGGTTGATATTAACATAAAATTCATTAAACCTATCCGATACAGTAATTTTAGGGTTATGATGATCTATATATTGTGCCGTTAATTTCTCCAGCAATTCATGAACGGGAACCTTTTTAAGGTCATGCTGATTAAAAATTAGTTCATGAACTTTGCTAAAGGTACCGACGCGTTTACGTGTATTTCTGAAAAGGAGCAGGCATTCTTCATGATCAATTTCCTGAGCTTGCATATCAACAAGACCCATTATTAAAGCCAGGTTGTTTTTAACACGATGGTGTAATTCCTCTAAGAGTACCTCTTTATCCTTCCTCAGTTCAACCTGTTTGGTAATGTTATTTACCAGGACGAATATACCGTATACCTTATCATTTTCATCAGTCAGCGGTTGATAAATAAAATCTAAGAAATATTTATGAGGCTCATTATGTAAATTAACTACGATGGGTATTTCTTCGCCGTGGTATGGCTCCCCCGTGGTGTACACCTTATCCAGTATCCCTATAAATCCCTGGCTGACTATTTCCGGCAATACTTCTTTTACCGTTTGGTTTAAAAAATTTATTTTGCCAATTAGTTCCCGGTAGGCCTTATTAGCAAAGACGTATTTATGATCTGCATCTTTCAGTATGCACATAGGAGAAGGTGCATTTTCCCATATGGTATCACGACTGTATATATCATTTTTCATGACAGGCACTCTTGATTATATAGTATAAAAGGAACTTCTATGAAACATATGCCCTAAGGAAAACGATCATTCACGAAATCATCCTTATAGTGGAAAGGTCACCACCAGCAAAAAAAATAGCAGGGGTTAAGGTCCCAGAATGAGGGGTATTCGAAGACCGAAATCTGATCGGCTTAAGCTCTTTGACTACTACCCATTTTTGCTATCTTAAAAATGCATCTGGAATACCCCTGCTTTTTTAAGACATTGTTCAATCCTGTTGCACAATTCTTCATTATCGACAGGCTTTATAATATAATCACAGGGGGAAGTCTTTTCGGCTCGTTCTCTAATTTTTTTATCAGTAATGCTTGTCAGATAAATGACAGGGATAGAAGAAAAGGTTCTGATTTCAGTAACCAGATCAATGCCGTTTGATTCGGTGTACATATTTATCTTAGTGATTATCAGGTCAAAATTTCCTTCTTTGACGGCGATTATGATTTCTTCAAATGTTGTAATCCCTATGGATACATTATATCCTTTACGTTCCAGTTGCATACGGATATTCTGTGCGATGATAAATTCATCATCGGTTACCAATATATTCATCACGCTCCGGCCATCTGTTAAATTTATATATAATATACTAGATATAAATTTAACAGGGTAATTTCATAATGTTAAAAATTATAAAATTACTTATCACAGCTTCCAAGGTCATCCCGCCCTCACAATATCGCAAATAATAAAAAACCCCCGACGGTCTGCTGGGGACGGCCGTTTCTTCGCTCGGTTTCATTGGAACAAGTAATACCTTCTTAAAAGTTGTTCCCCGTAGAGGCACAGATGGCGGTTACATACGCAATTGGATTAAATGCCAATTTTCGCTGGCGATCAATGAAGACCCCCTCCATCTGCACGATAAGCCGAAAGAAGCGGCCGGAGCATAACCGGAACGCATGCCAGTATGTTCCCACGAATTGGAAACACAATCACGAAAAAGTGACCCGACCAGGGTCAAGTACATAGCGCCTTATATTATTGCGCTACAACGTGCTGAGGTTATATTATCTTTAATGGGTAAAGGTATAGGTAGGAATGTGGCAGAAAGCGGTTCCATGCAGCGAGGTCAATCGGTGTCTATCTGAACATCCTTGAACATGAACGGGTGGTTGCTCACCCTCAGAGGCTTGCCGCTGGCGGTGGTCACACTCCTGAGGATGACCTTTCTGGTTCTCACATAGGGGAATTCTTCCCGATAGGACTCGTCGGTCATCTCCGGATTGAAATCTGTAAAAATAGCGGGACCCTGGTAATCGTCCGGATGACTGGAATCATCGATATGGAGGGATTCGATGGTGATCCGTTCTGGCATGTAGGCGGTATAGCCGAAATCATGGTTCCCCGAGTTGCGACCGCCGATCAGGCTGGCACTGACGGGTCTGCCTCCGGATGGCACGAACACGCTGTTACGGATAATGACATCTCCCTGCCACGTACTGCCATAATCGCTGCGAAGATTGATGAGGTTCGTG
>JBBDRB010000085.1:0-3755 GCA_040905685.1 Balneolales bacterium | reverse complement strand
CAGCCTTGGCACCACCGGTGAGCGTGACATTAACCGCTGAGCTCATGGTCAGGTCACCGGCAATCTGAAATATCCATACATCATCCGCGCCGCCGTTAAGTACGACATCGCCCGGGATGGTAACGGTGCTTGACCAGTTATACAAAGCAGGTGAAAGTGTTAAACCGCCGATATCTCCTGAGTTCAGTTCGATGAAATCGGGGGTAGGTCGTCCTGCGGCATCGTCGTAAGCCGTGAGCATGTTCTCAACCGCTGTGGTTAAATTAATGGGCGTTGGATCCGCCATATCGGCCGCATACATTTTGCCGGTCACCTGGGCTGATTCGGCATAACCCGTAGCGTCGGTTTGATCAAAGCCGCTATACGATGATGTTGCTTCCGGACTGAGGCCCATATCGCCGGTTATCGCGGAGGTCGGGACGTTGGTGACGGCTGTTTTGGCAAGAATTACATAATCGCCGGCCGAACCGGTATTGACCGCTTCGAGCCCCTCTGCGTTACCGCCGGTGGTAAAAACCGAACCGTCGAAACTTTCCAAATCATTTCCCGACAGACCCCGGGCACCGGTAGTGACGCCTATAGTGTAGGAAGTTTCAGCCTGAAGATGATTTTCCGGGCTAAAGGTAGCCGTCGTTCCGGCATATTCCACAACACCTGAAATGGAGGTGGTGCCGTTTTTCAGGGTAACCGTGGTTGCGTTGATCGTGGAAGGGTCCATTACCTCGCTGAAGGTGACCGATATGATTTTGTTGAGTTGTATATCTTCTGTGTTATCGGCCGGATCTGAAGAGACTACCGTGGGTTTATCGGTATCCGATGGATCCTGGTCGGTGTTGGAATCCACGCCGCAGCTTGTTGCTAACAGCATGGTTAACAGGACAAATGAGTTTAAAATATATTTTGTTTTCATTTTTAATAATTATGAGAAGTTACGTTGTTGGTTTTGGTGATCTATTGCTTTCATTACAGTATACCCATGGTTTCTTCAGGATGTAATCGCTCACAGGGATGAAAAAAGAACTAATCCTTTGGGAGTACCCGGGGCGGTATTTCAAAAGCGGGAATGCAGAGAGAGTTTTTCCATGATATTGTGGATACAGCTGGTAACCGTACCGGCCGGAACGTCGAGCCTTCCGGCGATTTCATGGTTGCTGACCCCTTCACCGACGAGTTTTGCAACTTCGAGTTCACGGCCGGTGAACCGTAGCAAGTCTTTGAAAACGGACTCTCCGCCTTTTACCCCCTGTTCAGCAATTTGAAAGAAAAGGGATTCCGCCATAAGCGCCGGAAGCACTTTCCCCCCCGCGGCTACAGCCCTTATAGTTCTGATGAAATCCCCGGGCGTTGCATCTTTAAGAATAAACCCGGTGGCTCCCGCCTTTACGAACTCCATAATATCCCCCTTAACGGGAGACAGGTCCATTACGATTATTTTTGCATCCGGAAACTTCTTCGATATTGTTGCCACTATAAGCAGGCTGTTATGGCTTCTCAGGCTCATATCCAGGAGGATCATATTCGGATTTAACCGAAGAATCCTGACAAAGGTTGATTTTTTTAACCCGGATGAGGATAGGATCTCGATGTCCTGTGCTTTTTTCAGGATCGCTGTAATGCCATCCCGCAGTAAGAGATTATCCTCTATGAGCAGTAATCTTATTTTTTTCATAACAGCCTGCAAGTATTGACGTCTTTAGGGTAATACGATCACATTTGCGTCTAAAACAATTTGTCCGGCTTCGGGGCCCTGTATCAACGCTCTGCCATCCAGCCTCGCGCCGGTAAGTAGCGTGATGGAGGTTCCCGAAAGCAGGGTTCCCTTCATCTTAGAGTTCGTGCCCAGCGTTATGGTGCTTCCTGCCACCCAATAGATATTCTCAGCCCGTGCACTGCCTTGCAAGACCACCTCACTGGTGGATTCGGTGGTGATAGAGGTTTCACTGCGGATGATAAAGACCGCATTTTCATCGCCACCTGCATCCAGGTAGAGAAAACCACCCGGAGAGATTTCAATAGACGATCCTGATTCGTACAGGCCCGGTACCAGTGTAAGTCCGTTCAGGTTGCCTGAAACGGATACCGGAGTTCCCCGAACAGCCTGCTGGGCATCAACAAAGGCTACTCTCGCATCCTCTTTAGCCTCAATCAACATCTCAGCAGCCATATCCGAATCATCCGAAGCGATTATGGTCCCCGTCACCTCCTGATCGGTTAATCCGCTAATTTCCGTCCTGATACCCGGACTGATGCCAACGTCGCCGGTAATGGCAGATGTTGGAATGCTGGTGATGGCCGAATGCGAGAGAACGGCAAAATGAGCAGCCGACCCGAGAACGACAGCCTCCTGTACAGATGGTTCGGCTGTAGTAAAGCTCCAAACATGATTGTTTTCCAGGGCGTTGCCTGCCACGTTTTCGGCAACGGTGGTAATGGTGGCTGTGTAGGTCGTGTTAAATGCCAACTGCTCGTTAGCTTTAAAGGCCGCAGTCAGGTTTGATGCGCTATAGGAAACCACCCCCGCGACCTGCGAGCCGCCGGTATTGGAAAGCGTAAAGGAACTTGTACTGATCGTTGACGGAGCCATCGCTTCGTTAAATGTCGCGGTGACCTCCTGGCTGAGAGACCCTCTCGTGGCATGGTCTGCCGGATCCGTTTCCGTTACGAACGGTGGATCAAGATCATTCCCCCCTGATAAATGATCATCTTTGCAACCGGCAACGAAGATGATCATAAATAATACAGCCATCGTGGCCGGCCTGTGAAGCCGGCTTAATACATTTATTGAATTTGCAATCAGAGTCGTCATAAAAATCATCCGCTATAGGTTAATAAAATAGGTTCTCACTGGAATAATATTACCTATTGCCCGATCAGGATGTAATCGCTCTCAGGTATGAAAAAGGGACTAGTTCTTCGGATGTACTTTTATGGAGGGGACTACTTGCCGGTAAGGGTAGCGAATTCGGCGGCCGTATTTACGACTTGCATATCGTGGGCATACTTGGCAATCTGGAGCCGGCTGTGGAGGGCAAGTTTCTCCAGGATGTTGTGAACATGACTTTTGACGGTAAAATTCGATATGTGGAGTTTTTGGGCAATCTCCTTGTTGGTCAGGCCCTCTGAAATTAATCCAATAACCTGCTTTTCACGACTGGTCATGGTTATAGAGCTGATTAGTTTTCTCTCGCTCGCCGGGTTGCTGACGGCCTCATCAATTATCTGGGAAAAAAGTGATCCAATCAGGAAAGGCGGCAGTATTTTTTCACCCTGGTTAACCAATCGTATGGTAGCCAGAAAATCCTCTACCGTGGCATCCTTTAAGATGAACCCATTGACTCCTGCCTGAATAAAATCCAGTATTTCCGATTGTGTGGGGAAAAGCCCCATGACAATGACTTTGACAGCCTTGCCATTAGTGGCAAACAGTTTTACAACCTCCAGGCTGTTGTGACTCCGCAGGCCCAGGTCGAGAAGCACGATGTCGAGGTCGGATGTGCGTATTTTGGACAGAAGGTTCTCACTATTTTCAAGGGCTGCAATAATTTCCAGGTCAGGTTGATCTTTGAGTACCGCTGTAATACCCTCCCTTAACAGACGATTGTCCTCTATAATAAGTAGTCTTATTTTCTTCATCAAAAGGGGTATTAAGGAGCCTTGTGCCGCAGCCCTATTCCGGATTTAGTCTTATCCCGACTTCAATATAGGGTAAACAATGATAAAATAAATCCCTTTTTACCATAGTAACAAAAACGGGT
>JBBDRB010000084.1:0-23133 GCA_040905685.1 Balneolales bacterium | reverse complement strand
TAGACCAGATTATCGGTGCCGTCCCTAAAGCCGAACTTAAAAAGCAGCTTGATGCTCAGGTTGCCTGATCGCTTAACCCATATTATTAAGGTTCTCACGGCGGTATATAATTTTTTATATACCGCCTTTTTTTGGAATAATATTAAATAAAAGTAGACTTTTGAGGTACTTTTAAAATCTGTTAATCGTTAAAAAGCTTTAATAGATTATCAAAACCTCATTTATTTATTTCATGATTGCCCCAAAAGGAAAGCTTATCCCCATCGGCGGAAGTGAGAACAAGGATTGCCGGGAAAGAGGGGACTGCCCCCTGTCTTTTTATAATAGAGGGATCTTAAAACGATTGCTTGCTGAAATGAAAGGCGGGGAATCCCGTCTGGAACTGGTTCCCACGGCATCCGGCATCCCTGAAGATGTTTCCCGGCGATATCTGGAGGCCTTCCGGAAACTCGGCTGCGGGAATGTAGGCATACTCCCTGTCCGCGACAGGGCGGATGCACTGAAGCCGGAGTACACCGAAAGAATAAATAAGGCGGACGGCGTTTTTTTTACCGGCGGGGACCAGTCCCGGTTAAGTGAAGTTTTTTGCGGCACTGAATTTGCCACTACGCTCGCGGGCCGTTACCTGAACAGCGAATTTGTAATTGCCGGCACCAGTGCAGGAGCCATGGCCATGAGCGGTACTATGATTACCGGCGGACCGGCCTCATCGTTTAAAAAAGGGGACGTTGAAATGGGGGCCGGTCTCTCGTTCATCGACCATGTCATCATCGATACCCATTTCATTGAAAGGGGCCGGTATGGTCGCCTCACACAGGCTGTGGCTGCCCTTCCCGGATGCATTGGCATCGGACTGGGGGAGGATACCGGTCTCGTGATTAGCCATAACAACGATATTGAAGTAATCGGATCGGGACAGGTAATCCTGTTTGACGGTCACGCCATGCACTTGCCGGATGCGGCCCCGGCGTCTTCCGGAATATCCTCATCCATTGAGAATATGACCGTTCACGTGCTGGCTGTGGACGATAAATACTGCCTGACTTCCCGCGCCTTCGCCCATGATGAAGCGGCATTAGCCTCTTAAAATGAATTAATAAATCGGGTCCGGACTGTTGCGCTCATGGCTGTAACCTTCCTGCTGTGTTTTGCATACGTTTAAAATACAATTGCTTATTAAAAGAAAATACTTTATCATCATTCATCGTAGTTATTCCGCATGTATTATTTTACAAAATAATACGTTGGCATAATTTCGGAATTTAGATTTCAACAACAATTGTATAGGAGTATTTAGAATGGCAGATCGTGAAGAAGGCGTTGTTAAATGGTTTAACGGCGACAAAGGATATGGTTTCATTTCCCGTGACGGAGGTGACGACTTATTTGTACACTTTAGCGAAATACGCGAAGATGGTTACCGTAGTTTAGACGAAGGTCAACGGGTTGAATTTACCGTTGCTACGGGTGAAAAAGGTTTACAAGCACAAGATGTAACAGTTTTGTAACGTAATACGATTTTCAAGTTTGTAAAAGCACGTTGGCCGGGCATTAGATTGCCTGTTCCAGCGTGCTTTTTTTATTTCCGGCACCTGCATGGATAAAAGCATAGATGAACGGTTTACCCGTACCGGCCTGATCTTAAGTGTACTGGGTATTGCTGTGGGGACCGGAAATATATGGCGCTTTCCCCGTATCGCTGCTCTTCAGGGTACGGAAGAAGGGTCAGGGGCCTTTCTGTTTGCCTGGTTTATCTGTCTTTTTTTGTGGTCAATCCCATTGATCATAGCCGAATATGCCATCGGCCGGCATGGGAGGCAGGGAACGGTCGGTTCCTTCATTACCCTGATCGGAGAGAAGTTTGCCTGGATGGGGGCCTTCATCGGTCTTGTGGCCATGGCCATCATGTTCTATTATAGTGTTGTGGCCGGCTGGTGCCTGTATTATCTGGTCATATCAGCCGCAAACCCCCTTCCCGCCAGCCTGGGTGAAGCCAATGCCGCCTGGCATGGCTTTCAGCTGTCGGCCATGCCAGCCCTGTTTCATGCTGTGGTCATGTTCTGCGGAGGATACATCGTGATCAGGGGAATTAAGTTCATCGAAAAGGTCAATATGGTGCTTATTCCGCTACTACTCCTGATCCTGCTGTTGTCTGCAGCCAGAGCGCTGACCCTGCCCGGCAGTTTTGAAGGCGTGAAGTTTTTGTTCACACCAGACTGGTCTTCGTTATCCCAACCCAGGATCTGGCTGGAAGCCCTCACCCAGAATGCCTGGGATACGGGAGCAGGATGGGGCCTGATCCTTTCCTATGCGGCTTATATGCGTATTCGGGATAACGTGACCCTGAGTGCGTTCCAGACGGGCATAGGCAATAACCTGGTCTCTTTGCTGGCTGCGGTCATTATATTTTCAACGGTTTTTGCTATACTGGGTTCGTCCATGAATAACCCGGAGATCCTCGGGGTCATGCAAACGTCGGGACCGGCTTCCACCGGATTAACCTTTATCTGGATGCCCCAGCTATTTCTGGAGATGCCCGGCGGGAAAATATTTGCCATTTTGTTTTTCCTGGCCTTGTCGTTTGCAGCCTTCAGTTCCCTGATTGCCATGATTGAATTGTCGTCGCGGCTCTTCATTGACATGGGCGTCAGCCGGCAGAAGGCAGTTACTTTTATCTGCTCCATAGGCTTTGCCCTCGGCCTGCCATCGGCTTTGTCGCTGGATTTTTTTGCCAACCAGGATTTCGTATGGGGACTGGGACTGATGATTTCCGGGGCGTTCATTGCCTACGGCTGCGTAAAATTTGATGTGCTTGAGTTTCGAACGACCCTGGTCAATACTTCGGGTCAGGATTACAGGCTGGGCCGCTGGTGGGATTTCATTATACAATATATTATTCCCGTGGAAGTAATGCTTCTTTTGGGATGGTGGATCTTCCAGAGTGCCTTTCAGTTCGCTCCGGAAGCCTGGTACAACCCTTTCAATCCCTTTTCTGTGGCCACCTGCTTTTTTCAATGGGGGATACTGCTGGTCCTTTTGCTCCGGTACAACAGGAAGCTGGCCCTTTATACCCGGTCGGGCACAGCCGGTAAATAAATAAACCCTGCAGTTCTTTGTATTGAAGTGCACAGGTTCTATCTTAGCAGAAATACACGATCCTTTATAATTATACGACATGGTACAGAAACTACTTTTAACCGCCATCGCCGCCGCCACGATAATGGCCGCCTGCGATACCGGGACCCGGAACGGCCTGAACAACACCGATGAAGAGGAGTGGGTGGAGTTGTTCAACGGGGAAAATCTGGACGGCTGGGATTATAAAATAACGGGGTATGAACTCAACGAGAACTACAATAATACGTTTCGTGTTGAAGACGGCTTGTTGAAAGTGCGGTATGATGAATACGACCGCTTTACCGGACAGTTCGGCCATATCTTCTACCAGGAGCCCTTCTCCCATTACAGGCTGAAGGTGGAGTATCGCTTCGTCGGCGAACAGGCCCCGGAGGGTCCGGGCTGGGCCTTCCGCAATAACGGGATTATGTTTCACTCCCAGCCGGCAGAGGATCTGACGCTCGGCCAGGATTTCCCCAATTCCATTGAATTCCAGCTGCTGGGCGGCAACGGCGAAGAGGACCGGCCCAACGGAAGCATATGCACGCCCGGCACCCATGTGGTCATAGACGGGGAGCTTATAACGAACCATTGCATCGGCTCCCGGTTTCCCACCCATCATGGCGACCAGTGGGTAACGGCCGAGCTGGTGGCCTATGGAGATTCACTTATTCAGCACCGTTTCGACGGGGAGGTTAACATGGAATATTCCCGTCCCCAACTCGATGACGGTACGCTGCTGGACCGTGGCCATATCGCCCTGCAGGCTGAAAGTCATCCGGCCGATATCCGCTCGGTGAAAATACTGAACCTGGAGGGTTGCATGGATGAATCCGCTTCGAATTACAAATCCTACTTTACAAAAAGTGATCCGTCAGCCTGCAGGTATGAATAACTTCAGAAGGGCGAACTTTCTTCCGGAAAGTAGCCGGTATTGCCCGGTTTGTTCTTAGCCGGGCCATCCTCGTCACCGTCATCCAGAAACGGGTCGATGTCGCCGGGGTCCCCGTAATCATTCCGGGCGGAAGTCAGGTTTTCAAACCGGGCATATTCCTGGATAAAGGCCAGGTTTACCGTTCCTGTGGGACCGTTTCTCTGTTTGCCGACAATGAGTTCCGCTACGCCGGCTGTTGAATTACCCTGCTCATCGGTCGTGATCTTGTAGTACTCCGCCCGGTACAGAAAACAGACGAGATCGGCATCCTGCTCAATGGAACCGGACTCCCGCAAATCACTTAGCTGGGGACGTTTATCCCCACCTCGCTGCTCCACGGCACGGCTGAGCTGAGACAGGGCGATCACCGGAATATCCAGCTCCTTGGCCAGGGCTTTGAGCCCGCGGGAGATGGTCGCTATTTCCTGTTCCCGGCTGGCGTTCTTGTCGGTCGTAAACCCGCTGAGCAGCTGAAGGTAATCGATGACGACCACGCCGATGTTATGTTCGTTTTTAAGCCTCCGGCACTTGGACCGCAGTTCCATAATACTGAGCACCGGAGAATCATCGATGAAGATCTCGGCCGAGTGCAATCGTCCGGCTGCTTCGATCAGGCTTTGAAACTGCTTGTCGTTAAGCCGGCCGGTCCGGGCATCCTGGGCATTGATCCGGCCTTCCATGGTCAGCAGGCGCTGTACAAGCGACTGGGAAGACATTTCCAGGCTGAAGATGGCAACGGGAACCCGCATGGACTTATCCGGGTACATGGCCGTGTTCCTGGCTACACTTAATGTGAAGGCTGTTTTTCCCATTGAAGGGCGGGCCGCGATGATGATCAGGTCCCCTTTTTGCCAGCCGGCCGTCAGCTTATCCACATCCAGGCTGGTGGGTACGCCGGTAATGCTTCCCGGCTTGTCTCTTACCTCCTCCAGGTATTTAAGCGTTTTTTTTACCACATCGTTAAGCGGATTGGTAGTCTGAAGGCTTTTGGAGTTGGCCAGGTCAAAAATTCTCTGTTCGGCTTTATCCAGCAGATCAAACGGATCACTGGTGCCGTCGTAGGAATCTTTGATGACCTCTGTACAGGTAAGGATGAGGTTTCTTTTTATCGCTTTTTCGGCAATGATCCGGGCATGGTATTCTATATTCGCCGAAGAACTGACCGAACGGGTAAGCTCGGTCAGATACCCTCGTCCGCCGACCACATCCAGTAAATCCTGATCCCGCAATTCGTTCTCGACCGTGAGGATATCCAGGGCGTTTTCCCCTTCGTACAGCCGGGATATGACTTCGAAAATATGGCGGTGGGCCGGCTTGTAGAAATCGTCGGCTTTTAACAGCTCAAGGGCAACCGAGGCGGCTTCCTGTTCAATGAGCATTCCGCCAAGGACGGATTCTTCAACTTCAAGTGCCTGGGGGGGGATCCGCCCCTGGCTCTCCAGCATTGAATTCTGATCCGGTTTCTTTTTTTTACTGGAGTATCCGTTGCTGTCAGAGGTCATAGGGAATTGCCATGATGTGATGATGATTCGCTGCATTCAAGATACAAAATCCGTATCCTATTTTTTACGAAATCTTTCCACCCAATTCAATGTAACGTTTTCTCAGCAGCTGCACATCTTCCCAGGTCTCTTTTTTCCAGTTGGGGTTTCTGAGCAGGGCCGCGGGGTGGAACGTGACCATGAGCTCATATTTATCCATAAACGGATGGAAGGTTCCGCGCATATTTTTCATGCTCTCCTTGTTCTTCAGCAGGGTCTGGGCTGATATTCTTCCCAGGCAGAGAATAAGCTTTGGATTAATGATCTCAATTTGCTTCAGTAAAAAAGGCAGGCTTCTCAATCTTTCATCCGGAAGAGGGTCCCGGTTATCGGGCGGACGATGCTTCAGTATATTGGAGATGTAGATATCTTTCCGTTCAAAATTTATGGCCTTGAGAATCTTGGTCAGAAGCTGTCCGGACCGCCCGACGAAGGGCTCGCCCTGAAGGTCTTCCTGTTTGCCCGGAGCTTCGCCGATCAGCATCAGGTCGGCATCAGGATCACCGGATCCCATTACCAGATTGGTACCGGCCAGGTCGGTTTTCAACAGGTCGGATGACCTGCACAGCAGCTCCAGTTCGTTAAGACTGCGGATGTCGGCCAGTTTGCCGGCGGTTTCGGTGTCGTTGGAGGATTCAGGCAAATGCTTGATTTCAGGAGTGGTTTGATCTGGCCAAAGCTCTTCAACGGAAAAGGTTCCGTATACTTCTTTTTCAGCTTTCAGCAGCTGGATCGCTTTTTCAATGAGTAACCGGGCATCGGCCATGATCGGCAGTTAATTTTAATTCAGCACAAACAGGATGATGGCGATAACGATAAAGTTCGCAATACCCAGAGGAAGCAGCCTGCTCCATCCGAGTTTCATCAGCTGGTCAAAACGGAAACGCGGGAGCGTCCACCGAACCCAGATAAAAATGAAGATCCAAATGATGGACTTGATAGAAAATACCCCGATATCCAAAATGGCTTTGGCCGTAGATCCCATTTCGGGCAGCCAGTAGGCGGCAAAGGGCAGGTGGAACCCGCCGAAGAAAAAGGTGGTGATGAGCATGCTGCCAATGACCACGTGCATGTATTCGGCCAGAAAGAACATACCGAATTTCATTGAGCTGTATTCGGTGTGAAATCCGCCTACAAGCTCCTGCTCCGCCTCTACAAGGTCAAACGGAGACCGGTTGGCCTCGGCAAAGGCACAGATGACGAATATGATGCAGGCAATGGGGTTCACGAATACGTTCCACCAGCCGGCCTGGGCGTTGACGATATCCATCATGTTGAGGGATCCTGCAAACAGCACAACAGAAGCCAGGGCAATGCCCATGGGTAATTCGTAACTCAGCATTTGGGCTGCAGAGCGCAGACCGCCCAAAAGGGAATACTTGCTGTTCGAGGACCAGCCTGCCAGCGTTACACCGTAGACGCTTAAGGAGGTGACCGCCAGTATATACAATACGCCGACGTTAATATCGGCGCCTACCAGACCGTCGCTAAAGGGAATGGCCACGATGATCATAATAGCCGTGATCAACGGTATGGCGGGGGCCATCATGTGAAGCACGGGATTGCCCTGTGACGGGGTCACGTCCTCTTTGAGCAGCAACTTCAGTACATCGGCAAGGGGCTGCAAAATTCCCCATGGACCCACACGATTGGGTCCGTAACGGTTCTGGATAAAAGCGGCTACTTTACGTTCGGCCAAAACGACCAGAGCGGCCGAATTGAGTACGGCAAATACAGCCACGGCCATAACAATAAGGGAAGTAGTAAGTTCTGGGGACATAGCGTTGTATTATCGGTTGGATCGTTTCATACGTTCTATTATTTCAGGACCTTGTCTGAGCGGTCAAGCTGCATGCCGCCTTCCACATCCATTTGTTCATAGGTCACATCCTTGAATGTCGGATGGACTGTTGTAATCTCAGCGAAAATTTCACGAGAGGAGGTATAGTTAAGATCCCGCCCCATTTCACCGGCTGCCCGGACCAAAAACTCCCAGGCCGGGATACAATCAATGCGGTTTTCATCCTTGACCCAGTTGTCGAACTTGGTGCCGTAATGATCCAGCCGTGCCAGAGACATCTCCAGGTTTAGTCTGCGGCTGGTGTACAGGGTTTCTTTGGCCGGAGTCGTTCGCTGTATCCGCCCGTCCACATTAACATAACTTGCGGCATGTTCTGCGGAGCAGGTCATGGGAATGATCAGGTCAGAGGCCCGGGTGGTAGCCGAATGATTGGTAGCAAACGTGATCACAAACTTGCCATCGAGCAGTTTTTCCTCAATGCAGGATCGGCCAATGAGATCATCACCCAAAATGATCACGGTCTTGTACCGGCCGCCGTCAAGGATCCCGGCCAACTCTTTATCACTGGTTTCGGTAAAATCCAGAAATCGGCAACCGTTGGTGTTGGGGGCCTGATCATCGCTCATCAACAGGTTGTCGCCGGAACCGGCAACGATATGGGGAGCAAAATGAACGTTGGATTGTCCGATTTCATTGAAAAACTTAGCCATCACATAATTGTCCTCAACCGATGAAAAGGAACTGCCTATAAGCAGGAACTCCTCGGGTTTACCGGTCCGGATGGTTTCAGAGAAGGTTAGCAGGGCGTTATTCCAGGAAGTTTTAACCTGCTCTTTACCGTCCAGCCTGATCTGCGGCCTGGAGACCCGGTTTTCATTGATGAAAGTATACCCCAGCCTTCCGGCATCGGGCATCCAGTAATCATTGACTTCGCTGTTGTAGCGGGGCGTGATGCGCATAACAATGTTATCGCGGGTCCAGATGTCAATATTGCAGCCCTTGCCGTTTGTGACGTCAATACTGGGGGTTTGGTTCATTTCCCATACTCTGGCCCTGAAGCGAAAATCAGCCGATGTAAGAGCCCCAACCGGACAAATATCCACCGTATTCATTGAATAGGGATCATCAAACGTTTCCCCGGGGAAGGTCATCGGGTAGTTTTTATCACCTCTTGAGATTATGGAGAGCTGATTGGTCTTGCTGATCTCTTCGGTGAACCGTACGCAGCGCGTGCAGTTAATGCAGCGTTCGGCGTCCAGGACAACACGCGGACCCAATTGGTATTTTTTGGGCTTGTGGACTTTCTTGTGCTCAAAACGGCTGCCTTCCGGACCATATTTATAGGTCTGGATCTGCAGCGGACACTCACCGGCCTGATCGCAAATGGGACAATCCAGGGGATGGTTGATAAGGATGAATTCCAGGTTATCGGCCTGGGCCCGTTTTACCAGCTCGGAAGACTTATGGCTTTTAACTACCATGCCGTCGGCCATATCCAGGCTGCAGGATGTCATTAACTTGGGAAAGAACCGGATCTGGCGCTCCCCGTTTTCATCCAGCTCGAATTCATTGGTTTCCCGGTTCATGACCGGTGTGCCGGCCTGAACAAGACACTGCCGGCAGTTGGCCGGAATAGAAAGGGAGGGGTGGTAGCAGAAGAAGGGGAGATCTAACCCATTATCCAGCATGAATTGAAGGACCTTCTGGGGTTCTTCGTATTCATAGCGCACATCATCAATGAAAATCTCAGGCATTGTTACGGGTTCGGGTTACGGGTTGCAGGTTACGGTTAGGCTAAGGCGTAGGCTGTTTTTTTGCATTTGGCTTCAAAATCGGCCCGGAAACGATCTATGCTGAAGCGGACCGGCCAGGCGGCAGCATCGGCCAGGGCGCAGATGGTACGGCCTTCCATTTGATTGCAGATATTGAGCAGCAGATCCAAATCACGCATTTCCCCGTCACCGCGGTTTATCTTATTCAGCGTATGGTGCAGCCATCCGGTACCGTCACGGCAGGGCGTGCACTGACCACAGGATTCGTGATGATAAAAATGCGAGATCCGGGTGATCACATCCACAATGTCGGTATCCTCATCCATGACCACCAATCCGGCGGTGCCCATCATGGTGCCCGCTTCGCGAAGGGAATCGGCATCCATGGCTGTACCCTCTACGGCTTCTGCCGTCAGGGGCGGTGTGGACGATCCGCCCGGGATCACGCCCTTGAGCTTCTTGCCGCCGCGTATGCCCCCGGCAACGTCGTTGATCAGGTCGGTGATCAGCATTCCAGATGGATATTCGTACACGCCGGGCCTGTTGACATGCCCGGATATGCCATAGAGTACGGGTCCGGCATGACCTTCAGCCCCTATTTTTTTATACCATTCGGCGCCGTTTTTCATGATCAGCGGCACATTGGCCAGCGTCTCGATATTGTTGATGGTGGTGGGTCTGCCCCACAGGCCCTTTTGCGCGGGAAACGGAGGCTTCACCCGCGGGTAGCCCCGCTTGCCTTCCAGCGATTCCATCAGGGAAGATTCTTCTCCGCAAATATACGCTCCGGCTCCCATGTGGGTGTACATCTCAATATCCATACCGCTGCCCAGTATGTTTTTTCCTATATAGCCTTTTTCGTAGGCCTCGCCGATGGCTTTCTGGAGCATTTTCAGGTAAGGGCGGTATTCACCGCGTATATAGATGTACACCACGTCTATACTCATGGCGTAGGCGGCAATAATGGCGCCCTCGATGAACAGGTGGGGATTGTCCTCAAAGATCTGCCGGTCTTTAAAGGTCCCCGGTTCGGATTCATCACCGTTGGCCGCAAGGTAACGGGCACCGCCATCGGGTTTCGGCATAAACGACCACTTCATTCCCGTACTGAAACCGGCGCCTCCGCGCCCGCGCAGGCCGGAGTCTTTTACTTCGTTGGTGACCTTCTCCGGGGTCCATTTTTTTTTGTTCCTGAGTACGGCCTTCAGCGCTTCATACCCACCGTTCTTTACATAAACATCAATGCTGCTGAGACCCTGAATATCCGGCAGGAGCAAAGGTTTATATGATTTCCAGTCTGTACTCATAATTATTTGGACACGTTTTGATGTTGCGAGATGGTAATGGGCTCGAATTCAATATCCTTTCCGTTTTTGAGGGCGTCAATTACCTGATCCATTTTTTCTCTGGTAAGATTATTAACATTTTTATCGTTGGTGACCTGCATCATCGGCGCATACCCGCAGGCGCCGAGGCATTCGACCGATTGCAGGGAAAACTGCCCGTCTGCCGTCGTTTCCCCGGCCTTGATGCCCAGTTTCTCTTCTGCGTAGTGCAGCATGTCATAACCGCCGCAGAGCTGGCAGGACAGACAGGTACAGACATCCAGTACAAACTTGCCTTTGGGCTCATCATAATACTGCGTATAAAACGTAACGACTCCATATACATGGGCTGGAGGAAGCTCCAGCGTGCCGGCTACCAGCCGCTGGATATCCGTATTGGTACTGCCGAATTTATCCTGCGCATACCAGAGCACGGCCATGACGGCTGATTTGGTATCAGGATATTTGGCTTTAATTTTCTCGATCTCTACCAGATCGTCTTTATCAAAATTCAAGTCTTTCATTATTTATCAGATTCTCCCATAACGGGGTCAACACCCCCGATTATAACTACGGTATCGGCTACCATTTCCCCATCCAGTATGCTTTCAAGCCCCTGGAGGTTGCTGAACGAAGGTGAATTGACCTTTACCCTCCAGGGGTGTCCGGTCCCGTCGCTTTGAATATAATAGCCGAGTTCGCCTTTCGGACCTTCTACGGCGTGATAGCTTTCGGCTCCTTCCGGCGGACAAACGCCGGTGTCGGTCATCATGAAATCGTGGATCAGGCCTTCCATGGAGTAGTACACCTCATCTTTGGACGGATAAGCTTTCTTGGCATCATCGGTGCGTATGGGCCCCTTCTTCATTTTGTCCAGGCACTGCCGGATGATCTTGATCGATTCCGCCATTTCCTCCATACGGCAGAAATAACGAGCCAGGTTATCGCCTTCCAGGCGGGTGGGCACTTCATAATCCATCTGGCTGTAAAACATATAGGGATCGAACTCCCGGATGTCATAGGCTATGCCGGTGGCTCTGAGCGTCGGTCCGGTAAGGCCCAGGTCTATGGCATCTTCATGGCTTACGATGCCCACGTCCTGATTTCTGTCAACAAAGATCCGGTTGCGGTTAAGGAGCTTGTTCCAGTCTTTCAGTTCGCTGGGGAAGGTGTCAACAAATTCATGGATGCTTTTCAGGGCGTCTTCCGTAAAATCGTTGGCCACGCCGCCGATCCTGGAATGGGAAACCGTGAACCGGTGTCCGGCTACCTGGTCAAAGACATCATAGAGCCGTTCCCGCTCCCGGAAGGTCCAGATAAAAAAGGAAATAGCCCCGGCATCCATGACCATGGTCCCCAACCACAGCAGGTGAGAGGATATCCGGGCCAGCTCCGAGCAGATCATGCGGATATACTGAGCCCGTTCAGGAATCTCAATGCGGGCAATTTTCTCCACGGCCAGGCAGAACGCCACATTATTGCTGTAGGGAGCCAGATAATCCATGCGGTCGGTATACGGCATGAACTCCTGATAGGTCTTATTCTCTGCGATCTTTTCTACGCCGCGGTGCAGATAGCCGATGTCGAGTTTGGACCGGATAATTTTTTCCCCATTAAGCTCCATAACAATACGCAAAACCCCGTGGGTTGCCGGGTGCTGCGGACCCATATTCAGGATCATATGCGTTTCAAGGGGATCATCCTTATCAATTTCAACCGTGGTGTGCTTGTCTTCCAGGCTTTTGTACAGTGCGTTCTGGTGATCTTTAAAAAACGTAGGGTGGTACCTGGATGATAACTTTTCTAAATCCATGCTTATGTTCTGTCAGGAGTTGTACTTGGGAGTTCAATGGAACCGGGAACCCCGATAAGCGGAAATTCCTTGCGTAACGGGTAATACTGATAATCTTCAGGCATATACATGCGCCGCAGATCGGGATGGCCTTCAAACCGGATGCCGAACATATCGTAGGTTTCCCTCTCGTTCCAGTTAGCCGATTTCCATATATCGGTAACCGTCGGAACAGCAGGGTTTTCTTCTTCTACCAGGATCTTGATAAAAATACGGACGCGGGTTCGCAGGCAGACGAGGTTGTAGATCACCTCAAAACGTCCTTCCGGTGTAAAACGGTCCGTTCCAAAAATATCCACAAGGTAAATGAAATGCTGCTGTTCCTTAAGCCATTTGCAGGTTTCATGCAGACGGTCTTTTTTGATCAGGATGTTTGGAAAGGTATAGCCGTCGGTTATTTCCAGAAGATCATCGCCCAGGTAAGCCCGGATATTTTCGAGGAGTTGTTCGGTGGCGGTTTTTTCGCTCATGCGTTTGTGTCCAGTAATACGGATTGTTCATTGCGGATTTTGTCCTGAATCTTCATCAGGGCATTCAGGAGGGAATCAGGGCGGGGAGGGCAGCCGGAAATATACACATCGACGGGCAGGAAATTATCCACCCCCTGCACCACTCCATAGCAGCGATGCATTCCGCCGGTGGATGCACAGGCGCCCATGGCTATGCACCATTTGGGGTCAGGCATCTGGTCCCAGATCCGGCGAATAGCATGCGCCATTTTGTAGGAGCACCATCCGGCCACGATCATCACATCGCTTTGCCTTGGCGAGAACCGCATAACCTCGGAGCCGAACCGGGCTGCATCATAGCGGGGACCGGCGAAGGCCATCATTTCGATGGCACAGCAGGCCAGGCCCATCGGCATGGGCCAGACAGCGTTTGACCGGCTCCATTTTGCCAGTGAATCAACCGTTGTAGTGAAGTAGCCCTCACCCATTGCACTCTCTATCCCCATAAAAATCCTCTATTTAACTTTTTCCTTTAGATCCCAGTCCAGGGTACCCTTCTTTAATGTGTAGACAAGCCCCAGCAGTAATATGGTAATGAATATCATCATGGCCCAAAATGAGGTCGCGCCCAGCTCCCTGAAACGAACGGCCCATGGATAAATGAACACCACTTCCAAATCAAAAACGATAAACTCCATAGCTATTATATAAAAACTGACAGAATAGCGTTCCCGTGCCTGACCGTAAGCATCCATGCCGCTTTCATAGGGCCCGAGTTTAGGTGCGTTCGGCCGGAAAGGCCCTAATATCCTTGAAAGTGCAATCAGAAGCAAAGCCAGCCCGATAGCCACTGCAATGAGAACAAGAATAGGGATATATGATTCAATCATTGAAAAGGTATAATAAATGGTTAATTGAAAATATTAATGCAAAAACAGCGCCAGAATACTTAGTGTATGATCATAAATAATATGAGCGCAAAATTACCTCTGATTAAGGCTAATGTCAACGGTAAAAAGGCAGTCTTTAACTACTTTAATAGCTAACGGGTATGTTTCGGTTAAGCCGGTCAGGGTTTTTTCCAACCCCTATACAATGAAGAGGGCATGGTATAGGTTAAAGACAGGTGACTGGAAAAATTATAACAAAGATAATTGAAGTTTGCTGGTTTAGGACTTTAAGTACCTGTCAAAAATGCTTAAGTTAATAGTAATGTAAATAAGATTAAAAAATTACATCTTGGATAATATTCATATGGATATCCTGGGGCTCTCAACGAGCCCCAGCAGTGGCGGCGCTTATGCGCTCATTTTGAATGAGACGGAAGGAAACCGGCGTCTGCCCATCATTATCGGAACATTTGAAGCCCAGGCCATTGCTCTTGAACTGGAGCATATCAAGCCTCCCAGGCCCATGACCCATGACCTGCTGCGAAATGTCATTCAAAGTTTTAATACGTTCGTGAAGCAGATTACCATACATGAGCTTAAGGAGGGTACTTTCTATGCCAAGGTTTTGTATGACCATGACGGGCAGAATATTGAACAGGATGCCCGGCCCAGTGACGCCATTGCCCTGGCCATCCGCTTCAATGCCCCTATTTATGTTTCGAAGCTTATACTGGATGAAGCCGGAATTATTTCAGAACCCAAACCGGATGATATTGATGAGCCCTCTGTTATGAAAGAAGAGCAACGATCTGCACGCCCTGAATCAGCAGGTGATGCTCAGCTGCGAAGGCTGGAAAAAAGTTTGACGAAAGCTATTGCCGAAGAAGATTATGAAAGCGCGGCCAGAATCCGTGATGAAATCAGGAAAATGAAGGAATAGTTATTTGAAAATACAGGATATCAGTTTCAGTGATCTGCCGTTCAGTACCCTATATCGCGAATTTACTTCTGATAATAAAAAACTTCAGGATTATTATGAAGTAAACCCATTTAGTACACAGGAATTCAATAAGTTAGCTTCGAATAAAGAGTTCAGTGGTGACCGGGCGGCGCTTGTTGGGAACCTGAAGGATTTTAACCGTCCCTTCGATCTTGATCAGCCGGCCATGGCCAATCTGGAAGCCCTGGAAGATCCTGAGGTCTTTACCGTTGTTACCGGTCAGCAAATGACCGTCTATGGAGGGCCGTTGTTTACCGTTTTTAAAACGATCACCACCATATTACTGGCCCGGCAGCTGAGCAAAACGACCGGTAAAAAAGTTGTGCCGGTCTTCTGGCTCGCCGATGAGGACCATGATTTTGAAGAGATCTCAAAAGTTAAGATCCCTCAGGGTGCCGGCATGAAAACGGTCCGGCTTTCTTCGGCGAAAAACGGCCATAGTGTCGGCCGCATAGACGTAGGCGATTCCTTCCGGTCATTCCGGGATGAGGTAAAACAGCTTCTGCCGGAAACGGATTTCAGCGGTGAACTATGGGCCATGCTGGATAAGGCCTATCCTGACGGTCAACTCAAAAACGGTTTTGCCCGGCTGATGAGTGCCCTGTTCTCTAAACACGGATTGTTCTTTGCCGGTAGTGATTACGAACCGTTTAAACAGACCCTCAAAAAACCCATCCAAACGGCTATTGGAAAGGCAGATGAGATCCATGCCGCCCTGGAAAGTCAATCTTCCGCTCTGGAACAGGATTTCCACCGGCAGGCCCGCATTCAGGGAACGACCTTGTTCCTTCATGACAAAAGGAAAGGCCGCCTCAGGCTGGATCATCACAACAGCAGCTGGAGCTCGGAATCCGGAGATACCTGGACCAGCGAAGAGCTTCTTGCCCTGGCCGAAGACCAGCCCGGGCGGTTTTCTCCCAATGTGTTTTTACGGCCGGTATTGCAGGACGCCCTGTTGCCCAACCTGGCCTATGTGGGCGGTCCGGCCGAAATTGCCTATTACGGACAAATGCGTACGGTTTATCCAGTCTTTGGCCTGCAGATGCCCGCCATTGTCCCCAGAATGAGCGCCACCCTGGTTGAATCGTCAATCGGGAGGATAATGGAGCAGCTGCCTTTCAGGCTCCCTGACTATGGCAGACGCATCGAAGATCTGGAAAAAGCGTATATTGAAAGTTCCGGTTTTGCTGAGGCGGACGGAATATTTTCAGACTGGAAGAATGAAGTCGAAGCTCTGGCCGGGGAATATATAGGATATATTGCTGAATACGATGCCTCTTTAAAAGGAAGCGCAGGCAAGGAAACGGCGAACTATCAAAAGGCCATTGATAAACTTCAGCAAAAGCTTAAGCGCTCGGTCCGGCAAAAGGAAGAAACGCAGCTAAACCGTATTCGAAAAATACAGCATCACCTTTTCCCCTGTGGCATGCTTCAGGAACGGGAGGTTTCCATTCTCTATTTCATGAATAAATACGGTACGGGCATGTGGGATGAAATCTTGTCCGCCATAGACACGCCCTGTTTTGACCGGCATAAGATGATTTACCTATAGACTTCATTACGGATGAAAGACCGGTTACGGAAAACCCTTCTTCAAAGACGCAGCCGATATACGGAGACGGAAATCGGCATGATAAGCAGGAGAATCACTCATAAAGTGGTGGAGTTGCAAGCCTGTCGCCAGGCCCGTACCGTCCATTGTTATTTTTCCTTCCGAAAGGAAGTGTCCACGCGGCTGTTGATGGACCTCCTTCAGCAGGCCGGCAAGCTGTTGGTTGTGCCCCGGATGATTGCCGGAACCAATCTGCTGGAGCACGTCCTGTTCAGCAGCGATAGTCGGATCATTCCCAATGTACTGGGTATACCCGAACCGGCCGGCAGTACGGTAGTTCAAACCGGCAGCATTGATCTGGTCATTGTACCCATGGTGGGCGGCGATCCTGCATGCAACCGGCTGGGTTACGGAAAGGGCTATTACGACCAGTTTCTGTCGGGTCTGTCCTGCCCGAAAATCGGTTTGCTGCCGGATGATTGCCTGGTGGACAGCCTCCCGGTCGAACCCCATGACGTAAAGCTGGATATGATCATAACCGAAAGCTCCGTTTATCAGAAGGCCTGAACCGGACACATAGTCGTCATTCGATGAATAGAAGTTTTTCCGGGCCTCCCGGAATGTTCACAAGATGAATAAAATCTAAGCCCTGCTGGTGAAATAAATTATCAAGTGGGTAAGTTAGGTACTTGGTTTGTCAGACGCATCGCCGTTCCTTTACCTGCAATACTATGGATATTCTAAAGCAACTTGAGGATGAAATTAGGCAAAATGAGAACGCCGATCAAAGTGATTTCTCCTCTCAAAACAGGATCAG
The DNA here is from genome assembly GCA_040905685.1 of Balneolales bacterium. Lineage (GTDB taxonomy): Bacteria > Bacteroidota > Rhodothermia > Balneolales > Natronogracilivirgulaceae > JBBDMU01. Next base: position 6,083 of record JBBDRB010000084.1, on the reverse strand, counting down.
CATACTCAAAAGTATTCTTAAGATAAAAAAGGATAATGATAAGGGGATGCCGTACCGAAAACTGCTGTACCTGCTCCTGGTCAAAATCTGTATCGTTCTGGTAGAGCTCCAGCAGGAAGAAGTGATCCACCTTGATCTTACGGATCTTGATATGATTGCAACCAAGTTGGGAAAACCGGAAACGGAGGTCGATGATTTGCTGAAAATAATTGATTTCCTGCTGGAGGATCGTTACCGGAATTTGTATCCCATATTGAAACTGAGGGATGAGCTTATCGGTTTGATCTACGAGCGTCTGATACTGGAGAGACGGGACTAATCCCACACTCACACAAATTGGGTAATATGTTCAGGGTAAAAAAAGGAGCCGGTAACGTTATTGAGCTCTATGTAAGCGAGAGGATACAGACGGAAGACTATGCTATATTTGTTCCGTTGCTGGAAGAGAAGGTCCGGGAATTCGGAACCGTGAATCTGTACTGCGAAATAAAAAGGATTGAAGGGGTCGAGCCCCAGGCTATAGGGAAGGACCTGAAATTAGGCGTCAGGCATTTCAATAGCTTTGAGAAGGTTGCCGTTCTGGGCCAGAAGAAATGGATAGAGTGGATGTCCCATCTGGCAAAGCCGTTTACTTCAGGCGAAGTCAAGATCTTTGAACCGGAGGAGAAAGAGGTCGCCCGGAGCTGGATACTGGCTTCCCAAAAAGAACATCAAAAATAAAATCAGGCACCAGGGATCATCCATCGGACCATGAAGAAACCACTCAAAGCCGGAATTTTCGACCTCGATGGAGTCATCACCCAGACGGCCACCGTGCATGCCCGTGCCTGGAAAACCATGTTCGATGCCTACAATGAACGCCGTGAAATGGATGGATTGCCCACTTTTCAGCCTTTTTCCATTAAAATGGATTACCCGGTTTATATCGACGGAGTTCCCCGCTACCAGGGCGTGACGGCCTTTTTAGAATCCCGTGATATCGATATTCCCTATGGAGACCCATCCGATGAGCCGGGCAAAGATACGGTGTGTGGACTGGGAAACTGGAAAAATTTGATGTTTATAGATGCCCTGGATGATGTTGGGGTAGAGGTTTATGAAAAGAATGTCAATGTCATCAGAGAGTTAAAGGATAAAGGGTTAAAAATAGCCGTGATTTCATCCAGCAAAAACTGCAAAGAGGTGTTAGTGAGGGCCGGACTGCATCACCTTTTCGAGGTCCGCATCGATGGAGTCGTCTCCGCTGAGCGCGGACTGAAAGGCAAGCCCGAACCCGATATTTTTCTGGAAGCGGCCAGGGAGCTCGGGGCCGAGCCGGAGGAGACGCTGATCGTTGAAGATGCCCTGGCGGGGGTGGAAGCCGGTAAAAAAGGGGGGTTCCAGCTGGTCATCGGTATCGGCGGGGAAGAGCAAAGAAAAGCCCTGCTTGAACACGGAGCCGACCTGGTCGTGCCAAACCTGCAGGAAGCTCATCTGCTTGTTGAGGGTTGAAAGTATAATGGATGATGCATGGACAATAACCTATTCCGGATACAACCCGGATCGGGAACGGCACCGCGAAACGTTGTGCACCCTGGGTAACGGATACGTTGCCACGCGCGGCTCGGCCGAGGAATCCTCCTGGGATGCGGTGCATTACCCGGGAACCTATCTGGCAGGAGGATATAATCGCCTGAAAACCGATATCGGGCCGAGGGTCATAGAGCATGAAGATCTTGTTAACTGGCCAAACTGGCTGACGATGAAATGGAAGCATGAAGGGGGAGAATGGATCGGACCGGACCGGACGCCGATCAAAGAGTACTACCAAACACTGGACCTGCAAAAAGGGCTGTATATAAGGCACCTTCATTATGTCGAAGACGACGGCCGGGAAACACTGATCATCAGCCGCCGTCTGGTCCACATGAGTGACGCTCATATGGCCGCCCTGCAATGGAAGCTGATCCCCCTGAACTGGTCGGGGAACATCATCATACATTCTGCCCTGGACGGACGCGTTACCAATAGCGGCGTATCGAAATACAAAAGTCTTAAAGGAAAACATCTGAGAATACGGCGGCGGGGGGATTTTAAGCAGAAGGGTATCTTTTTACAGGCGGAAACCGTTCAATCGGAGATCAAAATGGCTCAGGCTGCCAAAACGGAAGTATATTTCGACCGTCCGGGTGCACGGATCCGCCGAAAGCTGATAGAAGAAAAAGATTACATAGCCCAGGAGCTCACCTTCCCGGCGGAAAAAAACGAGAGCATAGCGATAGAAAAAACCGTCTCCCTGTATTCCTCCAGGGATTATGCCATTTCGGATACCGTATCCGAAGCAAAAAAAACAGTGGTGAGGGCCGGTCCGTTCGATGACCTGTGCGGGAGGCAGGCTATGGTTATGGATGAGATCTGGAAGCGCCTCGATACGCGGATAAACTGTGGCAGCCGTCCCGGCGAACAGGTATTGCTGCGACTGCATATTTTTCATCTGTTTCAGACGCTGTCGTTTAACAGCATCGACATGGATACCGGTGTGCCTTCCAGGGGATGGCATGGGGAGGCGTACTGGGGACACGTGTTCTGGGATGAGCTGTTTATCTTTCCCATAGTGAATCTAAGCGTTCCCGAGCTTACCCGTTCGCTTTTACTGTACCGTTACCGCAGGTTGCCGGAAGCCAGATTTAGTGCCCATGAATCAGGATGCAAAGGAGCCATGTTTCCCTGGCAAAGCGGGAGCAATGGCCGCGAAGAGACCCATGGAATTCACTACAATGCAATGACCGGTACCTGGGTTGAAGATAATTTTCAGCTGCAGCGCCATGTAAATTCGGCCATCTGCTATAATGTCTGGCAGTATGTCCAGGTGACTGACGATCTGGAGTTCCTGGCTTTCTACGGCGCTGAAATAATGCTGGAGATTGCCGTCTATTGGGCTGACAAGGCAACCTGGAACGAAAGCAAACAGAAATATGAGATCAAGGGCGTGATCGGGCCCGATGAATATCATACCTCCTATCCGGACAGCAATAACCCAGGCATCAATAATAATGCGTACACCAATGTGATGGCGGTATGGGTCTTGCAGCATGCCCGCCAGGCCCTGGATAAACTGGATCAACGAAGAACGACCGAACTGACGAACCGGCTGCAGATCACAAATGAAGACATGGATCGCTGGGATGTGATCAGCGCAAACATGTTCATTCCTTTCTCCGCCAATGGAAAAATCATTCATCAGTTCGAGGGTTTTGAGAACCTGGCCGAGCTTGACTGGGATAAATACAAGGCCGAATACGGTGAAATAATGCGGCTGGATGATCTGCTGGAGAAAGAGGGGGATCGTATAAACCGGTATAAGGCGGTGAAGCAAGCCGATGTTCTGATGCTGTTTTACCTGTTTTCAGCCGAGGAGCTAACAGGATTGTTCAATACGGCCGGTTACCGGTTCAATCCGCAGGACATCCCGGCCAATATTGAATATTACGAGAGTCGGACTTCTCACGGTTCTACCCTGAGCAAAGTCGTTCATTCATGGGTTTTGGCGCGGGCCCACCGGCAAAAGTCCTGGAAAGATTTTTTAAAAGCCCTGGACAGCGATTATAAAGACGTACAGGGCGGAACAACGGAAGAGGGTATTCACCTCGGAGCCATGGCCGGTACGGTGGATCTGGTGCAGCGATGCTATACGGGACTCGAAATGCGGGAGGATGCCCTGTGGTTCAATCCTCAGTTACCGGAGGAGCTCCATGACATCAGCTATCAGATCTATTACCGGGGCAAATGGATCACTCTGCATCTGACCCGGGATGAACTTAAGCTGAGCTGTCGCTACGGGTGGTCCGGTCAGCCTGTGCCGGTCAGGCTCAAAGGTCGTTTGTACCAGCTTAATCCGGGAGAAGAGAAAGTATTCAGTTTCATAAACCCTGCCTAATCCATATTGCCATGTATAAGCCTGCTGCAGCATTATTATTTATACTCATAGCCGCCGGTTCGGTATGGGCCCAGGATGGATTCCGCTCCTGGCATGAGCGCACTGAATTTTTAATGGCGACCCCCGGTTCCATGAAATACGGCTTGTATGGCTTTGATAACCCTGCACTTGCGGCATTTGTCGAAAGCCCCGATATCCTGTTCCAGTGGAGCGACGACGATGGGTTCACGGCCTTCAACCACTGGGGCCTGTTTGCAGCCGTACCGGGGCTGGGTTTTGGGGCTTTGAATGACGATAGCGGTTTCACCGATTACCGAATCAGCACTGCCTTCGGCAACGAGGCCGGGTCCGTCGGCCTGGCCTACGGCTGGTATGGCGGTGATACCGGAGAACTGCGACTGGACCAGACCCTGACCCTGGGCACCATCATGCGCCCTAACCGGTATATATCCATAGGGCTGACGGGAACAACGTCATTGGAAAGAAAGGCCAGGGAAGGAGTGGCCGAACTGGCTGTACGTCCGTTTGGCACACCTAACCTGGCGCTTTTCGGCGATTATGCACTGCGCAGGCGACAACCGGTTCTGGAAGGCCGGTGGAGCGCGGGCGCTGCTTTTGAAGGCCCCGACGGACTCCGTTTCACCGGCCGGTATATTGATGATATCGGGTTTACCGCGGGGATTCAGCTCAGCTTCGGACGAGCCGGCATCAGCGCCCAGCGGCATCTGGACATGGGTGGCGAAAGCCGCTATAGTACCTACAGCCTGCGGCTGGGAGCCTACGATCGAAATTTTGTCGATTCCTACCTGCGCAGTAACGACAGCTACCTGAAAACCGATCTGCAAAGGCCCGTCTCGTATCAGTCGCGCCGCTTTTTTGACCGTTCACAGTCGTTCGAAGACATCTTATCCGGTATACGGGAGGCTCAGGCCGACCAGGCGGTGGCAGGTATTGTTGTCAATACGACGGGTATGAGTTTGAACCAAGCCATGATGTGGGAGATCCGCGATGAATTAAGCCATTTCCAGGCAGCAGGAAAACAGGTGGTGGTGTATATAGAGCGGGGCGGGATGATGACCCTCCACCTCGCATCGGTAGCCGACCGGGTGGTGATGGACCCGCGCGGAGGGCTCACCATCCCGGGCTATTCCTCCGGGACGACCTATCTGGCCGAAGCGCTTGACGCCATTGGCATCGGGGTGGATGAGTTTCGGGAAATGGAATATAAGTCGGCCCTGGAACCGCTTTCCCGTTCGCAAATGTCGCAGGCCGACCGGGAGCAGCGGGAAGATATCGTGGACCGGTTCTATGAGCTTACCCGCAAGGAAGTCACCCAAAGCCGGAATATAGACCCTGAAACCTATGACGATGTGATTGACCGGGGAATTTCCCTGACGGCCGGAGATCTTGTGGAGGCCGGTATCGTCGACACACTGGTCCGCTTCAGTGATATCGATGAACTGGTACATGATCTGGAGGGCAAAAAGATGGGGACCGTCACCCGGCAGGGGTTACTGGTCAATAAAAAACCCGGCGACGAATACTGGGGCCTGAAACCACAGGTTGCCATTCTGTATGCCATAGGGCCAACGATGACGGATTCGGGCATCCGTGGCAGGGTGCTGGCAGAGGAGATCCGGAAAGCCCGAAAATCAGACCGTATACGGGCCGTCGTTCTGAGGGCCGACTCGCCCGGAGGGGATGATCTGGCTTCGGATCTGGTGGCAGAAGAGATCCGCAAAACCACCGAAGTGAAACCCGTGATCGTATCCATGGGTTCGGTAGCGGCCTCGGGGGGCTACTGGATATCCATGTACGCCGACAGCATACTGGTTACGCCCAATACGCTGACCGGCAGCATAGGCGTTGCCGGCAGCTGGTTTTATGATAAGGGTCTCAGCGAAAATCTCAGGCTGAATTACGATCATGTATCACGGGGTGAGTCGGCAGACCTCATCGGCGGACGCCCATTGCCATTGCTGGGCCTTTCCCTGCCGGGCCGGGAGCTGACCGACAGGGAAAGGGAGGGCCTGGTTCGCCGCATGCAAACGCTTTACGACGTGTTTATCGACAAAGTGGCAGAGGGACGGAATATGGACTCTGAGGAAGTCAAGGCCATTGCCGAAGGTCGGATCTGGACCGGTGAACAAGCCGTACAGAACGGACT
>JBBDRB010000083.1:0-97217 GCA_040905685.1 Balneolales bacterium | reverse complement strand
TGTTCGGGACTTTCACCCTAGAGTAAGTGCCCGTGCCGGGCACACAAAAAAAGCCGGACCCCGTTAGGAATCCGGCTGCAAAGGTCCTGCAAAAACGGGGTGCTATGCCGCAACCGGTTCTTTTTTCTTATCCTTATTCAACAGCTTTTCATCGACCGAATACTTGCCGCTGCCGGTGATAAACAAGGCCGAGCTCATGAGGAGAAGCAACAGGTCAATACGGGCCGCGCCGAAACCCTGGCTCATTTTAACCGTTAATATGGCAACCACCATGATGACGGCCAACAGGGGTGCCGGAACCCGTATGTACGTTCCTGAGAGAATCATCAATCCTCCGACAAATTCAACAAGGGCTACCACCCATGCCATTAGTCCGGGCAGAGGTATGCTGATATCTGCAAAAAAACCTTGCGTGCCTTCAATTCCGTTTAATTTACCCCATCCTGCCAGGACAAATACCAATCCTACTCCAATACGCAGCAGTAGAATAGCCAGATCGTTATACTCTTCATATTTAATTTTCATAACATCATCCAAATATATTAATGGTTAATTAATTTTATACTGTTACCAATAAACGAAAGAAATATTAAAAAAAATAATATTCTTGCCTTCTGAACCACCGGATTTGCTCCGTGGTAGTCCTATATATATTCGCAAGGAATTGCCTTCCATAGACTCTTAAGGTATAATCCCTTATACCAGGAGCGCATTATGGCCTATAAAGTAAAATTAGATCACACCGCTTATGCCCAAAAAAAATCAGTAAAAGAACTGGGGGCTGATGAACAGCCGCGTGAGAAACTGCAGAATCAGGGAGCCGACAGTCTGAGCGATGTAGAACTTCTTGCCATCCTGCTCAGAACCGGCAGTAGCAAAATGAACGTCATAGAAACGGCCCGGATCCTGCTTGCCCATTTCAACGGACTCCGGCCCATGGCACGAAAAAGCTGGCAGGAACTGAAGGTGATCAATGGGGTGGCTTCCGTGAAGGCCATTACCCTGGAGGCCGTTTTTGAACTTGCACGCCGGTTGCAGGTTGCCGGTCCCGACGATAAGGTCATCATGAAATCCCCCGACGATGTTGCTTCCTATTTCGGACCCAAGCTCAGGGATCAGCGCAAGGAGGTCTTTGTTGTCGCTTTCCTCAATGCGGCCAAAATCATGATGGGCTACCAAAAAATAAGCATGGGCGGCGTGACGGCTACCATTGTGGACCCGGCCGAAGTGATGCGGCAGGCCATTATGAACGACGCTCACAGTATTGTGGTGCTGCATAACCATCCCTCGGGAAATGCCACGGCTTCCCAGTCTGATATCCAGCTTACCAAAAGGCTGAGTGAAGCCGGTAAACTATTGGGCATAGTTCTGGAGGATCACATCATCATAGCCGGCTACGGATACGTCAGCTTACGGGAAAAAGGCATCGTATAGGTCAGTACCAGTCAATGCTTAGCTGTTTGTATATTTTTTCCAGAGTTTGCTTGGTCTTGTAATCATACCGCAAGGCGTCTATTTTTTGATGTAAAGAGGAAATCTCAACAAAATAATGCTGGCGGTCCTGTTCTGTGGAAAATAAATCGCATTTATAGTGCAGGTGATTTATTTTTTTCCTTAGCGTACGTATTTCATTTTGTATGGATTGCAACGTCATATCCCCTGATATTCTTTATGTGCTTCCTCTATATAATACCCGGCATCATTTTCAAATTTCTCCTTACCGATGGCCAGTCCTTCGTAAGCATACCGGATATACTTTTTCGACATCAGCCCGGGATGCCATATTTCGAGGATCAGCTTTATGCAGTTGATATACTCGCAGTCTGTCACATAGTCTATGTCCCTGTTTGCCAGTTTCTTAATTAATTCTATATTAACCGCATGCCCCGGCAGTGTGCAAACATCCGGAATGTCGTTAAGTTCTTCCACCAAATGGTGGACAAAACGATTCAATAAGATGACCCGGGGTTGCCACCCCATGAGGGTATTACCCATATTGTCGATATAGTAAATGATGTTTAGTTCTCTGGTCAGAGGATTTTTTCGCCCTTTATCAACGGTATGCATGGCCATGATATATTGAATAGATTTCGATAAACAGCATCTCTTTTGTTAAAAGAAGTATATGCAAATAACATTATAAATATAAAATTATATAAGATATTCTAATACTCGTACGCTTGTTTCTCTCTTGAACAAGGCTGCTATACGGGAATCTCAGGGCTGATTCCGGTTTTAGGCAGCCAGGATTAACCCTGGCTGCCTGTGTGGATTTAAAACATGAACGATAGTTGGGCCAGGAAGTGGCGTCCCGCCTGGGGGAAATACACATTTTCGCGGATTTCCTCTCCCCCGGATATGAACCCATAGGTGTACCCATTGGATTCATAGGTTTCGTTCAGCACATTGTTCACCTTCAAAGCCGCGCGCACATTATTCACGAACGGAATAACGTCAAGGTCGTAATACAGCATGAGGTCATTGACGAGATAGGGATCAAGGCTCCGATCTGCATTTTGCGTGTTGTCCAGATATTGGCGGGAAACGAACCGGGATTGCAAATCTGCCCTGAAATTTGATCGGTTAAACGATAGGGTTGAAGAGGCTGTAAGAGCCGGAGAAAACGCTATATTGGTATTGTGGAATTCCTTCTCTTCCAGCTCAAATGCATCCCAGTTCATCAGTCCCTCGGTAAATTCGCCCACCTTATTCCGGCTAAGCGTGACATTTCCGTTCCAGTTCAGAACATCCGTGATGCGGGTCGCCCCCTCGAGTTCAATGCCCATGCGGTAACTGTCGGGAACGTTCGTACGAACATCCCCGCCCACATCATTGACCTCTCCAATCAGGATGAGCTGATCGTCGTAGTCCATGTAATAATAGTTCACCCCGAAGCTGAATCCGTCGAAAGTGCCCCGGTAACCGGCTTCCAGGTTATACAGCGTTTCATGTCGGGGGTAAACGCCGGGATCGGCATCGGTATAATCCCGTCGGGCCGGTTCCTTGTTGCCTATGCTATAGGAGGTATAAAGCCTTTGATGGTCATCGATCAGGTAGACCAGCCCGGCTTTAGGGTTCCAAAAGATAAACTCATGAAGTTGATCCAGCATTTCCTGGCCCGACCCTACCCCGTTTAGTTCATAGCCTATGGTCCTGAGCTGAATGTCGCCCATGATACTCAGGCGCTCACTAAGCCCGTAGGTTCCTTTGGCATAGATATTGAAATCTTTTTTAAACGCGTTGTTATCGTAATACCGCTCCCGGATGTCGGTTTCACCGGCCAGGCGGGCCCAGATTATTTCCCCGAAATGGTCTCCGTCATACCGGTTATAGCCCCCGCCAACGGTGAGGTCAAAGCGCTCACCGGCCTGATAATCGGATGAAAAAGTGACCCCGTAGAAATGGTTATCCAGCCACCTGCGCCGTATAAGATCATCCTCATTATCGACATCGGGTATGTCAAAACCGTAATCAGCCAGATTTTCCCCTTCCCGGAATTGTTCATAATACCCTTCTCCCCGCGTATAATGCAGGGCTGTGTTCAGGTTCCAGTCTGCCGTGAGCTGATAGGAATAGTGGGCCTGATAATGATCCTGGCCATAATTATCCGTCTCATTTTCGTAGGTATATGGATTGTAGGTACGATCGGTTTCCAGCCTATCCTCCGGCACCCCGCTCCAGGCCTGGTAGGTTTGTTCGCGGCCGGAGATGACGTTCAGCTTCAACAGGCTGCGGCTGCTGTGCCGGGTTCCTGAAAGGCTGAATGAGCTCAAATCCGACCAGGCCCTGTCGATATACCCGTCGGATGTTATTTTGGACAGGGTCCCGTCAAAGGCCCATCCGTTCTTTAACAGACCCGTGCCAAGGCTCACGTTGTTCTGGAAGGTGTTGAATGAGCCGGCTGAAGAATTGACCATCCCGTAGGGATCCTGTTCCAGGGTTTGGGTTTGCAGATGCATGCTGGCGCCAAATGCGGCCGGACCGTTGGTCGAGGTCCCGACCCCGCGTTGGATCTGGATATTGTCCAGACTGGATGCCAGGTTCGGCATGTTTACCCAGAATACCCCATGCGATTCGGAATCGTTGACCGGAACTCCGTTCATGGTTACATTGATCCGGGCCTGGTCAACCCCGCGTATCCTCATGGCCGTGTACCCGATCCCGGCCCCGGCATCGGAGGTGCTGACGACCGACGGACTCATTTCGATGAGATAAGGAATATCCTGACCCAGGTTTTGGTCACGAATCGCTTCGCGGCTGATGTTTGAATAGGTGACCGGATTGCGCTCATCGACCCGCGAAGCTTCCACCAGCACGTTCTCGCTCATTATCGTCTCCGGGATCATACTGATGGTCAGCCTGCCCGTCCGGTTGCGGCTCACATCCAGGGTCTGCGATTCATATCCCAGAAAACGGACCTCGATGCGGGCCGGGACTTCTTCGCTGAGCGGTAACGAAAAACTTCCGTCGGCCCCACTTGTCGTTCCCGACGAACTGCCCGGCTGTACGACGGTCGCCCCCTGGAGACCGTCATGGGTTTGTGCATCCCTGACAATGCCCGATACGGTTTGTGCCGCCATTTCCCCGCAAAATAAGCCGGAAAAAAGCAGGCTAAGGATAATAGGTTTAAAAGACATAGCTCCTCCTAATTTATGGGTAATTAAGAGGTGCAGTACAACTGATGAGATTTACGGATGTTTATCTAAAAACATATCCTCGGTTTCCCTACGCCGGTATTACCCGGATCAGGTTTTGGGGTATAATCTCAGCTCGTTGGTACAAGCACCCCCAACCATTCTGTTTTGAAAGTTGGTATCTGTAAATATACCTACCCGTTCGCAGAAGAGCAATGCCAATCCTGATTACTTGGTCAGCGTCATTTTGCCCGTTTGGGTATAATCGCCGGCCTGGAGGCGGTATAAATAAATGCCGCTGGCCAGTCCCCCGCCATCAAAGCGGACATCATAGGAGCCCACGCGCTGGCCCGGCTCATCCACCAGCGTTTCGACTTTTCGTCCGAGTATGTCGAAAACCTCCAGCCTGACCGGAACTTCCTCGACCAGGTTATACCGTATTACCGTTACCGGGTTAAACGGATTGGGGTAATTTTGTTCCAGCTCAAAAGAATCGGCATACGGCAGATCGCTGCCGTTCTGGTCTTCCAGCGATTCATCCGGATAGATCAGGTTCAGGCTTACCAGCAGGTTATTATGTTCCGGATAATGGAACCAGACCGGATCGGCCTCAAGCCCGTCAACAGAACCGATGGTTCTGACCGGCGTGTAGGTGTCATACTCCTCATCTTCGGGATCATCATACTGGTATTCTATACATTCCATGTCGTTATCAAATTCTTTACAGGTTCCGGCATCGATGAGCAGTTCCAGTTGGGCATCCGGTGACCCCTCCGTGATCTCGAAGGTAATGTGATAATCCTGGTTGGTGTTCACCTGCCAGGAAGCGGCGTCCGCATCCACGTTAATAAAATTCATGCCCTGGGCCAGATTGGAAAAGGGTACTTCCATGGTGGCCAGCTCATTGTCGGGCACACGGAACTCGGAGGTTTCGCCCTGGCCGGCTACGCGGGAGTCGGACAGCGTAAGCTTCAAATTGCCATCTCCGGTTATCCCCTGCGCCCGGCTGTTGATGGTCAACCCCACGTTTTTGAGGTTGCCGGCTTCTTCAGGTGTAAACCGCAGGCTTAAGGCGCCCGCTTCGGAATCCCCGTCCGCCAACACCACATAAAAGTGAACTCCATCTTCGGAATAATACCGGTATTCTTTCTCGGCCAGGTTGGTTCGTTCCCAGTCCGAAGTCAACCGGAAGGTCCGGTCGCCGCTTTCTCCTCCGTCGGACCCCGTATATACCGAGATCAGGGTGATGGAATCATAGATATCTTCCAGGTCCATTTGGCTGCCTTCCAGATACTCAACCGTATACACGGTTTCTCCCTGCAAGCGAAAGGCTACATAATGCCGGATGTCTTCTGCCTGCTCCACTTTCAGATGCATGTCTTTTACGCCAAACCAATTCGTATAATGGGCTCCCCCGTAACTGAGTTCCACCTCCTGGTTATGCACCCAGCTATCCTCCAGGCTGGAATTGAAGGACAGGCCCGGATTGGAAACGCGAATATTGCGGAACTGGGGCATATCATAGCGGTATTGCTTCTCCATTTCCCGGTCATTTACCCAGTTGGCCACATAAAAACCGGCCAGAAAATCATGCCAGCCGAGGTTGTCCAATACACTTTCATACCCTGCCCGTCCGGAGGTTTGAGACCGGGTCAGACGGCCCGCTTCGGCCGGACCCACCCGTTCGCTCAGATAGGAATGGAGCAGGCCCGCCCTTTCATAATCGTACAATACGCCCACGGAGTCTCCTGTGCGCCAGCGGAACAGCCCGCCTGAACTAACCGTGCCGCTGACCTCTTCCGGCTGGTTCAGAAAGGCCATCGGCGTGGCATCGTACCCGTTCAGAATTTCCGCCAGTTGCGACTGCCCCTCATTCTGAAATAGATTAAGCATCCCGTAATTGGCATGGATCAAATGCTGGTATTCGTGTGCTACGGTGCTGAGACTGCTTTGACTATTGGCCGGCCGGTCATCGGTATAGATGCCCGGCTTGGTGTTGATGTAGATCATAGCCGCTTCATTGCTGTTCTCTTGCGTAGTCAGGTCGACGGGGTCAAAAAAACCGGCGATATAGCCGCCGCCCTCCTCCTCATCCCAGCCATCTTGGATGTTGACCAGCATAACCTTGACTTTCCCCGAGCCGTCTACATCGGGAGGGATGCCGAACAGCTCCTGTTCAATTTCAATAATACCCCGGCCAGGATCGTGTGAGCGTTCCGGCGTCTCCTCTTCCAGGGCCGTCATCATGACATCAATGACCTCCGGGGTGACTTTTTCCGGATCCAGCTCTTCGGTCTCCACCCATATCTCCGACAGGTCTCCGACGGCTACGAGCTCAAATTCCACTTCATCGTACTCACCGGTATCGAAGTTGTTTACCTTAAAGGTGTGCTGATCTCCCACCGAGTGGGAAGGGGTATGGAAGGACTGAACTTCTGCCCCCCGGCTGATGCGCTGCTGCCTCTCTTTCAGGCTGCGTAAAGCTTCCTTGCCTTCAGGTCTCTGAAGCAATTTGTCGGTAACGTGTATCGGAAAGTTTTCTTTACGGGCGCTGTCCCCATCGGTGGACTCATCCGCATGGGGGATTTCCAACTTTTGCTTAACGTTTTGTGCATTAACGCCGTCAAAGCCCAGGAATAAAAAAAGGAATAAAAAAAGGAATAGTCGCGGTTGGGCCATTCAGTCGGATTATAGGAGTCAGTGCCTCCGGTCTTTTCAAAGGCTTTACGTAATACATAGCTATATAATACGGACAAATCAAGGTTTTAGTTTTTAAAATATCCCCCTCATCCGTAAAATGATGAAAATACATTATTAATAATCCAGTCTCCACAGAACATCGACTCCGCTGCGGTGATCGTCGCTGCCGGTGATGACCAGATCCAGATTGCGGCGCATCATGTATTCGATAATAAATTGCCGGCCTGAATCCGTTCCGCCGAGTTCCTGCAAAAAAGCTATAAAAACACGATCTGAGATGAACTTGCCTGCTTTTACGCTTGTTCCGCTGCCCGGACCCCGGCGGGCATTGTCTATTTCCAGAACATCGATGCCAAGCTGATCGGCGGCAAGCGTTTCAACCCGGTCAAGCAAAACCTCCATGGCCAGTTCCGACGCATAGTTCCCTTCAGAGCGTCCGGCCGCACCCTGCTGCCAGCCGGCCAGGGCATTGAAAGGCCGTCCGAACAGCGTATAGCTGATAATATCCTGAAACTCCATTTCCGGGTCACTGCTGTAGGAGAATTCGGGATCCTCCACCTCACCGGTGATGGTATAATAAATTTCGATCCGGGTTCCGCCCTGCTGCCGGGGACGGTATATGGTGCGAATATCCAATTGCGGGTTTGCCGGGTTTCCGGAGAAGACAATGGTGCCGCTGTCGATATCAAAACGCTTACCGAAGGTGGTGGCATACCCTGTGGGTATGGTAACATCGCCGAATATCTCCACATCCTGATCCTGTAACTTCACCAGGTCAAGATTGCCTTCCACGGCCAGATCCATTTCAGGGTCACTTCTGTTTCTCAGGAACACATTCCGGGTAATAATGAAATTCATTTCCATGGCCAGGTTCTCATAGAATTGATTCCCCTCATCGGGCAAAAGTTCATCTTCTGTGAGGTCTTCTTCGAGAACAACCTCCTCTATTTCACGTTCACCAAAATTATCGAAGTAAATGGTTCCGCGTTCCAGCCTCAGGTTTCCGGTAAGGACGGGTTCGTCGAGGCTCCCCCTCAGCCGCGTGTCCATCCCGATAAAAGCCTCTATATCACGGGTGCCGAAAACGCGGAAGTTGCGGGCATTAAACCGGAGGTTAAAATCGCCGGGGGAGAAACCGTCCAGGCTAATTTCGCCCTGGCCTCTCAGCGTGCCGGTGCTTTGTACGGAAGCCTGGTGAACAATCATTTTGCCGGGTTCCAACCCCACGTCAACGGAGATGTTACGGAACGTGATTTCGTTGGAAGCCGCCCTGACCTGTCCTTCGGTAACCCGGAAAAAGCCTTCCATGGCCAGGTTTTCCATGGTCCCGCGAATCGCTATATCCGCATTTAAAATTCCGGTAAGTCCCTGGGCAGTTTCCGGATCCAAAAAATCACTGAAGGCGGCCAGATTCAGATCATCACTGGTGAAGTTGACAACCAGTTCATCGTCACCGGCCGGACCCGTAAATTCGAATGTGCGAAAATCTACATAGACGGGCAGGTGTCCGTTCAGATCAAAAGCGCGCTGGGTGTCCGTATCCAGATGGGAATTTAGTATCACTCTGGATGCTTTGTGATCGTAATCCCAGCTCACCAATAACTCTTCTACCGGAATGTCGGAAAGAATGGCTTCGCTCAGGATAAAATTACCTTCAAATGCCGGCGATCCCGCTGACCCATCCAGGGTAGTCCTCAACCCGACGAGCCCGCTCATCGATTCAAATCCCATTTCCGTCAACGCCGGAGCAAACCGTTCAAGGTCCAGGGTAGGTATTTCCACATACCCTGATACCGGTTCCTCAAAGAACGCATCACTTAAATCATCAGGATCGGCAAATACAAACGGCAGATTGAACTGCGATGTTAACAGGGTTTGCCGGTCTTCGCGTATGCTGAAATTACTCTGCAGTCGGTCATCGGCCAGGGTAAGATCCAGATGCAGGGTATCCAGTTCCAGTGCCTCATAGGCAAAATTTCGCATAAGGGATTGGGAACGGAAGCTTACCCGATCCTGGTTGACATCAAAATCCAGATGAGAGGTTAACACTCCGTCGAATAGCTTTTCTTCCAGGATGATATCCTGCAGCAAACCGAGATTAACATGATCCCCCCTGAAAAAACCCCTGAACCCTTCCGGGGCATACTGATCGAGTGCAAGCTGTATGACCGATCCCGTCCTGCTTCCGCGCAGGGCCAGGGAATCCACGCGGACCCGTTCGTTGGCATAGACCAGATCAAAAGGCTGCTGAAGAATATAGTTCCCGTCCTCGGAGACTAGGTCCAGCTCCCGGGTGGTGACCCGCAGGGAATCACCCCCATACCGGAAACCGGCCCGCTGCCTCAACCCATTCTCATCGTCCACAATGAACCCGAAGCTGTAGTTACCGCTCAGCACCTCATTGATATAGGAACCGTCTGACTGCAGCTGAACATCATTGATGGCGTATTCCCCGTACCGGGGGCGGATAAGCTCTATATCCACATCATAGTCGGGATCCTGTTCGACTGTGGCGGTAATCCTTCCATCGATATTTTCTATGGACAGGGAATCGTAAACCACATCCTGCAGATCCAGATAGACACTCAATGCCGACCGTTGAAACGAATCCGTGCGTATATGGCCGCTGACGGATCCGCTGGCCGTCAGCATATCGGCGCCGGCCAGCCCGGCAAAGGCCCGGAGATCCAACAGCCGAAAACCGAATTCAAGTTCATTGCCGGGATCTTCCCATCGCAGGAGGTTGTACCTGGCCCTGAGATCGCCCTCGGCAAACCGGCTGCGCAACTCCATATCATCCATCACAAGTACGGAGTCGCGGAAGCTGATGTTCATCGTAAGGGCGTCGATCATCTCGCCGTTTACCGTGGAGGAATCCATACGCATGACGGCGTCCAACTGCATGCGTTCCGGTTCTGTGTTTCGGCCCTCGCCCGAAATGCTTAGATTCAGGCTGGTTGAAAGGGTATCTTCCATGCTGTACTCCGACAGGTCAAAATCCCGGGTGGTGATGTCGAAACGATAGGTGGGCTCCCCGGCTGACCAGTCCGCATCCGCTGTGAGGGAGAGGAGATTTCGTACCGTTCGGATTTGCGAATCAAGCGTGACGGTTTCGTCATTAAGGGTACCGGACACCTGCAGGCGTTCTACCTGCTGATGCTGATAGCTGGATTCGAACAGGTTTAGGTGGAATTCCACAGGATCATTTCCCCATTCAAAACCCCGGCCTTCCAACGAACCCCTCGCATTGATCAATCCTGCCAGATCTTCATCGCCTGCCCAAAGGGCCGGATTGACGCCGTCGATTTGATAATCAGCTGACCATTCCGGCGTTTCCCCCCACAGGTCCGTTATATGGGCTTCGGTGAAGATCATCTCATCGGCCCTGTTCAACTCAAGGTTCGTGAACACCTGGTTTTCGCGCAGGGCCAGGTTCAACTGCAGCCGGTCGGCGGCATACGGATCCATGCGGAGGCCGGTCAGCCTGATAAAACCGTCCACTTCACCGTTCCGGTAATCTTCAAAGGCTACGCTGCCATCGAAAGAAGACTCCATCCCGGCGAATGACGGCATTTCGGGATCGTCAAAAAGCACCCCTAAATCAACGTTTTGACCGTACAGGGTGAGATGGGTCAGGGCCGGTTCAGGGCGCATTGAAAATCCGGCACCAAGGGTGAATTCTTCCATGCCCGTAGCATTTGCATGCAGCCTGATGCTGTATTGTTCAGGATTTCCCTCCAAATCTAACCTCAGGGTAATATCCTGCCTTAGCGGTGCATCACCGGCATAGGCCCGGAGCGCCCGCCATGACAGGGGGTCAAATATTGCAGAACCCTCCATTTCTTCACTGTCCAAATCATAGCCGGCCATCATACGGAACACGGAAGCCCCGCCGGCTACCAACAGCCGGTCGAGCTGAATGGCCGTTGTATCGCCGGATGCGGTAGTTTCAAAACGAATTGGTTCCGCGAGGCGGCCCTCATGCAGATTGAATGCAAAATTATCCAGATTGAAATTAAATCCCTCCTCAAAAAGCCTGAAGCCCGACACCATGCTGACATCGCGTATTTGAATGCTGGTGTCCGGCAAAATTAACGGTGCATTCACAAAGATATGGCTATCGTGGACCCGGGCACGCTCTACCGTCAGCGGAAAGGAATCGCCGGCTTCCTCATCATGCGTTTCGTCTTGCTTTAGCAGCTTTTCGACATTCCATATGCTGTCCTGGTCCTGGACCATAAATGCATTGAGACCGAAAATGTCTGCTTCCCTGACTACAAAGGGCGACGATAACAGGCTGAGTATACGATAATCCACCCGGACCGAATCCATGAAAACCAGGGTGTCCTGACCGGATTCCCCGGTCAGGCGGATATCATGGATTTCAACATGATCCCACAGATCACCGCGCATGCTTCCGATAGACAGCTGGCCATTGAGGTTTTCGCCGGCCAGCCGTTCGACCTGCACACGTACGGTTTCGAATACAAATCCCGAACGCAGGGCCAGCCTTGCAAACACGATTAACACCAGGAGCACAACCAGCGTGATCCATGGCCAGCGCCGGCGCTTTTTGAGCTGTGGTTGTTCCGTGTTTTCAGACATGAATACCTGTATTTTTTAAAATGCCTGCCCGATGCTAAAATGAAGAGCCCAGCGATTTAACGGGGGGCCGAAATCCGCTCCTTCAAATTCCCTTAAATCTTCCGGACTCGGATTGATCTTATATCCGGCATCCACACGAACGGGGCCAATAGGTGACTGATATCGTATGCCTCCGCCAATACCGAACTGCAGCTCATTAATATTGAAGCCCGTGGGTTCCCTCCAAACCTGTCCGCCGTCCAGAAAACCGGATATCCCGAAGTTCCTGATAATCCTGCGTAAATCCTGCCGTATCTCCACATTAAAGTTTAACGCAGACTGCCCGCCTACAGGTATATAGTTCTGGAACTCGGCATCATCGAAGACCGCGCGTTTAGGGCCGAGCTGACGCCGGGTCCAGCCACGCACGGTATTTGTGCCTCCCAGGTACAACCGGATATGATTGGGCAGATCCTGCTCGCTATCGGCAAACAGCAAGCCTCCTTCTGTACGAAGGGCCAGCTGCAGCAGATTAGTGAAATTCACATACCGCCGCACCTCCAGTCTGAAACGCTGATAATCCAGGGCCCCGGCTCCGAACACGCCTGAGAATTCGACGAAGGGCCGGACGGACCATCCCCGGTACCGGTCCACTTCGGCGGATTCGTTATAATACCCCGATAACTGGAATACGGAAAGGTCATACAACTGATCCTCCAGCAGCAATTCGTCAAAAATGACTTCATCTGCGCCGGTAACGTGTTCCTCATTGCGGGTATATTCATAGGCAATCGTTCCGGTAAGAGCTTGGCTGTACTGATAAAGGAATGTGTTATTAATCCCTCCGCGCAACAACTGATAATTTTGCTCCGTCAGGCGCTGGGCAAAGGGGGAAACTGTAAAGGAGCTGTAAGTATTGAAAATATAGGGTATCAAATAATCGAAATTGCCGCTTTGCTCCAGCAGGGAAACCCTGGCGCGGGTTGTGAAGCTATGGGCATTCCCGAAAGGATTTCTATGCTGCCAGGACACATCACCCCGGACAATTTCCTCTATCCCCACACCCCCGAGGATCCGGATACTGCGCAATTCATGCTCGCGGACATTTATGCTGATGTCTACCGTCGAATCCCTGGGCTGGTCGGGTACCGTTATGGTTGCAAACCGGTAAAGATGGTGAGAAAAAATCTGTCTTTGAGCATCGCGCAGTTTGGTCTGGCTAAAACGGTCACCGGGTTGTATAGAGGATTCCCGTATTACATACTCTTCCGGCATGGACTGCACCCCCGTTACCCTGATGTTATCAAAATAGCCAACCGGTCCGGTATTCAGATGTATAAAAACATCAGCCGAATTGGCCACCGTGTCCACTTCGGCTGTAACTTTTACCTGAGCATAGGCATAGCCCATATTCCGCAGGGTATTCATAAAACGTCCTTCGACATCGGTATGCCGTATCAGCTGATACCGCTGGCCCACGCGCAACCCATGCTCCCTCTGGTTGCGTCGAAAACTTGAATCGGCTGCCAGTTCCTCAAGACGGCCGGCGTTATCATCGAGCACATACTCCAGGTTTTCGATCACGGTAGGCGGACCTTCCTGCACATAAAAGGTGACGGCACGGCGCCAGTCCCCGGACTCCTGCTCAACATCATAGGTCACCGTTGCATGAGGATACCCCCTGCGGTGATAATACCGTTCAATCCGGATCACATCCCGGCGCACCTCATTCTGAATAAAATCGAATCCTTCTTTTCGCCAAAATCGAAGCCTGCGAACGAAACTGGGGGCCTTTGTCGCAATAATATTGCGAAGCACCATATCCGGGTACTGATCATTGCCCTCAATATCCAGGTCCCAAACCTGGGGGCGGATGTCATTCTGTCCATAAACCTGATTTGTTTGTCCGAATGCAAATAAGCATATTAGCACAGCTAACAAATAGTACATAAAAAAAGAGAACGACTGGTTCAAGCCAAAAACTAATTAGTTATTCAAACATCCCTAAAGAGCCTAAACTCCCCGTCATGTATTCCGGATTCCCTGTAATATATGGCGGATAGGGATAAAAATTGATACAATTTCGTGATGGACACCCTATTCTTTTGCATTGCAACGCATTACTGGTGAAGTTAGTTTTAACGCTTACCGGATATATTCCCTAAATTTCGATATATTGCCCTGTCCCGTCTTTTGCTCAACTCAATCCTAATATATGCTATTTAATATCGGCCTGGGAATCGCCGTATTGCTTTTTATTTTGATCGCGATAGTCCTGATACGTACGCTGATCATCACCAGAAAAAATATTACCAGGGTTGAGCCTGCTGTTCATGAGATCAACATCGGTCATGCAGCACAGAGGCTCTCCAAAGGATTGCAGTTTAAAAGCATAACCGTTCGTGATCCGCTTCTTCAGGATAATGACCAGTACGACGGATTCATCCGGCATCTTGAAAATGCCTATCCCAACACTCATAAAGCCCTTTTCAGGGAGCGAATTAACGGTTACAGCCTGCTTTACCGGTGGCCGGGCACCGATGAGGAAAAAGACCCCATCCTCATGATGGCTCATTACGATGTGGTTCCCGTTGAAGAAGGCACCGAGAACGACTGGCTGCATGAACCGTTTGCGGGGGTGGTAAGGGATGGTTATGTGTACGGACGGGGGGCCATGGATGACAAAGGCGGCCTGATTTCCATAATGGAGGGACTGGAATACCTGGTAACAGAAGGGTATAAGCCGTCAAGGACCATTTACTTTGCTTTCGGTCACGATGAAGAAACCGGAGGGGATCGCGGCGCGGCGCGAATAGCCCATGCCCTAAAAGAACGGGGCATCCACTTCGCATTTGTCCTGGATGAGGGCTTGCCGATTGTCGAAGATATATTTGAAGGCATCCAATCGCCGGTCGCCTTAATAGGTATTGCTGAAAAAGGGTATTTAAGCATTGAATTATCGGTCGAAAATGAAGGCGGGCACTCTTCCATGCCTCCCCAAAATACCAGTATAGGGATTCTGAGTTCAGCCGTAAAACGTCTTGAAAATCATCCTGTACCGGGCAAACTATCTGATTTACTGGCCCTGACCTTTGAGGCCATTGCCCCCCAGCTGCCTTTTGCATACCGGATAGCCTTCTCCAACCTGTGGTTGTTTAACGGTCTTGTCAAACAGCAGCTTAATGCCATTCCGGCTACCAATGCCGCTATGCGGACATCCATAGCCCCAACCATTTTCGAATCAGGCGTAAAGGATAACGTGATGCCCGTCTACGCCCGGGCCGTCATCAACTTCAGGATCCATCCGCGCGACGATATCACCGGTATCATAAAGTATGTCCGCAAAACGATAAACGATCCGAAAGTAAAAATAAACCTGTTAAGCGGGGACCTGGAACCATCGAAAATATCCAGCACGGAGGCTTTTGGGTATAAAGCCATGAAATGGTCGATCCGGCAGGTCTTCAGCGAAGTGGCCGTGGCTCCGTCGGTTTTCTTAGCCGGAACAGATTCCCGGCATTATGAGGATCTTACCAAAAACACCTATCGCTTTCGCCCGATACGGGCCACCCATGAAGATTCGGAGCGTATTCACGGGACCAACGAACGGCTCAGTCTCAGCAATTTTGAAGAAATGATCCGTTTCCAGATCCAGATGATCCGGAACTCAACTTCCGGTTAAGCGTCTGTACTGATATGGGAAAATGTTGATCCTTGCAAAGAGTATCAGTATTCTTCAATGATTTTTCAACTCAACAACTTAAAACAAATATTGGATTATGGGCAACACAAACGGTTATGGATTATTAAAAGGGAAAAAAGGCCTCATTTTCGGTGCTTTGGATGATCGCAGTATTGCCTGGAGGGTCGCGCTCGCCTGCCATCGCGAAGGAGGCGAGTTCGCTCTTTCCAACGCCCCGATCGCTCTGCGTCTCGGTCAACTTAACAACCTGGCAGAAGAGACTAATGCCGAAATTTTACCTTGCGACGTTTCCAGCGAAGAGGATGTAAGCCGCCTCATGGAGCAGGTAAAAGAACGCTTTGGCAAAATTGACTTCGTGCTGCATGCCATAGGCATGTCCCCGAATATCCGGAAAAAGAAGGAATATACGGACCTCGATTACAAATATTTTCAGCAAACCCTTGATATCTCCGCTTTATCCCTGCATAAAATCCTGAATTACGCGTACGACAAATCCGCTGTTCTAAACGATAATGCCAGCATTGTTTCCCTGTCCTATATTGGTGCCCAACGCATTTTCTCCAAATATTCCGATATGAACGATGCGAAGGCCTTGCTGGAAAGCATTGCCCGCAACTTCGGGAGCCGGGTTGCCGAAAAAGGAATACGTGTTAATACGGTATCGCAGGGGCCGACAAAGACCTCGGCCGGAGCCGGCATCAAAGGCTTTGACGGCATGTATGATTTCGCCAATAAGCTCTCTCCCCTGGGCAATCCGTCGGCGGATGAATGCGCCGATTATTGCGTCACCCTGTTCTCCGACCTGACAAAAAAAGTCACCATGCAGAACCTTTACCACGACGGGGGCTTTTCCTCGAACGGGATCAATGAAGAGCTGATGAAGGATCTCGCCGAACTGGCAGCCGGCAAATCCTAGTCAGGCGCTCATGAACGATACCATCCTCGGCTTTGATCCCGGTTCCCGGAATACCGGCTATGCGGTACTGAACAAGTCCGGCAACGGGTATGTTACCCGGGATTGCGGGGTCATCTCCCTGGCTCATCTGGATGATCACAGCGAACGGCTGCAGCTGCTGTACAGCTCCGTTAAGGAGCTGGTTATTACGCACCGGCCGGCATCCTGTGCCGTGGAGACTCCCGTATACGGTAAAGATCCCCTGGCTATGCTCAAACTTGGGCGGGCGCAGGCGGCCATTATGCTGGCCATTATCAATCAAGACATTCCGGTTTCTGAATATTATCCGAAATCCGTTAAAAAATCGATTACCGGCAGGGGCAATGCCGGAAAAGAGCAGGTGGCTTATATGCTCCGTAAGATGATCACCCTGCCGGAGAAGGCCATTTCCGCCGATGCAACCGATGCCTTAGCCGTAGCCTGGTGCCATCACCTGCAATTAGCCTCACCGGTGAGGCTAATGGGCAGCCCGACCAAAACCCATCAAAACAGGATATCCTCGTCCTGGAGCGAATTCGTCAAAGACAACGAAGACCGGATAAAGAAGGGATAACGCGCCGTGGCTTTATTTCTTTGTCCAGTGCTTTTCAATTACCGGCTCCTCTTCAGCCACGCCCTGTTCCTGAAGCCAGCGCTCGGCATCGATAGCCGCCATGCAACCGGTACCGGCTGCTGTTACGGCCTGACGGTAGTCTTTATCCTGAGCATCGCCACAGGCAAAAATGCCAGGGATGTTGGTATTGGTACTTTTACCGTTTGTTAGGATATAACCTATATCATCCATATCCAATACATTTTTAAACAGATCCGTATTGGGCTTATGGCCGATAGCCAGAAACACGCCGGTTACCTTCTCCAGCGTTTCCAGTTCGCCGGTGATCGTATTGTTCAGCACGACTCCCTGGACTACCTCATCCCCCAGGACCTCGTGAAGATTGGAATTCCATTTAACTTCGATTTTAGGGTTGGAGAGCACTCTTTTTTGCATTATTTGCGACGCCCTCAGTTCATCCCGGCGATGAACAATGGTTACTTTACTGGCAAACCTGGTTAAAAAATCGGCTTCTTCCATAGCCGTGTCCCCGCCTCCGACAACGATGACTTCTTCGTTACGGAAAAAAGCCCCGTCACAGGTTGCGCAAGCGGTGACGCCGTGACCGCGCAGCCGCTGTTCACTTTCAATATCCAGCCATTTGGCCGAAGCACCGGTGGCTACGATCAATGCATCGGCGCTGATCTCCGTCTCTTCATCGATGGTCAGACGGAAAGGGCGCTGATCGAAGGCAACGTTGGTGACCATACCCCACCGGCAATCCGCCCCGAAGCGTTTAGCCTGTTCCCGGAAATCTTCCATCATCTTCGGACCCAGAACGCCCTCCGGATAGCCAGGGTAATTTTCGACATCGGTGGTGGTGGTTAATTGACCGCCAGGTTCAGGACCCTCAAAAACAATCGGTTCCAAATCGGCACGGGCGGCATACAAAGCAGCCGTAAGACCTGCAGGTCCGCTTCCGATGATTACAACTTTAAATTTCTTCCCTGCAATATCGTCCATAAGTACTTCTCAAATGTTTTTAGTTTCTATGCTTTAAGTTAAGGATTTCAACGGATAATAAATAATTCAGTGCCTTAAATGCAGGCAAATATGATAACCAGTGACATGGAAAACGATTACCTCATTTCATGTAATGCTGCAAATGGTTAATATCTCTGCCAAACATTATTTATATCCCATTTTCAGAACATTATGCCTCTGCGACAAATCGAAGTGGTCATTCCCGAGGAAGGCAAACGCATAAGCGAAGAGCTGATAAACGATGATTCTGTAGAACATTTCTGGCAGGATAAGTCATCATTGCAGTCCGGCTATCTTATTAAGGTGCTGGTGGATGCCGCGCATTCTGAAATTTACCTTGACAAAGCCGAAAAACTGCTTGGCAACATCAAAAATTATCGGTTGGTCATGCTTTCCGTAGATGCGACCCTGCCACGGATCGAAGAACCTGAAAAAGAGGAACAGAAAAAGGATGACTCTCCGTTCTGGGAACAGCCTCTTAAAGGTTTGGGGATCAGCCGCGAAGAACTCTACTCCAGCATAACAAACGGAATCGGCCTTTCCAGAATTTACATGGCCATGGTAGTTCTGTCCACCATCGTAGCCGCTCTGGGTATCCTCAGGGATAACACGGCCGTTGTTATCGGAGCCATGGTCATTGCCCCGCTTCTTGCCCCGAATGTCGGCCTGGCCCTGGCCACAACCCTGGGTGATGCTAAATTGGGTTGGTTATCGCTCAGATCCAACCTCGCGGGTTTGTCCGCTGCCCTGGTCATTTCCATGGTTCTGGGCTTTTTCATGCAGGTTGATGAAAGCCTGTATCAGATCGCAAGTCGTACCGAGGTTCATCTTTCCGACATCACGCTGGCCCTTGCATCAGGTGCTGCGGGCGTTCTGGCCTACACCGTTGGCATGTCCACCGCCGTAATCGGAGTAATGGTTGCCGTAGCGTTACTGCCTCCCCTGGTCACGGCCGGACTCCTGCTTGGCGATATGCAATGGGAACTTTCGATATTTGCTTTTTTGCTGCTGATGACCAATGTGATTTGTGTCAATCTTTCAGCCGTGACTACCTTTATTCTCCAGGGTATACGCCCCCGGACCTGGTATGAAACCGAAAATGCAAAGCGTGCGAATAAAATAGCATTGACGCTCTGGATAAGCCTGCTGCTGGTAGTGATCCTGATCATTTATTATATCTGAACCAGCACCGCCCACTGACCGTCTTCCGGGGCCGTCAGCCTTATTTCCGTAGTGCTTTGCACGGTTTCCGGTTCCGTCCATTCGCTTTCCATTATATTTAGCCAGCGTACAGTGAACGTGTCTCCGGCCTCAGAAATATCCAGGGTAACGCTGCCGCCGTCGGTAAAATAAACGGCATACGCACGGTCGGGAACGGCCATGCTATAGGCCTCATCTTCATCCCGCTCACCCAGCAGATCATTGGCGGGTTCGGCAGTGAAAACATCGATCTCATTTACAAACATATACGCACTGCTAAGATGCGTCATGGCCGTGTCAGACAAACCGGCACCGCTTTCCGGCCGGTGAAAACGCGAGGAAGCCAGTCCGCCGAATATATTTCGCCACAGCCTGCGCGTGCCCTCCTCGGTACCATGTCCGTGGGGGGTCCCCCCGTAGATCTTAACCGTATTCACAGGGCGGGGCACGGTGATCAGCTCACGCGCTTTCTGCATATTATCCCAATGGGTCTGCCCTCGTTGATGGCTGTTTTGTGATATATCCACATAGCTGTACAGATCTGGATGATCAAATGTATTCCGGTGTTCCTCATCGGTCAGGTCCCAGGCGTCCCACATCTCCGTCACTTCGATTCCGGTTCCCGCCTCATCGGCCTGATCATGAAGAAAGCGGGCCCAATATTCGCTCCAGAGCGGTGAGCCATTGGTTTCGTTGCTGATGCAGTACAGGACGTGGCCATATTGCAGACCGATTTCCAATACTTTGCTCACCACCGCCTCCTGATAAGCGAGCAGTGTCTCGTTATTTTCCAGTTCGGGTACCGAGTAAAAAAATGGATTCTCGTTCTGGCCCGGATGGGTGTCGATCTGTTCCGGCAGGCCCGTTTCTTCAGCAGTGTAGTTCATGTTATTACCCGGATTAAATGGGTTCAGGTCCCACGGTTCCCGGGCAAAATCAAAACGATCCCACAGCTCAATCTGCACAATGATGTCCCGCCCGGACGTAAGGTCCATGAAGTTCTCAAACCGCTCCCAGTACTCGTCGTTAAAACTATCCAGGTCATACAATCCGGTGTCGATGTCTTTGTTAAACCACCATACATTCGGCCCATTATCCCTGGAGGACATTGTATTACGAAGGTAAAACCGGACTGGTGATGCACCGCTACGGCCTTGCCCGACCGAGATCAGACGGTCAAGGTGCGCTTCCAGCCCATCCGGCGGCAGATCCGGATGATTGAAAAGGTTATCCTGATCGCTGCCGCCCAGTAACAGGACGGGTTCGCCCTTGTATTGCCAATACCAGGGATTGTCAATGAAAGGTTGAATTCGTTCCTCTGTTTCATATTCGTAGGAATTACAGCCGGCTACCGTTAAGATGACCAACCACACTGGAAACAGGATCGAGAAAAGAGCGCACGGTTTTTGCAGATGCAATAAAAGCCCTTGTGAATTGAAGTTCATAGTAAACGGTTTAGTTATCCCGGTAAAAGTAATTGATTACGCATTTATATACGACATTCGGCTGTTAACCTCAAACCGGTGTGATGCAACCATTCGTAAGTGCTTGCCACGGCAGATAGCGAATGAATAAATAGAAATATTATGATTTTTTAATTAAAATTTTTTTATCATAGCCTGACATTTAACAATCGTTAGAGTGATTAAATTGTAAATGCATTAATCATCACATTAAAAAAAACATAAATGATATATTTACTCACTCTAAACAGGCTACTCGTTACCTCCATGCTGTTTGTCCTCCTTGGTTGTCACATTACAGATACGGAAAATATTAATGAAAATGAGAGCTTCAAAAATGAATCCGTTTTCAATGGCCAGCAGAGGCATCTTCATTATCAACTAAATGAATTAATCCCAGGTTATGGCGGAATTTATACCATAAATGAGGATGGCACCCTGGTTGCCAGAGTAACGGACCCGGATGAAATTGATCAGGTTGAGCTCGCTGCCAAGATCAGAAATTTTTTAAGCAAGGAATCCCCGTCTGCAGGCAGAACCGTGGAGGGGGGTCTGCAGAATATGGAAATCATTTTTAAAGCATCGGATTATACCTACGTCCAGTTAATTGACTGGTATGACGCCATCGTCGGGAAGGTATGGAATGCTGCAGAAGTGACAGGGTCTTCTATCGGGGTAACAGATAATAAAATTCAATTCAGAATGGCCTCTAATCAACACATCAGCCAGATCAAAGAGATATTGAGGGCAAGCAATGTACCGGAGAATGCCATAGGCTTTTCATATTCCGGGGGTGACTTGCCGGAACCTCATCCTGTGTACTGGAAATAAAAAGGTATCAACGAGCGGATACCCCCATTTGCCCGGTCAAATTCACTATTTCCTGAATAATTTTTGTTTCAATATTAGGATGCCAGGGTGACATAAAGATTGGTGACCTATTGCCTTCATAGCCACCTTCTTCGATTACCCTGGCAGGGGGTATATAGCCGGGACTAAAATGAGAATAACCCAGGACAAATATTTTCTGTCCCAGTATTCTTTTAAGCTGTATAGAATAATCAACCAGCAGTTCTCCACCTAAACTTAGCACAGGCTGATCGCCTAGCTGCCAAACCTGCAAGGGGGATTATTCCTCCGATTTACAGCAAACCGGGTGACCCCATTACCTGCAAAAACTTGAGCCGGCTCCATTGAATCCAGTGCATCATCGACTAAATTTACTATCTGATCCTCAAATTTCTCTGCGTATTGCTCAATTCTTAAATAATTCTTTCGAATCGAGTTCAAACGTATAGCGACTGGCATCTATCTCAGGACCCGTATGGGTATGTGAACTATTTAACAAAACCTGTGCTGTTTAGCCCATATTCCTCTTCAATCCGGTTACGTGCCCCGTATCCGGCCATCCACATTGGTTGTTGTGGGGGCATGTTCTTCATTGTATTTTTCGATATGTGTTCCCTGGATGTCCAGTACATTTTGAGAGGTAAAAAAACGACAAAAATTTATCGGGTAAATTTACTTTGAAAATGAACCTAATGCTAATGTTGGCTGGAACGTTGACGATCGCGTTAACCCTGTTGCCCCTGATCAGGTGCAATGCGTGGTGGATACGGATATTTGATTTTCCGAGGCTGCAGATCTTTATTGTTTCCGTCGTAATCCTGGCCGCTCTCCTGTTTTACACCAGAGAGGCGGCCGTCGATAACATCGTACCTTTTGTATTGTCTTTGTGCGTGGCTTATCAGGGGTATATGATATTCCCTTATACGATCCTGTCTGCCAGACAGGTTGCAACAGCCCAAAATGAAAACAGGGAAAATGCCTTAAGCTTATTGGTTGCCAACGTTTTAATGGAAAATCGCGATGCTGCCCGTCTAAAGGCGATCATTGATGAAAATGATCCCGATATACTGTTAGTGGTTGAAACGGATTTGTGGTGGGAGGATGCATTAAAAGGTTATAAAGACAGCCACCCGTACGCCGTTTACCAGCCTCAGGATGATACGTATGGCATGCATCTGTATTCACGCTTTGAACTCCTGGACCCTGAAGTGCGGTTCCTGGTCCAGGATGATGTTCCATCAATTTGCGGAAGCGTACGGTTGCCGTCGGGCAGGGAAGTCGACTTCTATTGCCTGCATCCGCCGCCACCCTTTCCAACGGAAGCAGAATCAACGGCAGAACGGGATACGGAGCTATCCGTTGTAGCGAATGAAATTAAGAAACGGGACAAGCCGGTAATTGTATTCGGAGACCTGAATGATGTTGCCTGGTCTCATACCAATAATTTATTCCAGAAAGTGACTGATCTATCAGATCCCCGTGTCGGGCGGGGATTTTATAATACCTTTCACGCAGATTTTCCCTTCATCAGGTTCCCTTTAGATCATTTCTTTGTTTCACGTCATTTCAGCCTCCTTGATTTCCGGCGACTCCCCAAATTCGGTTCGGATCATTTTCCCGTTTACATTGCCCTGAGTTACGTGCAATAAAAAAAGCTTATCCAGAGAAACTGAATAAGCTTTTTTTCGATGAGCGGGAAACGAGATTCGAACTCGCGACCCCAACCTTGGCAAGGTTGTGCTCTACCACTGAGCTATTCCCGCAAGAAAAATAAGTTAAGGATTTCGTCACCTTAAATAAAGCGGCAATTATTTAAACCGACAGAATTTTGCGGTAGTGCTCCACCTCGTCTTCGATGCGTTTTTTTTCCAGAAGATGATTCATCCATTCTTCCGGCAGCACCTCTTTTCCATGCAGGGCGCCCAGAAGGCTGCCCACATAAAACGAAACGGCTTCAGCCGATCCGCCCGCATTGGCCGCTTCCGTCAGGGCTTGCTTAAAGTTGTGGGGATGACGGTAGAATACAGCCCCCGTAAAGGCCAGTATATTCTCCGCATCGCTGCTTACATCACCGCAGACTTTACTGATCTTTTCAGGCGATTCGTTAAGCACGGGATCAATAAGCTGCATGCGACGACGAAGTTTGAATTCATTGGGGAACAGCCTTTCCGCCTCATCGATATATTGGGCGATCTTTTTCAGGCACACCGAACGGTCGAACTCCGGGGGGACCAAACCAAACAGCCAGTCCAGCATCCTCAGGTAAACCCAGACCCCCTGCTGCCATACGACCGAAACAGGCTCCAGGGAGGTAAGCCAGGTGCCCAGCTGCTTAACGTCCACCTGCTTTTGGGAAAGCTGCCATGCCGCCGGCACGGCAAAAGCCAGACTGTAATGTCCCCCGTCGGGGAAAGGGGGCCAGGGAAAGGTGGTGGCCTTGGGCCATTTGGCAGGATGGCGGTTATACGCATCCTTCACATTGAAGGCAAATGTCTGCAAGTCCGGCAACGGGTCGGAAGCTTTCAAAATAGCGAGCAGCGCTTCCGTTTGTTTTGCCGTGCTGCCGGCCGGCAATTCATAAAGAGCATCACTTTCCCTGCGGTCTGTCAGGGTGTCAATCACGCCATATTGCGATCGGATTTCCGACGGTGAAAGCCCCTCGGCAGGCATGCCAAAACTTTCGCCCAAAGCAGCCGCCTGGCAACATGCATTAAATTTGTGTGTTTGAGAACTCAAATGCTGTCCGTTTTTTCTGTTATCGAAATCCATGGGCTTTTAAAATAAGAATTGTTGATGACTTTTTCTGATATCTGCTATTGCGGCCTGCGGTCACCCAGCAGGCTTTTTTGCACATCGTCCCATTTATTATTTTCTCCGCTCAGCCAGTTTTCGGCTGCCGTAATCTGACCGGCATAGTAACGCTCGTCATACAAGCCGGGCGCTCCGCTATGGGTATAGGTAGACGAAAGATCTTCGATATCACTCACCGATATGCTGTCCAGCTCACCGGCTACTTTCCGGTAGGCTTCACGAAAGGGCATTCCCTGATTAACATATTCATTGGCTTTATGGGTAGCCAGCAGCTCGGGGGTCAGGCTTTTATGGGCCGCTTCACGGTTAAATGTTAATCCCTCCAGGGCGTGGTTTACAGCCAGCGAGAGCCGGTTAGCGGCAAACACCGACTGCATGACGATCTTTTTGGTCAGTTGCAGATCGCGATGATACCCTGAGATCAGATTGGCGCCGAGAGAGGCCATTTGAACCGACCACCCGGTAAATTCGTGGTGAGAACCGCGAACCAGTTCCCAGACATCCGGATTCCGTTTCTGAGGCATAATGCTGCTTCCCGATACCTGATCATCGCTTAGTTCAACAAGGTTCATCAGGGGATTTATAAACCAGATAATGTCGCTGGCTATCCTGTTGAATGTGCCGGCACCATATCCAAGGGCGTCAATAATCCGTAATTCAAAGGGCCCGCGCGACAACTGGGCAGCCGGGACCGCCTGCTGGGTTTCCCTGAAGCCCAGCGCTTTGGTGGTAAATGCCCGGTCCAGGTTGAAGTACGGTGCTCCGTAACCGGCGGCACTGCCTAAAGGGCAACAGTCGCTTATTTCGTAGGCCTGCCGCAGCGATTTCAAATCGGCGATCAGGAGTTCAAGGTAGCCCGCGGCCCAGGCATCCACGGAAGTAGGCATAGCAGGCTGGGTATGCGTTAGCCCGGCAAAATAGACCCCCCGGTTTCCCCTGGCCAGGTCATGCAGCCGCCGGGCAATGCCGAGCCAGGATGAAGCCACCGACCGGATCTCCCGTTTCAGGAACAACCGTATGTCGGTCAGCACCTGGTCATTGCGCGAACGACCCGTATGGATTTTTTTTCCCGTATCCCCCAGTTCCGATGTGAGGTGTTTCTCTATGGCGGAATGAACATCCTCATCGTCCTCGCCGAGGCGGTACGATCCGCCCTCCCATAAAGTGAATAAGTTCCTTAAGGCCTTAAGGGCCTCTCCGGCTTCCGCATTATCGAATATTCCCACTTTTTCAAGCATCTGTACCTGAGCCAGGTTGGTAAAAATATCAAACGGGATCAGGTAATGATCGAATTGCCGGTCCCCGGCGGCCGTAAACTCATAAAACCAATCACGGTTCTCGTTGGGATCCGCTGATTTTTGCCAAATTGTTTTCATGGTATCCAATGTATCTTATTTTTACCTGTATTTCACCCATCCGGTTCACCGGACTTGCTGCATTGTTCTGCCGCTCCAAAAAACGTATCTTTAAGTTTAAGATATCATTAATAATACTTTAAAATTAACGTTAAACTCATATGATACTCTCCTTATTTATGACCGATCAGGGCGACGGCGGCATGACCAGCTTGCTTTTTCTTGCTGCCATCTTTGCCGTTTTCTATTTTTTTATTATTCGTCCCCAATCCAAAAAGCAAAAAGAGATACAGACGAAAGTTTCCGAAATGAAAAAAGGCGATAAAGTAATCTCCTCCGGCGGACTGGTGGGAACGGTCGGCAGCATTGAAGATGATTCTGTAATGCTAGAAGTTGACAAAGATGTGAAAGTGAGATTATTGAAAAATGCAATTGTTGATGTTAATCCTAAGAAACCTGCTTAATCCATAGCCAGCATTATGTCCAAAACCGAGTTCGACAGCATTGAATCCGCCATAGAAGATATAAAACGCGGAAAAATGGTTATAGTCTGTGATGATGAAGATCGCGAAAACGAAGGTGATTTTGTCATGGCCGCCGAGATGGCCGATGCCAGGGCGATCAATCTGATGGCTACGCACGGACGCGGACTTATTTGCACGCCCATTACCCGGGAACGGGCCTACGAGCTCAATCTTGAGCAAATGGTGGTCAATAATACGGATTCCCAAAAGACCGCCTTCACCGTTTCAGTGGATCACCGCGAAGGTTCAACCGGCATATCAGCCGGCGATCGTGCCCGCACCATACAGGGTATCATCGACGATGCCTCCCAGCCCGGCGATTTCAACCGGCCGGGTCACGTTTTCCCCTTGATTGCTGCCGAAGGCGGCGTATTGCGGCGTACCGGACATACGGAAGCGGCCATTGATCTGGCCAAGCTGGCCGGACTCAAGCCGGCCGGGGTTATCTGCGAGATCATGAACGAAGACGGCAGCATGGCCCGGCTGCCCAACCTGGTCAAAGTGGCCAGACGTTTTGGCATGAAGCTGATCACCATTAAGGATCTGATCGCGTACCGCATGCAGAAAGAAAGCCTGGTCACCGAGGCCATCAACGTTAAGCTTCCGACCCTGTACGGGGAGTTCCAGCTCCATGCTTTTGAGGAAAAACTTACCGGTGCCAATCACCTTGCCCTGGTAAAGGGTAACTGGAAACAAACGGATCCTGTGCTGGTCAGGGTGCATTCGCTTTGTGTGACCGGCGATATTTTCGGTTCGCGCCGGTGCGATTGCGGAGAACAGCTGCATAATGCCCTTCGCATGGTGGAGGAGAACGGACAGGGTGTCGTTCTCTATATGAACCAGGAGGGGCGTGGCATTGGCCTTATCAACAAGCTGCGTGCCTATAAGCTGCAGGAAGAGGGAATGGATACCATTGAAGCCAATGAAGCGCTGGGATTCAAGCCGGATCTGCGCGATTATGGCGTCGGTGCACAGATTCTCCGCTCCCTTGGAGTACGGAAACTGCGTTTGATCACCAATAATCCTGCCAAGCGAATAGGGCTGCAGGGCTACGGACTTGAACTGGTTGAAAACGTAGCCATCGAAACGGAAGCCAACCCGGATAACCAGCGCTATCTGGAAACCAAACGGGACCGGATGGGACACGAACTGACGATCGTGAATACCCATAACTCGGATGATCTGCTGAAAAGCATCCTTCAATAAATTGCACCTCTGCATTTGGTATTCGTTTTAAATGTCTGTTTTTTTGGAAAAACTTTGGTTTTATTCAAAATAACTTCATGAAAGACGTTCGTGCCGCCTTTGTTTTTATTGTAAGCCTTTTTTTGTATTTTTGATCCGCTAAAGGCTTAAAAGCTTGCCAATGCTTCCCCGAAAACTTACATCTTATTTATAAAAAACGTGATTGTAGCTGTACCCAAAGAGATAATGGATGGTGAAACCCGTGTGGCTCTGATTCCAGCCGTTGCCGCCGATCTTATAAAAAAAGATATGGTAGTCAACATCGAAAAAGGAGCCGGAGAAAAAGCATCCATCACAGACGAAGCCTTTAAAAATGCCGGCGTAAATATTGTCAGTGACAAGAAAAAATTATTCGGTGACGCCGATGTGATCCTTAAGATCAACAAGCCATCTGAAGAAGAAGTAAAGCTCATGAAAGCCGGTACGGTTTTGATCTGTCTTTTATGGTCATTGCAAAATAAAGACCTGGTTGAGCTTCTGAAAAAGCAAAAGGTAACCGCGCTCGGACTCGAAGCCCTGCCGCGCATCTCACGTGCCCAGAAAATGGATGTACTTAGTTCCATGAGCTCTATCGCCGGATACAAGGCTGTATTAATTGCCGCGAACTCGCTGGGTAAATACCTGCCGATGCTGATGACCGCGGCCGGGACCATTGCACCCTCTAAAGTGCTTATTCTGGGTGCCGGTGTGGCCGGCTTACAGGCCATCGCTACGGCCAAACGCCTGGGGGCCGTCGTGGAGGCCTTTGACGTCCGGCCTGCTGTAAAAGAACAGGTTGAAAGCCTGGGGGCCAAATTTGTAGAAGTACCCCTGGAAGAATCCGATACGGAAACCAGCGGCGGCTATGCCAAAGAGCTGACCGAGAAAGCCAAACAAAAGCAGCGGGAAGTTATACACGATAAGGTACGCGCTTCGGATATAGTCATCACCACGGCGTTGATCCCGGGCAAACCTGCTCCTGAGCTTATCACTGCGGAGATGGTCGAGGATATGAAAACCGGATCGGTGATCGTCGATCTGGCCGCCGAACAGGGTGGCAACTGCGCCCTCACCAAACCGGACCAGACCTATGTTCACAAAGGGGTTAAGATCCACGGCCCCCTGAACCTGGCCGCAACCCTTCCGGTGCATGCCAGCCAGTTATTTGCTAAAAACGTCACAGCCGTGCTTCTGCATCTGATCAAAGATGATAAGCTTGAATTCGATTTCGAAGACGAAATAACAAAAAATACCACGATAACCCATAACGGGGAATTGGTATAAAGCACGGACGACCTTGTTCTGTGCTTAACCGGATAATTTTTTTAAAACCATAGATAAAACCATATGGAATCCCTCCTATTTAATCTCTTCATTTTTGTACTGGCCTGTTTCGTCGGTTTTGAAGTGATCTCCAAAGTTCCGACAACCCTGCACACGCCTCTGATGAGCGGGGCCAATGCCATTTCAGGTATTACTCTGATCGGAGCCCTGGTCATCGCCGGCTCCGAAGGCGATAACGTGAGTACCCTTATAGGCCTGGCCGCTATTATTTTTGCTACCATTAATGTTGTTGGCGGTTTCTTGGTAACCGACCGCATGCTCCAAATGTTTAAGAAGAAGGAAGACAAATAATGACATCACTCCTACCAGATGCTATAGCTGATCTTATTCCCGTAATCATTCAGCTTACCTATTTATTAGCCACCGTTCTGTTTATTGTCGGCCTCAAGCGCCTCAGTTCCCCCGCCACAGCCCGGTCGGGAAACCAGATGGCCTCCCTGGCTATGTTCCTGGGGGTATTGGTGACCCTGTTCGATCACCAGATCCTCAGCTACGAATACATTATCGCCGGTATTATTATCGGATCGCTGATTGGCATCACCTTAGCTAAAAAGGTTGAGATGACGGCCATGCCTGAACTGGTAGCCATCTTTAACGGTCTGGGAGGAGCGGCCTCCGCCCTGGTGGCTACCGGTGAATATTTCCGTCTGGCTGAACTTTCTTTCAGTGGACAGGATCTGGTTACCATAGGCATCAGTATCTTTATCGGCAGCATTACTTTTACAGGAAGCCTTGTGGCTTTTTCGAAACTCAAAGGCCTGATATCCGGTATGCCTATCGTATTCACCGGACAAAAAATATTAAATGCCTTGTTCATGGCCGCCATTATTGGTTTTGTCATCTATTTTGTAAGCGCCGGTGGCGATGATGCCAGCCTGTTCGGCCTGATAGCCATATCGCTCCTTTTGGGCATCATGATCGTTATCCCCATTGGCGGTGCCGATATGCCGGTGGTTATCGCCCTGCTGAACTCCCTTTCAGGCCTGGCTGCAGCGGCTACCGGTTTTGTTCTGAATAATAATCTCCTCATTATCAGCGGTACCCTCGTGGGAGCTTCAGGATTGATCCTGACGAACATCATGTGCAAGGCTATGAACCGCAGCCTGACCAATGTACTGTTCGGAGCATTCGGGGCCACCCCGGGGGCGGGTCCGGCCGGCGGCGACGGAGAAACTAAAATTGTACGTGAAGTTACCGTAGATGATGTGGCCGTGATGACCGCCTATTCCAAACGAGTGGTCATCGTTCCCGGTTACGGCCTTGCCGTTGCCCAGGCTCAGCACATCATACGTGAAGTCGCTGATTTCCTGGAAGAGAAGGGGGTCGATATCCGTTACGGCATCCATCCCGTTGCCGGCCGGATGCCGGGACACATGAACGTTCTGCTGGCTGAAGCCAATGTTCCCTATACCCAGCTTTTTGATATGGAACAGATCAACGAGGAATTTGATAAAACCGATGTGGTGCTGGTAATCGGAGCCAATGATGTTGTCAACCCGGCCGCCAAATCCAATCCCGGCAGTCCCATTTACGGCATGCCTGTCCTGAATGTAGAAGAAGCAAAGTCAGTCGTTATCTTTAAACGAAGCTTGAATCCCGGATTTGCAGGCATCGATAATGAGCTGTTCTACAAAGAGAATTCAAGCATGTTTTTTGGGGATGCAAAAAAATCATTGTCCGAATTATCAGCTGCTTTGAAGGAGTTGTAACCAGGACTTAAGTTTCTTTAAAAACAACATTTTATGAGGCAGTAATAATTTGATACCAGCCGCGTTTATTTCTACAAGGAACTATCGGCAGAATCAAATTACTCCGTGACTGTCGATATGATCACATCCAAAAAGGGGCTGTCCACTGATTCTGGGCAGCCCTTTATTTTTGTATTGCAGTGGGTTATCAACATTGATATTTTAATTTGGAATATTAACCCTCATGCCGATTCTGATCAGAGGCCTCATTCCCCTGCCTTCCTTCCCGGTCTAATCCCTCACGTTATTTATTTATAATCCATGCTGCCCCGCAAGACAAAAAAACAAAAAGAACGCGCGAAAGAGCTTTTTGATGACCTATCGCTCACGTACCCGGATTCCCGTTGTGCCCTGAATTATACTTCCCCGTTTGAGCTTTTGGTAGCGACCATCTTAAGTGCTCAATGTACCGACGTGCGGGTGAACATCGTCACCGAACAGCTGTTTAAAGATTATCCCGGCCCGGAAGCTTTCGCCACGGCGCCCCTGCAGGAATTAGAGGAGGCTATCCGCTCTACGGGTTTTTACCGGAATAAAGCCTTGTCCCTTAAAACTAGCGCCCAACTCATCCTGAATGACTTTGGCGGTGAGGTACCCCGGACTATGAAAGAGCTGCTGACCCTGAGGGGAGCTGCGCGTAAAACCGCCAACGTGGTACTTGGTAATGCGTTCGGCATCAATCAGGGTGTGGTGGTAGACACCCACATCAAACGCTTGTCCCTGCGTTTTGGATTGACGGAACATACTGATACGGGCAAAATTGAAAAAGACCTCATGGCCCTTTTCCCCCGGCAGGACTGGACCTATCTGGCCCATCTGTTCATTGCCCATGGCCGGGGGCCCTGCAAGGCTCGCGCTAAGGAGTCCGATCATTTTATTTGCCGGAAATACGGGGTTAACTGCTCTTGTCAAAAGAAGAAGAACAACAACAAACAGCCAAAGGGAAACGATGGGAACCCGTAACGTTGTTTTATCTTCGTTTGTACGGCTATAAGTCAAAATTTCATGCATCACACATCGCAGTTTATGATTTTTAATTCAAAAGAAGATCTTATACCCCTGATCAGAGCCGATCTGGACGTATACCCCGTAAAATCGAACGACAGGGAACTGATCTATTTCCATGATTCCATGGGGTACGCCAAAGATAACTTTGTTCTGCAAAAAGAGCTGGCCGGCCTGCTGGCCCTGATGGATGAAAGCCGGTCTGTGAACGATATTCACAAGGAATTGCTAAGGCATCAAAGCGATGTGGAACCGGATCAAATTCTCAGTTTTATCCAAACGCTGGATAACAACCGCATCTTGTTCTCTCCCTATTTCAAGGAATACGCCTCCACCGTTGAAGAGCGTTTTGAGCAGGATCCCGTGCGGCTGGCCACCTGCAGCGGGTCATCCTATCCGGACGATGCCGGTGAGATCACCGAAATGCTGGACGCCGCTTTTGCTTCCTTTCCCGCGAAAGATCATACCTCAGCGCCCAAAGCTCTGTTTGCCCCTCATATTGACCCGAGGGTCGGACTAGAAGCCTATGTCAGGGCCTTTGCGCCCCTGAAAAACCTGAAACCAAAAAAGGTGGTCATGCTGGCAACCTCACATTACGCGGGTTCGTATTTCCCATTCTATGAAGATACCCCTTTTATAGTTAGCCGGAAGAACTTCAGGACCCCTCTGGGTGAAACACCGGCCGCTCAGGGCTTCATAGACCGGTTGCAAGACAACGCGGAAAAACTGGGATGCTCGCTGCAGGACCGTGCTCACAGGGTAGAGCACAGCATCGAAATGCACATCCTTTTCCTTCAGTACTTATGGCATCATCCTTTCGAAATTGTCCCTGTCCTGGTGGATAGCTTTGACCAGTTGCTGCATAAGGAAGACGGCCGCCTGGGCCGGCAGCTGGATAACATGAGTGCATTCCTGCACAGCGAAATCGCCCGCCAGCCCGATACTTTTTTCCTCATATCCGGTGATTTGGCGCACATCGGAAGTAAGTTTGGCGATATAAATCCGGCACGGTCCATGCTGAAGGACGTAAAACTCTACGATGGCGAATTTCTGGATCATGCCTCCGCTCACCGGACCAGGGAACTCATAAATCTGGTCCGCCAGGGACAAGACCCCTACAGGACCTGCGGCTTCCCCCCTTTGCTGACCTTTTTGAAGAGCATGAAGCCGTTGAAAGGAAAGGTGACTTCCTATCAGGTTTGGGATGAACCCGAACGGGAAAGCGCCGTCAGTTTCGGGTCTATCCTGTATGAATGACCGGCCTTATCGGGGTTTTTGCGTCACAATCTCCATTTTTTTAGCAAAATACTCACAGAAATCCTTCATGTCACCGGCTATCCGCTCATCGGATACCGATTTTTCCAGGGTGTCTGCCATGCTGCGAAGCGTTTCATAAAAAAATATCTTCATCTCGTCCTGCGTCATGTCCCGGGTCCACAGGTCCAGCCGGAGGGTGTCTTTCCGGGTGTGATCCCACATGGAAAGGATCATGGCACGGCAGTTTTCAATTTTTTCTTTTTTTCCCGAATCGTCGGCTTCCCAGGCAATCTTGCCGGGAACCTGATCATCATCGAGCTCTACGGTTATCTTTATTTCTTTTGTTGTCATAAATCGGTATGGCTGTTTTTTTACTAAGGTTGACATAAACGCCGGAGCTTGTCCAGAACATTATTAAAATCTCCGGGCAAGTTGCTTTCGAACTGCATGTATTGTCCGGTGGCCGGATGCACGAAACCCAGCGTTTTGGCATGCAGGCACTGGCGGTTCAGTTTTTTGAACAGATGTTCAAACATTTTTTTACGGGAACCGCTGTTGGGGCCATAACGTACGCTGTCGCCCCCATAGGTGGTGTCGCCAAAGACCGGGTGGTTAAAATGGGAAAAATGAACGCGGATCTGATGTGTTCTTCCCGTCTCGAGCTTGATTTCAGCCAGGCTCATATGGTCAAAATACTCAAGGATCCTATAATGGGTGATTGCCGGCTTGCCGTGGTCATCGCCGACCACGGCCATAATTTTCCGGTCCCTGCCGGACCGGCCAATATGGCCGCTGAATGTCCCTTCCTCTTCCGGGGTGCCCCAGACGATGGCCTGATAGGTCCGGCTTATGTTCCGGTTTACAAACTGTTCCGAAAGGAAATGATGCGCCCTGTCATTTTTGGCTACCACCAGCAAGCCGCTGGTAAGCTTGTCCAGCCGGTGCACGATACCCGGACGGATATCATCTCCGCTGGAATCCGACAGGTTTTCGGTGTGATGGAGCAGACCATTCACCAGCGTCCCTGTCCAATTGCCAAAAGCCGGATGGACGACCATGCCGGCAGGCTTGTTGACCACGATAATATGG
Organism: Balneolales bacterium; assembly: GCA_040905685.1. Taxonomy (GTDB): domain Bacteria; phylum Bacteroidota; class Rhodothermia; order Balneolales; family Natronogracilivirgulaceae; genus JBBDMU01. The sequence continues at coordinate 63,196 of JBBDRB010000083.1, read as the reverse complement.
TCATCTTCGTGAACGATATTAAGGTCAATGTCTTCGGCCCTGGCCTCAGGGGGAGGAGCTTTCGGCAAAACCACCTCGATCCTATCGCCGGGCTGCACTTTGTAGGACGATTTTGCCGGTTTTTTGTTAACCTGGACATATCCTTCTTTTATGGCCGCCTGCACCTTAACCCTGGTCGCATTCTGGACAAACAGGGTAAGGTATTTATCCAGCCGCGTATTGTCGAAGTGTCCGGGTGGCACTTCCAGATCTATATTGGTGGTCTCTTCACTCACGAATTACCTTTACACGGGCTTGAGAAATACAATAGGGATGGCTTCCTCTATATGGCTGACCGGGATAATGGTAAGTCCCTTTTTAACCTTGTCCGGTATTTCCGTCAGATCACGCTCGTTGTCTTTGGGGATGAGCACGGTTTTGATCTGATTTCGCTGAGCGGCCAGCAACTTTTCATTGAGTCCGCCAATTGCATAGACTTCCCCGCGCAGGGTAATCTCCCCGGTCATGGCCACATCATGCCGGATTTTCTGGCCCGTGACCAGTGATATCATGGCCAGGGCCATTCCCATTCCGGCGCTAGGCCCATCCTTGGGTATGGCACCTTCAGGCAGGTGAATGTGGATCTCATTTTTTTCGAAAAAATCATCCTCCAGCTTGAAGCGGTCGCTGTTGGAGCGAAGGTAGGTCAAGGCTGCCTGGGCCGACTCTTTCATCACATCGCCAAGCTGGCCGGTGAGGATGAACTTGTTCTTTCCGAACATTTTTGCAACTTCGATCTGAAGCATGCTTCCGCCGGTGCTGGTCCAGGCTAACCCGTTTACAGCGCCGACTTTATCTTTTTCGTCCAGATCACGGTCTCTGTACTTCTCCACGCCCAGCAGTTCCACGACCCGGTCTTTATTGATGGTAATTTGCGACACGGGCTTACCAAGGGATTTATTGATAACCATTTTTTTTGCCACTTTCCTGCACACGGCCGCGATCTGCTGTTCTAGCGTCCGCACGCCGGCCTCCATGGTGTATTTCCGGATAATAAGCATAAGGGCTTCATCCTTGAATTTCACTTTTGACCGGGACAGTCCATGCGCCTTGAGCTGCTTGGACAAAAGATGGCGTTTGGCTATTTCCAGCTTGTCGTGTTCCAGGTAACCCGGCAGGTTGATGATTTCCATCCGGTCCAGCAGAGGGGGCTGGATCTGGCTGGCGACATTCGCAGTGGTAATGAACATGACCTGGGAAAGGTCAAAATCCAGGTCCAGATAATGATCATTGAACGTATTGTTCTGCTCGGGATCAAGAACCTCCAGTACGGCCGATGAAGGGTCTCCCCGGTAATCGTTGCCAAGTTTATCAATTTCATCCAGAATAATAACCGGGTTCATGGTCCCGGCCTTTTTGATGGCCTGAATGATCCGGCCCGGCATGGAGCCGATGTAGGTTTTGCGATGACCGCGAATTTCCGCCTCGTCGCTTATTCCACCCAGGGAGATACGCACCATTTCGCGACCGAGCGACTGAGCGATGGATTTGGCCAGCGATGTTTTTCCCGTTCCCGGAGGCCCGACAAAACACAGGATCTGCCCTTTCATCTCTTTCACCAGATTAAGCACGGCGATATGCTCGAGGATCCGTTCTTTGGGCTTTTCCAGGCCAAAATGATCCTTATTCAGGGCTTCTTCAACTATCTTTATTTCCAGCTTATCTTCTGAATAGGTATTCCACGGCATGGAAACGATCCAGTCGAGATAGTTGCGGGCAACGCTGTACTCAGGTGACATTTGCGGGGTCTTTTTCAGCCGGTCCAGCTCATCGCCCGCTTTTTCCAGGGCCTGCCGCGGCAAGGTCAGATTATCCAGGGCCTTCCTGATCTTCGCCAGTTCCGGATTGGAATAGCCTCCTTCTTCGTCAAGCTCATCCTGAAGTACCTTTATCTGCTCCTGAATGTAAAATTTGCGTTGCGTCTCCTGAATTTCATCCTGCACTTTTTCGTTAATTTCTGAAGACACGGCCAACAAATCCAGTTCACTGGTAAGCGTGGTCAGCAGGCTCTTGTATTGGCCGGCCAGGTTTTTTTGTTCCAGCAGTTTCTGCTTCTGATCGATATCCAGATCCACATACGAGGCCATAAAATACAGAAGATGAACAGGGTCTTCATTCTGTTCGAAGCTAAGCAGGATTTCTTCGGGCAAATCCTGATTGATCATCACATACTTCTCAAAGCGCTCCCGTGTTTTGCGGATTAATGCTTTAAGTTTTCTATCGAGCCTGATCTTACTGCTGTCAAGGGGTTTGATCTCGGCCTTGATAAAGGGCTCACCCTGAATAAACCGGGTGATCTTAGCCGGCATTTGTCCGCTGACGAGCACCTTCAGCAGATCATTGGGCAGACGCAAAACCTGAACAATCTGAGCCAGCGTTCCGGTTGTATAAATATCATCCTTATCGGGATCTTCGACGAAGCCCTCCTTTTGGGCACACAGTATTACATATTTATTACCGCCCATGGCATCATTGACAGCCGCCAGGGTATTGGGACGGCCCACCAAAATGGGGAACATGGTATTCGGATAAATTACCGTATCCCTGAGCGGCAACACGGCCACCTCTGTCGGCAGCACTTCTACTTTCTCCTCGATGTTATTGTTCGTCGGCTCTATCATAAAAAATTTATGGAAAATATAGATTAAATTATTGTAAAATAAGCATTTTGTTAGACTTCTGTTCGGTTTATATGCTTAGTTTGGCTTTAATGGGCGAGGGACTTCTTTAAAGTTCAGGCTTAGCTGATGACCCGGGGCCTTAACGCTCAAATTCAGGTTGGACACGCAGATACCCAGCAATCGTACCTTTCTGCTTCCCGCCTCGGTTTCATTGACTAACCGGGCCGCCAATTTACCCAGCGCCGGTGCATCGTTGACAAATTCAGGCAGGGTGACGCTGCGGGTAACGCTTTCAAAGTTATCGTAACGTACTTTGAGGGTAATCGTTTTCCCGTATGCTTCAGCCTGGATCAATCTCAGGGAAACTTTTTCGGCGATCTGTCCAAGCCGGACGATCATTTCTTCCACATCGTCAAGATCCTGGGAAAACGTATTCTCGGCCCCCACTGATTTTCGGAGCCGGTCGGATTGCACTTCCCGGTTGTCCCGGCCTCTGGCGATGCCATAATAAAATGAGGCCACCTTGCCAAAATGCTGACGGAGCTCTGTCCTGGACCACTTTTTCAGATCGGCCCCTGTTTTAATCCCCAGGTGATGCATTTTTGCTTCTGTCGCCTTGCCGATTCCATAGAATTCTCCGATGGGCAGCTTTTCAATAAAGGCTTCGGCCTCCTCAGGAGTAATCACCGTTAAACCGTCAGGCTTGTTCAGGCCCGAGGCCATCTTGGCTAAAAACTTGTTGGATGCCACCCCGGCAGATGCGGTAAGGTGGGTCGCCTCCCTTATCTTCTGCCTGATCTCTCTGGCGATCAGCGTGGCTGAGGGGTTACCTGCATGATTCTCCGTTACATCCAGATAGGCTTCATCCAGGGACAGTGGCTCTACGAGGTCCGTAAAGTCAAGAAAGATACTGCGGATCTGGCCGGAAACCTGCTTATAGATATCAAAACGTGGTTTGGCAAAAATTGCATCCGGACAAAGCCTGATTGCCTGGCTTGACGGCATGGCTGAATGGATGCCGAACTTCCTGGCCTCGTAGCTGGCGGCAGCCACCACGCCCCGCGCAGCGGGATTCCCTCCCACGATCACCGGTTTACCCCTGTAAGCGGGATGATCGCGTTGTTCGACGGAAGCAAAAAAAGCATCCATATCAATATGAATAATCTTTCTCATTACCATTATAACTGGAAAAAAGGCGTATATATTAGCTTAAGTTAATTTTGCAGGTTCGCTGTTTTATTTATATGTTTGAACATTAATTGTTGTAACATAATAATTCTGGTCCTTAAACTCTATGCAATGAGCCTGGAAAACGAAATAAAGCAAACCGAATTCCGCAACGTCTATAACAGGGGAATTGTGAACCTGATCTATACCTATAACCACGTGTTGGCTCAGTTGCAGGGTATATTGCATCCCCGGAATCTGACGCTTCAGCAATACAATATCTTAAATATCCTGAAAGGACATCATCCTCAAAGCGCCACCAACGGCTTGATCCGGGACCGCATGCTGGATAAGAATTCGGATGTAACACGGATTGTGGATCGCCTTATAAAAGAGGGTCTGGCCAAACGGGAACATTGTTCAAACGACCGCCGGTGTGTTAATATTTACATTACCCCAAAAGGCTTGTCGCTAATTGAAAAAATGGATGTCCTGTCCCGTGACATGGATGGGATCCTAAACAAGTTATCGAATCAGGAAGCGGCCGAACTGAATCGCCTTCTCGATAAGATCCGCGAGTAAAACAACTGATTTTTTTAAGCACCCATGGAACCAATAAGGAGTAGAGTGATGGAGCTGACCATGCAAGACATGCAAAAACAAAAAGAATTTGAAATCGAGATTATTCCCCATCTGGATGCTATGTATAATTTTGCATTACGGCTGACGGCCAATCCGGATGATGCCGAAGATCTGGTGCAGGAAAGCATCGTCAAAGCTTTCCGTTTTTTCAACAGCTATGAACAGGGGACCAATGCCCGGGCATGGCTATTCCGCATTGTAAAAAATTCCTTTATTAATGACTTCCGCAAGCAATCTAAACACCCCTATAAGGTTGATTACAACGAGGTTGATTCGTACTACGAATCGGTGAGAAGCGAACAATCTGACACTACAGACCTTCAGAGCATACTGTTCCGTGATTTGCTGGATGATGACATAACCAGGGCCCTGGCCAATCTGCCGGAGGATTTCCGAATCGTGGTGGTGCTTTCGGATATTGAAGAATTCACCTACGAAGAAATAGCCAATATGCTGGATGTCCCCATCGGGACGGTACGGTCGCGGCTGCACCGCGGACGGAATCTGTTAAGGAAAAAGATGATGGATTATGCAACCCGGAAAGGATATGTGCCCGACCTTACCGGTTGATAAAAAAAGCCGGGAACCGGCCATGCGTTGTACGGTGTTGTGATGGTATGATACACGGAATTCATCATATCACGGCTATTTGCGGTGATCCGCAAAAAAACCTGGAGTTTTACACCGGTATCCTGGGAATGCGCCTGGTCAAGAAAACGGTAAATTTTGACGATCCGGAAACCTACCACCTTTACTACGGCAATGAAACGGGTCACCCGGGGTCCCTGATTACCTTTTTCCCCTGGATGCACATGCCCGAAGGGAAGCCGGGCCTGAGCGAAGCCACCTCCATGGCCTTCGCCGTACCTGAGAATGCTTTGGAATACTGGAGGCAGCGTTTCGGCCGGTTCGGTATTCCCTGCAGCGGACCGGAAGAAAGGATGAACGAAAAAGTCCTGGTTTTTCGCGATTACGATGGCATCCACCTTGAACTGGTGGCCACGAACGGTCTGACCGGTCCGGATCCCGGCATGGACAGTCCGGTGCCGCCAGCCTATGCCATCCGCAGCGTCCACAGTGTTGCGCTCACCATCGAAGAGGTCGGACCTACCATCGAACTTTTAACCCAGACCCTGGGTTTTCGGCCGGCCGGCGAGGATAAAAAAAGAAAACGTTTTGCGTGCGGACCAGGCGGGCATTCAACCCTCGTTGACCTGATATACGAACCGCTGGCCAAACCGGGCCGGACGGGAAAAGGAAGCATACATCACGTCGCTTTTCGCACAAAAAATAAAGAAAGTCAGCTGCTGATGCGCGAGAAGCTTAATGCCGTACGCCTGCAGGTTTCGCCGGTCATCGACCGGGATTATTTTTATTCCGTGTACTTCCGGGAGCCAGGCGGGGTGCTGCTTGAAATTGCAACCGACCCGCCTGGCTTTACCACTGATGAAACCCTGGATGAACTCGGAACGTCATTGAAACTGCCCGCAGAGCATAAAGCCCAGGAAGAACATATCCGCAAGAGCCTGCCGGAACTTAAGCCCGTGGATGCGGAAACCTATAAGGGATAATCCACTGTCACTGCAAATGGGCCCGTAGCATCCATGCGATCTTGGAGTGCGTTTTCAGCCTGGCCGTTGCAAGGTCCAGCGTTGTCTCATCATCGGCTTCCTCACTGATGGCCACTACGTTACGGGAGGTTTGAATAATCTGTTCGTGGGCTATGACCAGCCGCTGAACCATTTCCATAGCCTCGGGCACATCGTATTCTTCGGCAACAGAGCTCATTTCAGAGAACTGGTTCAAGGTGCCGGGTGCAAAATGCCCCAGCGCCCGGATGCGTTCGGCAATCTCATCTACGGCGTCGGCAAGTTCGCGGTAGTGTTCTTCGAACATTTCATGCAGGGAATGAAACTGTGGTCCGGTTACATTCCAATGGTAATTCTGGCTTTTCAGATACAGGGTGTACGTATCGGCCAGCAGATGCGATAAGCTGTCGGCAATGTCATCGCGTTGTTTTTCACTGATGCCGATGTTGATTTCGGTGGCCCTGTTTACAGTATTGTCCATTGTAGTCTCCTGTTTTTTTTTATGGGGTTAACGATCAAATTGGTTTATTCTTCCCTGTTTTCGCAACGTTAAAAAAATTACATCCGTTTCGGTTACACTTCAATTATGCCGACTTCACCGTTCCTGGTGTTGTAGACGGCAAAGGTGGCCTCACCGCCAAAGCCATGCAACGATCCGGGATTTAGCGATAGCGTTTCCCCCCTGATCTCCTGAACCACACTGTGAGTATGACCGCTGATCACCAGGTCATATTTTCCGCACAGCACCAGGGCCTCCGTAATGGCCGTCCGGGTGCCATGGTATAAGGCAATGCGTTTCTCCTCCACCTCGAATTCATGAAATTCATTATGGATTTGCCCGTCAATTTCCCGGAACTTACGGATCAGCCTGAAATGATCACCGTCATTATTGCCGAAGACCCCGGTCAATTTTAGTCCCTCAAATAGCGGAATGGTAAACGGGCTGCAGTAATCGCCTGCATGGAGGATGTCGGTTATACCGAGCTGCCCGACCTTCTTTACAAACCGTTCGATATGTTCGACATGATCATGTGAATCAGAAAGGATGGCAATTTTCATCGTTACCCTGTTTAGTGATCGTTGCTATTGTTGATCGTAACAGTTAAGCCTGAAACGGCGCCAGGGCCTGTTCAATATCCCTGCACTCCTCCATGTAAGATACTATTTTTAGTATCACATCATCAACCAGGGCGTCCGGACAGGATGCCCCGGAAGTAATCGCCACCGTAAGCGGGGAGGTGGACTGGGGGAGCCAGCCCCGTGTTTGCTTCACTTCCTTTTCCCACTGGTTAAAATGGCAGAGTTCATCTTCAGATTTTATCTCCGAGGCATCGCGGATATGGTAGGTCGGGAACCTGGTCTCCAGCAATTCAACAAGGTGCATGGTATTGGATGAATTGTATCCGCCGACGACAAGGGCCAGATCGGCCGATTCCTTAAGAAGGCCCAACGTTGCCGACTGGTTCTCGTTGGTAGCATAACAAAGGGTATCGGCCGTATCGGCAAAGTGCTCCTCTATCTCTGCTTCTCCGTATTTTTCAATGGTCGCCTGCCTGAGAATCTCCATGACCTCGCGGGTTTCAGAAGCCAGCATCGTGGTCTGGTTAATCACGCCGAATTTTCCAAGGTCTGTACGCGGATTAAAACCGGGAGTGGCTTTATCCTTGAAATACCTTTCAAAATCCTCAAGCGGGCGCTTTTCAAGCATGATATCGCTTAAAATACGAGCTTCACCAGGATTTAAGACCACCACGACAGGAGCCCTGGTTGCTGTTTGGGAAAAGGTCGCCCGTGTTTCTTCATGCCTGTGCTTGCCGTGGATGACCAGGGCATTCCCTTTTTCTCCCAGTTGAATTCCCCGTTTCCATACCTTTACCACAAACGGGCAGGTCGTATCGTAACGATAGGCGTCTATTCCCTGAGCCGCTAGTTTTTCCTGTATATCGAGGGTGGTGCCGAAGGCCGGTACGATGACAATATCATCTTCCCGGAGCGAGGCGATGGGGATAATTTCCCTGCCGCCGGTTTCAAATAAAAATCGCACCCCCCGCTTTTGCAGATCCTTGTTTACAGCCGGATTGTGGATCATCTCACTTAACAGGTAAATATTTTTCCCCGGATGCTGTTCAACGGCCCGGTAGGCAATATCTATGGCATTTTCCACCCCGTAGCAAAATCCAAAGTGCCGGGGGATCAGAAAACGCACGGCACCGAAATCCAGCACGGACGGCGTCAGGTCTTTCTTCATCGGATCCAATACCTGATTCGATTCCTTAACCTTCGCGATTATCGATGATTTATAAATATAGGGTATATCGAATTTTTTTGCCATAGTACCTGCATTAAGCCGCCTCTACATCATCCAAACGTACGCCAACGAGTTTGCTTATGCCCATTTCCGGCATGGTCACCCCATACATCAGTTCCGCCTTTTCCATTGTCTTCTTATTATGCGTTATGACAATAAATTGGGTTTCCTTGCTGAAGCGCTTTAATAATTTGGTGAACCGTTCAATGTTTGCATCATCGAGCGGGGCGTCCACTTCATCCAGTATGCAAAAAGGGGAAGGCTTAACCAGGTAGATCGCAAAAAGAAGGGCTATGGCCGTCAGGGTCTTTTCACCGCCGGAAAGCTGTTCTATCGTGCTGGGGCGTTTCCCTCTCGGTTTAGCAATGATCTCGATTTTGGATTCCAGGACATCCTCGTTGTGGACATCGGGAACCAGATCGCATTCATCGTCTTCCTGGAATAAAGTACTGAAAACCTCTTTAAAGTTTTTACGGATAGCATTAAAAGTCTCATTAAAACGGGCCATGGCCGTTTCGTTGATTTCGGCTATGGTCTGTTGCAGTTTTTCCTCAGCCGAAACCAGATCGGCAATCTGTCCTTCGTGATGCTCGAGGCGCTGTTTTTCCTCTTCATATTCTTCTATGGCCAACGGATTAACCTGCCCTATGTTCTTTAAACGTTCCTTGATGGTAAATATCGTTTCTTTAGCCGTGGATACATCGGTGTCATCCGGCAGGGTTTCCCCGATCTGATCGGCCATGAGTCCATAGTTTTCCCAAACGTAATCGGTAATCCGCCTTAATTCCATATCGTATTGGGATTTCGTCAGATCAAGAGAATGGAGCAAATCGGTATTGGTCTCTTTCTGGCGACGGTTTTCCTTCAGGCTCTCCTCCAGCAAATTGATCTTGCCCCGCTGACGGCTGCTGGCCTCCTGGGTTTCTTTATGCTTTTGCGAGGCGACGGACCCCTCTTTGTCCAGTTCGGCGATCCGCTCTTGCGTCTGTTCGATCTCCTTTTGAAACGCCAGGATTTTATCCTTGCTTTGCCTTGCATGTTCAGCACGCTGGTTCAGCCTTTTTTTCACTTCCTCAACACCGCTTGCTGCACGAGCGATATCTTTTGTTATGTTTTCGACCGTATTGCCGGCATCGCGGTGGCGAAGCTTGATCTCATTATAGCGGCTTAGTGCCCGGTGCCGGCTTTCCTCCTTCTTCTGCAATTCAGTTTTAAGTTCCAGTTGCCGCCGCACCACACTTTCCAGCTGTGTCTGCAGCTTATCATGTTCGGGCTGAAGCATCCCGAGCTCTTCCTCCATATCCCTCAACGAAGCCTGCAGCTTTGTTTTGCGTTCATTCAGTTCCGTCAGGTTCTTTTCATAGATCTTTTTCTGGGCTTCCACCGTATTCTTCCTGGACTCCATGCTTTGCACCACCGAGGCGGCTTCCTTAGCTGCGTTTTCAGCGGCCTGTGCATCCAGTTGTCGGTGCTTTGCAGCGACTTGCTCCAGTTCGGCCCCGGTTTTTTGGATGTCGCCCGCCAGGCGGCCGGCTTTTTCCCTGAGCGCTTTCACCTTATCTTTCAGGCCCACCCGGGTGCCAACATTCTTGTGTACGCTGCCGCTGTTGACAAACCCATCCGGGCTGATCACATCGCCGCCTTTGCTGACGAAGGTCACCCCGGGAGTACGGTGGTCGAGGGCCTCATCCATGGAACCGAGCACCGTTACCCTGCCCAGGAAAAGTTGTTTTACCGGTTCGTACCGGTCCCCGCATTCAACATGGTGATACAACGAGTGTTTGTCCACCGGATAGGAACCGGCCAGGTGACCGAGGGGGATGATGGTGATTTTGCCCCTTTTTTCCTTTTTCAGCTGTTCCACGATCAGCCGGGCGTCTTCCGGTCTTTGCACCACGATAAAATTACAGGCTTCCCCCAATACGGATTCCAGGGCTACGGCATATTCATCGGAGGTAGACAGTATATCGGAAAGGACTGAAAATGACGGGAGTTCTTTGCTGTTATCCTTCAAATAACGCACGCTGGACGGGAACGCTTCATTCGAATCGGCAATGCTCTGGAGCAGGGTTATCTCCGAGAGCAGGGCATCGTGGCGACTGTTCATGAGGCGAAGTTCGTCTTTTAACAGGTTCTGCCGCACCGATAAATCCTCGCGGCCGGCTCGGATCCCGGTGAGAGCCTCTTCCGCGCGTTCGCGCTCGGAGACGGCGTGTTTAAGGCGGCTTTCAAAATCGGGCTGTTCAGTGGCAAAGCCGTCTATGTTCCTCGTTTTTTCCGATATTTCCTGCTCCACACGCCGGTGATCTTCTTCATTGCCCTCTATGCGCGACTCAAGGCGTATGTGAACTGACTGGCGATCATTTATCTTCTTGCTGATCCCCTGGTATTGCTGATTGGCTTCATCCAGGTTCCGTCGACTGACGGTTAATTCCTCTTCGTACCGCTGGAAATTCTCATTCGCACCGGCGAGGTCTTTGGCGGCCTGTTCCAGCCCGGCCTGGCCCTTAACAAGGTTCTGTTCGGCTTCGCGTCCGGTTTTTTTCAGCTCTTTTATATCCGATTCGGATTGAATGATATCCTGCTCGAACTGGTGAATTACACCCTTCTCATTCCTGATTTTCTCATTGATGATCCGGAGGGAGGTCTGGGCATCTTTTAGCTGATTGAATATGGCGTTGACGACTTTTTGAGCCTCATTTTCTTCTTTTTCGATATCCATCAAAATTTGCTGGGCCCTGGCTTCCCCCTGCTCGAGCTGATCCACCTTTCTGTTGAATTCATCCCGGGCGGTGGTGGCGTTGATGATTCGCTCGTTGAGCGGTGCCCGTTCTTTGGATGTGAACGAATATTCATAGTTCGCCACGGCAAGGTCCAGGCGGTGCAGTTCCTCTTCATAGTTTTTGGCCCGTTCGGCTTTGGAAGCCTGCATTTGCAGGGACCGTGTTTTTTTACGCACTTCAAAAAGGATGTCTTCGACGCGCCTCATATCCCCGCGCGTTTCATCGAGTTTGCGCAGGGTCTGCTTCTTGCGTTCCTTATAGCGCGTGATGCCTGCGGCTTCCTCGAACAGCTTCCTGCGGTCGTTGTTCTTGTCATTGAGGATCTCTTCGACCATTTTGAGTTCAATGACCGAATAGGCATTCGACCCCATTCCGGTATCCATGAAAAGGTCAACGATATCCTTCAAACGGCAGGGGGAATTGTTAAGCAGGTATTCACTGTCTCCCGAACGGTAAAGTCTCCGGGTAATCGTTACGTCGGTATATTCTACCGGCAAAATGCCCTTGTTGTTCTGAATGGTGAGCGACACTTCGGCCAGGCCCAGGGGTTTTTTACTGGCCGTGCCGTTGAAGATCACATTGGTCATCGCCGCCGAGCGCAACAGGGAGGGGCGTTGTTCGCCCAGAGACCAACGCAGCGCGTCAACGATATTGGACTTACCACACCCGTTGGGCCCGACAATAGCGGTGAGTCCGCTGTCAAATTTAACCTTGGTTTTTTGGGCAAAACTTTTGAAACCTTGCAGTTCGAGTTCCGACAGGTACATTAATCAGTTGTTAACAGGTTATATATTCTCCACCGCTTCATTGAAAGCGGTAGGGTTCAGACCGTCAGAATTTCTTTTTCTTTTGCCGTTAAAAGTTCTTCAATGGTTTTATTGAACTCATCCGTCAGTTTCTGGATTTCATCTTCAGCTTCAAAGCGGGAATCTTCCGGCAAGGAATCTTCTTTCATCGTTTTCTTCACCAGCTCCTTGGCATCCCTGCGTGCATTGCGCACGCTTACCCTTGCCTGTTCGGATTTATCCCGGGCCACTTTCACGAGTTCCTTCCGGCGCTCCTCCGACAGCAGCGGCAATGGTATCCGGATAACAGCACCGTCGTTCTGGGGATTGAGCCCGAGTCCGGAGGCCATGATGGCCTTTTCTATTTCCCCGATGCTGGTCTTGTCAAAGGGTTCAACCTTAAGCAGCCGGGCTTCCGGGGCGGTTATATTGGCGAGTTGGTTCAGGGGAACACTGGCACCATAGTAATCAACTTTGACCCCATCCAGCAGGCTTGGGGTTGCTTTTCCGGCCCTGATGTGGGAAAGTTCGCGCTTAAGAAAATTGATAGCCTCTTTCATCTCCATATTCGCCAGATCGTAATGTTCTTTAAGTTCAGGAAGCATAAAGCAGTATGGTTGGTTATAATTGGATATCCGCTAAAAAGATAAGCTAAAAAAGGGAAAAATCAGAACCTTTGGCTCTGGTTGATACAGATAAAGCTCACTGACTGACCGATACGCCGGTAGCTTTCAGCGATACCAGAAACTCGACCAGGTCACGAAGTTCACTGCGCGTCAGATAAGTTCCCATTGCCGGCATGCCTGACGGAGAGTTGACGCGTTCGCTGATGCGGGTTTTATCCACTTCCACCTGCTGATCGCCTGCCTTCACCGTGATCTGCGTATCGGTCTCCCCGACCAGAATGCCCCGTACGGTTTCCCCGTCGTTCAGCCTCAGGGCCACGACACCGTAGCCGAACGCCAGGCTGGCTGCCGGATCCACCATGGCCTCCAGCATTTCCTCGCGTGTCAACCGGGATCCGGCCGCTTCCAGGTCCGGACCAACCTCACTTCCGTCGCCGCCGACAGCATGGCAGCGGATGCACTGGGCCCCTTCGTGACGGTAAAATATCCGGCGGCCAACCTCCGCATCCCCGCCGTGCAGGGAGGCCTGGTAATAGGACAGGGAATCTTCCCTGGATTTACCGGTTTCATACTGCCCGAGTTTGTCCTCCAGCGACTGAGAATGAACGGCCTTTACGGCCAGCATGAGGTCCAGCTGAATTTCCGGAGGCAATGTTCCGGCTATCAGCAACTCCAACTGCCGGTCCAGGGCGGCAATGGATGAGGGGTCATCGATTGTACCGAGGGTTTCCAGGGCGGTTTGCTGCTCTGCTACCGATCCGTTTTCCAGAGTGTTTTCCAGCATGCCGACCTGCTCCGGGGCCGGAAGGTCCAGATTAGTGATCAGGCTCAGGGCATACATCCGCACATCCCGGTCCTCATCATCCAAAGCAATGGCGATAACCTCACCGATGCTGTCGTAACCCATTTCGAGAAGGGCCGTCAGGGAGGCTATGCGTACCTCGGCCGAGGGATCATGGGCTAAAAGGTCTGCAACCTCAGACACGACGCCCGTATACCGCAAAAGACTTGCTGTTTTAAGGCAAGCCATCTTCAGCGCAGGGCTGTGGCCGGCTAAATGCTGTGCAATGACCGGCTCCAGGGCATCGTGGGCATCCTCCAGGCTATTTTGGACCTGTCCCCTGTGCATGCCCGTAACCCGGTCAAGCACCGACGGTTCCGGCCATACAGAAAGGGTACTCAGCGCTTCGATCCTCAGCTCCTCCGAAATGTCGTCCCGGATGGAAAAGGCCGCCAGCCTTCGGGCATCGGCCGGTGTACCGCTGAACAGGTTTGCGTTAATGGAGCGCCGGAGGAGGGGTTCATTGGTAAACCGGCTTTGATCGAGCATGCGCGCAAGATCAGGTATAGCCTCTTCTATAAAGATATCATCGTTGATAGCCCGGGCGGCATTGGTCACGATAAATTCATCCTCATCATTCAGAAACCGTGCGGCGCCCGGATGGCCAAGCCTTTTCAGGGCCACCACGGCGGCTATGCGGACGGCGCGGGAGGGATGGGTGGCAAGACCGGCCACCGCTTCGCCATCCCCGAAACGGGCCAGGGCAATGGCCCCGCTATGGCGCAGATACACATCCTCGTCGTCATTGGCCTGAAGCATCTCTGTCACCGGCTGAAGGGCCCTGCGATAGGCCAGTCTCCCCAGTGCCTCGGTGGCCATGAGCCGAACCCGGGCATGGTCATCTTCCAGCAGGGGGATAAGGGCATCGCCGGCCGGGCTGTAGCGGACATCGCCCAGCATTTTTGCGGCCTGGGCCCGGATCTCCGGATCGGGATCGTCCAGGTATCCGGCCAGCGGTTCGACCGCAGCCAGCGTTTTCCGTCCGATTTGAGCTAACCCCCAGATTCCATGGACCCGGGCCAGCTGATGGTCCTGTTGCTCCAGGGCCCGGAGCAGCGTTTGTGTTTCATTCCTGCCGGCCAGTTCGAATTGGGCCTTTTTACGAACCCGCATATCGGCGTGCCGGAGCAGGCCTAGCAGCTCATCGGGTGACCGGCCGTTAAAATCTTCTCCGAGCAGATTTTTTGTTTCCGTCCGGATCGCCGATTGCCTGTCGGCAACAGTGTCCATTTTCCATATACGCCCACGGCCTTTTGTCTCCCAGCCTTCGATCCAGTCGGCAAAATACAGGGCGCCGTCGGGACCGAAATGCATGCCGGTCCCCAGAATGCCCTCCATGACCATCTGGTCGGTGTCCAGTTCAAATGACGCTCCGCTCGGGGTGAGGGTAAAAGCAAACAGCGCCGAATTTACGGCTGATCCTCTGAAGGAGATCATGAAAAAGTGATCCTTCCATTTATCACTCAGAGCGGTACCCGGGTTATAGGACATGCCCGTCGGACCGCTGTGATAGCTGGCCAGGGGGGGAAGAATATGGGCGGCCTGATCGTCAAACCGGGGCTTATGATAATCCTCCTCCATCAGAACCTTGTAGTCATTGTTCTTCGGATCCGTATATTTTCCAAACTGCCAGTTTATCCGCCATCCGCTGTCGGAACCGTCCACCAGGTATACGATCCGTTCCTGCTCCCCGTCATGGTCACCGTCATTGTCAACGGTAATCAGGTTGCCGTACTTGTCAAACGTGAACTCATGCGTATTTCGGAGTCCGGCGGCATAGACTTCAAAATTGCTTCCGTCGGGTTCCGAGCGCACGATGACCCCCTCGTTGGGGTAGCTCCACTGCCGGCCTTCCTTATCGGTGATGTTGGCACCCACATCCCCGACAGACCAATAGATACGCCCGTCCGGGCCCAGCGTCAGCCCGGACATCCCGTGTCCGCCAAATCCAAGATGAACCCCGTAGCCATGGCTGATGGACTCTTTCGAGTCTGCACGTCCGTCACCGTCCTGGTCCCTGATCCGCCACAGGTCGGGAGAAACGCCCAGAAAGACATCGCCTTCATGGTAGAGTATCGCCCCGGCAACATCTGTTATTTCTTCGTTGAAATCTTTGATGAATAAATCCGATTCATTGGCATACCCGTTTCCGGTCAGGTCCTCCAGCCGGTAAACGGACTCTTTGACCGTGGTAAGGTCGGGCCAGGTTTGCGTGCCGTTTTCAAAACGGTCCAGCAGCCATTGATTTTCAGCGCTTTTTTCCGGGGCCAGTTTTTCATGCAGAAACGCCCTCCGGTCTTCAACCGTCTCCATGGCCATGGATTCGATCATCCAGTCACGGTGTCCGCGGATGTCAATGTCACCCTTACGTCTTCGCTCGGTACTGGTAATCCATACCCTTCCCTGATGATCGACGTGAAGGGCAACCGGGTCGGCCACCAGTTCTTCGGATGCCCACAGGGAAATATCCAGGTCACCGGCGTGAACGGTGGGGGAAACTTCCTCCAGGGCTGCCCTGGAGGATTGTCCGGCCTGCTCATCGCTCACGGATAGGGTAACGGACGCTTCCTGGGATTTACCGGAACATGCGGATAAAATGACCGGGACAAGTATGCAAAAGGTGATAAAGGCCGACGGGGAAACAGGGTACTGACCGGATGCCGGTCGTTTTAAGGCTGTCATTAACTGGTTATTTTATAAGTGCCGGAGATTGGATGAGCGATCAGTTTAGTCTTTCCGTGGCCCAGAGCACACCGTTGGCTACCATATCCAAAAATTCGGTCTGGCTGAACATCTCATTGTTATGGCCCAGAGAGGTCGCGAAGACTTTGGTTCCGTTAAACTCGTGGGTCCAGGTCACCGGATGGTAGGCTTCCGTATCGACGCCATAGGCCCGGGCCAGCGGGGTAATATCTCCCCAAATCCTTTCAATGATGTACACCTCGTCAACGGGCGTCTGCCAGGTTTCGGGAAAGCTGCGCATGACCGGGTGTTCAGGGGCTATATTCTCCAGTTCGAACCGGCGCTGGCTTTCATGCCTCATTGACTGAAGCCCCATAAATTCAAACCAGGGATCGGCCGGTTCGGCATAACGATAACTGTGCACGGCCGCATGCACCAGCACAGCCGGGGTACCCTCATGGTGAGCCACAAAGTGTTTAACAAAGTCCGGGTCGGTAACCCGGCCAAATCCGGAATTGTGAATAATAACATCATAGCCGGCAGCCCAGTTGTCTTCCAGCAGGACCGATGTATGATGGTCTGGCTCACCGTCACCTTCATGGATGATCGTCCATTCTATATTGATACGCTCGCTGAGCGCTTCGATGAGCAGTTTTTCCTGTGTCTCGTAATCATGCCAGCCTCCGCCTGTAATCAGAAGCGCTTTTACCGGAGGTTCTTCGACGGGCGAATATGCTGCCATGGTCAGAGATAATAATAACAGGAAATACGGTATCACAAACTTTTTCATAGATGCTGGTTTTATGTTTTAAATATCAATCACCGTATTACCGCGTGATCGGAAGATTCCACATTATAAGGCAAAGCCTCCTTTCCCGCCAGGCCCAGGCGCTCGTTAATAGCACGCAAATGATGATCCACCCCTATTTCACTACCCGGTATGAACCCCGGTACGGTTATCACCTGAGCCACAACACCGCCAACTCCACGGTGTACCACCCCCCGGGGCAAATAGATCAGATCCCCTACTTCCAGATCGTATTCCTGCATCAAATCCTCAACCTGGGCTTTTTCCACCGATCCCGGTTCTTTGATCAGTGCGGTTTGCTCGCTGGTAATGATCCTGGCCCCCGGCTCGGTCATCTGAACAAGGTAAAATTCATCAAAGCCGCCCTCTGCCGGATGGTAGTGGCTGAAGGAGTCCCTGATCCGGACCCGGTGGGCATTCAGAGCATGGTAGATGTAGGTGCCGACTTCTTCTCTCCAGGTTAGCAAAATGCGCCGGTATGCATCGATATCCGTTGCACAGCCTCCCGGAACATCGGTAATTTTGGGGTCCCAGTCGGGGCGTATGAAGCCCGGCAGCTCGGCGCCGGGCTCCCTGGGGACATCAAAGACCAGCAGGCCCGTTTCAACGTCGGTTTCCAGCATCTCCCCTTTTTGCAGGATGATGATATCACCGACGATGGCTTCCGAATGGTTCGGAGCGCCCGGCCGGCCGGTTACCGTAGCCCGGGCTGTCTGATCCTGATTCGTTATCCCTTCAATTTCCTGGACAAAAACCACGCGGGTGTGATCCCCGGATGATATTTTACGTGTATCATAATGATAGGCCATATCATAGCCGGGATTTCTTTTTTTAAATTCTGCGCGGATGGACTCAAATCCGGTCCGGTCACCGCTTAATTTTGCAATCTGTACTTTCCCTTCCTGTGCCATGACTTCCTGAACCGGACTTAACAGTCCGGCCGGCACCAGAAGTAATAATGCTACCGTTAAATACTTCATAATTTACGGGTGTCCCTATAATATTGCAGTTGACAGAATATACCATAATATGAGCATGATCCGTGATAATCAACCCGCTTATGAGTTCGGGTTTCTTTTGTCTTTCTCCAACCGGTTAACCACCGCTCCGAGATCATCAAAAACCTCGATGTTATTATCACAGACCCAGGCATGGTCTTGCTGATCCCAGAAACGGGATCGTATCATAAACGGGGTAATGCCCAGCCTGACGGCGGGGATAAGGTCTGAGACCTTATCCCCGGCCATCAGGCTTTGCCGGTAATCGATCCCGTACTTTGCCCTTGCTTTTTCAAACATGCCGATCTCCGGTTTCCGGTCTTTCAGCAGGGCAGGGTCCCGGCCCTCATGAAAATCAGGATGCCACGGGGCCGTCAACCAGTCATCGACCCGGGCGTCATGGTCCTTCAGCTGATGGTCAACCCACCTGTGCAGGCGTCGGACTTCTTCCAGGGTATACCGGCCCCGGACGACCCCCGACTGGTTGGTGACGACAATGACTTTGAACTGGTGGCGGTTCATCCACCGTATGGCGTCAATGGCACCTTTACACCAGGTCCATTGTCCCGGTGAGTGGACAAAATTGTAATCCTCATTAACGGTGCCGTCCCGGTCGAGAAAGAATGCTTTCATAGTATGCGGTACGAAGATTTAGAATAGGAGAATTTACCGGAAAATTTACGCATATTGCAGGGTTCTTTTTGGGTAATAAATTAAGATTGAAAATCAGACAAATTCAAAACCGATGAAAAATATTCTTCTTGTTGAAGATGAATTTATCATTGCCAGAATGATAGAAAATCATCTCGAAAGCATGGGATATACTTCGAACCACATAG
Source organism: Balneolales bacterium (assembly GCA_040905685.1). Classification (GTDB taxonomy): domain Bacteria; phylum Bacteroidota; class Rhodothermia; order Balneolales; family Natronogracilivirgulaceae; genus JBBDMU01. Next base: position 44,468 of record JBBDRB010000083.1, on the reverse strand, counting down.
CAATGTCGGGGGAAAAAGCCATTGAAGCCTTTCATAATCATTCCTTCGATCTGTTACTGGTGGATATTAAGCTTAATGGCCCAATGGATGGAATTGAAACGGTAGAGAAGATCAGGGAATCATCCTCTGTTCCGGTTATTTATATGTCCGGCAATTCCGATAAACAGACCCTGGAGCGCAGCGAGCGGACACAACCTGTTGATTATCTGGTAAAGCCGCTGAAGATGGAATTGCTCCAGCGGTCTATACAGAAAACGCTGGGCTGAGCTGTTCAATCCCCGTTGCAAGCTAATTTTTTTTAGGATAGGGACAGGGAAAGTAAACATTTGTTACTATCTTTAGCCTCGTGCAGCTTTAAGTTCAAACCCTCAATCCGAAAAAGATGATTGCTTACGTCAAAGGCAAATTGGTTCTGAAAAATCCCGGCCATGTTGTCATTGAACTAATGGGGATCGGGTATGTGGTCCGCATATCTACGCAAACGTTTAGTGTCCTCCCGCCCGAGGGAACCGAGCTTAAGCTGTACACCCATCATCATTTTGCAGAAGCCGAACAGAGCTTATTCGGTTTTACCAACACGGGAGAAAAGAGCCTGTTTGAATCCCTGCTTACGGTCAAGGGGATCGGCCCCAGACTGGCGCTCATCATTTTATCCGGCATGAACTCGGATGAGCTCACCGATACTATTATACGCCAGGATGTACTAGAGTTGTCTAAAATTTCAGGCATTGGTAAAAAAACCGCTGAACGCATGGTGCTGGAACTGAAAGACAAACTCAGCGGGATCCCCGAGGCGCAAAACGGCCCGGTGCGCCCATCGCTTAACGGACTGGCTCAGACCGAAACGGTCTCGGCCCTCGAGTCGCTGGGTTACCGGAGAACAGATGCCGAAAGGGCGGTGCTTAAAGCCGTTAAAACGGCAGAAACGGAACTTAAAGACGTCACTTCATTACTTAAAGCTACCCTCAAAGTATTAAACTAACCTATTTTATCCTGATTGCCCTATGTCAATAGAAAGAATTAAAGATCGCTCCGAACAGATATATCCCGAACTTGTGCAAATCCGCAGGCGGCTGCATCAAAATCCGGAATTGAGTTTCAAGGAACATAACACGACAAAATTCATCATCGATTTTCTCGAAGACCTGGGACTCGAAGTTATTCGTCCGCTGGAAACCGGATGCCTGGCCGTGATCGAAGGCTCCAAAGAATCGGACCGGGTGATCGGGCTGCGGGCCGATATTGATGCCCTTCCCATCGAAGAGGAAGGCGACTATAAAGCCCCGTTTAAATCTCTTAATCCGGGTGTGGCCCATTGCTGCGGACATGATATGCATACGGCAAACCTTTTGGGTACGGCCAAGATCCTGTCGGAAATGAAGGATGAAATAGACGGTAAGATCATCCTGATTTTTCAGGCTGGAGAAGAAAAACTGCCAGGCGGCGGGCGGTTGCTATCGGAGACGGGCGTGCTTCAGGACCTGGGCATACAGGCCATTTACGGTCTGCACACCGACCCCCGGTTCAAGCCGGGGCAAATAGCCCTGAAAGAAGGCCCCATAATGGCCCGGCCGGATGAGTTTCAGCTTACCGTGATCGGAAAAGGCGGCCATGCCGCTGCTCCCCATACGGCTATAGATCCCATTGTTCTTTCCGCGCAGATCATTACAGCCATGCAATCCATCGTCAGCCGTTCCATCGATCCCACCGAAATGGCCGTGCTTACGGTCGGTAAGATTGAAGGAGGAACGGCTCATAATGTCATTCCCGAAAAAGTGACCATGATCGGGACCATCCGGACATTCGATGAAGCCGTTTCGAAGCTGATCTGTGAAAAAATTGAAAATATCGCCTCCGGTATCTGCCGGAGCGCCGGCGGGGATTATAAATTTGAAGTTAATCCTGGCTATCCGGCCGTCATCAACACCCCTGAAACGGCGGAAAAGGTTATCCATGCCGCAAAACTATTGCCCGGCACCGAATTTATAGAGCTGGAAAGACCGGTAATGGCTGGCGAGGATTTCGCCTTTTATCAACAGCACTTTCCCGGCACATTTTTCTTTCTGGGAAGCGGAAGTGAAGATACGGAATCGCTTTATTCCTGGCACCACCCCCGTTACAATGCCGATGAGAAAAGCCTGAAAACCGGCACGGCCCTGCTGGCGGCCCTGGCCCTGGATTTGCGTAATTAACCGTGCCATGGTTGCCTTTCCCAATATTACCGGACCCGTATTCCATCTGGACGGGGGAACCATGGCCTCGGGGCTGGAAGCATCAAGGAAAAGTTCCCGGCTGCGGATAATCCTGCCCCTGCACCGCAGCCAGGATGCCCAGGTGCAGCGAATGGTCAATTTCCTACAGCCCGGAACCTATATCCGGCCTCATCAGCACCCCCGGGACCATGCCATTGAAAGCATTGTCCTGGTGCAGGGATCCCTTAGCTTTTTTATCTTTGATGACGAGGGAAGGGTTACCAGCCATTTGCCGCTGAACGAGAGCGGGCAGGGCGCCCTTATCGATATCGAACCCCGCATCTGGCACAGTTTCATCGTTACGCAACCCGATACGGTCATTTTCGAGGTTAAACGGGGCCCTTATGATCCGGAAACCGACAAGCTGTTTGCCCGCTGGGCCCCGGTGGAAGGCGGCAGCGGGACCGGCGAATACCTGCGCTTTCTGGGCCGTCATGTGCAGAGGTGGCCATCTTAATGAGCATTTAATTTTCCTAATGAAAACCGCCAAATACATAGCGGACCGGATCCGGCTGTTTATTACCACCAAACAATTTCAGGTCGGCGATGTGCTGCCCTCCACCCGGCAGCTGGCCAAACAACTGGATACCAGCTTCCATACCGTGCGAAAAGCCTACCATATGCTCTCCGGTGAAGGGTTGCTTCGCATAGAGAAAGGACGGGGGTTCATTGTAAACCGCCAGAATACCGTACTGGATAAATCCGAACGGCTGGACAAAGGAGCGGAGCAAATGCGAATATTGCTCGAGGAGCTCACGGGATACGGCCTTGACGAAGACGAAGTGGAAAGCCTGTTTCAGGAGCAGCTGCGTTTCATCGAGTGGCCCGGGCGCCTGCAAAGCTGCGCAACGGTGGGCAGCACAGCCGAACAGGGGAATATCCTTTCGCGGGCCATAGAAAAGAAGGTTGGGGTAAAAAGCGCGGTGATCACCTATACCCAGATGAACAAGGCCGTCAACTTCGATGCGTTGTTTATCCCGGTTCAGTATTACCGCAGGTTTAAAGAGCAGACGGATGCTATTTTATTGCTGCCCATATTCTACAATATCGATTCCGAGGTGTTGCTGGCCGTCGTGGAACGATCGGATATCCAGACCATCGGCCTGGTTACGGCCGAAGAAGAATCCATTCCATTTCTGATCGAAGAATTAAAACTGAACCTGAAATTCCAGGGCTCTATCATGGCCGGCTCTACCTATGGCAAGTCCCTGCCCCTGCTGGTCCGGGAAGTGGACATCGTTATCTATACCCCGGGGTGTGCTTCCCTGATCGAAAAACAGATACCCGGGGACAAAAGGCTTCTTCTGGATTATTCACTTCATGCCCGAAGTGCGGACCTGATAAGGGCGGAGTTATGGGACCAGTAGCCCCCCGTTAATATTTTTTGTGTATGGGGCGCTTTGTAATTAAATTACCCATTGAGAGAGATGGATTAATAATTTCGGACGGGATCAAATAATGAAGATTTTCCTTTGGATAGCAGGAGTCATAACAGGTCTGCTGGTCATGACCCTCATTGCTCTGAATATTTATTTCACCGATGCACGCCTGAAAAGCATGATCATGCCTCAGCTTGAGGAGACGGCCGGACGTGAGATCATGGTGGAAAGCATGTCATTGACTTTTTTTCGAACCTTCCCCAACTTTGGCGTACTGGCTGATCAGATTTTGGTTCCCGACGATCAGGGCGGTACCCTGGCATCGCTTGAACAGATGGTGATTGCCGTAAATATCATTCCCTATTTGACCAGCAATGAAATTCATCTATCCAGACTCGACCTCAAAAGGCCGGAAATGACCTACATCGTCTATGAAGACGGAAGCACCAATACCGATGAACTTCTGGCCTATCTGGATAGCGAAGAAGAGGAGGCAGCTGGAGAGTCCATGGCTGTGGAACTGAGCCATATGTTTATCTCCAATGCGCGGCTTACCTACGATGATAAACAGGCTGGGAACCTGGTCGTTCTCGGAGGACTCGATGCGCATACGGCCCTGCGTTTCGCCACTCAGCTGGAAACAAGCTTATCCGTTGATATCCGGAACCTGACCGTCACCCGGCAGGGCGAAGAACTCGTCAGCGGATTGCAACTGAGCCTGGAAACGGCTACCGGGATTGATTTTGACAATGAGGTGGTCACCATGGATTCCGGCAGCCTCAACCTGTCCGGACTGGCGCTGACCTTGTCGGGAACGGTTTCACAGTGGAGTGCCGAAAACCTGCTTGTCGATCTTATTTTTGCATCGGAATCTGAAGATTTTGAAGCGCTGCTGGATCTGGTTCCCGAAGCCTATGAAGAACAGTTCGAGGGTGTTGAAACCAGCGGAAGCCTGTCCATTGCCGGAACCATCTCCGGGCAGGCAGGGGCTGCGGTCACCCCTGCTTTTCAGTTTGTGGTAACGGTAGACGAAGGGTACCTGAAATATCCGGACGTGGAGGATGCCATAGAGCAGATCACCCTGCACATTGAAGCCACCAACGACCTTATCCACGTTCAGCGGTTCGGCGCATTGGCCGGAACCAATCAGGTATCGGCCTTCGGGGAAATCCGTCAGCCCCTGGGGGACCGTTCCCGTTTCGCCCTGAACATGGATCTGGACGTAAATCTGGAAACCGTACAAAATTTTTATCCCCTCGGGGAGGAGGGCCTGGAACTGTCCGGCCTGCTCAATATGAGCGCCGTGGGAGAAGGCTTTTTAGCCGACTTTGAAAACGCAACGTTTGATGCCGAAGTCAATCTTGCCGAGGGGCTTGTCAAACTGGCCGGTGTTGAAGAACCTGTCCGGGACATTAATGTGGCCATGCTGGTCAGCCAGTCCCTGGCCGAAATCGAATCTTTTTCAGCGCGGGCCGCCGGCAACGAACTGGATATTCGCGGCACCATTCATGATCCCCTGTCCGAAGACCAGGCCAACTTTGACCTCTTCGGGAACCTGGAACTGGATCTGTCCACGGTGGAAAGGTTTTACCCGATCGACGAGGACACCCTATTGGTCCGTGGCCTGCTTACGGCGTCCGGCACGGCTAACGGCCGCATTAACGACGCTGAAAATGCCGAAACCGATCTCCGGGTCGTGCTGACCGGCGGCTACCTCCATCACCGTGATCTGGCCCATCCTTTTGAGAATGTGGAGTTCGAGTCGGCGATCAACCATAACTTCATGGACATCAACCAGCTCTCCCTGCAATCGGGAAACAACAGCCTTACCGCATCGGGGCGTATCAACGGCTACCGGGGAGACAACCCCGACGTTAACATGAGGATGGAATCATCGGTTGACCTGGCTCAGGCCGCCGACTATTTTGAATACCCGCTTACCATGAGCGGAAATCTGGTGGCAGACCTGCACGTAAATGGCTCTGTCACCTATCCTGAGGAACTCATCCTGACCGGTAGCGCGGACCTGGGCAATGCCGGTTTTTCGGGCGAAGACCTGCCCGCACCCATCAGGGACTTAAACGCGATCCTTACATTTCAGGATCAGCAGGCCGATCTCAAAGAGTTCACGATGTTTATGGGTGAATCTGATTTTCAGCTGAATGCGACCTTACGTAATTATATGGCTCTGACAGCGGAAACCGGACAGGCCGAACCGGCGATCCTCTCGGGCACGTATTACAGCCGGAAACTAAACCTGGATGAACTCTCTGACGCCGATGCAGCCGATGAGCCCTTCCCCATCGAACTTCCCAACCTGATAACCCGGCTGACGGCCACCGTGGATACCCTGGTGTTCATGGAAATGACGGCCACCAGCATCAACGGACAGGCGGAGAGCGATCCCGGATCGATCCGCATGCCGGAAGGCTCGCTGAACATGTTTGGCGGCACCATCAGCGGGTCTTTTATCTGGGATATTCCCGATCCCGAACACACCAACATCACTTTTCAGGGTAATTTGGCGGATTTGCGCGTCGAGAACTTTTTTGAGCAATTCCAGCTGGGCGGACAGCTGCGCCTGAACGAGTATGCCAGCGGAAATTTCAATGCGGAGACCGACTATTACACCGAGCTGGACGTTTACCTGAAGCCCATTATTTCCTCCACCCGGGCTTCCGGCTTTTTTGGGATGGATGAAGCTAACCTGCAAGACCATCCCCTGCAGGCAGGCATATCTTCGCTTCTCAACATGGAGGAATTCCAGGACCTGTCGCTCGAGGAATGGACAGCCAACTATACCATAGACGAAAGCATCCTTACCCTTGAGAATATGAACATCACCAGCGGGGATATCGGTCTGACCATGAACGGCACGCAGAACCTGATGGCGGATGAATTAAACTATTCAGCCCGGCTCTCCCTACCCGGGCGATTTGCCGATTCCCTTGGCCGGCTAATCACCAGACAGGGAGCCGAAGCCCTGAAGGGGGATAATGACCGGTTCACCATTCCGCTCCAAATCACCGGGACCACCGAAAATCCGCGGCCTTCGCTTGACGAGGGGCGTATCCAAAATTTAGTGGCCGAATACCTTCGCTCCAGAGCGCAGGATGAAGGTCGCGATGCCGTAAGGGGGCTGCTGAATCGCTTGCGTGATAATTAGGTTCAGGCCGCACTTCCCTTTTTAAGGGTGTTCCTTTGCTCATGCTGCCTGATAAAATCCCGGTAAAAAAAGCCGCTGTCCTTTATGGTGCGTTCCCGCGTTTGGTAATCCACATGGATCATGCCGAAGCGTTTGCCATAGCCACGCTCCCACTCGAAATTATCAAGCAGTGACCAGGCATAATAGCCCCGAAGGTCGACCCCATCGCGAATCGCCCGGCCGCAGGCGGCCAGGTGAGCTTGCAGATAATTGATGCGGCAAATGTCCTTTACCCGCCTGTCCACCACAGGGTAGTCATAGGCCGACCCATTCTCGGTGATGTACAAGGGCACATTACTGGTTTCATAGACCCACTTCAGGATATCATACAACCCGTCTGGGTATACTTCCCATCCCATATCCGTCACATCACCTTCGGCCGGCAGGGTCTGCGCATTTAAAAAATCATCCTCCGCCGCAGCGGCAATATTGCGCTTATAGTAGTTTAATCCCAAAAAATCGATGGGTACGGTCAGGTCGCCAAGCTCATCGGCTGTCCAGGTCATCCCGTGGGGCTTAAAAAGAATATCGGCAGCCTCGGGAATACGGCCGTGGATCCACGGTCCCAGGAAAAGGTTGTTATGGTAATCGTGGAGAATATCACGTGCCCGGAGGTCCGGGCCTGAATCGGTGGCCGCTTCGAATTTGGTGAAATCACAGGTTACACCCAGGTTGTGATCAGGGTTTAGGGATCTCATTTTCCGGATGGCCCGTGAACTTGCCAGCAATATGTTCTTATAGGACAAAGCGGCGTGCTTTATGTCTTTAATGCCGGGGGCATGGATGCCGGTAATCATACCCAGATGCATGAACACCCAGGGCTCGTTGAGGGTGATCCAGTCTTTTACCCGGTCGCCGTATGCTTTGTTGACCAGGGCGGCATAGGCGGTAAATGCCCCGACCATTTTCGGATTGGTCCACCCGCCCTGATCCTGCAAAGCCTGAGGCAGGTCCCAGTGATACAGGGTGATCATCGGCCTGATGCCGGCCCGGATCAGGGCATCAATGATCCGGGAGTAAAAATCCAGTCCTTTTGGATTGACCTCCCCAACCCCATTGGGCAGAATACGGGGCCATGAAACCGACAGGCGGTAGGTTTTCAGGCCCAGCTGTTTCATCATCAGGATATCTTTTTCCCACAAATGATAATGATCGCAGGCCAGATCGGCATGATCACCATTCAGGATGGTCCCTGCTTTTTTTGTAAAATGGGTCCAGATACTGGGTCCGGCTCCGTCGGCAAGCGGGTAACCTTCAATTTGAAAGGAAGACGTTGCGGCCCCAAACTGAAAATCAGAGGGAAAATATGTACGGTAAGGCAAAATAAGAAATAGATAATAATGAGGTTTACGCTGTTATAAAAACAGACCTAAGTTCAACATTATTATATATTAATTAAGAAAATATAATTTCCCCCCAGCATCAAAAAAGGAAACTCAAAATATATTGCGGCCGCTGAAGGCCCGGCAAAGCGTTGCCTCGTCTACATATTCCAGTTCGGAACCCATGGGAATGCCATGGGCAATGCGGGTCACTTTCGTGCCAAAAGGCTGCAGCAGCTTATTAATGTAATACGCGGTGGCTTCCCCCTCGGCGTCCGGATTCAACGCCAGGATGACTTCCTCAATATTTTCGACGCTTCCGTTTATGCGATCGATAAGTTCCCGGATGCGAATCTCATCCGGGCCAATACTGTCCAGCGGGGATATGACGCCGCCGAGCACGTGATACCGTCCCTTGAATTCATTGGTTTTTTCAATTACATAAACGTCTTTAGGGTCCTCCACCACACATATGCTGCCGGCTGTGCGTTTATGGCTTGCACAGATGCCGCAGGGGTCCTCATCGGTGATATTAAAACAAACGGAACAGTTCTTAATGGACTTTTTAAGTTCGAACAGGGAATCGGCCAGTTTAAATACCTGGTCATCGCTTTGCTTAAGCAGGTGCATAGCAATGCGCTGGGCCGATTTGCGCCCCATTCCCGGCAATTTTGCAAGTTGCTCAATGGCTGTTTCTAACGTTTCAGAAGTGAGGTGCAAGGCAGAGTGATCAGTGAGCAGTTATCAGTGAGCAAATAAAGTATTTTTCCAGACCGGTTATTTTAAACCCAGACTGCCTAAATCCATACCACCGGGCAATCCGCCGGGAAGCATCCCTTTGGTCATTTCGGCCATTTTTTCACGGGAGACTTCTTCGGCTTCATTGAGGGCCTTATTAATGCCCGCAATAATCAGGTCTTCCAGCATTTCAACATCGTCCGGATTGATAATATCTTTATCCAGCTTGATGCCGATGATTTCCCGGTTGCCGTTGGCTGTAACCTTTACCATGCCGCCACCGGCTTCGGCTTCAATCTCCAGTTCGGAAAGTTTACTTTTGGCATCCTCCATTTTTTTTTGGAATTCTGTTATTTTTCCAAAAATATCGGCCATATTTTGCATAATGCATCCTTATATCAGATTAATATTCAAGCTCCGCCCCGAATAATTCCACGATCGTTCTGAGGGTCGGATCTTTTTTTTGTAAGGCTTTGAACCGTGTATAGGGGTCTAACGTTTCCGTGGTCCCGATAGTTTGTTTTACTGTAGCGTGAAAACGTAGTTTGTGTCCGGTCAGCTGGTTGAACAACCGGCTGAACTCCCGTTTGTTTTCTTCAACCGTTTCACAGGTAAATGCATCCTGGCATTCGAGGCTCAGTTTTCCCTGATCCAAATCCACAAGGGTTACCCTCTGCAGGGTAAAATAGCAGACTTTCTCCATTTTCTCGTAGACTTCCTTAAGATAGGTATCCCACAGTTGTCTGACATCGTGCAGGTATAAAGGGGCCGTCGGTCTGGGTTTGGGTGCCAGAGCCAGGTTACCCGTTATTTCTCCCCGGTATTCATCGTCTGCAGTCTCTGTGGCCACCGACCCCAGATCAACGGTAGACAGGGTGTTTTGGGTCCGTTTCAGGGATGGTTTCCCGAAGAGGTTAACTTCCTCACTGGCTTTCCCCTGAGTTAGCGGCGGCTGATCGGACGAATGACCGGGTTTTGCACCGGTTGTTCCTGAGGCAGGGGTTTCGGGCCGGGGGGGCGCCGTCGCATTGCCTTCCTTCAGTTCCTGCAATTCCTGCACAAGCTTTTGGAGTCCGCCGATGCGTTCAAGGTGGATGAGCTTAAGTATGGCGATTTCCAGATGGACCCTCGGCTGACGGGCTTCCCGGATCCTGAACTGGGCCTCGTTGATAATGTGAAGCATACGCATCAGGTCATCGGCCTCAAAGGTTGTAGCCGCCTGCCGGTATCGCTGCTTTGTTTCCTCCGAATCTTCAATGAGATGCATATTTTTGGCATCCCGCGCCAGATACAGGTTCCTCAGATGTCCGGTGAGGGTACTCAGAAACTCCTGAATGTCATATCCCTCCTGCAGCAAATCATGGATGAGGGTGATTCCGGCATTGGCATCCTTTTTATCCACCGATTCCATAAGTTCGAACATGCGGTCGCCGCTGACTACATTCAGTGCACTGAACATCTCCTGCCGGTTGATATCGGATCCGCAAAAGGCAATCGCCTGATCCATTATCCCGAGGGCGTCACGCAGGGAGCCGTCTGCTTTTTTGGCAATCACATGCAGTGATTCATCGTCAATAGTGATGTTTTCGGTCCCGCAGATCGTACGCAGCCGGTCGACGATCTCCTCTACCCTGATCCGGCGAAAATCAAAACGCTGGCACCGGGAAAGGATGGTCGGCAGAATCTTATGGGGCTCGGTAGTTGCAAAGATAAAGATGGCATGATCCGGGGGCTCCTCCAGGGTTTTCAGCAAGGCATTGAAGGCCGCCTTGGACAGCATATGGACCTCATCGATGATGTACACCTTAAACCGGCCATTTTGCGGCCTGATGCGAACCCGCTCGCGCAGCGCATGAACATCTTCCACCTTATTGTTGGAGGCCGCATCGATCTCAATGATATTAAGGGTATTATTGAGCGCTTCCCCGTCAATGCTGGCATCGACTGAATTTAAATTACGCGCCAGTACCCGGGCCATGGTCGTTTTCCCTACTCCGCGGGGACCGCAAAACAGATAGGCATGATTGATCCGGTTCTGTTCAATGGCATTTTTCAGCGTGCTGCTCACGTGTTCCTGAGAAACGATATCCTCAAAATTGACGGGCCGGTATTTGCGGGTCAGTGCCTTGTATTGTTCAGCCATCGGAGAGTTCAGCGGTTATGGGTTCAGCGATAAGATATAAAATTCGGGATCTAATGTAACGGGCATAATCATTATTTGGTCGACCTTTCCCTGGGTTTATCCTTTCTGAATTCATGGCAAAGAAACCCGGTCACAAACAAAAAAACCTCTCCGGCCAGAAACCACAACCGGGAGGCTATCGAAATGGTGGTAGCCTCGGCAAGGCTCAGTCCGATGTAATTCAGATAACCCACGATCACCGCCTCCCTGACGCCGAGTCCGCCGGGAGCAAAAATGGCTATAATTCCTATATTCGTTGCCAGAGCAAAGCTTAACCCGGCCGTAGGGGAAACCGGGCTATCGGTAAGGCTTAAGATCAGGAAATAGAACCCGGCTGACCACAACAGCCAGTTCGCAGCGTTCCAGGGGAGGACTTTTAATACGGTATGCGTATCAAGTGGTGAAAATTCCGTTTTTTTTTTAACACCTTGTCTACCAGTTTATCACCCCAGCTCGTCAGGGTCTTGTTGAAAAGCAGAGGAGATAAGATCAGCCAGATCGCCAGGAACAGCAGGCTCTCAATGCTGAAGGAGGCGGCCAGCACAAAACCGCACAGCCCGAACAGCAAACCTATCCAGATGTTTATAAGCTGGGCCTTGAAAGACAGCATGGTCCCTTCACTCAATGAAATGCCATGGTGCTCCCTGATATAGACAGACCGGCCCAGCAAGACCCAAACCTTGCCGGGAATGTATTTGCCAAACACAGACAGGCCGTTACCCGCTAAATGGGATCCAAACCCAATCCGAATGTTGTTTATTGCCAGAATTTTATCCCAGCTGGCCACGTAAGCCAGATACCCGAGCATCAGCAGGGCAATTGATATCCACAGGTTAACGTGAGAGTAAATCCTGGGTATGACCAGATAATCGGCCGTGTAAAGTGCAACGATCAGAAAAATCAGGGAGAGATAGATCAGTATGTTAAAGAACTTATTCTTCATTCATCCCCTGCATCGTAAAACGGATTCTTTTCATAGGTATCCTTCTGCTGGTAAGCCCTGCTGTAGGTCACGTAATGATCGGAATACCGGGTCAGGGAGGCCAGCTCATCTCCGTTAAGTTTGCGAACCGGCCGGGCCGGGGAACCCATGCACATATAACCGGACGGCATTGTTTTGCCGGGGGTGACCAGGCTGCCTGCCGCGATGATGCAATCGGATTCGATCACCGCCTTATCCAGTATAACCGTTTGTATACCAATAAGCACCCGGTCCCTGACCGTACATCCATGCAGCATGGCGCTGTGGCCAATGGTTACCTGATCGCCGATAACGGTCGGACCGGTTTGGTTGGTTACGTGAATGCATGTATTATCCTGAACATTGGACCGGGCCCCGATGGTAATTTTATTGACGTCCCCGCGAAGGGTGGTATTGAACCAGACGCTGCTTTCTTCACCAAGCGTCACATCCCCGATAATATCGGCGCTGGGCGCCACGAAATTGGATTCGTTCAGGCGCGGCTGCTTGCCGAGAAACTCGTATATCATACTCCATGATTGGTTATCCGTTTACAGACAGTCAATATACGATTCATCAATCACATTTATTGGTTGAAAGTGCAGTTTCAGCTTTAAATCCGGCCAAACCACTCGGCGAGCTCTTCAGCCGGACGGGTATTCAAGACCCGGTCTTTGTCAAACCATCCCTTTCTGGCAATCTGCACGCCGTATTTCACGTAATCCAGGTCGCTGATGCGGTGGGCGTCCGGACATATGGCGGTCAGTAAATTCTCTTCCCGCGCCTTCTGCCCATGCCGCCAGTCCAGGTCCAGCCGGCGGGGGTTGGCATTGATCTCAATGGCGGTATGGTTGCCGGCGGCTAAAGCAATGAGCTCATTCATATCAGCCTTGCTGCCGTCGCGGCGCAGCAACAAACGCCCGGTTGGATGACCGATAATGCGGGCATAAGGGTTATCTATCGCCCTTTTATACCGTTCGGTCATCTTATCGGCCGGCATCTCCAGCGAAACGTGAACACTGGCAATGACAAAATCAAAGCCCTTTAATATATCATCGGAATAATCCAGCCTGCCGTCAGGCAGGATATCCGATTCAATACCCTTGAATATCCGGAAGTCTGTTCCCGTTTTCCCGAATTCATTGTTCAGCCCGTCAATTTCCTTCCACTGGTCCTGGACCTGCTGCACGGATAGCCCCCCGGCGTAGGCGGCCGTTCGTGAATGGTCGGTCAGACCGAGATAGCGATACCCTCTTTCCATACAGGCCACGGCCATTTCCCTGATGGTTTTTTTCCCATCGCTCCAGTTGCTGTGGGCATGCAGTATGCCCTGAATATCCTTTTCCGCCACCAGGAAATCCGATGCGTCATGGCGCTCAAAATAGGCAAATTCCCCCCGGTCCTCACGCAGTTCCGGCGGTATATAGCCCAGACCGAGATGATGGTAAATATCGCGTTCCGATTCGAAGGGCAGGGGCTTATCCGGATTTATCTTGTCCTTTTCATCCAGTTCGAAGAGGCCATACTCGTTCAGTGTCAGCTTTTTTTTCCGTGCGCGCTGACGCAGCCCGACATTATGCTCTTTGCTGCCGGTGAAATACATCAGGGCCGCAGCAAACTGCCCGGGGCTGACAATGCGAAGGTCAACCTGCCGGCCCTCGGCCGTCCGTACCGAGCTTTTGGTCTCTCCCTGCCCCAGAATATCGGTCACGATCTCATTGCCGGTGAAGGCATGGAATATATTCGCGTGATGCTCTTCCCCGGCCCCTATCAAGAAGTCAATATCCCCCACCGTCTCCAGCCCCCGGCGCAGGGACCCGGCAATGGAAATCCGTTCCACGCCCTGCAATCCGGCCAATCCCCCGTACATGGCCTCCGCAATCTCGGTGGCTTCATTCAGCAGGCAGCGCTGGCCGAACTTCTGAAGCCATTCCAGCGACTTTATGATCTTATCGGCTGATTTTTGCCCCATACCCGGCAGCCCGGCCACCGAGCCGTCATTACATTTTGTCCGCAGCTCTTCAATAGTGGTTATTCCCAGCTGGCTGTGAATCTTATATATGCCCTTCGGCCCAAGACCGGAAATAGAAAGCCATTCCAGCAGGCCTTCCGGCACTTTTTCCGTCAGCTCCACCAGGATCGGTATTTTGCCGGTTTCCTCCAGCGTATACACGTCCGCGGCAATGGATTTCCCTATGCCTTCGATATCGGTTAACGACCGGTCACGGATGTAGAGATTGATATCCTCCCCCAGGGTTTCCACGGCGCGGGCGGCGCGGTCGAAAGCCCTTGCCCGAAATTCGTTTTCACCGGCAAGGCGCATGAGCACGCCGATTTCCTGCAAATTTTTGGCTACGATTTCGTTATTAAGAGACATAGGATAGAAATAGATGAAATGAATGGATACTATCCGGTAAACTACTACTTTTTTTACATCAAACGTGAGCAGATATGAACATAAACTTTATGCGGGAGGCTATTAATCTGGCAAATGAATCGGTAAAATCGGGTCGTGGCGGACCTTTTGGGGCGGTCGTGGTCAGAGATGAGAAAATTTTAGGCCGCGGCAGCAATCTGGTCACGGCTACAAATGATCCCACGGCCCATGCTGAAATGGTCGCTATCCGTAACGCCTGCCGGGATCTGGAGCACTTTCAGCTGGAGGGATGCGAGATTTACGCATCCTGTGAACCCTGCCCCATGTGCCTGGGGGCCATATATTGGGCTCGCCCGGCGGTCCTCTACTATGCCTGCTCTCATGCCGACGCCGCCCGGTACGGCTTTGATGATTCCTTTATTTACAAGGAACTGGCCCTGCCGGCTGACCAGAGAACCATCCCTTCACGGCAGGTGCTGCGCGAGGAAGCCCTTAGCTGCTTTACCGGATGGGACTTGAACGATAAAAAAATACCCTACTGATTCATAAAACCCAATCCGTGACGCTAAAACCAAGGGCCGCAGCCAGGATACCGCATATCACACTGGCAAAAATATTATGAATGGCCCCTTCCCATGCGCCGGCCCCGATCAGCTCCATGGTCTGGACCATCCATCCGGAAAAAGTCGTATATGCACCGAGAAAACCGGTGCTCACCGCTACGGTCAGCAGACCGGCCCCTTCATGGGTCATGGCCAGGGCGACCACCACCCCCAGGGCGAAAGACCCGGAAACGTTGACCGTTAAAGTTCCCCATGGAAAGTATCCTTTTTTCAGTTTTCTTATTAGCGAATCCATCCAAAACCGGCAAATAGCCCCCAGGGCACCCGAAACGGCCACGGCTAAAAAGATCATGAAGGCCCTCCCAGTCTGCTTCCGGCAGCCAGACCGGCAAAAGCCGATGCCAGACCGGCAATGATGCTGAGCATCACGTAGACCAGGGCCGCAACGGACTGCCCTCCGTCGATGAGGGCAACCAGCTCCATACTGAAATTGGAGAACGTGGTAAATGACCCCAGCAGGCCGGTCCCGAAAAACGATTGGGCAGGCCAGGACGGCTTCCACCGTTTGCCGGCCAGGCTGACCAGCAGGCCCAGTAAAAAGGAACCCACCATATTCTCGGCAAAAATGGTCAGGGGAAAAGCGCCCTCAACCGGAGGGAATATCAGGATAAACCCGTAACGCAGCATGGCCCCGATCGCCCCGCCCAGCCCCACCATAATCGTTTTTTTTACCACGGCAGCATCCTTTTATCTGTATTTCTGATTAAACAGCATCCATATTCACGGTTATGCGGACCCGGGAAGCTTTGTCCGGTTTTTGCCTGTCATACAGCATGAAGGCATTGTCCAGCATCCGCTCTACGCCAGCGGCCCCCGTCTCCGGTCTGAGCTTAAGATAACATTCCCAGATATAATTTTTCTGGATGCGCATTACGGCCGACGGGGCCGGTCCCAAAACCGGGGCATTGTTACCGGCCTCGCGCAGGCAATCGGAAAATACTTCGGCCACCCTGGCGATTATCTGCTCATGGGCCGACTTGAATTGAATTTTCAGCAGTCTCGAAAATGGAGGATAAAGCAGCGCCTTGCGGAAATGCATTTCCTGCCTGGCAAAACTTTTGTAGTCGTGTTTCTGTGCCGAGACGATGGCAGGGTGCTCAGGCTGCGTGGTCTGCAGATAAACCACCCCGGCCTTGCTGCCCCGGCCTGAGCGTCCGGCCACCTGGCTGAGCATCTGGAACATCCGCTCGCCGGACCGGTAGGAGGGAAAAGCCAGCTCGGTATCGGAATTAACCACGCCCACCACCGTCACATCAGGGAAATCCAGGCCTTTGGCAACCACCTGGGTGCCGATCAGGATATCGGCTTGCCCCTCTCCGAATTTTTTGAGTATCTGCTCATGGTCATGCTTGCCTGTGGTGGTATCCTGATCCATGCGCAGCAAACGGGCCTGGGGGAAATGTCCGCTCATCTCCTCTTCGATTTTCTGGGTACCCGAGCCTTTCTCCTCCACGTCAGCTGAGCCGCATTGCCCGCAGGTTTGAAACTTATACCGGCTGAACCCGCAGTAATGGCATCGCAGGTGATTTTTGTATTTATGGTAGGTCAGCGTTACCGAACAATGCGGACATTCGGCTATATGACCGCAGTCTTTGCAATGAAGATAGGAGGCAAACCCACGTCGGTTATACAGTAAAATAACCTGCTCATTCCGGACCAGCGCCTGTTTAATATCCAGATATAAGGGTATGGCCAGGGAACCCTGCATGGCATTGCGGTACTGCTTCAGATCCAGTATTTTAACCAGGGGCAGTTCGGCGGCTGCATGACGGCCGGGCAGTTCCAGCAGAGTGCTTTTGCCCTTCATGGTCAAACGGAGGCTGACCATGCCGGGGGTGGCCGAACCCATCACCACGACGGCATTGTTCTGCCATGCCCTCATGATGGCCACATCGCGGGCATGATAGCGGGGCGCGGGATCTTCCTGTTTATACGATGAATCATGCTCCTCATCGACCATTACCAGCCCGAGATTCTGCACCGGAGCGAAGACGGCCGAGCGCGGACCAATGGCAATTTTCTTGCGTCCCTCACGCAGGGCTTTCCAGGCGTCGTAGCGCTCCCGGTCATTGAGGCGGCTGTGCAACACGGCAATGGAATCGCCAAAAATCTGATAGAACCGTTTTACCGTTTGGGGGGTAAGGGCAATTTCAGGTACCAGGATGAGTCCGCCTTTTCCCATGTCCACAGCCTTTTTCAACGCATGGATATATACCTCGGTCTTCCCACTGCCGGTCACTCCGTAGATCAGGTAGTTGGCAAATTCATTCTGTTCTATCGATCCCGTGATGGGGGCCAGTATTTTTTGTTGTATCACATTAAGTTGCTTGATTTTAGCCGGATCAAACTCGTAGGGAGGCTTCACCTCAGCTGCAGGAACACGGATAGCCTCCAGATAACCTTCCTCCACGATCTTTTTCAGGGTGTAGCTTGTCAGCTCACTGTGTTCCAGCAGGTAAGCACGTGTAGCCGGAAGCCTTGCCTCGCGGAGAGCGTATAAAGCCTGAACCCATTTGGGGCTTTTCTTGCCGGGTTCATCCGGGGATGCCGGAACCCCGGCGGCAGGCGCGCCGTTTTTCCATTGCCACAATGTTTCCATCTTCGGGCCGACCCTGAGCCTGGGCTCCTCCCAAACCTCCAGAATACCTTTGCTGATCAGCCTTTTTATAATAGCCGACCCGGTCTGTCCCCATCGCTTACTGGCCTCGCTGAGCAGGTATCGTTGCTTGTCGTTTTCCAGAATGGAATCGATGATTTCCTGTTCGGCCTTTTTCACGGATACGGCATCCGGCCGGCCGGCAACCACCCGGATCTCCGCTTCAGCCACAAAGTTGAGTCCCGCCGGAAGAGCCGCCTGTATGGTCTCCCCCCAGCTTGCATAGTAAAACTTATGAACCCATTCGGTCAGCTTTATCATTTCGGTGGTCAGGACCGGTTGATCATCCAGTAACTTTTTGATGCTTTTTGTTTCAAAATCCGGTTTCGTAGAATGGATGTTCACGATCATGCCGATGGCCATGCGGCTGCGCAGCGGCACCCAGGCTCTCATGCCGGGTTCGGCGGCCGCCTGATCGCCTGCTTCAATCCGATAGGTGAACAGACGGCGTACGGCTGTGGGGAAGGCTATATCGGCAAACAAGGGTTGGGAATTAGATGATCTGGTAATGCTGCACCTCTACTTAACCAGAGACAGCTTATTTAATTCCCCGGTTATGTAATCCGTTTCGTCTCCGGTCAGCTGTACGCTGGATGCCTGCGCGTTTTGAACAGCCTGTCCGGCATTGCGTGCTCCGGCAAGGACTATGGTAATGCCCGGCTGTTCGAGGGTCCAGCGAAGCACCAGCTGGGAAAGGGTTGCCTTTTTTGCATCAGCCAGCGGTCTGATCGTATCCAGAAAACCCCGCGTCCGTTTCAGGTTCTCATCCCGGAAATAATGCAGCCTGGCGCGGTGGTCCCCGTCGCGGAATTGATAGCCGGGCTGCATTTTCCCCGTCAGCAGTCCGCGCTCAAGCGGACTGTAGGCCAGAATAGATTTTCCATGCTCTATGCACCAGGGGACCAGGCTGGCTTCGATGTTCCGCTTGACCATGCTGTAGGGCACCTGATTGGATACCAATGGCACATATTTTTCAGCCTCTTGCATCTGCTCCGCATTATAATTGCATACTCCTGCATAGCGAACCTTGCCTTCTTCCATGAGCTGAGCCACCGCGCTCATGGTTTCTTCGATTGGCGTCGTCAGATCAGGCCAGTGTATCTGGTACAGGTCAATATAATCCGTATCCAGACGAACCAGGCTATCTTCACATTCCCGGATTATGCTTTCCCTGCCGGAATAGCGGTGCAGGTCAATTTCGTTGCCGTGGTTGTCCCGGCTTTTAAAAGCGAACTCTCCCCTGGTTGTATCCCAGCGCATCCCATATTTTGTCAACACCTGCACGTTATCCCGCGGAATGCCTTTGATGGCTTCTCCCACGATCTCCTCACTGCTGCCCTGTCCGTAAACCGGGGCCGTATCAATGGTGGTCATTCCCTGATCATAGGCCGCCCGGATAGCCCCGACCGATTCGGCGCGGTTGCTGCCTCCCCACATCCAGCCACCGGCTGCCCAGGCACCAAATGCTATGGCCGAAACTTCAAGATCGGATGCTCCGAGTTTGCGATACTCCATATAAGTAACTGCTTCATTTTCGATGACAAATAACATGATTTGCCAAAGTATACGATTAAACCGTCATCTCATCAATGGGTAAATAAGGGATGGCAGAAACGCATTCAGGGTCAATCCGTATAAAACTTTCTATTTTTCCTGCCATAGTCCTTCAGGATTTGGGCCGGAGAGAACCGCGCTCCGTGGGCCTGCTCGTATGCCTTCAGCTTTTCGAGTATGGAGCCCGGACCTTCATGGTCAATATACCGGAAAGGTCCGCCGCGGAACGGCGGGAATCCCAAACCGAACACCGCTCCGGAATCGGCGTCACGGGCGCTGCCGATTATGCCTTCCTGCAGGCAATGGGCCGCTTCGTTTACCATGGAAAGGGCCATTCGCTCCTGCACCTCTCCGGCCTCAAATTCTTTGCGTGTCTTCCCTCCAATGTATTGATAGACGTCTTCGTTTACTTCCTTTTTCTTGTTGAACAGCCCGTTTCCGTATAGATAAAAACCCTTTTTGTTTTTACGGCCCTTGTATCCGGCATCCAGCAGGGTTTGAACCGAGGTGCTCGGTTTCTGCTTTCGTTTGGTAAAGACCTCTGCCATGATCTCCGAAACATGGGCACATACATCCAGGCCGACTTCATCCATCAGGGCGGCCGGTCCGACCGGAAACCCGAATGCTTTCATATAGTGATCGAGATCTGCGGTTCCTATGCCCTCTTCCAGCAATTTCATGGTTTCATTCATATAAGGGGCCAGGATCCGGGTGGTGTAAAAACCGGGTCCGTCCGACACAACGATTATGGTCTTGCCCTGTTTCACTCCGGCTTCGTAAGCTGTAGCGATGGCCTGATCGGACGTCTTCTTTGTCCTGACAATCTCCAGCAACGGCATTTTCTGAACGGGAGAAAAATAATGCATTCCCAGAACATTAGCCGGACGTTTTGCTTTTTTTGCGATATCCGAAATCGGCAGCGATGAGGTGTTGGAGGCAAAAATGCAATGATCCGGTGTTTTCTTTTCCACCTCGGCCAGCATGGCCTGCTTTAATTTCAGGTCTTCAAAGACGGCCTCAATGACCAGATCCGCTTTTTTAAACATCAAAAAATCATCTACCGGAGTGATCATGCCCATCTCACGGTCTCTGTCAAAAGGGGAGATTATTTTTCGGGAGACTTTTTTTTCATAGTTACTCCACAGCCGCTGCAGGCCATTACCGGCGGAAACGAGATCACGGTCCTTTAATAAAACCGAATAGCCGGCCTGTACGGAAACCTCGGTGATTCCACTGCCCATCAGCCCTGCCCCGAGTACACCCACGGTATGGACAGGCCGGACTTTGGCAGGATAAGGGTTCTTTTTTGCGTCCTGCATGGCAAAAAACAGGTTGACCAGCATCCTGGATTCGGAAGTAAAGATCAGCTCATCGAAAAAGCCGGATTCCGCTTCCAGACCGGCCTCCATTCCCTTTTCCATGCCAATGCGAACGCTTTCTATGATCTTTAAGGGGGCCGGGTAATTGCCGTGGGTCTCACCCTGAACTTTTTTCCGCGCCTGGCCGTAGATCAGCCGCCGGCCGGCAGCCGTTTTTTCCAGCAAGGCATCCTTAAAATTTAACGGGCTTTTCCTGGCCTCCTGCCGGCCGGCGGCCATCCGCGCGGCTATGGTTTTGGCCGCTTCAACCAACCCCTTTGGGTAGATGACCTCATCGACAAGCCCATTTTTTTTAGCCTGTCGCGCATGCAGGTTTTTTCCGGTCAGCATCATATCCAGTGCACCGGGGATGCCGATCAGCCTGGGCAGCCTCTGCGTTCCGCCGGCCGCCGGCAGAAGCCCCAGCTTCACTTCCGGCAAGGCCAATTTGGTTTTGGGGTCATCGGTAGCGATCCGGTAATGACAGGCCAAAGCCACCTCGAGTCCGCCGCCGAGACAGGCTCCGTGGATGGCGGCCACGACCGGTTTCGGAAAGGCGGCAATCCAGGACAGCAGCCTGTTACCCTCCCGGCTGAACTGTCCGGCATCGCCTTTTTTCATAGCCCGGATGAGCCTGAGATCCGCTCCGGCTATAAAATTATCCTGTTTGCCGCTAAGCAGGACGACCGCCCTGATCCTGGTATCTTTTTCAAGATCTTTCATCCCCTGTTCAAATTCACTCAGCATATCGGTTGTCAGGGTGTTTACCTTGCTTTTCGGCTGATCCAGTGTAATTAAAGCAAGGTCGCCTACTTTCTTGATCTTAATCGTTTTCATAAATATACACAGTTAGCGTTCCAGCAGCATAGCATGCCCCAATCCTCCGGCTGCACAGGCGGAAACCAGGGCATATTTTCCTTTTTCGCGTTTAAGCCGGTTGGCCGCCGTGGTCACGAGCCGTGCCCCGGTGGCCCCGAACGGGTGACCCAGGGAAAGCGAACCGCCCAGGGTGTTGAGCTTATCCATGGGGATCTCTCCAACCTTACTCTTTCTTCCCAAATGGTTTTTGGCAAAGCTAACGGAATTGAGGGCTTCGAGTACAGACAGGACCTGGCCGGCAAACGCTTCATGAAGCTCAAACACGCTGATATCCGACAGCGTCAGTCCGGCGGCGTCGAGCACCCGCGGAATGGCATAGGCCGGACCAAGCAGCAGTTCTTCTGTGGGATCCTGGGCCACGTAACAATAATGGGTTAACCAGGCTTTTGGCTGCAGGCCGAGCAGTTCGGCTTTTTCCTCAGCCATGATCAAAACAGCGGAGGCTCCGTCCGATAAAAACGATGCATTACCGGCCGTTATGGTTCCATGCGTTTTTATAAAAGCCGGCCTGAGCTTCTCCAGTTTTTCCATCGTGGAATCGGCGCGAATCCCGTTATCGGAGGTGACGGGTTCGAAATCCGGGGGGATCACGGCAGGTATTAGTTCGTCATCAAACAGGTTGTCGCGCCGGGCTTTTTCCGCACACTGATGGGATCGAAGGGCGAAGGCATCCTGTTCCCTGCGGCTGATCCCGAATATGGCCGCCATTTTATCGCAGCTCTCGCCCATGGTTTCCCCGGTAGAATATTCAGCCACTTCCGGTATTTCCGGTTTGATGTCCGCCGGCCGAAGCCCCTTCAGCAGCTTCAGGTAGTCCAGGGGATTTTTGGATTTGCGCGACTCGAGCAGTTTTTGGCGGACTTTCCGGCTTAGACGGATGGGAACATCACTCATGGTCTCCGTTCCACCGGCAACCACCACATCGGCATGACCGGTTTGGATGGCTTCGATGCCGCTGGTGATGGCCTGGTTGGAGGATATGCAGGCCATGGTTACCGTATTGGCCGGAATATGGTTGGGAAACCCTGCAGCCAGGGATGCATCACGGGCAACATTGCCTGTTTTAACCTCCTGAATGACCGTCCCCAGAATGATGCGGTCTATTTGTTCGGGATCGAATTCGGTTTTCTGAATCAGCCCCTTTAAAACTTCGCGCGCCAGATCATAGGATAAGAGATCTTTGTATCCGGTGCCTGAACGCTGGAAAGGTAGCCGGCAGCCGTCAACCAAAACCACCCGCCGACCAAATTTTTGTTTTGCCATAAAAAATAAACTGATTATTGTAAACAGTTTTAATTCAATGAGAAAGATGGATTATGGAAATGGATAAAGCAAATAGATTCTAATATTTTAATTAAATTCCGGCCTATTTGCCAACGGCTGTCGAAAACAGTTCACTATTCGCACAGCAATTCTTATCTTCTCTCAGATCCTAAAACAATACAATCCTAATGGCTCTTCACAAATTTAATGGTTTGTCGGTTGCGCTGGTCACCCCCATGGATGAAAATCTTGAAATTGACCGGAAGGCTTATGAGGCTCACCTTGATTATCAAATAGAAGGCGGGGTCGATCATCTTGTGGTTTGCGGAACAACAGGGGAGAGTCCGACGATCCGGGATGATGAATTTGAGTACCTGCTTTCCAAAGCCGTTGAAATGGCGCGGGGTCGATGCGGCGTCATAGCCGGCACGGGCACCAATTCCACAGTTAAATCCATTGAGCGTTCCCTGGTGGCCGAAAAGCTGGGCTCCGATGGGATCCTGCTGGTGGCGCCCTATTACAACAAACCTTCCCAACGCGGACTTTCCGCTCATTTTCGTGCCATTGCCGATTCGGTAAGCCTGCCGGGCATTCTTTATAACGTTCCCGGACGGGCATCCGTCAATATCGATCCGGATACCATAGCCACCCTGTCCGGTCATCCCAATATTGCAGCGGCTAAAGAAGCCAGCGGCGATATCAATCAGATTATGGACATACTTGCCAGCGTACCGGAAGGCTTTACGGTACTGGCCGGTGACGACGCTATGACGTTGCCCACTATTGCCAGCGGCGGGCATGGCGTTATTTCGGTGGCGGCCAACGAAGCGCCTGATCTGATGAAAACATATGTGGACGCCTGCCTTGACGGAGATTTTTCGAAAGGCCGGCATTATCATTATTTGCTGCTGCCCCTGCTGCGGGCTAATTTCTGGGAAAGCAACCCTGTGGCTGTGAAAGCGGCCTTGTCTTTAATGGGCCGGATGAAAAATACCCTGCGTTTACCCCTGGTGCCCATGGATGAAAAATACATCCCCCGGCTAAAAATGATCCTGTCTGATATCGGCCTGGACGTTCAGGCCGCGACCTGATAAAAACCACTTCATTTTTCTCCGGATAAATACACCTTCCGTTGTGAATTCTTAAAAGACTTTAATAACTTCAGTCAAACAATACGCTTCCGGATCGTGATTTTTTACTTTTTTTTCCGGTTAAAATTTTGAAGGGTCAAATGTCACTCCGCTGGATATATGCACAACCGGATGAAGAAACAGTATCCCGCCTGCGTGAACAGCTGGGGGTGAACGACACCATAGGCAAGCTTCTGGCTTTACGCGGGATCGATAATTATGATGTAGCCAAATCCTTTTTCCGGGCCAGCCTGTCGGCCCTTCACGATCCCTTCCTGATGAAGGATATGGATAAAGCCGCCGTGCGGCTGGCCAGCGCCGTCAGGGAGCAGGAAACCGTCGTTATCTATGGGGACTATGACGTAGACGGTACTACGGCCACGGCCGTCATGTATGCCTTCCTGAAGGAATTTGGCCTCAATGTCCACTTTTATATCCCTCATCGTTTTAAAGAAGGGTATGGGATCAACAGGGAGGGAATAGACTTTGCCAACGAAAAAAATGCCGGACTGATCGTTTCCGTTGATTGTGGCATTACGGCCATTGAGGAAGCCGGCTACGCCCGGGAAATGGGTATTGATTTGATTATCTGCGATCATCACAACGCGGGGGAGATCCTGCCTGACGCCATCGCGGTACTGGATCCTAAGCGCCTGGATTGCCGCTACCCCTTTAAGGGATTATCGGGAGCCGGAGTCGGATTCAAGCTTATTCAGGCGGTCATTACAAAGCTAGGCCTGGCGGAAACGGTAGCTTATAAATATCTGGATCTGGTAGCCATATCCATTGCCTCCGATATCGTTCCCATTAATGGGGAAAACCGCATATTAATGCGGGAAGGTCTGAGGCTGATAAGAACCCAGCCCCGGCCGGGGATTAAAGCCCTCATCGAACTGATCAGGCTGAATCCCAAAACCATAACCACTACCCAGATTGTTTTTTCCATTGGTCCGCGCATCAATGCGGCCGGCCGGATGGGGGATGCCGGAGCAGCCGTTGAACTGATGATAGCCGGCAACATGGACGATGCCGTCAGAGGTGCCAAGGGGCTTGAAGCCATTAACATACGTCGCCGCAAGACCGACTCTCAAACCATGGAAGAGGCTACGGCTTTTCTGGATGAACATTTCAATGAGGAAGAGATGTCCACCCTGATCCTGCACGACCCGGAATGGCACCTGGGCGTTATAGGCATCGTGGCCTCCCGGCTGGTCGAGCGCTACGGCCGGCCCACCATCATGCTCAGCACGGTAGACGGACAGGTCAAAGGGTCGGCGCGGAGCATCAGGGGCTTCAATATTTACAATGCCCTGAAAGAATGTGAAGACCTGCTGGTTAAATTCGGAGGGCATGAATATGCCGCCGGACTCACCATAGAGGAAGAGCATCTGGAAGCTTTCCGGGAACGGTTTAACGGGATTGCCGGGGAGCTGTTAAGCCGGGAGGATTTTGAGCGTGAGCTTACCATTGATACCGAACTTGATTTTAAAGATATCGACACCGGGTTCTGGAAGATCATGAAACAATTCGAGCCCTATGGCCCGTCCAATATGGCTCCGTTATTCGTCAGCAAGGGATTGAACCTTGTCGGCAAAGCTACGGTCGTGGGTAAAGGCCACCTGAAAATGCGCCTGGCCCAGAACGGCTCGGGGGCCTTTGACGCCATCGCCTTCAATATGCATGAATATCTTCCCGTCCTGAATGCCACCCATAACGGGGAATTAAGCATGGCCTATGCCCTGGAAGAAAATACCTGGCGCAACCAGACCAAGCTCCAGATCCGGATCAAGGATATCCGCATCGGGGATTAAACCGTCACATCAGCGGCTCGTTAAAGGCCCGGATGCTGGAATTGGGAAGACCGCCGGGAAACGATACCTTACACTGATTGATGGCTTTAATGACCGTCTCCAGGTGTTTCTCCTTTGAGTTTTGATAAAATTTTTGGGCTTCGATATTCAATTTGGGTTTGCCGTGCAGCGGCTTGTCACTGATGCACAGCAGGGTAGCATGCGGTATGCGGTAACGAAAACCATTGGTGGCCACCGTAGCCGATTCCATGTCTACGGCTAAACTGCGGCTCATGTGAATTTCGTTGACGGTAAATTTACGGGCGAACTCCCAGTTCCTGTTCGCCGTCGTATACACCGTCCCGATCCGGAAATTGAGGTTATACTCCTGCAGCACGGTTTGGAGATTAATGTTCAGCAGGTTATTCGGCGTCACCGGAACATTGACGGGCAAGAGGTTATCCAATACGCCGTCCCCCCGCATATAGCCCGAAGCCAAAACAAAATCACCGATTTCCTGATGATTCCGGAGCCCTCCGCAATGACCGACCATGATCATCAGATCGGGCCTCAATACGGCAATATGGTCGGTAATGGTTTTGGCGTTGGATGGTCCTATACCCATGTTTATCAGTGTGATCCCACTGTTATCCTCCATTTTATGGTGGTAGGCGGGCATCTGCACGGTCCGGTCCGGCTGCTTGCAACCGGGAAATTTTTCTTTAAAGACCTCCACGTGCATATCATAATTGGTAAACAGAATATAACGCTGAAAATCCTGGGCTTTGGTGCCGGTATAGTGTTCAAGGCGGTCCAGGGAGAGATCGACCCGCTCGGCCGGGAACAGGAACAGCTTTTTCTGGGTAAAATCCCACTGAAGCTCATCCAGGCTATCCAGCAAGGCCGGGTCATTAAAGGGTATGCGTTCCCGGGAGGGAGAGATTTTTATCCGGGCTCCGCGCCTGGCCAGCTTGCCCAGCTCCCGCATCAGATACCACCGGAATACTCTGGGTTGGGCAAATTCGCCGGATATAACCGGATTATGTTCTGACCATGAGCGCTCAATTTCCAGTTTGGGGTAATGACCGGAACCATAAATGGACTCCATTAATCCGCAGGCTTTATTAAGTTGGTCCTTTACCATCCGGCTGTTTGTGCCTGTTTCGTTTTTCAGCTCAAATATCTGGCTCATGGATATCATCCGTAATTACTGTGTGCATTTATGAAACTTAAAGTCTGGACCGTTACTTCTAAAAAAATGGAATATGAAACGCCTGTATATAATGTATACAGGAACGAAGCCCAATCACAAGATACGGGTATACGGGGTGATTTTTTTGTAATCGATGCGCCGGACTGGACCAACGTGCTGGCCGTTACACCCCAGGACGAAGTTATCCTGGTAAGGCAGTATCGCCATGGTATTGAAAAGCTGACACTGGAAATACCCGGCGGGGTCATTGACCCTTCGGATGACCGGCCGCTGGATGCGGCCAAGAGAGAATTATCCGAGGAGACGGGCTATACTTCCAGTAAATGGACCCGTCTCGGCAAGGTAAGCGCCAACCCGGCTATTATGAATAACTGGTGCCATCTGTTCCTGGCCGAGGATTGCAGGCTAACCGACCCGCTCAACCCCGATGCACATGAAGAACTGACCGTTCATCGAAGGCCCCGCAAGGCTTTTTTGAAGGATGTGGAAGACGGAGGCATCCACCATTCGCTCGTCGTTGCCGCCGTGGCCAAACTTGGTCTGATTAAACCCCAGTGGCTAAAGAAAAGTTAATTCTTTACACATTCGCAAAACTGGTTGAAACTTCGTAATCTTAACGAAATTAATTTTAAGGTCTCATGATATCCATCGGACAAAAAATAAATACCGATTTGACCCTCACCGTTTGCAAAGACGGCCATGACGAGGAAATGCCTTTCAGCGATATGCTTAACCGCAAAACCGTGGTCTCTGTATACATGAAAAATAACACGGGCAATTGCGACAAACAAAACAGGAGCCTGGCGGCTTACGCCGCTGATTTTGAGAAGCTGGATTGCAATGTAGTGGCAATTAGTAAAGATACTTGTCGTTCACATAAAAATTATGCTCACAAATTAAGCATCAGCTATACGCTGGCCTCCGATCCCGGTTACGCTTTCGCTGCGGCTACGGATTCCATAGTGGAGAAGAAAATGTATGGCAAAACGTTCCGTGCACCGTCACGTTCTGCATTTTTTTTTGACACGGACGGAACCGTACTGGGCATAATCGATAAGGTGAACGCAGAAAATCACGCAGAGGAATTATTGGGTTTGATTAAATCCACATCATTATAAATACACAGAACGTATGAGATCTTTAGTAATCGTTGAATCACCAACCAAAGCAAAAACCATTAAGAAGTTTCTGGGAAATTCCTATTCCGTAGATTCCTGCAATGGCCATATCCGGGATTTGCCGGCCTCTGCCAAAGAAGTACCTGCAAAGTATAAAAAAGAAAAATGGTCCAATCTCGGTATCAACGTCGATAAAGATTTTGAACCGCTGTATGTTATTTCTTCCCAGAAGAAAAAAACCGTAAAACGATTGAAAGACCTGATCAGCCAGGCCGATGAACTGATACTGGCAACAGACGAGGACCGGGAAGGAGAAGGTATTTCCTGGCATTTGCTGGAAGTGCTGAAGCCCAAAATCCCGGTCAAACGGATTGTCTTTCATGAGATCACCGAGGAGGCTATCAACAAAGCCCTGGAAGGCTATCGGGATGTAAATATGAACCTGGTCCATGCCCAGGAGGCGCGCCGGATCATAGACCGTCTGGCCGGCTATACTATATCACCGCTTCTCTGGAAAAAAATTGCGCCCGGACTCTCGGCCGGCCGTGTGCAGTCGGTAGCTGTTGAACTTTTGGTCCAGCGTGAACGCGAACGAATGCGTTTCCGCAGCGGAACCTATTGGGACCTCAAAGCAAGGCTGAATAGCCGGGACCGTGAATCCACCGAATTTGAAGCCATCCTGACCCGTCTCAATGAAAAGCGTCTGGCAACCGGCAAGGATTTTGACGAAGCTACCGGGAAACTGAAAAAACCGGATTCCGTTGAATTACTAAACGAAAAAGCCGCCTCTTCCCTGAGGGAAGATCTGCTGAAAGCCGACTGGAATATTGCCGCGATCGAGAAAAACAGGCAAACCCGGTCTCCGGCCCCGCCGTTCATCACCTCAACCCTGCAACAGGAAGCCAACCGGAGGATGGGCCTGTCCGGACGGGACGCCATGCGCACGGCCCAGAAGCTGTATGAGGAAGGATTCATAACCTATATGAGAACCGATTCTACCAACCTTTCCACCCAGGCCGTGAACGCGGCGCGAACCGCCGTGGAGAGTATGTACGGCCAGGATTATTTGTATAAGAGCGTGCGAACCTATACAAAAAAATCCAAAGGCGCCCAGGAAGCCCACGAGGCCATACGTCCGGCAGGAAGTGAATTTGTTACGCCAAAGGACAGCGGGCTCACAGGCATCCATCTCAAGATGTATGAAATGATCTGGAAGCGGACCGTAGCTACGCAAATGGCCGAAGCCCGGCTTGAATTCACCACGGTGACCATTAACGCCGTGCGCGGCGAAACCTCAGCCGATTTCAGGACCACCGGTAAGAAGATCCTTTTTCCCGGATTCTTTCGTGCCTATGTCGAAGGCAGCGATGATCCGGAAGCGCAAATCGAGGATCAGGAAAAACCGTTGCCTGACCTGAAAGAAAACGATGGCGTAGATTGCAGGGAGATCAATGCCCTGGCCCATGAAACCAAGCCTCCGGCCCGATACACCGAAGCCACGCTGGTTAAGCAACTGGAGAAAGAAGGCGTTGGTCGCCCCAGCACCTATGCCACCATCATCAGTACGGTTCAGGATCGCGGATATGCCTTGAAGGAAGGCTCGGCTCTGGTCCCGAGTTTCACGGCCTTTGCCGTAAGCGGACTGCTTGAAGAGCATTTTCCGGAAATGGTGGACCAGAAGTTTACCTCCAAAATGGAAGACCGGCTCGATGAAATTGCCATCGGCAAGGAAGATCCCATTAAATACCTGACGACGTATTACTCCGGAGAAAGCGGATTAAAGGCGGCTGTGGACCGTCAGGAATCACAGATTGACCCACAAACGGCCCGCAGGATCGACCTTCCCCTCTCGGGCATGGATGAACTGAAGGTCTATGTAGGCCGCTTCGGACCGTACGTGCAAACGGGTAAAGACGGCGAGCAGGTTTCAACCTCGCTGCCGGTCAGTCTGGCCCCCAGTGATATTACCGTTGAAAAGCTCCAGGAGTTGCTCAAACAATCCGAGGAAGGCCCGATCTCCCTGGGCAGTCATCCCGAAACCGGGCTGCCGATCTTTGTGCTCACCGGACGGTTTGGACCTTATGTGCAACTCGGTGAACCGACCGAAGAAAAACCGAAGCCTAAAAGGGTATCTTTGCTAAAGGGCATGACCATGGAAGAGGTTGATCTGGAACTGGCCCTGAAACTGCTGGAACTTCCCCGAAGCCTGGGCAATCATCCGGAAACAGGAAAAGAGATCAAGGCCGGGGTAGGACGGTACGGCCCTTTTGTCGTTCATGACGGTGCTTTTAAATCATTAGCCAAAGATGACAATGTCCTTACCGTTGAACTCGACAGAGCGGTTGAGCTGCTCAACCAGAAAAAAACCGGAAAAGCCCGGAAAGCCTCGTCGGTGATCAGAGAGTTGGGCGAACATCCCGAAAGCGGGACCGAGATCAACATCATGACCGGCCGGTATGGCCCGTATATTAAATACGGCAAGAAGAACATCAGTTTGCCTAAAGGCTCGGACCCTGAAAAATTTCAGAAATATGATGCCCTGGAGTTGATAAAAACTAAAATGTAGTAGTCCTTGAAGAAAAGCCCAGTATATTTTCGGTATCCCCCCAACCTGAACACCCTTGATCTGGCGAATGTCATATCCCTTTACCGGTCAAGGGGCGAACCGGCCGATGCTCCGGCCGGTGATTTTTTTGGCTGTGCCGCCACGTTTAAACTTATAAAAAAGAGCAAAACCTGGTTTGGGTTGCATTACAGCCAGCCGGCCTGGGATGCCTTGCTGACCAAAGGCAGCCTGGGGTATCCGCTCACCGAAGTTGAACTCAACGTCCTGGGTATGGCCCATGACGGCTCAGCGGCCGGGTCCACCCGATCCTACATCGAAAACAATTGCGGCACGATGGCCCAGCTCGCCTTCCTGATCGTAAACGATCTTAAACAGTTTGATTTCCTGAAAGAAGATGAATCCGGAGTGCTGACGCTTAGCGAATCCGGCGAGGCCGCCCTGCAGGGGGTTTCCCAGCGCCTCTTCGAAAAACGTTTTCATCCCGACATGCTGCTGGTCAATCGCAACGAAAATCCCGTCATCATCCGGGCGCAAAGGCAGGAAAGCACCAACCAGAGGGATTTGTTCTAATCAGGATACAGAGATCAGCACTACCCCCGCTACCATGATCAACACTCCCAGCAATCGTTCTTTGAGCCCCTTCTCGCCCAGGAAAAAATGCCCCCAGAACACGCTCAGGATGGTGCTGCTGCGCTTGATGGAAATCACGTAAGCAACCAGGGCTATATTAATGGCCGTCATTTGCGCCACCAGGGCAAAAGCGTTAAACATGCCGAGGGGAAGCAGGGCTTTTACCTGACCGGAAATCTGTCTGAACGAATGGTCGGTGAACAGCAGCATAGGCGGCAGTAAGATAAGAGATACCAGGCCGGTCATGGAAATGGCCCAGAAAATCGGTGATGAATTCTGAACCCCTATTTTATCAATGTTAGCCGTGAAACTCCATAAAAAGGCCACCCCGAGCATGATACGGGGTCCGGTTTCAACAAACAGCGCTTTAAACGGAGCTAAAAAGCCCTGCCTGCGCTGCCTTATATTCAGCATATAGGATCCGATCACGATCAAAAACACGCCTGCTATACCCAAACGGGATGGATATTCCCCCAGTATTACCGGAGAAGTGACCAGCAGAAATAACGGTGTGAACGTCATCATGGGCACCGTAATGGACAGGTCCGAGGCGCGGATAGCTTTCATATAAAAAAGGATGCTGGTGGCATTGATAACACCACCGGCCAGAAAGGACCAGGCAAACTGACGGTTCAGCTCGGGTATTTCAATGAAAAACAGCAGGGGGATTAAAAATGGCAGGGCAAAGGACATTAATGCCCAGGAAATCACAAATTCGTTTAGATGTACCAGCCCGAGCTTTCCGAACAGGTCTTTCATGGATTCAAAAAATGCTGTTAAAAAGGCAAAGAGCAGCCAGGTCATGCTGATATGGATTTTGATTTAGATCAGAAAGCTGAAAATGGCGCTCTTTCCCCCCGTTTCCAAATTAATTGCATGGATGGATAAAATTTTCTTTAATTTAGGGAGTTCTTTACCCCCTCGTCTTTTACCAGCACGTTCTTGATCTCAGTTACTTTTTTATTAGCCAGCTTTATTGCGATCCTGTCCATAGTTAACCCGTTTACTGCCATGCCGGTCTTTCTGGCTTTGACAGACACCCACACCAGCGAGCACAGGGACAGACAGGCCGGAAAGGCGGCCTTGTTTATGGTGCTTATCCTGTCGGTCTTTCTGATCGGAGGCACCTATATCATTAATTTTTTTGGTATCAGCATGGAAGGAATACGCATCGCCGGCGGACTGATGATCATGAAGTGGGCCTATAGCCTGCTGGATCCGGATATGCGGGGACGAAAACTCTCGTTCGAAGATCAGAAAGACGCCCAGGCCAAGGCCGACATCTCTTTTAGCCCCCTTGCCATGCCCCTGCTGTCCGGTCCGGGCAGCATTGCCGTGGTTCTGGGTCTGCAATCACAGGCCACCGAATTCAATCATTATTTCACCGTATTATTGGCGATATGCCTGGTGGCCCTGACGGCTTATATCATTCTAAGAATTGCCCCGGCCGCCGTGAAAATCCTGGGAAAGACCGGGATGTCCGCATTGACAAGAATGATGGGTTTCATTACCCTTTGCATTGGTGTGCAGTTCATCATCAGCGGCATAACCCTCATTGTAAACGGCCTCTTTATAATCAACCCTTAACTGTGAATTCATGAATAAAAAATCAACGGCGACCACGAGTCCATTTGTCATTTCAGTCGAAGCGGGAACCTATGCATGGTGCGCATGCGGACTTTCCGGTAAACAGCCCTATTGTGACGGTTCACATAAAACGACGGAGTTCAAACCCGTTATTGAGAAAGTTACCGAAGCAAAAAAACTGGCCTGGTGCGGATGCAAGAAAACCGGAAAACCTCCCTTTTGTGACGGAACACACAAGAATATATAAAGCTGAGAGATGGCCGCGAAATGCCTTACACGCTCTCTGATTTTGATTACCATCTGCCGGATAAGCTGATTGCCCAGCAGCCGGCCACACCGCGCGATCATTCGCGACTGCTGGTGTATGACCGGAAGTCGGGGACCATCAGGGATGATTTTTTTTATAACCTCCACAGGCATCTCCCCTCTGAAACCACCCTGGTGATCAACAACAGCAAGGTTGAAAAAGCCCGGCTTCTGTTTGGCACCAGGGAAATCTTTATCACCGATCAGCCGGATGACCGCACGGCGGTCGCTCTGGTGCGGCCGGGACGAAAGTTCAAAGCCGGCCAAACCGTGGAGCTTACCCCGCAGATCCATGCCGAAGTACAGGAAGTGCTGGATGACGGGCAGCGCCGCCTGGCATTTAATCTTCCGTTGAATGACCCGGGATTCGATGGCTACCGCCTTACCCCCTTCCCTCCCTATATCAGGCAGGATGAAAACCTGGCCGAACGCTATCAGACCATTTTTGCCCGTCATCAGGGCAGCAAAGCCGCTCCGACGGCAGGGCTGCATTTCACCGATGAAGTATTTGCCAGCCTTGAGGAGAAGGGGATCCGGAAGGCTGAGGTCACGCTTCATGTCGGCTTGGGCACCTTTGCTCCGGTCAAGGACGAACGGCTGGGTAACAGGCTTCACAGCGAGCAGTATGAGATTGATGACCGTGCGGCTGAGCTCCTGAACCGGGCCCGCCACATCACGGCCGTGGGCACCACCAGCGCCCGCGTCCTTGAATCAAGCCGGATCACCGGCAGCCGGTTCACCACCGGAAAAGGACGTACTGACATCTATATTAAACCCGGCTTTGAATTTAAGGCCGTAAACGCCCTGGTAACCAACTTTCATCTGCCTAAAAGCACCCTGCTTATCATGGTGGCGGCCCTGATGGGATATGAAGAAATGAAGAAGGTTTACCAGCATGCCATAAGGGAACAATACCGTTTCTATTCGTTCGGCGACGCCATGCTTATCGTATAGGCTCGCCTCAGGCGGGAACGCCTTTGGGAGCCGTAACCAGCGCCTGGGAAACGGGAAGTTCAATTCTGAAGGTGGTCCCTTTTCCCGGGGCCGATTTATGCACATAAACATAGCCGTTGTGGTAATCCTCCACAATACGCTTGGTCAGCGACAGGCCCAGGCCCCAGCCCCGCTTCTTGGTGCTGAAACCCGGGTTGAACACTTCATTAAAATATTTCTTCTCCATGCCGCGTCCCGTGTCGGTAATGTCGATGATCACCCGATCTTCGATCTGACGGGAGTCGATGGTTACCAGGGAATTCTTCTGGTTGGCTTCAATGGCGTCCATCGCATTTTTTATCATATTTTCTATGGACCAGGCAAACAGCACGGAATTAAGTTCGGCACGGACATCGGACTGGACATTCACCTTAAACGAAACTTCTTTACCCAGTTGCGGTAAACGCCGTTCGAGGTAGCTGCTAACCTCTTCGATAACGGTAGCCACACGCTGCGTCTTCAGCTTTGGTTCGGATCCGATCTGGTTAAACCGTTCGGCCACACTTTCCACCCGTTTGAGGTCATCGTTCAGTTCATGGATAATCCTGAGCGAAGCATCGTCATTGGTTTGATCCCTGAGCAGTTCCACCCAACCATATAAGCTGGACAGGGGAGTGCCGAGCTGATGGGCGGCTTCCTTGGCCATACCAACCCATAGATTAGACTGTTCCGTGCGTTTCAGGCTGCTCAGGCTAAGGTATCCTATGCCCAGAAATACGGCCAGCAATCCAAACTGGATATAGGGAAAATACCGGAGGGTACGTATGACAGAGCTTTCCCCGTAGTAAATACGCTGCTGCTCACTGAAATTATGGGAACCGACGGAAATGGAAATAGGCTGATTCAGACTGCTGAATTCCCTGATAAGCGACTCGTTCAGGTCCCGGTTATCGGCGTTTCGGTGATGCAGGATCTGCTGCTGTTCATCAACAACGATAGAGGGTATTTCGAAACGATTTTGAATGATCAGTTCGGAAGCCACAAAATCCAGGGCGGAATTAGCCAGGTCCGATTCGGCCCTGCTCAGCACCCGGGTCCACCGCAATTTCTGGGAACGGCTTATGTACGGGTTGCTTTCTATATCCCCAATGATACCTTCAATCTCTTCCCGTGTTTCATTGTGATGAGGTACACTTATGTAATTCATAGCTTTAGCCCATAACTCAACACTTGACCGTTCCTGTTTACGGATGCTGTCGATCAGAAACTGTGTATAAAGCACCGAACCTGCCGCTGTGATAAGCAACAGAGCCATGAGTGTGATCTTTATCTTACTTGACGAGAATGACATGACTCATAAGGGTATAGGAAATAAGGTATAAACTACTACATTTACGCAGAAGTATCATATAAATTACAACCCTTTACCTTAAGGCCGCCCCTTTTAGGCCGAGGCTTTTCTTTTCTCGTACACCGGCGGTGAATTGGATTCAACCGTTTCTTTGGTTATGATGCACCGCTCAATATTGCGCATGGTCGGCAAGGTGAACATAATATCCAGCATGCATCGCTCCATAATTGAGCGGAGTCCTCGAGCGCCGGTTTTGCGTTTGAGAGCCTGCTTGACTATGAGCTTCAGCGCATCATCGTTGATAACAAGTTCAACGCCTTCCATTTCAAACAGCTTTTGATACTGCCTGACAAGGGCATTTTTTGGCGTTAGCAGGATCTCGATCATAGCCTCTTCGGAGAGCTCTTTCAGCCCGGATATGATGGGCATCCGGCCGATCAACTCAGGGATAAGCCCGAACCGCTGAAGATCTTCAGGCTCAACATGAATGAAAATATCCGGATCGTTTTTATCGTATTTAACCGATTGGGCTGCATTGAAACCCATGTTGCTGGTGGATAGACGCCGTGAAATAATCTCGGCCAGTCCTTCGAACGCACCCCCGCAAACAAACAGGATATTATTGGTATTGATGTTAATAAAGCTTTGTTCAGGATGCTTTCGCCCGCCTTTCGGTGGTACGTTGGCGATGGTGCCCTCGAGGATTTTCAGCAGTGCCTGCTGCACCCCTTCACCGGAAACATCACGGGTGATGGATGGATTGTCTCCCTTTCTGGCCACCTTATCGACCTCATCGATGTAAACAATGCCCCGTTCGGCCCGCTCCACGTCATAATCGGCAGCCTGGAGCAAATTGGACAGGATGCTTTCCACATCTTCGCCAACATAACCGGCTTCGGTGAGCGCCGTGGCATCGGCTATGCAGAATGGCACATCCACAACTTTTGCCAGGGTTTTGGCCAACAGGGTTTTGCCTGACCCGGTCGGACCCAGCAGCACGATATTGCTTTTTTCAATTTCGGCTGAATCGGCCCCGCCGTTTTCCGGGTCGTTATTGACGCGTTTATAGTGGTTGTAGACAGCCACAGACAGGGTTTTTTTTGCAATCTCCTGACCGATGACATATTCATCCAATTTAGCCTTGATCTCAATGGGCTTCATCAGATCTTTCTGACGGGTCTTTTTACGTGAAGTACGGTTGGATAGATCGCTCTTTACAATCCCAGAAGCATCGGCGACGCAACGGTCACAGATATAGACATCCGGGCCGGCTACCATGCTTTCCACTTCATCGCTGGAGCGACCGCAAAATGTGCATCGTATGCTATGTTTGCTCATAACAGTATTTATTCAGATTTGGGTTTTTTCTCAGGGCGTTCCAGAACTTTGTCAATCAAGCCATAGCTTTTGGATTCCTCTGCATCCATCCACTTGTTCCGGTCGGAATCCTTTAAAATGTCTTCGAGTGATTTACCGGTATGTTTTCCGATAATGGAGCTCAGGCTCTTTTTAATACGCAGAATTTCACGGGCCTCTATTTCAATATCGCTGGCCTGGCCCTGGACCCCGCCCAAAGGCTGGTGTATCATGACCCGGGCATTGGGCAGGGCCGACCTTTTGCCGGCCGCTCCGGCCGTAAGCAGAACCGCACCCATAGATGCCGCCATGCCGATACAGGTCGTGGCAACGTCGCTGCGGATGTACTGCATCGTATCATAGACGGCCATTCCTGCGGAGACGACCCCGCCGGGGCTGTTGATATAAAAACTAATATCCTTGTCAGGATCTTCCGATTCCAAAAACAGCAGCTGGGCAATTAAATTACTTGCAACCGCATCATTTATGGGCGTCCCGAGAATGACAATACGGTCTTTAAGCAGCCGGGAATAAATATCATAGGCGCGCTCGCCCCGGCTGGTCGTTTCAATAACCATGGGTACGAGCTGATTTTGTGGCTCCATGTTCTTCAAACTGTCCACGTCAAATAAAGGTTGGTTCTGCATGTTCATTGAATTTCCTGACCGTAAATTATGAATGTTTTTTATTATACGCTTCTTTTTCCAACTCCCTGGTATTAATTACCTCAAACAGCTTGTTAAAAAGCTTTTCGGTTCGGATGGATTGTCTCAGATTTTCCATTTGTTCACCGGATTGAGCATAAAAATTCTTAATCATCTCAGTTGTTAAACCGTAACGCGCAGCTTGTTTGCCAAGTTCCGCATCAATGTCTTCAGCAGTAATTTCGATATCCGGATATTTTTCTTCAAGTTTTGGAAGAATAAAAGCCCATTTTGCTTCCTCTTTGGCTTTGTCCTTCATGTTTTCACGGTATTCTTCTTCGTTAAAATCGGGGGGCATGTTCTCCCCCTGCTCTTCCCTGAACCGTTTTACATAAAAATCCTGCACAGCTTTGACACTGACTTCGGGAACTTCCATTTCGTGCATTTCAATCAGCTTTTCCATTAATTGTTGCTTGGCCATTCCATCGGCCGATTCATCAAAATAGTTCTGGATCTGGCTCTTAATCTGACTCCGGAAATTTTCTACCGAATCAAGTTCACCATTGGTTGCTTCCTTAACGAACTCATCGGTCAGTTCCGGTATCTCCTGCCGGTGGATTTTTTTTACCGTAAGGTGATAGGTTTCCTTATCACCGCCTTCGCCTAGTTCAACCGGTACAATTTCGCCGATTTTTTTACCCTTCAGGGCATCTTTGAACGGTTTATTTTGTTCATCGTTCAGATCAAGGTCCTTGTCGGTGTCCACATCACCTTCTACGGGGTTACCTTTGGAATCCACGGCCATGGCGTCGACGGTAACCCGGGAGTTTTCCTGAACCGCATCCTCCGTTTCAACCCATTTTGCAGCACGTTCCAAAGCATTTTCCACCTCTTTATCAACTTCTTCTTCGGTTACATCATGAACCATCCTGTCGACGGTTACTTCTTCAAGACGGGTCAGCTCGAATTCAGGTTTGGTCCCGATCTTGAACTTAACTTCCAGTTCATCATTTTCCCATTTAAAATCATCCAGTTGAGGTTCGCCTACAGGCTTGTGTTTCGGAACGATCTCCTGAGTGTAGATTTCCTGTATGTAGTTGTTGATCTCTTCGGCTTCAATTTCCTTTCCGAAACGTTTTTTAACCAGCCCCACCGGTACCTGTCCGGGACGAAAACCGGGTATGTTCATTTTTTTCCGGTAACCCTTTATGGCCTTATCGAACTTTGGAGCTAAATCCTTGCGATCGGCTGTTACAATAATTTCTTTGTCTACCGCTGAAATATCTTCTACAGTAATATTCACTTAGTAATAAATTTTATGATGGATTATAATTAATCAGAAGTCCGTTTAAACGCTTGGTACGAGAGGGGGGACTCGAACCCCCAAGCCAGTTACGGCACTAGATCCTAAATCTAGCGTGTCTACCATTTCACCACTCTCGCTTAGGATTTAAATAAGCATGGCAAAATACCACAAAAATAAGCTATTTTCAAACCAAGCTTGTACATGGCAGAGCTCCGAAATTTTGTCCTGATTTGAACAGGTCAGATACGTTAACTTATAAAAACCCTGTAAAATTGCCTGAGAACAAACTGAATCTAAATTAGATCATGAAAACGTACTTTGTTTATATAACGACAAGCGGCACCGAAGAGGCGGAGAGGATTGGAAAAAGCCTGGTTGAGGAAAAGCTGGCAGCCTGTATCAATGTCCTGTTTCCGATGACGTCGATGTATTGGTGGGAAGGGGAACTGTGCAGGGATCAGGAATGTGTTTTAATCGCCAAGACCACGGTGACCCGCATCGAAAGGCTCACCGAACGGGTAAAAGAGCTGCACAGTTACGATTGCCCCTGCGTGGCAGCCATACCTGTTGAGGCCGGAAATGAGGGTTACCTGAAGTGGATCACCGACTCTACCATGTGAACCTTCAGCCATGGTTAACATTACCAGAAAAGATCATATCATCCGGGCCGAGGTCAACCGGCCGGATTCCAAAAATGCGATCAATTTCGAAGTTATGGAAGAACTGGAATTGGTTCTGTCTGAAATTGAGGAAAATACTGCCATAAGGGTGTTCATCCTAAGCGGCGCCGGGGATGAATACTTCATTTCCGGAGGTGACCTGAAGGACTTTGCCGGGCTGCAATCGGGCCGGGAAGGCCGGGAGATGGCCACGCGGATGACGAATATTCTGCACCGCATTGAATCCGGCCGTTTCTGGTCCATGGCCTGCATAAACGGCGATGCCTATGGTGGAGGCTGTGAAATGCTGCTGGCATTTGATTTCAGCATAGCCCGTAAAACGGCCAGGTTTGGCTTTACCCAGGGCAGGTTCGCCCTGCCCCCCGGCTGGGGCGGGCTCACTCGCCTGGTGGAACGGGTGGGCCGTTCACAAGCATTGGATTGGCTCGGCAGATCGGCCGTGATTCCGGCCGATGCAGCATATAACGCCGGGCTGATCAATCGCCTTTCGGTTGCTCCGGATCTGGTTGACAACACCTGGGCATGGGCCGGGCAATTTTGTGGAATGGATCCCGACTTGATCTCCGGGCTAAAAACCGGAGCAAGGTTCGCCCTGGAGGCCAGCCGGAGGGAATCATTTGATCACGAGCTGGAACAATTCGGCCGTTTCTGGGGCCGGGACGGTCATCACGAAAAGGTTGCAGCCTTCATCCGAAAAGGGAGAAAAGGGTAACCGGCCGGCTGTTATATCTCCACGGTCAACTGATCATGAGCCAGCATTACATTATCCGGCAGGCGTTTGCTGGTTTCCTCGTGGATCACACTGGAGGCCATATGAATTAGGTAGGTCCTTTCCACATCCAGTTTATTGGCCACTTCTATAGCCTGGGGAATGGTAAAATGCGTCGGGTGGTCGGGTTCCCATCTCAGTCCGCTAAGCACCAATACTTTAGAACCCTTAATAAGTTCTGCCGTTTTATCCGGAATATGGTTCACATCCGTTACATAGGAAAGGTCGTTGATCCGGAAACCCATTACATCCATACGACCGTGTTTCACAGGAAGCGGCGAAATAATGCAATCCTTAAACGTTTTGGGTCCGGCGGGGATCTCAATATCAATATCGACCGAGCCCGGCGTCTGGCGGGGACCAAACATATAAAAGAAGCGGTGTCGCAGGGCGTCGTTACAAGCCCGGGTCGTCCATACGGGTATGCTCCCCTGCTGGGCAAAGTTAAAGGGCCGAAGATCATCCAGCCCTCCTATATGGTCGTTATGCTCATGGGTAATAAGCAACAGGTCGATTCTTCGGAGGCCGGATCGAAGGG
The DNA here is from genome assembly GCA_040905685.1 of Balneolales bacterium. Lineage (GTDB taxonomy): Bacteria > Bacteroidota > Rhodothermia > Balneolales > Natronogracilivirgulaceae > JBBDMU01. The sequence goes on along the minus strand of JBBDRB010000083.1, from coordinate 3,802 downwards.
TCTGTAACCGAAATTCCGGTCCGATATCTATGAGGATGGAAGCCTGGGGAGTTTTGACCCAGGCCGAGCACCGGTAACGCTCATCACGGGGATCACCCGTGGGTATTTCCCGACCGAAACCGCCGGCCACAGGCACACCCATCGAAGTTCCGGTACCCAGAAAAACAAACTGCATCAATCATCCTGATTTTGCCGGTCTTCAGGTCGGCTAAAGTTACTTTTAATCCAAAAGGCTTCCAATTCCTTTCTGACCGCCGGCTTAATATGCATGGTCTCTAAATCCTGATCGCCTAAAAAGCGGGCAAGCATTCCAATATTGAATTCCGTCGGGTGATTACGATTAAGCATGACGATTCGATCTCCTTCAAGGACACACGAATTACCCACAAAACGGCCTTTTTCCCTGCGTATCCGGAAACCAAGTTTTTCCGTTATCTCTTCCAGTTCGGCTAAAAGCGTATCTGACTTCATCTAAAATGTCACCCCAACAACGAAACTATTGGCGGTAAGGTCATAATTGAACCGCTCCTCATCCAGATTATACCGGGAGGTTTTGAAATCGAATCCGGCCGACAGCCCTATCCGGTCAAAAACATGATCCAGATAGATCCTGTTCTTACTGGTAAAGGAAGCCCTTGTGCCACCTGTTCCCCCGAAAGACGTAACTGAAAAACCATACATGGGCAACGCCCTGGATTCTATGCGCAAACGCTGAGCGTACCGGACCCCGATACTCACGCCCAGTCCGACCATGGCCGAGCTTTGCCGAAACTCCCCCAAACGGTCAGCCTCCGTCTGAGATCCAATCTGGATATAATCGGTACTCAGCGACAGCGGGATGGCAAAGAAGAAATTGCTGCTTCGTACAATCCGGTATTCGGCACCGATTTTAGCCCCTGCATTAAACAGATTCAGGGAATCTGCATCGCCGAGGTTATATCCTATCCCGATATAGCCTTCAAATCCGCTTAATTCTGCCCGGAGCCTGTAGACCGGATCCGAGAAACTCAGATCAATGGGTGTGTTATCGTCACCCCGAAAAGAAAATTCGGTCGGCTCAAAACCTAGGACCACGGTATTCTGAGGAATAGCGCGGAGCCCGGCCTGTTCCGACTGCACGGTAAACATCTGAGCCATTATCGCGTCACTAAAACAAAAAATGAGTATTATAGTCAGGGCAAAAGACGCTGAGCGATAAAAGACTTTCATAGGGAACCTGTTCAATGTAATTGTTTCATTATTACCTGCTGAGCACCAAAAAATATAACATGAAACCTTTAATTATGGTTCTGATGCTCCCGTCTCCCCATGATACTCAAAATATATATACATTTGCACCAAATAAACACAGCCTTTGACTGAGAACATTATCCAGACAAGGGGAAATACGCCGGATGTTAAGGGGTTTCCCAAAAACATACTTTAGATTGACAACTACCATTTTTTGTGCTTATATTTAATTTCTGGTCCGGTAGTTCAGTTGGTTAGAACGCCTGCCTGTCACGCAGGAGGTCGAGGGTTCGAGTCCCTTCCGGATCGCCTTGGGGTCAATCACGTATAGTGGTTGACCCTTTTTTGTTGATGCCCATTTTAACAAATGAGGTTCGCAGGAGGTTCAGTAGGGGGCGGTACTTTACTGTTAGACGAACCTCCGTGATTAAGAAAATTCCTATCTTTAGGTTTGCGCACCTGGAAAAATAATAACCAGCATTATTAAACTAATGTGTGGACGATATGTCGGCAAGCGCAGCATTGAGTCATACATGAGCTTGTGCCTTTATTAAAAACGATTATTTTGAAGTGATGAAAACTACATTGCAGGTTAATAATGCTGTGATATCGTGGGCCATCTCCAGAGCCGGATTTGAGCCGAATGATTTTTTTATCGAATATCCCAAAGCCCGGGATTGGGTAGAAGATATAAAGGAACCCACATTGCCTCAGTTAAGGGACTTTGCCCGGAAAGTTCATCTTCCGTTCGGCTATCTATTACTGGAAGAGCCGCCAGCGGAGAAGCTACCGATTCCCTTTTTCAGAACCCTCCCGGGGGATTCCGGTCAAATCAGCTTAAACATAAGAGACACTATTTTTGCATTCCAGAAAAGGCAGGACTGGCTGAGAGACTACTTAAAGGACCAGGGATATGATCCACTTTTGTTTGTCGGGAAATTTTCCGTGCACAGTCCAATAAAGGACATCACTACCGACATCAAAGATACACTCGGGTTGCCGGACCGCTGGGCGGCCCGATTTCCGAATTGGCAAAAAGCACTTGACTACCTTGGAGAGAAAGCAGAAGAAGCAGGGATATTCATTTCCTTTAATAGTGTGGTTGGAAATAACACCCATCGCCCTATTGAAGTGGAAGAATGCCGGGGGTTTGTCTTAACCGACGAATACGCTCCCTTTATGTTTATAAATGCAGCAGACAGCAAGTCTGCCCAAATGTTTACCATTGTTCACGAGCTCGCTCATATATGGATAGGTGAAAGTGCGGGTTTTGATTTCAGGCATCTACATCCAGCTGAGAATGATGTAGAGACCTTCTGTGATCGGGTAGCGGCCGAGTTATTGGTCCCGAAGAAATCCTTTTATGAGGAGTGGGCGAAGTACCAGAATTTTGACAGCCTGGCGAAAGTATTCAAAGTCAGTCAGATTGTAATCGCACGAAGAGCTCTCGACCTGGGGACAATCAGCCGCACGGATTTCTTTGATTTTTACCATGCACACGTACAGCGGCATTACCAGCAAAAAGAGAGCACGGATGGCGGCAACTTCTTTGCTACTCTGAGGAAGAGGTTAAATCTCAGATTCATGACTATTGTAAACCGTGCCGTACGGGAGAACCAGCTGCTTTACAGGGATGCTTATGATTTAACTGGTTTGAGAGGTACGACGTACGAAAAAGCCATTAACGAATTCCAGTTATAATGAATTTGTTTGTCGTTGACTCAAACTTCTTCATTCAGGCACACAGGGCTTCTTATCCAATAGACATAGCGCTCAGTTTCTGGAAGAAAGTCAGGCAACTTGCCCATGAAGGTAAAATCATCAGCATCGACAAGGTTAGAGCAGAGATCGTTAAGAACGACGATGAACTGACGAGATGGGTTAACGGAAATCTTCCCGATACGTTTTTTAGAAGTACCCAGGAAAAAAGCATTCTGGATGAGTATCGTAAGGTGGTTAACTGGGCTTCTTCGAAGTCCGGGCATTACAAGCAAAAAGCTATAGACGAATTTCTTGAATTTGACAAAGCGGATGCATGGTTAATTGCATGGTGTTTGGTATCAGGGGATCAGATTGTAACGCAAGAGGTGAGCGAACCAAATCGCAAAGTTAAGATTAAAATTCCGGATGCTTGTCAGACTTTTGGAGTTTCGTATCTGAATATGATGCAAATGCTCAGGCACCTTGGCGTCAGCTTCTGAGATCCATGTAAACTGTGGGGACTTTAGATTTCAATTGCGGGGCGGCTCTCCTGCGACAAAGAAAAAGAAAAACGCTGCCACGACGAACAGCAGGATCAATTCCCATGCACCTGATACTACGCTGATGTAAAGTACAAATAGGAAAGCGGCTATTAAAATGACGAGGCACCCAGAATTCAGGACGGGCCCTCTTCCATTATTACACCAGCCCAACCCAAAAGATGATGCCCAAAAGAGTTCCCAGGATCAATGAAGACAATAAGTCTCCGGCATAATTGGAAACCAACCCGGGTATTCCTCCCATTAAAGCACCTATAATGGCATAAGCCGGCCATGAGCTTTTTTGTTTGTTTTCTTTTTCCATATTGAGT
>JBBDRB010000082.1:12025-23698 GCA_040905685.1 Balneolales bacterium | reverse complement strand
TGGACAGGATGCTGGGTTGGCTACCCTGTCAGAATTACCCTAAAACCCAAGAAATTGGGAGAAGTAATCATGGAAACCACCAAGAGCGAACTGCTGATACTACCAATCAACGGGAGGGTGAATACGGGCGACACACGTACATCACGGTTTTGATCTTTGCCAACTGAGGCAAGTTCAGGCTAGAGATCACTCACCTATTGAATAGCTTTGGTTAAGGCTTTTTCTAAAACCTTTAGATCAACTGGTTTAACCAAATAATCGGCTGGCTTGGTTTTCATTGCCTTCTTCTTTGTTTCCAGATCGGAATTGCCTGTGATGTATATAAAAGGCGCATTGGAAAAGGTTTTGATTTCCGTCATAACTTCTATGCCATTATAGATACCCTCTAAATAAATATTCACCAATATAAGATCAGGTGCTAGCCTTTTTACCGATTCAATAGCCTCCTCACCGGAAGCTATTCTCCCAAGGACCTTATAACCCAGTCGTTCCAACTGTTTGCTGAGCACCAGGGATTGTATACGGTTGTCTTCAATAATTAAGATCTGCTTCATCTCTTTTCACATTATATTTATAGATGTTCATCACAGATTTTTACCATTTCAAACTATCCGCTACTTGATTCAGAAATACCAAACTGCCTGAACCGGTGTTTACCTGTTGGGGTAACTCGGAGGAGAATACGGGGATAAGCTAATTCTTCTTTGCAATCATAAGGCAAGAAGCCTCAGACAGCAATATGCTGTTGCAAAGTTAATTTGAAGTAAGTATAAATTGTAAAGGATTATAGATCATTCAAATTTAACCAATTGACTCCGCTCGGCTCGCTTGGTAATTCAAATGATCCCACAAAATATTAAAATTTTTTAATATTTCCTAATAACAATGCTTCTGATCGCACGCAAAGATAAAACCACCTCCGGCAATCAGATCCTTACCATATATTACAGCTGAACCAAATTGAAGGAAAATGCATATTTCATTAAGTCCCGATAGGAATTAAGATCCAGTTTGATCCTGAGATTTTTTCGATGGGTTTCCACGGTTTGCCTCGATATGAACAGCTGCTCGGCGATAGCCGGATTGTCGCATCCGTTGGCAAGCATTTGCAGAATCTCTACTTCACGTTTCGTAAGAGTCTGAAACCTTTTGAAATTTTTCAACTTGAATTCGTCCATTGATACAACCCGCTCCATTTCTTTAGCCTTTTTACCCAGATCACAGGGTGAGGATGAAAGCCATAGATGCATTCCATTTGGTAAAGAAGTTGGTTTGGTAAAGGAGATAACCGGTGAGAAAATAGATTTCCCGAATAATTTAACGTATTGTACGAAAGGCAGTGTCTTCGAGCAATTCGGGCTGGCATAAAGTGCAGGCAAAATATTACTTAGGTTCTCCACGGTAGAAGGATGGACAATTTTTATATATTCATTCCATTTATCCCGAATTTCTCCAAGTGTAAATCCGACGTGTTCCGTGCCTTTCTTATTCATATTGCGTATTTCAAATGTTTTCGGATCGTTTAATTGAAGACTGTAAGGGATTTGTTTTCCAATGGTCTTAAAATCTTCTCCTTCACGCAACCTGCACTCGACCTGTAACAAATAAAACTGAAAATGTTCCAGCAGTTCTTTATCAGTTAAATAAGCCATTCCAAAGACTAAAAGTGAATCAGGTCGTAAGCCAGAGCAAATATTATATAATCGGGCTGTGCTATAATATTTAGCTTATCCCGGATACGAGCCCGATGATTCTGAACGGTGGACCGCGAAATTTCCAGTCCTCTTGCAATAGCCGGATTATCCAGTCCCTCTGCAACCAAAGTCAGAACAACGATTTCCCGGTCCGTTAGGGTCGCAAAAAGATCCCCGTTTATTAAACTAAAACGCTGTAAAGCAGCTGTCTGCTTCAGCAAATCCTGTATAGGTCCGGTGGGGTAAAGGGTGCACACAATACGCTTAATCTAATCTATTAGATGATGGTAAAAGGTATTTATAATTATTACTAATGTAAACAATTACATACTTGCTGATTTTCAGGGGCTTAAAGGGGCTGCTTTAAAAATACCCAACCTCAATCATGTGGTTATCAAAGCTGTTGCTTTTTTTATTAAGATATTTTAATGTTAACGATCCATCTTCAGGAATGCCCGGATATGGAAATATTACTCCTCAAAAAAAACAAAATGAAATTTTCTAACCATTGTGCTTATAGCTGTTCATTAATGCTCCTCTTAATTGTAACTGCATTCAATCATACGGCTTCCTATGCACAACAAACTCATACTGTACCTTTTGAAACCCCCGATGGAATATACGGTCATGCGGAAATCCTGACCAAGCCGAGCACCTTCGGCGAAGGTTATATTGTAGTTGATGCTAAAAAGGTCGTCTTTGAAGGAGTAAAAGGCAATGCCTCTCAAATTTCATTTCCACATGAAACCTCTAGATATACACTGGATTTGACGGGTACGGCTTGCATGCAGCTGAACTCCCAAACACCGGACTGCGGCGGCTTTTCTATGAATTCCCTTGGCCATAGCACTTCGGATTATACCGGTGTGAATTTCAGCCAAACGACAAGGCAAAAGCATAATGATATCAGAAAGGAAACCGGCGAAGGCTACTGGGAAACACGCGGCTATGTTCGGGATCTTCAGATTACAAATGTAAGGGGTGACGGCATTGATAATATAAAAAGTGCCCTGAATACTTCTTTAGAGACAGGGGCAGATACTGGCAATGACCAAACCAGTTCTGATGTAAGGACACGCCAGGATCTCGAAAATCATCAAAATCAGCAGGAGAATCAAGAAGCTAAAACCGATCTTGAACGGGAACGGGAAAGAAATGAACTTCATGAAGAGCATGTAGGAAGAAACAATGAACGTTATGCCTCGGAAGACGAAAGTGCCCATGAGGAAAATGTTGCCGAATCGGAAGAATATCTGGAAAGCAAAAGGAAATGGGAAGAGGTTCAAGCCGAGAATCAAAAACTTGAGGCTCAATACCAACAGACCCAAAGAAATACGGAAGCTGCAGCCACATTAGGTACAGAGGCTATTTTGATTCATTATGGTATTGGAACACTTATTTACAGTGGGATAGGAACCAATGATTCTTATCTAAACATTTTTAAAGGAGAATCCACCCATCTTCAGGGCAGACTCGGCTATGGCTTTAGTTATATACCCTATAGGTATACCAGCGGAAGCTCGGATCGTGAAACTAAGGGAACTGTCACCATTGATCTGGAAGCAGGACTGGACCTGGATCTTATATATGGAGAAAATTACGGCCTTGGTCTCACCTCCACTGTTGTAGGAGGACATCTTCTGGAAGATTTTCACTTAGATTATGAGGTAGGAGCAAAAGGATTTATAGGAATTGATCATATTCAATGGGTGAGCGCGTACAGCCTGGGGAAAAGGACCTTTTGGCATCGTAGCTGGATTGAATCGGAATCCACCGCCCAGAGCGATCACAAATGGAGGTATGGGCGATTAAGTATGGGACCGCGTATATCCTGGAACGGCAATAAGAAAAACCTTGACTTTCTCTTCTTTTGGGATGACTTGGGTCAGAATTCGGAGAAATATTCCCTGAGTAATGCTTCTTCGGGATTTCGTTTAGAATACTGGCAACACAACCGCATCAGTTTATTTGGCGAATACTCAGAATATCAACTGGGCAGTGAAGCGAGCGCTTATGTTAGGGCTGGTCTTCTGCGAACGTGGGATAATTTCGGGGAGGGTGCTGTTAGTCATGATTATGCCTCGCTGAGAAGCCACCTTTTCTCCGATAATAAATGGGTGATCTCTTACCTTAATCCTATCATCTCCTGGGGGAGCATCAATAAATCGGGGGATAACCTTGTTCTCGATCGGCCCAATTTGGCACTCAATATTATTACCGTTGAAAGAGAATATCATCTGAGGCCAGCTCTTAGCTTTAGCTTGGGGGCCGGGTTAACCTCTTTTCGTGGTATAAACGGTCATATAAATTATCAAACTCCAGAACCTTTTCTGCCCAATGCAGACATAGGAAGACCCGGTTATTTACGCACTTATTCTTTTGCTGAACTGGATTTACCTATAGGCATACAATATTATTTCCGTAATAAAGGGCTCAAACGGTACTGGAGTGCCTTTAAATTCCAGCCCAATTTAAATCTGGGTAATTATACCGGTAAAATCGTGGAGCCACAGAAACTTACAGGATTAGCAAGCCCACAAAATTATAATTACAAATTTGGATTGGGCATCGATATTGCCAGAGGCGTAAGCAACCATTATCGTATTGGCTGTTATTATACCACCACAAGCGGATATGCTCAGGAAGGCTATGTGGCCAAACTGAACGGACTGCATTTTCAGTTTGCCCTGTTGTACTGATAAGTTACTTTTTAAATATTAAAATTTTGTAATTTCGCTTGCAAGTATGATTAAGTAAAAATGAATATATCTTTCATCAAACCACATGAAAAATGAATATATCTTATCTGAAGCACAGCATAGGGGGCTCCATACTTTTTGTCCTGATTACCGGATGCGACGCCCCGGTCTCCATTGACCATAATAATAATGCGGTAAATCAACCTGGCGCGGAAATTAACTATGCCAGAAAAGCCCATACACCCGGAAAAGCCGCTGGTCCGGCTACTAAATTTAATATGAACCAGATATTGGCTGAAATTCGAAAAGCCACGGCAAAATACCATGATGTGGATAAGGCTGAAGCGGATGGCTATGGAGAAATTAGTCCCTTTGTGCCGCAGATGGGATTTCATTATATGAATGATAAACTAATCTCTGAGGATTTCGATTATACCCGACCTCAGATGCTGGTTTATGTCAACAATCCGGCTGATGAGGATAAGCGCCGTCTTGTGGCCGTGGAATACGCCATTCCAAAAGAATACTTTCCGGACGCTGATGAAGAAAATATGTCTTCACTTGACGATGTATTTCCTGGTATTGATGGGGAAGCATGGGAGCCCAATCCAAGCGATGACGCCTGGACATTGCATGCCTGGATATGGCATCCAAACCCGGAGGGCACATTTGCAGCCTCTAACCCTCGTGTAGGGGATGGGGATTAAGGCCCGTAAAAAATAGGTGATGGCAGCATTTGAATCTTTTCATTTCTTTTTTAGATAATAAGCAAATAAATTGAATACAGGTCGTTATTTATATTGCAATTATAAGAAATGAAATTTGGCAAAGTTCTTCATCCCGAACAGATTGATTTCACCTTACCGGATGATCATCCCGATACTGCCGCGGCTCTCGGCAATCATAATGGCAGGGAGCCCTTCAATGTCTATGTAGGGTGCGCAAAATGGAGCCGGCAGGATTTGAAAGGTTTTTATCCGTCGGGCATAAAGGATGAATTGACTTATTACGCTTCCCAGTTTAATGCTATAGAACTTAATGCCACGTTTTACAGAATGCCGAATAAACAGCAGGTAATAACCTGGGCTTCCAAGACACCGGATAACTTCAGATTTTTTCCAAAAATATCCAATCAAATAAGTCATATCAGAAGGCTTATGAAAGTAGAAGAGCCTGTCCGGTATTTTTGTGACTCCGTTCAGGGATTTAATGGGAAACTGGGGATGACATTCTTGCAGATGCATGAGAATTTTCAGCCTAAAAATTTTGACAGAGTAGCCGAATTTGTGGAAGGTTTCCCCCGGGATATACCTTTAGCCCTGGAACTGCGCAACAAAATCTGGTTTACCGACCAGCAGATCTTTGACGATTATTGCCGGCTTTTGCAGGAACATGACCGGACCAATATTATAGTAGACACAGCCGGAAGGCGGGATATGCTTCACATGCGCTTAACCAGCAACTCTGCATTTATCCGATATGTAGGGGCCAACCATGAAACTGATTACACCCGTTTGGACGATTGGGTACAGCGCATTGTCAGGTGGCGATCACAGGGATTACAAAACCTCTCCTTTTTTATACATCAAAACATCGAGAAAGAATCGCCGCTGCTTTCAGCTTATTTTATCCGGAAACTGAACCTGGCCTGCGGCCTTTCCTTGAACGTTCCTGCTTTACCCAATATTAAGGGATGACTGTTCCATGCAGCCATCCCTTATGGGTTAATGTTAAGTATTGTCCAGCCGGCTTTATTCTATAACGGTATAATCCATGGGCAACGTCCACATACCGGCTATGCCATCTTCATCAAAACCAGGCTCAGCACCGGGACTTGTGTGAAGGCTCCATCCGACAACCTGCCTTTGATTATTGATGTCTTTGGCATGACTGCCGACGGTTGTACTTTCTCCAAAGCCAGTCAACCGAATCATCCCGTTTTCTTCATCCCATAAAAAAGCTTCCGGATGGCGTGTGGACATGCTCTGCCCAACAATCAAACCCTCGTCATTTATCCCCCATGCTTCACTGGTTTCACCAAAGATCGTTCCCAGATCGGTCATGCCGTTTTCCTCTGTCCAAAGAAAAGCCCTCAGATTGCCATCCGCGTCCCGGCTTTCCCCGACAACCTGCCCATGTTTATTAATGGCGCGTGCCTCACTATAATCCCCACCCAGGGTTCCAAGATCACACATGCCATGCACTTCACTCCAGTAAAATGCCCGGGTTTCACCCGAAGAATGGTGGCTGGATCCAACCACCTCTCCCTGATCGTTGATATCCAGGGCCGAACTCGAATTCCCACCGGAAAATGTTCCTAATTCAATGATATCGAGATTCTCATCCCATAGCACAGCCCGGACCTCACCCGACGAAGTTGTACTTTCCCCGACAATGTAACCGTGATTATTATTTCCAAAAGCGCGGCTTTGATCACCGCCAAGCGTTCCCAGATCACACATCCCTTCTGTTTCGTTCCATCGGAATGCCCGGCTTTCCCCCGAGGAAATAAGGCTATACCCAACGACCTGACCCTTGTCATTGATATCATGAGCACGGCTTTCATTATCACCGTCGAGTGAACCAAGATTTATCATTCCTTCTCGTTCATCCCACAGGAAAGCACGAAATCGCTCAGCGGAATTATGACTGGCTCCGACGGCCTGTCCCAGATTATTAACCGCTTCCGCATCGCTGTCCGCACCTCCGAGCGTACCGAACAGCTGACCTTCAACCTCCGTTATCTCCTGCTGAATCTCGGAACCCCGTTCTTCATCTTGTTTGGATGATTCCGGTGATGTTATCCCATCCTGACAGGACACCATGGCTATACATAGCATTACCATTCCTGTTATATTTATAAATCCCTGTTTATGCAATATTGCAAACCAACCCATTGCATCCTCCATTATTTATGATTATTACTTAACATCTATAATCTAATATAAATATCAATATTTAACCATAAGTTATTGATATTTAATACTTAATAAATGCTAATTAGATAGCCTAAATAATCAGGGATATAACCGATTATGCGGTTGGTTAGAATAAATGTTCCATGGTCAGCTTTCTGTGCCGGTCTTAATCAGCGACAGGTAGTGGGCGGGGGTCTCTAAAATTCCGCCATTGTTCTCATAAAAGGTTTCGTCAAGTTTGAATATTCCTTTTTCAGGGTTAAGCCAGGTGGCTTCCGGGTAGGGGTGATAGCTTTGCATCGCCGGCCAGTTCCTGTAATTCTGATGCCCGTTGGTTTCCATCAGCCCAACATCAAGTCCTGGTACAGGCTGCAGCCGCGCCGCAATGTTTTTATTCCAGTCAACAAGCACCGGATTAACCGTCAGGTCCGCACAAAAGCAAGGTACCTTGTGTTCATGTGCGATTTTTGCCATTTCCAAAGTGAAGCTCAACGTCTTAACAATCGGCTTCAATGCAATAGCTCCGTAACCCATCCCGATGCGCTCGGCTACATTTTTGGCCGTATGCGCACTTTCATCAGCCACGACGGTAACGCCCAGATCACCGACATCAACCTTATAATGCTCAGGGAAAGGCTCTTCCAATAGGTATACCTGATCGATGGCCCCGATTTTTTGGATATGATCCAGCAGATCCATCATGGCTTCTTTGCTCTCATAGCGGCCATTAGCGTCGATATAATAGGGTATTTTCCCGTCTGCGGCATGCTCAACCTTCAGGTCTCCAACCTCATTATGTATTTGTTCAATGCGCTTTTTATCTTTTTCCAGCATTTCTTCCTGGGAACCGGGTGAGCCAAGCTTGATTTTTAGCATGAAGTAGCCATCCTGCTCGACCAGTTCGCGCACTTTCGAAATGTGCATTCCATAGGGTACGGCGGGTATGCTGGCCACCTGGTCATGCCGCCAGGAAAGAGCCGGGCGAAACTCAGCCGGGATCATTTCATCGAAACTGGTCAGTCCGTTGGATCTTGCATATACCATCCAGGCGGCATTATCGAGCGGCATGAGGGCATTGAGCACAAAGGTCTTATTAAGATCGGCTATGCCCGTGATTTTGCATCCGTACTCATAAGCTTCCGGGAAGATCTGATTCAACAGGTCCAGAGGGGTTTCGAATGTTCGTCCCCGGGCCAGCTGAAGGCCTTTTTCCGTAATGGCAAACATGATGCTATTGCCGCCACTTTCCGAGGCAGCGGTAAATACCCGCCCGTCAGACCATAAAACGCTCTGACATCCCAGTCCTGTTCCCGACGTACCGTCGCTGGTCTCCAGCAACGCGGTGGTTTGCCAGATCTCTTTCATATATCCGCCTTTAAAGCCAAAAGGGCTGCTTAAAGGTTCACGTTCAAATTCACAATAGACATTTTCAATCTGCATAGTTATTTGTTAATTCAAAATTAATAGGTTCATCTGAGCATTTTAAGAAGCATTCCTATGGTCAACACGCGGCCTCGTAATGCGGCTGGAAGTTCGTTTTGAACGGTTGGTGCCAGCGTCGAGAAGATACCAGAATCTTTCATTAATTCTAAAGACTCTTTAATCTCTGCCGCTACAATGGAACCCTCTTCCTGGGGGTCGGACCCGGCCGGTTCATTTCGCTTTCTGCGAATTTTTGTCAGCAGTTTAGAAGTTTTATCCTTCCCGTACAGCGACAGGTCGTTTAGGATATCCATGCGGTTCCCGGACACGGTCATGCCGCCTTCCGTAGTTGGTATGCGGGCAACATGGGGATTTAATGCTGTTATTACCTGCCGGTGAAACCGGTTGAAGAACCTTCTTCTGCGGGGAAGATTATACCCTATATCCAGAAGATCTTTTTCCAGCAAAGGAGAATATACATCCAGGTAAGCGCCGGTGGCCCGGGTCATGACCGAAACCTGCTCGCGGATCTTTACCTGGTAATAGATCTGGTCATAGGTCCGGGTATTGGTGCTTTGGATGTACCTTTCAAGTATGCTGATTAAATGAGCTTTTGCATCAAACCGGTAATGCCCGCCCAGCCACTTGTCAGGTAATGCCGATACGTGCATTCTCATCCCGAGAAGTTTCTCAAGATCAGGCTTTTGCCTGGTGTAAAATGGAAAATCCTGCTGCCACCAAAAGTCTTTATAGAGTTCTCCTCCAATACCGGTGATAACAAGGTCATACCCTGCACCTTTTCTCCAGGACTGGGTATTCCGCAGAGATCGTAATGCCAGGACATCGAAATGGGCGTCGCCAATCTGAAAAAGCTCATTGAGTTGCTTTTTATCAACCGGGCCTGCCGATTGCAGGATCTGAACAGGCCTGCCCAGTATACCAGCCACTGTTCTGACTATTTCGGCTTCTTCACCCGTTCCCGAATCCCTGGAAAATACCGTATCGAACGAAATCCCGAAATGATGCAGGACAGTGGCCACAAGCCTGGAATCGATGCCGCCGGTTAAGTCTAAGGATAGCTTGCGGCCAGCCAGAAATTTTACTCTTTTGGCGAAAAATTCCAGAAAGGCCTCTACCGGAGATTCAACTGTTTTTACGTCCAATGGGGAAACTTCCCCATCCCCTATCTCCTGGATTCCCTGGTCCGGATCCAGGCTGTATTTCTGATGTGTAAATTGCTTCTCCATGCCGGAGATAAACGTTTCATTGAAATAATGCAGTCCGGTGGACAAGAAATGAATAACGGCCTTTTTGTTCAAATCCTTGACAGAATAACCCTCCTGCCGGACGCACTCCAAAAACGATGTATATCTTTTCTTCTCCTCAGTAATATAGAGTCTCATGAACGTACTATTAAGAGGATTTATCTTTATTTGCCCGGCTTATTCTTCTGCATGCCATAGATAAGCTCTGTACATTGTGAACAGGGTTTTTCCCTTTATTTTATCAGCGTCGCCTTGCGGGTTTCAACATAACGCTTCGCCTGCCCGGAAACCGGCTGGGCTTCAAGCCGGTAAATGTATACACCACTGGCAAGGCCTGAGGCATTCCAATGACGCGTATGGTTACCCCCGGCCACCGTTTGGGAAACGACCGTAGCCACTTCCCTGCCTGTAATATCGTACACTTTCAGCAATATTTTCGATTGTTCCCGTATGTAAAAGGATATGGTTGTATGCAAATTAAATGGGTTCGGATAATTTTGTTCCAGTTTCCAGGAAACCGGGCTTTCATCCGGTTTGGGAACGGTGCCGGCAAAGTATTTTTCAGCCTGTTCAAACGCATTGATCCCGACTTTTTCACCGATCAGTCGACCATGGATGTCATCAATCGGGGGATGTATTCCACCCCATATTCTTGAAAGGCTGCATTGATCGGAAGCGTCCCGGTAGGTTGCCCATTGTAAGATTACCGTTTCCTCCGGACCGTCTTCAAAAACCAGAAATTCATTTGCCGGGGCATGAAATTCTCCGAGTCCACCGGGGAAAAAGGGATCCCCGGTGAGCAGGGTCATAACCTCCGCGGCGGAGCGGGAGAAGGTTGAATGACCGGATACAAATCCGGCAAACGGGGGAGTAACGAATGTCGGCCTCTGATACGGCCACCAGTTTTCGGCCAGTATCCAGCCTACACCAGCCGTTTCGGTCTCGGGATCTTCAATGTATTCGTGCCCGCGCCAGGTATTAAGTTTGATCTTTCCGACATGTTCATTTTCTGCGCCGGCCAGCGGATCTCCTTCCCTGACCAATTCTATTGATCCTTCATATAAGGGAATACCCTCAGGATTAAAACCAGCCTTCCCCGGATCGGAACTCTGCCCGCGATCTGCCATCCAGCGTATCGCTGAAACCGGGCGGGTATAATCATAACGGCCTTTGATCCCCCAGGCCGCTATGGCTGCATCATGAACGGCGCCGCCGAGAGTAAAATAGGATTTTACATCCCATTCCAGATCATCCAGCGTTCGTCCGTCACCGCGAAACTTTTTCTCAAACTCCGTATGACCGGTGACATGGTTTAAGATGGTATACCAGTGTCCGGGTGGCGTCTCCGTATCCGGCCCATCCGCCCAAAATTCAGCCAATACCCGTGTATAATCGGCCCGTTGGACAAGTTGAGATTCGTAGGGTTTACCCGTGTGGGGGTTTACTGCATGCCCTTTTCCCGTATCACCGCCCTCGTGCAGATCATAAAAATCCCGGTGCTCCTCATAATTTTGTGGTAAGTCCGGAACGTTCCCCATGGCTGCTGGGGAAATATCCCAAACTACATTATCACTTTGATCAAAATGCCCCTGCCATAGTGGAACCAGTGAAAATGACCACTTAAACTCTTCAGACCATCCGTCCGTCCGGCTTGAGTCAAGGGTGGGTGGTGGCC
>JBBDRB010000082.1:0-11925 GCA_040905685.1 Balneolales bacterium | reverse complement strand
TGTTTTCTCTTCTTCAGGCAGGGCAAATGATGTAACCCCACCCCACTCAGCCCCGATAAATTCCGGTGTCTGTACAGGCAGTACATTACCCGACTGATCGATGAAGGTACCCAGCGTCACCGGCTGCCATCGATTGGGATCCACCTGGCCCGGATTACCGTGAAGTGTAGGATCCAGCGGATCATTTACAGGCTGATAATGCAAATTCCGGTAACCAGCCTGCTCCCGGGATCCATCCTGTAAGCCGAATTCAATGATCTGCTGCGCAATATAATTGCCTAGTGCGGCCGGTGATCCGTTGGCATAGTTTGAAGAGGTGAAGGAAGGAGTAAAGCCTGATTTGACCATAAGAGAGTCAAAATAGGCAAACGACGTCTCTTCCCCGGGTGACAAACGGAACCGGTACCTGAGCAGCCTGTAGACGGCATACGTTATAGTTTCTTCCCTTGCGGCTTGTTTATCCACCGGCAATGCAATTCCGTCGAATGGTATGGTAAAATCGTCAACCGTTTTACCTAAAAAGTAGGGCTTTGCGACATCATCATAGACCGCCCAGGAATCATACATGGCCGCTGAAATATGGAATAGATTGCGGGCATGAACCGTGGGACGGGCATAATCATTACGAATGGCCTCCAACAATGCTTCATTCCACTGCCGGGCCACGGAATGCTGAGCGGCAGACAGATCATGGGCAGAAATTAAGACGAAAACCAGTACGGTCACCTTTCTATGCATTATTTCTAATTTTTCGCTCTTTACCCACCATAGGATTTCCATTCGTAAATTTACCTTCCATAATCCACCTCCAGGTTTGCCAGTAAAAAAGGACATGCCGGGCAACATTGGCATTACCCGGATAGCCTTGCTTACGCTGCAACCTATGTACCGCGTTGGAATTTAAATCCGGATGGGATGGGTCGATACGGGAGATAACGGTATGGATCAGCCGGCTTTCATCCCAGTATGGATTTCCCGCGTCTCTTTTGTGATGATTCCCAAAGACAGATGCAAAACGGCTGCATCTTGCACGATTATATATTTTAAAGGCTTTCTCCGCAGACACCCTGAGGCTGTGGGAAATATTGATGGCCCGATTGGTGGTCAGTTTCCCTTTTGAATAAAAATGCTCTTTAAGAAAATGTGGAAAATGCCGCCGATATATTTTTTGATAAAGATGGGGCGTGGACCTGACATTCAGCGACACAGAGCCTATCATATCCCAGTATTCCCGGCTCATCCCCGGCGTGAAAGCCATTACTTCATTGGAATAGGCTTTCAGAGGACTCGTAACAGGACGGTTTCTTGTTACATTACGGACAAAAAATTCACCCGTACCAAAATCATCATCGGCGTATTTTCCCAGTTCACATTCAAGTTCTCCCATAAATGCCGGTTGCAGATTCTCTGTGAAAGCATCGGCAAACAGGGTAACGGCCTCCTTCCAACGTGCGGACCTGGAAGGGTTGCGCAATGCATCCAATGTTGACTGAAATTTGAGAGGGTGGTTCAGGCCCGGACCGGGAAAGGCTCCATCCCAAACGGCTTTCAGGTTGGGGGTTAAACAGGAAGGAATTTGGGCAATAAACAGGTATAAACTGGGCTTGGAAATTTCATCCCGCAATAAATAGTCAATGTATTCATTGGATTCATAAAATGAGCGTGGCGGCTGAATATACTGATAGGGTATTCCTGCCAGATCTGCAGCTCGTTTGGCATATTTGCCATCTGCACCGAAGCATTCGTCTTCATGTCCGAATATGTACGCATTTACATCCGCTTGCGCTTCGGCAAGCAAAGCAAGGATAAAACGGGAATCAAAACCCCCGCTCAGCAGGATTGAACTTTGCCGGCTGTATTGCAGGTACCGCTTAACGTCTTTCCGGTAGAAATCTACAATCGCTCCCGTGTCAATATTATCCTGAGTGATGGACGGATCAGGTGCCGGCCATGTCCAATAAACATGTGTTTTCAGCTCATCTTCAGAGGCATTATAGCGAAGTGCTGCCCCGGGACTCACCTTCTGCACTCCCTCCAGCATGGTTGTATTGCCCAGCGGGTTGCCTAAGCTCAGAAAACCACCCCACCCGGAGGCACTCATTTTGATACGGACCAGGCCGCTTCCGGTTATGCCCTTCATATCGGTAGCCAACAGCAGCATTCCATTTTTCCGGAATATATACAGAGGCTGCATCCCCAGCATATCGGTTACCACAACCAGCTTTCTTTCCCGCATCGACCAAAAAACAGAGGCATAAGCACCATCCAGATTAGTCAGTATCCGTTCAGCTTCCTTTGCATTACAGGAGAGAATTTCATCTGAAAGATTCAGGTTTTGGCCGGCCCTGCTTAATGGTATACCGGTATGCATAAGCAAGCTATGGCCGGAACGAACACGGTGCATTGCTATGGATGAGGCTCGCTCTCCACCGCTAATACAGGCAATGGCTCCGCCTTCAATGCTATATATTTGTTTTACCTGGTGGTCGGCAACTTGCTGGGCCATTGCCATTTTTTTTGCTACTTCAGCTGCGTTTACCGGTTTCGGAGCAAAACACGCTGCAATCTTCATTATAACAGTCCTGATGATTTTATATATAATAATATATATAAAATATAAAATCTGACGCTAAAAACACCAAAAATCTGTCATTTCGAGTCTTGACTCCCCGGGTTTCCCGGTCAGGTAGGTGTTTTTTGGGATTGACCAGATATCGTTGCCCGGGCTTTATTCGATAGCCTGAAGAGGGGTTTTTCATAAAGGATGTTAAGGATCAGCTCCAGCCTGCGGTTCTGTATACTGGCATTAAACGATTCCTCTATGGTCAAACGGGCCCTCCTTGAGGTAGCCAGAACCTGATCCGGGTGATGGATGATGTATTCGACTTTCTCGGCGATTTCACCGGCATTTCTTTCCTCAACCAGATACCCGTTCAGGTTATTTTTTACCAGTTCCGGTATTCCGCTATGGTCGGTGGCCACAACGGGAACCCCAGCCGCCATGGCCTCCATCAGAATTACAGGGATGCCCTCCATATCACCGTCTAAAGCCGTTACACTGGGTACGAGTACGATATCAGCCTCTTTTAACCGGCTATGTACCTTATCCTGATTGCAGGCTCCCTCCAGCACAACCTGACCATTGAGGTTTTTACTGGAAATTAATGATTGCAATTCCTCCTTCAGAATACCATCCCCCAGGATTACGTATTTAACGGCATATTTTTTTTTCAATAGATGCTCTATGGCCCGTATGCCGTATTCAATGCCTTTTTTCTCAACGAGCCGTCCCACTGATAACAGGGTTATTACCGGCTTTTGCAGTAATGGCTCCGGAGGGTGGTAAATAAACTTTTCCGTTTGAACCCCCACCCTGTGGACCATCAGCCTTTTCTTATCGACCCCCGCACTAAGCAGTTTCTTCCTCCACAGATCACTTACCGTTAGAAATAACTCCCCCTTTTCAAACAATTGTCTATAGATCCCCAGTCCAAACATTTTAACATAGTGTGTGATGTCAAAACCGTGAAAAATGGTAACTATGGGCCCTTTGATCAGGCCAAGCTCTCTCATGGCCACGGCGCGGCTTCCATTCGGACCAAAATGGCAAAGGATGATATCATAACTTTTCTGCGGCCAGAAAGGCACCGTCTCGTAAAAAAGTGAAAGGTTTACGGCCTGCCGGCCATGTTTCATAAAATTGAACAAGTTTCTGAGAACTTCCCCGGGCGGTCGCTGGCTGATCATCAGGTATAAGGCCCCCAAAAAACGTTTGATGCTGTTATAGGGGGTATGGGGTTTGAAACGGGTCTGGTGAACCAGGTTGTATTTGCTCACGCCATTTTGGATCAGATCCAACTTCCCCCGTTTCGTGGCATATATATCGATCTGATACCCTTTGTCGAGTAAAGCGGTGATTTGATTTATGACAAACGTTTCTGAAATAACCGGAAAACGTCCTACCAAATACGCTATTTTTCTTGGTTTATTCACCTATGGACTGTGATTTGTATGAAATACCCTATGCATGAATTGGCATTGTTTTTGGTTTAAGGTTCTTCACTGAGTGTCCTCAGCTCATCCACCGATGTTTCGTGTAGAGTAACCGGTGAGGGGCGGATGCGTTCACCAGGCAGGGTCAACCCTGCCGCTTTGCAAATGTCCCGAAAACAACCAAGGAACCTGCGGTCAGTGTATTCCTGTCTGACATGCAGATGACCGGCCCTGCCCAGGGCATGCCTGAGTGAATGTTCTCTCAGTAGCTGATCAAGGCCCTCGGTCAGGCTGGGAATACCCTCCAGACCGGTGCCGCGGTGCTGGCCTATTGCAATGCCAAACCGTTCAACGATTCCACCCCAATCCTCATAACTGAGAACCGGCGTTTCCGAGGCCAATGCTTCAAATACGGAGACCGGAGACTCCTCATGAATGGAAGTATTAACCAGCACCCATGCCGAAGCACATAAATCATACTTTTTTTTGCCACTTAAATGACCGAGGATCTTTACGTTTTCCGGGATGTCCTCCGGCGTCCAACCTCCTTTATCCGCGAAATGATCCTTGCCGAGCATCAAAAATTCAACTTCGGGGAAGTTTCGTGCCAGTTCAATAAATAACCATGGACGCTTGATCGGATCCAGCCGCCCCAGATAGATCACTCTCGGGTGACCTGACGCATTGGGCTTGTATTCCTGATAGTTGATGAGATCAGGATTGGGCAATTCGTGATTTGTAGGTGGCAGGCCATATACAGAGGTATGTTTGGCCGAAAGGTAGGGCATTTTATTGCCCAGGATAACCGGCCGCTTGAAAAGCCGGCCAGGTTGGATATATTTTGATAGATCTCTGGTGTTATTGGTGTGCAGCCCAGGCAATGCCGTTTTTTTGCTGCCGGGAATTCGAAGAGACATCATTTTGTCAATATCAGCCGGAGAGCGTGGATCGCGAACCCACGTTACAATAGGAGTAAGCGGAGCACAGTCAAAAATAACATTGTAGTCCGTACGGTAATCTATGGTTAACAGAATGTCGATTCGTTCATACAAAAGGCGTGCGCTGTCTTTATACCTTCTGCCTGACCGGTACAAGAGTCTTGTACCGTTGGTAACCGCCAAGCCGGGTTGAGAATGGCTATATAACAGTGGTGTTAGAAATACAGCCTCAAATCCAGACTGACTTTTGTTGAAAACATCGGCTGCCCGGCTGGCTGCCCACCCAAAACCCCCCAGCCGGCCGATATTCGGATCCAGAAATTCATTGGCCACTATACCTACTTTGATATTCCGTTTTCTATTGAACAAGGCTGAAGAAAATGATTGAATTATAACTATATAATGTAATAATTAGATTATTATATTTTACAATACATTATCATATATAAAATCATTCCCCTGACAGGCCTCCCCCATGCAGATAAACAAATATTAAGGGATAGCCTTTATTCCCGGAAAAAACCCTGCTCATCCGCCGGTTAATAGTTATCAGGTTGTGTTTCAGAAAGATGATAACCGGTCAGGTCCTTTCATTAATGTTTATTAATCATTAAAATTCAATAACTTAAATGAATTTAAAATGAACTGTCTTATTTTGAAACTCCTTGGAAGCGAAAAATCTTAAAAAAAGGAATTTTATGAATTGGTTCAGTTTTACAGACAGGTACAAAAAAACATCTCTTTATATGGCCACGATATTATTATCAGGTACAGGTCTGATGTCCTGTCAGGAGGATCCGTTAACCCCAACGACACCCAATCTTCAGGAACATACAGCTGCCGTATCGGAAATTAATTTTCAGGGTGAGGTTAAAAGTCAGCTAATCGGAACCCTGGGCGGCTTCGACAGTGATGCTGAGGCCATTAATAATCACGGACAGGTTGCCGGCTGGAGTACCATTGACTCGGGGGCCTTCCGGGCTTATATGTGGGATGAACATACAGGAATGGTCAGTTTGGGTACGCTGGGCGGTGAACATAGCGAAGCCTTTGATATAAACGACCAATCACAGGTAGTGGGCTACAGCTTGATTGGATCCGGCCATGAGCATGCTTTCCGGTGGGATGAAGCCGGGGGGATGCGTGATATCGGGACCCTGGGGGGGGACCACAGCAGGGCCTATGGCACCAACAGCCACGGGCATGTGGTCGGTTGGAGCGAGAATGCCTCGGGTGAACTGCGTGCTTTTTTTTGGCAGGAGGGCTCCGGCATCACGGATCTCGGAACGCTTGGAGGCACGGAAAGCAAAGCCTTTGACATCAATGGGCACGGACAGATCGTCGGAACAAGCCAAAATAATTCGGGTGATAACCATGCTGTACTGTGGAAGAACAATCATGAGATCTATGACCTCGGAACACTGGGGGGGCAGACAAGCACAGCCCATGCCATCAATGAAAACGGGCAAATCGTTGGAGAGAGCACCAATGCTTTCGGTTCGGTCCGCGCTTTTCTCTGGGATGAAACCAGCGGCATGACCGATCTGGGCAGCATTGACGAGACGGCCAGCGAGGCTTTTGGCATAAACGACGGGGGCCAGGTTGTCGGATTAAGTTCTGCGATGCGTCATAATAATGCCTTTCTGTGGGATATTACCGAAGGCATCATTGATTTGGGTGTGATTGGGGAAAGCTATATCGTGGCCAGTCATGCAAAAGACATCAACAATACCGGCCAGGTAGTCGGAATGAGCCTGAACCTGCGAGCCGGTTATACTAATGGCAACGCCGAAGATGCCATAGCTGGCATGTGGACTTTCCCGGTCACCGGGGATAAGGAATAGTCCGTAAAGATTTAAATATATTTTTTGTATTATACGGCTGATTTTGATTAAGAACATTCTTACCAAAAATTACATGGCCATTTTTTCCCTGTCTGATAAAACCGCGGTGGTTACCGGCGCTTCCAAAGGTATCGGCCAAAGCATTGCCCAACTTTTCGCTCGGCAGGGAGCCGATGTTCACATAGTGGATTTGGATGAAGAAGCCGGTGAAAAGGCTGCGGAGGAAATTAATGCCGGGGGCGGTGAAGCCTATTTTTACAGGGCCAACGTGGCTCATCAGGCCGAAGTAAAAGAGGTTTTCGAGAAGATCTTCCAGGTTAAAAACCGTCTGGACATCCTGATCAACAATGCCGGTATTGCCCACATCGGCACCCTGGAAGAGACCACGGAAGAGGATTTTGACCGAATATATGCCGTCAATGTGAAGGGCGTCTATAACACCTCATTGGCCGGTGTGGCTAAAATGAAGCTGTCCGGAGGAGGCGTTATCCTGAACCTGGCCTCTATAGTCGCGCTCATAGGCATACCCGACCGGTTTGCCTATTCCATGAGCAAAGGAGCCGTTCTGACCATGACGTATTCCGTCGCCAAAGATTACCTCAACGATAACATCCGGTGCAACGCTATCTCTCCCGGTCGCGTACACACCCCATTCGTGGACGGCTTTATCAAGGCCAACTATCCCGGAAAGGAGAAGGAGATGTTCGAGAAATTATCCAAGTCCCAACCCATCGGCCGAATGGCCAGCCCCGGAGAGATCGCCAATCTGGCCCTTTACCTGTGTTCCGAAGAGGCTGCCTTCATTACGGGCGTGAATTACCCGATTGACGGGGGATTTTCAACCCTAAATGCTTAATTAACATCCTATTTTATGAAATTAATACGTTTTGGAGAACCCAGCCGGGAAAAGCCGGGTTTGCTGCTTTCCAATGGAACCAAAATTGATGCCAGTGCCTTCGGCGAGGATTACGATACCAACTTCTTTCATACTGACGGATTAAACCGGTTAAAGGCCTGGTTGGATACCCAGGGCTCATCGGCTCCGTCCATCGGCGAAGCCGCTCGCATGGCCATCCCGGTTTCCCAGCCGGGTAAAATTGTCTGTGTCGGACTCAATTACGAAGACCATGCCAAAGAGGGGGGGATGGCCCTTCCCGCCGAACCCATCCTTTTTTTCAAAGCCACCTCATCGCTGACGGGGCCGAATGATGATCTGATCATCCCAAAAAACAGTGTTAAAACCGACTGGGAAGTCGAGCTGGCTGTCGTTATGGGCAAAAAAGCCTCCTATGTGTCCGAGCAGGATGCGCTGAATTACGTGGCCGGCTATTGTCTGCACAACGATTACAGCGAGAGGGAATTTCAGCTGGAAAGAGGGGGGCAATGGGTTAAGGGCAAAAGCTGCGATACGTTCGCTCCCCTGGGACCCATACTGGCTACCCCGGATGAAATAGAGGATGTCAACAACCTGAAGCTCTGGCTGAAGGTGAACGGCGAGATGAAGCAGGACGGCAGCACCAGCGACCTGATCTTCGGCATACCAACCCTGGTCAGTTATATTTCCCAGTTCATGACCCTGATGCCCGGCGATGTGATCTCTACCGGTACGCCGGCCGGTGTGGGAATGGGCTTCAAGCCCTCTCAGTACCTCAAGCCCGGCGATGTGGTTGAACTGGGCATTGACGGACTGGGAGAGTCCCGCCAGCACGTAAAAGCCTACGCCCCTTAACCGATATTATGTCATTCGAAAACAAAACCATTGTTATTACCGGAGGCGCCCAGGGCATCGGTGAGAGTTGTACCAGGATCTTTCACCGGGATCATGGCCAGGTCGTTATTTTGGATGTAGATGAGGCCGCCGGGGAAGAACTTAGCCGGAAACTGGGTGACCGGGCGTTGTTTATTAAATGCAATGTGGCCAGGGAAAGTGAAGTGAAAAATGCCATGCAGCAGGCTGTTGCGACCTTCGGCAGTCTGGATGTGCTGGTCAATAACGCCGGGATCCTGCGGTATTCAACGGTAACCGAAACCACCGAAGAGGAGTGGGACCTGGTGATGGATGTAAACCTCAAAGGCTCTTTTCTCTGCGCCAAACATGCTATCCCCTATATGATGGAAAAGGGTTCCGGGGCGGTCATTAACATGTCCAGCGCCCAGGCCTTTCTCGTTCAGGAACAAGTCGCTGCATACTGTACGACGAAGACAGCCTTAATAGGCTTAACCCGCAGCATTGCCGTAGATTACGCCCCCCAGGTGCGGTCTGTAGCCATATGTCCGGGCACGGTGGACACTCCCCTGAACCGGAAAGCCTTTGCCATGTCTCCCGACCCCGAAGCGGTGCTGCAGGAGTGCAAAGACATGCATGTGCTTAAACGCATTGCCGGAGCCGATGAGATCGGTGAGCTGGTGGCTTTTGTGGCCGGCGAAAAAGCCCCTTTCATTACCGGGCAGGTCATCCGTATAGATGGTGGATTGGGGATCAAAGCCGAAGGCAGCAAAAAAAATTAGGGACCCATGATATGGCTGTAGACTCGGCCGAAGCGCTGGTAGCATTTGAAACCGAAGCCGTCCTGGGAGAAGGGCCCGTGTGGGATGAGCTGGGTAACAAACTGTATTGGGTTGATATCATGTCCGGTAAGCTGTTTATATATGATCCGGACAGGAAGACCAATACCGCCTGTAACGTGGGCGAACATGTGGGAGCATTCGCTCTTCGGGAAAAAGGAGGAATTGTGATGGCCACCAAATCGGGCTTTTCTTTTCTTGATATCGATACCCTGGAAAAAACGCATATTTCAAACCCTGAAGCTCATCTTACCGGCAACCGGTTCAATGACGGCAAATGCGATCCTCAGGGCAGGTTCTGGGCCGGGACCATGGCCTATGACCAAAAAAAGGAAGCCGGGAGCCTGTACTGCCTGCAAACGGACGGGAACGTCGAGCTGAAGGTGCCGAATATTACCATATCGAACGGGCTGACCTGGAACCGGCAGCGGGACCGGTTTTTCTTTATAGACACCCCGGCTCAGCATATCTATGCCTATGACTATGAGGATGCTACCGGCCACATCAGCAATCCCTCGGTTATCAGGGAGATCGACGCCGGCGAGGGACATCCCGACGGGATGACCATCGACACGGACGACCACCTCTGGGTGGCTTTGTACGGAGGGAGCAAAGTAATGCGCATCAATCCACAGAGCGGGGAAACGGTCTTTGAGGTCCATTTGCCGGTACCCAAGGTGACTTCCTGCACATTCGGGAGCAGGGATTATAGCGAGCTGTATATCACAACCGCCCGGGAAAACATGTCCGATGAGGACATCCGGCAATATCCCTTGTCCGGTTCCCTGTTCAAAGCCAGCCTGCCTTTCAAGGGATTGCCGTTTTTCCGTTTTGCCGGCTAGCCTTTACCGGAGTATGGCGCCGCCTGTGAACCGGGCGCGGGAGCCCAGCTCACGGCCGATTCGGATCACCTCGTTCCACTTGACCATGCGTTCGGACCGGGTGAACGAGCCCACTTTCAGCTGACCGGCGTTGGTGGCCACGGCCAGATGGGCGATAAACGCGTCCTCGGTCTCCCCCGACCGCGCCGAGACCACCGGGGTCCAGCCAAACTGCTGGGTTTGACGGATGCAGTCCAGGGTCTCGGTAACGGACCCGATCTGGTTGAGTTTGATCAGCACGCTGTTGGCCAGCTCCTTTTCTTTGCCGTCGCGCACCCGTTTTATATCGGTCGTGAACAGGTCATCCCCGATAATTTGCCGTTCTTTCCCGAAAGCGGCGGTGAATTTCTGCCAGTTGGCAAGGTCCGTTTCGGTGAAGGGATCCTCGATGGAAATGATGGGGTATTTATGGCACCAGCCGGCTAGGAGATCGTAAAACTCATCCGGAGTCAGGGCTTTGTTTTCCAGGCTCAGATGATATTTACCGTTTGCAAACAGTTCGGAGGCGGCAATATCCAGCGACAGATGGATATCCTTGCCCGGCTCATAGCCGGCCTTCTCTATGGCTTGTATGATCACTTCGAACACCTCTTCGTTGCTGTCAAACTCAGGCCAGTAGCCGCCCTCATCGGCCACGCCGGCCAGCTTTCCTTTTTCCTTAAGCAGGATCCCGCAATGGCGGTAGACATTGGAGGTCATCTCCAGGCACTGCCCGTAGTCGATGGCCCCGGTGCAGATGATCATGAAATCCTGCACATCAATACGACCGCTGCTGTGGGCCCCGCCCCCGATAATCTGTATTTCGGGGAGGGGAAGCAGGGTGCCCGACCCCCGGGTCAGGTAATGGAACAGCGGCTGGCCGCTGGCATGGGCCGCCGCACGGGCCAGGGCCATCGACACGCCCAGAATGGCATTGGCCCCCAGGTTGCTTTTGTTGGACGTGCCGTCCAGGTCCAGCATCACCTGATCCAGGGCGGCCTGTTCGCGGACATCCCTGTTTTCCAGTGCGGGTCCGATAGTCTCTATAACGTTATCAATGGCCTTGTAGACCGATTTGCCGCCAAATAAAGACGGGTCGCCGTCCCTGAGTTCAATAGCTTCGTACTCACCCGTGGACGCTCCGGAAGAAACGATGGCCGAGCCTCTGGTCCCGTTATCCAGTTCGACTTCGGCTTCCAGGGTTGGGTTGCCGCGGGAGTCAAAAACCTGCCAGGCGTCTATTTTCTTAATCTTCAAGAGGTAAAAGGGTTAATTTGTATTTCCAGTGTGCGTTGATGTCCGGTTGTTTAAAGGTCTTCTCCGACAGCAGCTCATAGGCCCGGGCGCGGACAAACTCTTTCTCTGCCTCGCCGAGATACTCCGCCGGGGACTTGCCATCCACCCGGGCCAGCATCAGCATGATCAGCAGCCTTCCGGTGCGGAGTTCCATTTCCTTCTGCTTTTGATCGCCCATTTTGCCAAAATAGGCGTCCCAGAATACCCGGGTCAGGTCCGGCAGCCGACCGGCCTGTTTTTTATGAAGCAGCATCTTCAGGTACAGGTGATTCAGCAGAAAAGCCACATCAAAGGCCGGGTCCCCGTACCAGGCCACCTCATGGTCAAGCAGCACCAGCCTGCCGGCGGACACCATCATGTTTTTGGGACTGAAATCGCCGTGGACCAAAGCTTCCCGGTGCTGTTCGAGGCGCTCGGCCTCATCGTAGA
>JBBDRB010000081.1:0-4047 GCA_040905685.1 Balneolales bacterium | reverse complement strand
AAAACAATTCCATCCGGATATGTCGGAAAAAAGATTCGCGTTCCAGTGGAATGCCAGTATGCCCGACAAGAATCGGCACGGTCACCTGGCCACCGTAATTGACGGACTTTTTCATTCCAAATCCAAAAGCTAATCTGGATATCTGGCTGTTTTCCACATCGATTGCATTTGTCCGGTAAAGTACCGAATCCGACGGCATGAAGCGGAACAACTCATCCAGACTGAGTAAATAGAATCTTTCGTCGGTCTCTCCGCTTTCCAGGTCCTCTTCAAAGGAGTAGGTATACGTGTTGTCAAGGAACCGGATACTCGAGGTGTAATTTGCCATACCTTCAGCGGAGCCTTTATCCGGTACCATCTTTGGTGTCCACCAAAAAGATGTGAATAACGTAAATAGCATTGCTATCACAATAAGTACCATTATAGCTGTTGTCATCCATGTCAACAGCCTAACCTTAATTGGAATTTTCATCCTTTCACTTGATTTGGTGTTCATTACACAGCTTAATTGGAGTCTAAATGAGTCATGCCATATTGATTTACTGCTTGATCACAACTAGCAAGGCAGCTGAAACTTAAAGCTTTCCATGCGGTTCCTTTCTTACCTTTAAAACTTACACCATTCTCGGTTTTACGAATTTTAAACATGAATTCAAGCTGGTCAGATTTTTCCTTAAAAACTTTTCCTGCCTCGTTGGTCATCCCATATTGGTCCACTGCCTGGTACGAATTACCCAGGGAAGAACTAAATCTTAATTTTTTCCAGGCACACCCCTGTACACATTTCAGCATAATTTCCTCGTCTGTTGTATTTACAATGATCAGAAAATCGGAAAGATCTTCCGTTTCTGCTTCATTAGCATATACCGACAAACCTGTGATTGCAAGCACTGTTATTAATGCTAATGAGATGATCTTATAAAATTGACTCTTCATTTTGTTTCCTCCAGCATAATAAGATTGACATCGGGTTAATTGCTTGTATAGCTTCACACATATCCCTTGCTACAAGTTTTTATTATAGGTTCATATCTAATATCGATAAATATTTATTGTTTATCAATAAATATTTTAAAAGTGAAAGGGAACCGAGCGAAGAGATAATCTCTAAAGAGATTTTGAATCCTTCAAAATTGGTTTGTTACTTTAGAAAGGCCCGTGAGCAACTTGGAATTCCTGAGGTATCAGCTTTTTCGGTTCAACGTATTCGTGAAATTGCATATTCATCGGAATGTCAAACGATATAATGATAATCAACTTGCATATCTCAAGCAGGTTGGGCCGGGAGCCCAAAAACAACCACTATATCGGAACTGTCCTTTAGATTGAATATTTTAGTAAAAATAACTGCGATACAACACCGGATCATCTGAATAATCCCAATAAAATAAAAATTGAAGGCTTATATCCACACGAAATACGGGCCTCCCGGGGCGCTTCAGTTCACGGATGTCCCGGATCCGGTTCCTGCAGCCCATGAAATCCTCATACAGGTTTGTGCCACCACGGTAAACCGGACCGATGATGGATTTCTCAGGGCGAAGCCGTTTATCGCGCGTTTTTTTACCGGCCTGCTCAAACCGAAAAACCCCATTCTGGGCAGCGAATATGCCGGACGGGTAAAGGCTGCGGGCGATGAGGTGACATTGTTCAAGCCCGGCGACCACGTTTTCGGCTTCAGTGAGTTTGGGGCCCATGCCGAATACATTACCGTGCGTGAGGATGGCGCGGTGGCCGCCATGCCTAATTCCATGCCGTTTGAACAGGCGGCTCCGCTGACCGAAGGGGCACATTATGCCCTGAATTACATCAGAAAAGCCACTATCCGGGCCGGTCAGGATGTGCTCATTTACGGAGCCACCGGCGCGATCGGATCGGCGGCCCTGCAAATCATAAAAGCCATTGGCGCTCGGGTCACCGCTGTTTGCGATACCGCGAATACGGAACTCGTAAAGTCGCTGGGCGCCGACGAGGTGATTGATTACACCCGGCAGGATTTTACCAAAACAGACAAGACGTTTGATTTGGTGCTGGATGCCGTGGGCAAAAGTTCGTTTAAGCAGTGCAGGCCCCTGCTCAGAAAGGGCGGCATTTACTCCTCGACGGACCTGGGCTATTTGGCACAAAACCCTTTTCTGGCCATTTTTACACCCATGTTCGGGGGCAAAAAAGTGCTGTTTCCGATCCCGTCCATGAACAGGGAAATTGTTCATCATTTGAAAAATCTGGCCGTAACAGGAAAATTCAGGCCGGTCATTGACCGGCAATACGGTTTTGAACAGCTTCCTGAGGCATTCCAATATGTCAATACCGGCCAGAAGACAGGAAATGTACTCATCACATTTAACTTTGAAAACAGAACAGGTGAGTCCTTATGAATCCAGAAAAACAGAATCCCGTCTAAATCCTCAGGCATAAAATGGAAGAACGTACAACAAAGCGTCAGTTGATCCATGAGAACACTAACCGGGGACCGGCCCATGCAGGAAATGCAGGGACTTTGACCGGTAGTTGTTCGTTTAGAAATATGCTTTGTACATAAGATTGGGAAAAAAGCCTAACTGGCTGATATAGCCTACGGAGCCGGGCTGACCCGCGTCGTAGAATTCGGATAGCCGGCCAACGTGGTTGGTTACGTTATCGAGGTTCAGATACAGCTCATGGGTGGCTCTTGGTTTATTCCATTTATAGCTGGTTGAGATGGTTAAGGTAAACACATCATCGAGGGCATGCTCATAGGCTCTTTCATAATCCCAGAATCGATTGTTTTCTGTGTCGATGGCTAAATTGCCATCCACATCGCGCAACAAGGGAATTATTTTTCTGCCACCACCAAAAAAGATCTTGGCATCTACTCCCAACGTCTGGTTTCGGTTTCTCCCAATATTCACAAACTCCCTGCCTAACAAAATATTGGTCATATAACGTCCATTATTCGGGGTGTTCCTTTCAATGCCATCCAAGGGGGTATAAAGCGAACTGAACAAGGAACCGTTAATCAGGAAGTAGTAATTATCTGTAAAAAAACGCTCGAGAGTAAGTTCCAAACCGTAATTTTTGCCGCTGCCCTCATTCAACAGATCCACGGATCTAAAATCAAGACCTTCATTGATGGTCGCGTAAAAACTTGACTCATCGTTTTCTACAGGCAGGTTGTATAAATCCTGGTAATAGAATTCAACTTTTCCCATAAAATTGCTGCCAAGACGCTGTTCGTATCCCAGCACATAATGGTGCGCTTTTAGCAGATCAAGGTCCTTATTGGTTTCAATTACGCTGCCGTCTTCCTGTTCAACCTTTGCGAAATAGTGATGTATACTTTCCATCGTACTGTGCTTGCCATATCCGGCCTGTACAGATCCTGATGGGCTAGCCACCCAGGTTACCGCAATTCGGGGTTCAAGTGTGCTTTTGTTATTCAACAGTATATTAGCATTATGAAGACCCGAAACAACCGTTAACCGCTCATTTATCCGGTACTGCCAGCTCACAAAGTTATTGATGGTATTCACATATTCATGAAACTCCGTAAGTGAAAACCTCTCGGCGCTATCCTCACGTAACTGGCTTTGATTATAATCATAATTATATAGTGCATACTGTGTCCCAGCCTGAATATTATTGCGCGCATTCAATTTGTTGTTATAGGTGATTGAGGTTCTGTATGCGGATTTTCTGATTCTACTGCTGAAATTTAGATCCGCCGCTTCTTCATCATCATCCAACAACACCTCAAACACGCGATCCCTGACGCCCTCATTTGAATAGGCCAGCGTGGTTTGGATGTAGCTATTGCTTTGCAATGGCAGGATGTGCTTCACCCCCGTGTTGAACAGGTGGGCTCGTTTATCAAAATCTTCCCGAATATTCGGACTCATGCCCCTTTCCCCGGGAGTCACCCAAATATCCGGTGTCACATCTTCAAAATTTACCTCACTCATTCCTGATATACCAAAAAATGAAAAAGTACCCATATTTTGGGTAGGCAGGCTTACCTTAAATGCGGCATCCTGGAATTTCGGAATGCCCCCAAGTTCCGGTACCAGG
>JBBDRB010000080.1:19898-99567 GCA_040905685.1 Balneolales bacterium | reverse complement strand
CCATTTTCATCTATTAATATGGTCTCATGGAGCTGCAGCTCCCCGGCCTGTGGCCGTAATACGAAGACATGGGCATAACCGGGTGCGGTAACAAAATAATACCCTTCCTGATTACGGATAATGCGGATCTCAGGGGTCGTTACCGAAGTTGTATCCCCGGTCTCTTCATTCTGAAGAGGCATTATGCTGAAACTTAGCCCGGACCGTACATCCTCTACGGTGCCGTCATCCTGTACGGATAATACGCTTTCAATTGGCTGGGCGTAATCTACATTTTCAATGACTAAAGACCCGCAGGCACCTAATGTACAAATGGCAAAAGCGGCTAGCAGATTAATGGTGAGTCTGAATTTATTTGTTCGAATCATCTTGTTGATAATTGTTTGTTTTATGAACTTTATATTTTTTTATTTCCTGTTTTATTGATCACATAAAAAGAAAATAATTAATATTTAGGTTGTTGCACAAATCCCAATTGCCCAATATCGTTATTATTTTTAAATATTAATAATCAAAAAGAAAGTTTTATCAGGCGGGGATTCAAACCGGCCAGCACCTTCGGTCCCAGTCAGGAACGTCATGGCCAGGTTATCTGTAAGGACGTCGTTTATCAAAATGAGAAAATTTGTTTTATTTTATAGCTGTAAACCTAAAAAACATCTTAGTAAGATTTGAATCACCATCAATTAAATATGACGACGACCCATCATCAACAATTCATGCAACGGGCCCTGGTGCTGGCCGAACAGGCTTATGCGGAAGAGGAAGTTCCCGTCGGGGCCATAGTCGTTCATCAGGGCATGATCATCGGAAAGGGGTATAATCAAACGGAACAGTTAAAGGATTCAACGGCCCATGCGGAAATGATCGCCCTCTCAGCCGCTTTTGAATCCCTGGGATCGAAGTACCTGAAAGACTGTTCAATGTATGTGACCCTGGAACCCTGTCCCATGTGCGCCGGGGCATTGGTCTTGTCCAAAATAGACCGTATTGTTTTTGGAGCCATGGATGCCGGGTACGGTGCCTGCGGAAGCGTGTTCAATATTGCCTCCAACAGGCAGATGAACCATCGTACTGAAGTTATACAGGGTATCATGGAGTATGACAGCGAACTTTTGCTAAAATCATTTTTTCAGAACAAACGGGTCCCTTAGGTTATTCAGGGTGCGGGCCGTCTATACAAGCCCGCCGCATCAATGATCTTCACGACCTCCGGGGGAAGCAAATCGCCGACCGGCTCGCCGCGGCCAATCATGGACCGGACTTCCGATGAGGATATGGAAACCGGTTCATGGTCCACAAAATCCACAGAGGCCTCATCCGGAATGGAAATAAGGTGAACACCGGGCCTTTTAGCCACCAGAAGCCGGCATTCCCCAAACAGTTCCCTGTAGCGGTACCATGACGTAATTTGCTGAAGCGAATCGCTGCCCAGGCATAGCAAAAAACGGGCATCGGGATAATCATGCTTTAAGCGGCGAACGGTGTGGAGGGTATAATTGGGGGCCGGCAACTGTTCTTCTATACGCACCACCTTCACGTCCGGCCAGTTGAGAAATGCGGCTTCGACCATTTTGCAGCGAAGGCCATAGGGGGCCAGATCCTTATGGCCTTTATGCGGCGGGCTGGCCGAGGGCAGGATCCACAGCCTATCGATCCGGCCACTGTTCAGAAAAGAGGTTGTCATTTTCCGGTGACCGGAATGGACCGGATCGAAGCTCCCACCGAAAAGCCCGATCCTTTGCATCAGAGTCCGGCAGTAGGTTCGGAAAATTCAGAGAGTCCGTCCATGGCCCGGCTGTAATATTCCTCGGCGACGTTGCGGTGTTCTCCCCGGGGAAAGATCTGCAGGTATTTATGATAACTGTCCACGGCTTTTTCGTATCGCTCTTCCTGCCTGGCAATTATACTGTTATCAGCGAGATCAACGTAAGCGCGGATCTGGTTTGCCAGGGCTTGTTCGGCCCACCGGCTCTCGGGGTACTGCTCGATGATCATTCCAAAATAAATGGCCGAGGCCTCATAATTTTTTATGCGAAGATAGAGTTCAGCGGCCCGGTATTTCTTTTTGGCCAGTTTGTTCCGCAGTTCATCAATATTGTTCCTGGCCTGTTCAACATATTCCGAATTTGGGTTGCGCTGTACAAAAAGCTGGAATAATTCAATGGCGCGATAGGTTTCCGTCTGATCCAGATTATAGCGGGGACTCATCTCATAATAGCTCAGGGCTTCCTTATACTCGGCTTCATTTCGCCTCTCCGACCGGGGGTAGTTGGTGGCATACCGGTTGTATTCGGTGGCCGCAATCAGGTACTGGCGGCTATTGTAATAACTTTCCGCCAGGTAATACTGGGCATCCCGGGCTGTTTGGGTCCCCCGGCCTATCGAAAGCACGGTCTCAAACGCCTGGGTGGCATCGCTGTATCGTTCATCTTCATACAGCATCATTGATTTTTGAAAAGCTTCTTCCAGGGTATCGCCGGGACGAATGGTACTTTTAGAGGCACAGCCTGCCGCGATCAGGCCGGCAAGGACGATCATTAAATACGTTTTTTGCAAAGTCACCTTTTTATTTATTTTCTGACAAATATATTATGATTCTCTTACCATTAACTGATGCAAGAGATTATTTATTTTATTTTTGTATTCCGAATCTTCAAATTGATGCAGGCAAGCCTGTGCTTTTTCATAGTGATCGTTAACCGCACTTTGAGCAGCCTCAATAACATGTAACTGATGGTATAATTGTATGACATGGTCAACCTCATCCTGAGGCGGACGTTCCATTTTCAGTACCGCAGCCAACCGTTCCTTTTGTTTCTCAGAGGCCTTACTGAAGGCGGTAATGGTCAGCCAGGTTTTTTTCCCTTCCCGGATGTCCCCTCCAATAACTTTGCCAAACTTTGCGGCGTCACCGACCGCGTCAAGTAAATCATCCTGGATCTGAAATGCAATGCCCGAATGATAACCGAGCATCGAGGCGGAATGAACCTGGTGACCGGGGGCATGGGCGGCAAGGGCCCCGAGCTTTACCGAACAGGCCAGCAAGGCCCCGGTCTTGGCATGTATCATGTCAAGATATTCATCGGGACTGACCCTGTCCCTGGCCTCAAACTCCATATCCATGGCTTGTCCGCGGCAAACGCTGACCACGGCATCCAGAAACGTTTTGTTGATCCCGGCATATTCGGCCCTGGTATAACGCTCATCAGCCGCATAGGGTTGCAGCTGTTCAAATGCATGAGCATAAAGCACATCCCCGGCTAATATAGCCGTATTGGAATCCCATTTCCTGAACACGCTGGGTTTATTTCTCCTCGTATGGGCCCCGTCCATAATATCATCGTGGATCAGGGTGAAATTGTGAAGCAGTTCCACGGCCAGGGCGGCCGGCAAAGCCTCACCGGCTTCCCCTCCGCACATTGTGCAGCCCAGCAGTACCAGGCGGGGCCTCAGCCGTTTGCCTCCGTTCTGTAAAGCAAACCGGATGGGATCGTATAGACTGTGCGGTTCCCGGGGGAAATCCAGGGACTGCAGATGATGATTGATTAGGTCGAGAATGACGTTTAAGGCTTTCGGGTAATAATTGTTAGCCGTTCAATATAACGGTTTACCTGATTTTATGATAATCTATTCCAGGATTATATTGCAGACCGGCACGGGCGGTGTCGGTCTGCCGGGCAAAGTGGCTATCGGATTTTAAAATTAGTTGAGGTTGAAATCTGCATTAATGCTATATTATGCGTTCCGGATCCTATAGACATAAAATCCGGCGAATATATAATTATGAGAAAAAAGGAGTAAATATAGTTATGAGGTATTGTTTAATTATTTTGGCAGTAAGCGTCTTTTCAATTTCATCGTTCGCCTCCGGTAAAATGCCGGCAAAGGATAATTTGAATATACTGGTATATACCAAAGCCAACGGATTCGTTCACGAATCCAGGATTCCCGGCGCAGCGGCCCTTAAACTGCTCGGCCAGGAACATAACTTCCAA
Organism: Balneolales bacterium; assembly: GCA_040905685.1. Classification (GTDB taxonomy): domain Bacteria; phylum Bacteroidota; class Rhodothermia; order Balneolales; family Natronogracilivirgulaceae; genus JBBDMU01. The sequence goes on along the minus strand of JBBDRB010000080.1, from coordinate 95,569 downwards.
ACCACGATAACCAGCGATTCCACTATGTTTGCCCCGGATATTCTTTCTCGCTTTGATGTGGTGGTTTTCATAAGCACTTCCGGTACTGTTTTGGGTGATGAAGGCAAAAAAGCATTTCAGAATTTCATCCGGAACGGGGGCGGATTTGTCGGCATTCATGGTGCAAGCACCACAGAATATGAATGGGACTGGTACGGCCGGCTTGTAGGAGCCTATTTTGACGGACATCCCCGCATCCAGATAGCGACCATCCATACCACAGATCAAACCCATCCGTCAACAAAACATTTTTCCGCCCGGTGGCAATGGGAAGATGAATGGTACAACTGGCAGGCTTCTTTGTCTGAAAATGTGAATGTACTGCTGACCGTCGATGAAAATACGTATGAAGGCGGCAATCACAGTGATTATCACCCCATTGCCTGGAGCCAGGAATTCGACGGCGGCCGGTCATGGTATACCTCTCTGGGCCATAAAGCCGAATATTATACCCATCCTGCTTTCCTGGAGCATTTGGCCGGAGGCATCTACTGGGCTGCGGGGGTTTCCAACTAATGCTTAATCATATCTATGATGGATAAGAACAGAAGAACATTTATTAAACAAGCGGCCCTGGCCACAGCCGGGATCACCGTCGGCGTGCCGGGCAGCTCCGCTAAAAGCTATTGAGAACTAAAAAGTTCATCACATTCGATAAAACGACCCAGGATGTTCTGGCCGACGGACAACCCTTTAAGTATTAAATAATTCTATGCCATTTACCATGACCCCCTTTCGTGTGAAGGGCCTCACCAAAGCCCGGAATACCTTTACTTTAGTCCTGCTGAGTGGTTTGTGTTACCTGACGGCCTGCAGTGAAGAAGAACACATCACCGAGGTTGATTTTCAGCAGGAGGAATTCGCCCATTTTGTGGAGCCGGATTTCCCCTTTATCACAACCTCCCTGGATGCCCGGGACCTTGGACCGGCTTTCCCCTCCGATAACCTCACTCCGCGCTGCCTGGCTGTTCAGCTTGGCCATGAGGCCTATGCTTGTTTTGATACCGACCTGTTGCGGTGGTCGGCCGCATGGACCGGAGACTTCCTGCCCATGGTAACCATGGGCCAGATCTCCTATCATGATTTTCACACCAAGGACAACCAAATTCCGACTCTGTCGGGCGAAGCCAGACTGGCCACAGGCTTATACCCGGGATGGACCGGATCCCGGTCCGCCTTTACCGATCCCCGGTTATCGGCCGGCGCCGGCGATCAGGGACCGCCCTGGGGGCCTCCTGCCGATTCGCTGATCCGGTGGAACGGGCTCTATGTCGCAGATCAGGATGTAATTTTCTCCTACACGGTAAAAAATACGGATATTTATGAAATGCCCGGCAGCCTGGTGGAAGAGGGGGAAACGGGTTTTACCCGGACATTTTCCACAGACCGGCTGGAAGAAGCCCTCACGCTCGTGGCCGCCGATGTGGCAAACGGAACGCAAAGCGAGACCGATGGCAACATAGCCTATATCTATAGCGAGTCGAACCCCGGCACGGTTACGGCCGTCGGCCTGGCCGGATCCGGGGCCGAACTCCGCATCACGGATAACCGCTATGCGAGCATCCACCTGGATTCAGGCCGTGAAGCCGGCACGTTTACCGTGGTGGCCTGGAGGGGGCCCGTTGCAGGCAAAGAGCATTTTGAGAATATGCTCAGCCGCACCAGGAACATGCCGGATTTTAAAAACGGAGGGCCGGTGCGCTGGCCGGAGACGGTAAAGACCACGGGCAAGGTGGCCCCGGATACATCCGCCTGGGTCATCGATGAGTTTACCCTGCCGGTCCCCAACCCATGGAACCGCAATGTGCGAATTGTGGATATGAAATTCTTTTCCGATAACCGGGCGGCCGCCGTGACATTCGAAGGGGATGTATGGCTGATCGACGGCATCGACAAAAGCCTTCGGAGCCTGTCCTGGAGCAGGTTTGCCTCCGGCCTGTATGAGCCGCAGAGCATAGAGATCGTCGATGATGAAATATTTGTATACGGAAGGGAAGGCATTGTACGCCTGCACGATCTGAACGGAGACGGTTCGGCTGATTACTATGAGAATTTCTCCAATTTAATGGCTCAGTCGATCGAATCACGGGAATGGCCCACGGATATGGTGGCGGCACCGGATGGTGGATTTTATGTTTCCAAGGGGGCGGCACTGGATATGGGTCCTCCGGGTGGCGAGGCCGTTGCCCAGGGAATGCGCAGGGGCTCACCACACAGTGGGTCCATTCTGAAGGTATCCGCCGACGGAAGAAACATAAAGCACTTCGCAACCGGTTTCCGGGGGCCTTACATGGGCATTCATCCCCAAACGGGTATGCTGACGGCCTCCGACCAACAGGGTCACCATGTGCCGTCTACCCCCCTGTTGCATGTACAGGAAGGTGATTACTACGGGGTTTCGGCCACCGCTCACCGCGATCCTGTACCGGAAATCACCCCTCCCCTGACCTGGATCCCCCATAACGTTGACCGGTCGGGGATCAGCCAGGCCTGGGTCACCGGAGACCGCATGGGTCCGTTAAACGGCAACCTCCTGCATTTTTCATATGGTTTGCCGGGGATATTCCGCGTTTACATCGACAGCACGGGCAATACCATGCAGGGTGGGGTCTCCCTCCTACCCGGTACCTATCCCGCACCGGCCATGAAAGGCGTGATGAATCAGGAAGACGGACAGCTCTATGTCTCCGGTTTCAACCTGTGGGGAACCAGTTCGGATGGCTACAGCTCCATTATCCGCCTCCGCTATACCGGATTGCCCAGCACGCTGCCGGAAATGGTCAGGGCGCGCAAAGGCGGTGTAATCATAGATTTTGATGTGGAACTGGATCCCCAAACCGCGGAAGATGTTCAAAATTTCCGGGTGGAACGGTGGAATTACCAGCGCACGGGACAATACGGGTCCGGCCATTTCCAGCTTGACGGCTCCCCCGGCCAGGAATATTTAGCCGTGACCTCCGCCCATGTTTCGGAAGACGGGAAGGGCGTTTTGCTGGCCGTACCCAATATCGCAGAGGTTATGCAAATGCAAATCGACTATAAGCTAAGGACAGCCGGCGGCAAGCTCATCGACGGCCAGGTCTACTTTACCGTTAATGAGGTCATAGAGACCGATTTCGAAGCGGAAGGATACCCCGGTGCCGGAGACTACATTATGGCCGAAGGGGTCCTGGCCGGACACGATGAGGCCAGCGAGCCGGCCACCGCCGAGCGGGGCCGTCAATTGTACCAGCGGATAGGATGCATGGCCTGCCATTCTACCGACGGGGCAACCGCCGGGTTAAACGGTCCTACCTTCAAAGGGCTGTTCGGATCCGAACGCCCCCTGTCCGACGGGTCAACCGCCGTAGCCGACGAACAGTATATACGCACGGCCCTGCTGCAACCGGGGGCCATCACCGTCGAAGGCTACGATCAGGGAATGCCCTCGTTTAACGGTATCCTCTCCGATGACGAGATCGAATCCATCACCCTGTACATCAAAACCCTGACCGAATAACGCGCCCTGGAGGATCGGATTTCATCCCGGCAGGGGCGATCAGTTGATGAACTGATCGTATACGGCCTGCATATCCCCGAACGTGCTTTCGCCGGAATGAACCAGGAACCTGTATTTGAAGGTGATCGACTCCCCCTGTTCCACCACCAGGTTCAGTTCCTCGGCCCCGTCGCTGAACGCTTTTTGTCCGAGGGGATTGGCCGAGAACAAGCCGTATCCGCGGGCATGCCAGTAGGTGGGATACCCCGGATTTTGGGGATGGTCGTACATGGCCAGGGTAACGGATTCATCCCCGATGACACCCGACAAGGCCACCCACGGCGCCCGTTTGCCCCACACATCCTCACCGGTCAGGCCCTCGCTGCTCCAATAAGATCCGCTTACCCCGTCATTATGCGTTACGTTTTCCTCCATGGGGCGGCCACCGGCATCGGTCAGGCGGACAGAACCCGAAGACGGATGCTCCAGCTCGCGCGCTACCCGCATGGCGATCATGCCTTCCTTGTTATCCGTCATGGCCACCCTCTCGTCCGGTGCCGTCAACGTAGTAGTCCGGTCAATGATCCTGGAATCGCCTTCAGCACGGAATACAAAACGGGTATCCTCGACGAGAAGCAATCGTCCGTCCGGTGAATTCCAGTCCGTTGACACTTCCAGGATTCCGCGTCCCTTGTCGCTTTCCAGGGTTTTGATAAACCTGTGGCGGATAATGCCCGAACGGGCGGCCCGTTCGGGGGAAAGGGCATCGGAGTTGTTCCAAAAATCAAAACCGTTCACATCGCCGTAATTGAGCCAGAACCCGATTTGGTGTGGATGATCCACCCGTTCACCGCCCCGGGGCTCAAGCGGATACCCGCGGGTAACGGCTGTTCCCCGGGCCGTACGAACCGGAAAAAGGACCGGCTTCTTCAGGACCGGTATCACATCGGAATAAAGGTAGGAGGTAAACAGCTCACCATCCACCAGGACATCAACCCTTTGTTCCCCTTGCTGGTGAACAAGGCTGACGTGATCATCCTGCTGTTGAAACCCCAAAACTACAGGTAACAGCAGGATTAGCGGGAGCATGTGAAGGCGGTTGGAACTATTCATAAGTCAGGGATTTTAATTCGTGGTTTGGACCCGAACCGGATTGGCATAGGGTGCGTAGCGAAGTTCGATATCGTCAATGGCCGGTTGATCTCCCTCTTTGATCCAGAACCGGTATTTAAGCTGCAGGGGATTGTCGGCAGTCAGTTCATGAGGGATAAATTCTCCAAAACGACCATACAGACGCTCCGACATTTCAGCGCCTTCCGGGTTATCGGGATGGGTCAGATAGGCCGTGGTATAAAAATTGCCGTCAACATTGAAGTGCATGGCATTCCAGGTCAGGTCCATCATATCATCCCCGTCTATTTCCTCATCTGCCGCCAGATGCGACAAGCCGGCCGGGCGAATAAACTTCGTCAGCTCATCGTTATCGGCCGTGTACTGGGCGGCCCGGAACTGAACCCCGGCATGCTGGCGGTCACCACCTAAACTAACGGGTTTATCGATGGCATGCAATGTAGTCTGCAGATCAATAAGCGATTCACCGCGAGGCTGCCTGAATACACGGATTTCCCGGGTCTCTTCCAAAAAGGGCTCCCCGTCATGGTCTTTCCAGTGTATGGTCACGATATGACCGCCCATGACCGGTCCCTCAAACTCCTTAACCACCTCGAAATGCTCACTGCGTTCTCCGTTGCGCGCATGCCAGATATCAATCTGCCTCTCATCTACATAAACGTGATTATACCCGAAATAGATCCCCCGGTGATGGGGAAAGAGTCCGCCGGTGCCTTTCGTTATCAGCCGGTTCCCGCCGGGAGCATAAACCTGATGGAACGGTTTCTTGGTCCCTTCAATATCTCCGGAGTCAAAAACCGGATGCTCATAACGGATAACGGGCTGATCACCCAGGGAAAGGACGGTGGCATCTTCAACCGGCTGGCCCCAGGAAAAAGACGCCGCATCGCATCGTTCATCGGAACTCAGCGCATAGACGGCTTCCGATCCGGCAGCCTGTCCGGCAATCCACCAGATCCGCTGCGTGGAATTTGAAACCGCCTCTACCTGTCCGGGAATGGACTGTCCACCCGATTGCAGGCATACCACAGCGCCGTCTTCGAGGGAACCGGTCTCAATATCTGCATAGACCGGGGTTCCGGCCAGGGCAAAATCCGGCGCCTGAACGGTAAATTGCTGTTCGTTTTCGCTGCAGGCCGTCACGGCAAACAACAGGCTCAGTAAAATAGGATATGCTTTCATAATGGGTATTTATTAAAAGTTAATGTATAATGGCGACCGACACACCGGGAGGATAGGCATAATCATTCCACAGCCGGTCGAGTTCGCCGGCTTCCGGTTCGCCGTCGTAGGTAATAAAGCGATAGCGCCCCACCCAGGGCGATCCGGGCCTGATGGACCAGTCGCCCAGTTGGGAGGGGGCATAATTAAAGAAGGGCTCACTGGGATGGATACGCACCGTCTGGGGATGCCGGTCATTGCCAGGGTGACCCAGAATGGCGATCCCGGCCAGCCGGCCGTCAACGAAGCCTCCAACATGGCTCCACCGGGCCCTCGTACCGTTGCCGTTGCTGTAGTCATAGCCTTCCGAGGTCAGAAAAAACAGGTTCCCCTCTTCATTCCAGTCGCCGTGGCCGCGCACGCCGAGTCCCCCATACCGGTATTCGGGCAGGGCAAGCGGACTTCCGGTATTGGCCGTATGGGTCATGGTAAGGTCAAAAATATGATAGGCCCCATTTTGCGGAGACCGGTACACCCTAACTTCCCAGTGTTCATTCAGGGCGATTACCGGCTCCGGCCCCGACAGGTCTGTGAACCGGTGATTGGACCGGAACCCCCCGTGCACGGGCCCGTCCCATGCCGCTTCCAGGGAATCACCGTCCACCCGGCCCGACCCGTCATGGGCATTCCAGAAGTCGGGCGTCCGCCCCTGAAACTGCGTATTGGTCCATGCCGACCAGATCCCGTAATGATGTTCCCGGCCCTCGCTCATATGGTTGGTCACCACCGTACCGCCGGGCGTGTACACCGGATGGATATATCCGGCCCGCCGGTAACGGTCGCTGACCCCGTCCGGGAGCTTACTTTCACTATGGTAATAGCTCAATACCTCTTTGGTGCCCGAGCGGAACGACACCTCCGGATCCCCGTCCTGACGGGTTACTTCCAGGAAGGCCTCCCGGGCCGGCAACGGACCCGGCGACACGGTGAACGTTCTCGACGCGCCGGCCTTCAGCTGATCCAGTATAAACCAGCCCTCGTTGTCATCGACCTGAAGGTAAACGGGATCCCCGGAACCGCTTTCCATAGCATAAATGCCGTCGTCCACCCGGTCGGGAAACCGGAACGAGACGATGGTCCCGTCGCGGTCAAAGGCCCCGGCCGTCACCGTTACGGAATACTCCTGGCCGGCAGCCAGAGCCCCGGAGGAAAAAAGCAGTAAAGCAGCAATACATAATTTCATTCGCATCATGGTCCGGTTAAAAGTACATAGCAAGCCTACATCTGCTGGAGGGTGAGTCCGCCGTCCACCATCATAACCTGTCCGGTTGAATAAGGGAAATACCCTTTGGCCAAAGCCAGTACAGCCTTGCCGACATCTTCCGGATAACCCCACCGGCGCTGAGCCGTGAGTCCGCCCTCAATGAGCTCATCATACTTGCTGACGACTCCCGCCGTCATATCCGTGCGGATAATACCCGGCTGAACTTCATAAACGGGAATATCGAATTCAGCCAGACGAACGGCCCACAATTTGCTGTGCATGCTGAAGCCGGCCTTCGAAAGGCAGTATTCCCCCCGCATGGGCGAGATCACGCTGGCCGATATGGAGCCGATATTAATGACCGATCCCTTAAACGCAGGATCACGCTGCTTTTGTTCGATCATCCAGTTGGCCACCGCCTGGGTCAGAAAATACGGCCCCTGCAAATTGATGCGCATCACCCGTTCATAGCTTTCTTCGGTGGCCTCCAGAACATCCATTCGTTGCTTTGGTGCCACCCCGGCGTTGTTGACCAGGAAGTTAAGCCTTCCGAAATGCGATTTGATCTTAGCGATGACCTTCTCCCGGCCGGAAGCCTCGCTTACATCACCCTGGCAATAGACCACATCCGCTCCGGTGGCTTTAAGCTGGTTCAGGGCCTCTTCGACCTGGCCGGCCTCCCGCACGCCGTTAATGGCCACATCGAATCCGTCTTCACAGAGCTTCAGCGCAATTCCCAGGCCTATGCCGCGCGATCCTCCGGTAATCAGTGCAACTGGTTTCATGAGCGAATCCCTTCCGTGCCGGTGAAGAATGTGTAATAAGGATGGTTGTCCGCAATCCGGGTCAGATACAACGCCATTTCGCGGATGTGGTAATCGCCCCACATGCTGGACTCGCCACAGGGCACGTGCTGGCCGGGGGGAATATAGTCCCAGCCGTTGGGCTGATGATACACCGAATGCAGCAGCATCCCCTGATGGGCGGGTTCCGTGCTCAGGTAGGGTTCTTCCAGCAGGGTCCGGGCCACACTCAGCCCGGCCTGCCAGTAGCGGGAGCCTTTATCCTTCTCTCCTTTGGCGTTCAGGTAATGGCCCAGTCGCAGAAGCCCCTGGGCGCCGATGGCCGCAGCCGAACTGTCCACCGGTTCGAATTCATTATAAGGATCGGCCGCCGACCGGGTATAATCGCCCAGCCGGTGTATTTGCGGTGCGCCGGTATCCCAGTAGGGAATTCCGTCCAGCGAAGAATTCGCGATGTAGAAATCGCAGCTAGCCACGGCCGCCTTGCGCATCATGGCTTCGATGCCGGCGCGCCCGCCCAGCGGTTCGAGCTCTTCATCGCCAAGAGTATCCAGGAATTCAAGCTGCTCGGCAAATCCGCACATCGCCCAGCTGAGTCCCCGCGTCCAGGTCGAAAACGGGGAATAGCCCTGCTGGGAATTCGGGCACCGGAACTGCCCGTCGTTCACGTTAAATACGGCCTCATGGGCCGTCCGGCCTGGGAGGTCATAACGGTCACGCCCCTCGCCGTAATACACATTATGGGCGGCCGTGTTACGGGCATGATGGATGAGCCGCTCCAAAAGCGAGAACTGCCGGTCATTTTCCCCAAACAAAACATGACCCAGCTGATGGCTGAGCGCCAGGGCCCTCAGCGTCCGGATGGTATCGACGAACAGTGAATGCGGGCCGTTGAACGAGTGGATAAACCCTTCCCCGTTAGCCGTGGGAGTCCACCGGGCGGCCTGTACGGCCCCGGTGCATTTCAGGGCCAGGTCGTAAAATGACCGTTCCCATTCCGTTGATTCTATTTTGCCTTCCAGCAGCAGTCGCCTCAGGGCGCCATAGGTACTTACATTATTGAAACCATGGTCATGAACGCCGATATGGGTGATGTGCGGGGCCATCAGCTCCAGGGTGGCCGTTCGCCCCAGTTCCAGAAACTCCCGTTCACCGGTGGCATCAAACTGGATAATCTCCGCCCCGAACTGGAAACCCTGGGTCCATTCGGTCCATCCGCGGGTGGTGTACTTGCCGCGTTCGGTAAACACCGGCGAGCCTTTCGAGGGATCGTATTCTTTGCGGATCAGCCGGATCTTTTCAGCCGACAGCTCCCAGAATCGGTCAAGGGGTTTGCGCAGCCCGGAGGCCTGCAGGTCTTTCTGTATTTCCATTTATAACTTATTTTATCTGTTTTAGATCATGTTAAGGAGGGTATGGGAAGCCAGGCTCTTTTTTCCGAGGCCTCATAGCCTATATCGGCCAGTTGTGAGCCTTTGGCCGCTTCCAGCAGATTCCAGCGGAAAGGCTCATCCTTCACAATGTGACGCAAAAAAAGCTCCCACTGGATCTTAAAGGCATTGTCGTACTCCTGCTGAGCAGGCATCTTCACCCAGTTGTCGTTGAAGGTGTGGGGATTGTCGATATCCGGATTCCAGGTCGGTCGCGGGGTGGATGAATACGGCTGCAGCCATACCTCCCGCAGTCCGGCCACGGCCGATCCCCGGGTCCCGTCAACCTGAAAGGTAACCAGATCGTCGCGTCGTACCCGGGTCGTCCAGGAAGAATTGAACTGGGCGATCACCCCTCCCTCCAGCTCGAAGATGGCATAAGCCGCATCCTCGGCGGTGGCTTTATAGGGGGTTCCGTCTTCCTCATAGCGCGTATCCACATGGGTTGCGCCCAGGCAGGAAACGGATCGAACATTTCCAAACAGGTTATCGAGCACATAGCGCCAGTGGCAGAACATATCCAGGATGATCCCCCCTCCGGCTTCCTTCTTGTAGTTCCACGACGGACGCTGGGCCGGGACGGTGTCGCCTTCGAATACCCAGTATCCAAAATCGGCTTTCACCGATAGGATCTTACCGAAAAAATCCTGCTCCATAAGCTGTTTAAGCTTGATCAGGCCCGGCAGCCAGAGCTTATCCTGGACCACGCCGTGCTTGATCCCTTTCTTTTCGGCCAGTCTATGCAGTTCAATGGCATCGGAGGTGTTCAGGGCCGTAGGCTTCTCGCAATAGATGTGCTTGCCGGCGGCAATGGCTTTCTTAACGCTCCTGAACCGCATATCCGTGGTCTGCGCATCGAAGTAGACGGGGTAGGCCTCATCGGCCAGTACCTTGTCCAGGTCGGTGGTCCAGTCTGCTATGCCCGTCTCCCCGGCCAGCTTGCGCAGCCTTGCTTCATTGCGTCCCACCAGGACCGGACGGGGCATGATCACTTCGTTGTCGCTGATCCTGACGCCCCCCTGCCTGATGATGGGGAGGATGGAACGAAGCAGGTGCTGGTTTTTGCCCATGCGTCCGGTAACGCCGTTCATAATAATGCCGATCGTATGTGTTTTAATAGTATTTTCCATGATTATGAACCTTTCTGATCTTTGGGTGCATCGGTACACTGGGCCCAGGCTCCAGCGGGCAGGGCCGGCACGTCAACGCCGGCTTTGGGAAGGGTCCCTTCCAGTTCCTGACGCCAGTGGGCGACGTCGCCGGCCGGGCCGTAGCAGTACATCATCTTCATCGTTTCCGTGCCCGTATTGGTTAACTGGTGATACACCTGAGGCGGTATATAGACCGCCTGCCCGGAACTGACCGTAGAGCGTTCCGAGCCGAGGCACATCTCTCCTTCCCCCTCGAGAATAAAATATATTTCTTCCTGCTCCTGGTTATGCCAGGGTACCTGTCCGCCTTTGGGCTCGAGTTCAACCAGCCCCATCGAAAAAGCATCCGCCTGAATGGGGGATGCACCGCCGATGAGATTCCGGGTGTATCTGCGGGCAGGAAACCTGCGTCCTGTTATCTTATTTAAATCTGCTATTGTCATTTCTATTCGTTTATTATTTTTTGTCCGGTTAATATTATTCAAGGTTGAAATATTTCAGAGCGTTATTATAACAAATATCTTCCAAAAGATTTTCTACAAGTGTCCGGTCTTGCGGAATCAACCCGGTTTCTATTTCATCGCCGAGCATATCACATACCAGCCGGCGGTAATATTCATGGCGCGGAAAGGAGAGAAAGCTTCTCGAGTCGGTGATCATGCCTACAAAATGGCTCAAAAGACCCATATTAGACAGCGAGTTAAGCTGCTTCTCCATCCCGTCTTTCTGATCCAGGAACCACCATGCCGGTCCGTGCTGTATCTTCCCGGGGGTGCGCCCATCCTGAAAATTACCGGCCATAGTTGCAAATACCTCGTTATGGGTGGGATTCAGGTTATACAGGATCGTTTTCGGCAGACGGTCCGTTGAATCAAGGCGATCGAGGAAGCGCGACAACGGTCGGGCCATCTCAGGATCCCCCATGGAGTCGTACCCGGAATCCGGCCCCAGTTTACGGTGCATGCGCGTATTATTATTACGCAGGGCTCCGATGTGAAGCTGGAAAACCCAGCCCTTTTCATGGTTCATCAGCGCCAGTTCATGCAACATCATGGATTTGAACTTGCGGTCCTCCCCGACGGAGACCGGTTTGTTCTGCATGGCTTTATCGAATATCTGCTCAATTTCCTTCCCGGTATATTCATCGTCGTAGGGTTCCTCAATCCCGCTGTCGGAAGCCCGGCAGCCCATTTCCGCAAAAAAATCATGACGGTTGCGCAGGGCCTCCATGAAATGCCTAACGGTGGTGATGTCCGTATCGCTTCTCCTGGACAGCTGCCCCACCCAGGCGGTAAATGCTTCCCCCCTCCCGATCTGCATGCCCCGGTCCGGACGGAAGGTGGGCTTCATGGTCAACGAGGCGTCGCCCTGCATCTGCTTATGGTGTTCCAGGCTGTCGACCGCATCGTCGGTGGTGCAGACCACCTCCACGTTCATGTTCCTGAGGATGGACCGGGCTGAAAAATCCCGGCTGCTCAGCTTGTCGTTGCACTCCTCCCAGACCGATTCTGCGGTGTATTCGTTCAGCAGCCGGTCGGAGATGCCGAAAGGGCGCTTCAACTCCAAATGGGTCCAGTGGTACAGGGGATTGCGCAGCATTTTGGGAACGGACCGGGCAAAGGCATAAAACTTCTCCCAATCGGAGGCCTGTCCGGTAATGTACTGTTCGTCTACGCCGCATACCCGCATGGCCCTCCACTTATAGTGATCGCCGGCCAGCCATATTTGCGCCATGTTCGCATACAGGGTATCGCCGGCAATATCTTCAGGCGGCAAATGACAATGGAAGTCTATGATAGGGAGGTTCCTGACGACCCGGTACAACTCTCTGGCTGTTTTTGTCTTTAATAAAAAGTCTTCTTTAATATATTCTTCATCCAACATTTTATTCATTTCCAACCAAACCAATAATTTTAAAAATAAAAGGACCGGGGTGATCTTCTCACCGGTAGACTAAAACCCGAACAGCCTCGGCAAATATAAGCTGATCCAGGGAAAAAAGGTCACTAACATAAGGGAAATGACCATGGCGGCAAATATGGGGAGCAAAGGCTTGATTACCTTGACTATGCTGACATTGGCAATGCCGCACCCAACAAATAGCAGCGTGCCCACCGGCGGCGTGCACAAACCCACAGAGAGGTTAAGGACCATGATGATGCCGAAATGGACCGGATCCATGCCCAGTTCCATTACCACGGGCAGGAATATGGGCGTAAAGATCAGAACGGCCGGCGTCATGTCCAGAAAGGCCCCCACCGACAGGAGGATGATATTGATAATGATCAGGATGACGAAGGGATTGTCGGAAAGCGTGATCAGGGCATTGCTGACGTTCTGGGGAATGTTTTCATAGGACATCACCCAGGACATGCTCATCGATGTGGCGATCAGCAGCATAACGATAGCCGTGGTGCTGGTGCTCTTCAGCAGCACGGACGGCAGGTCGCTCCAGCCGATCTCCCGGTAGATCATCACCGACAGGACCAGCGTATACAAAACAGCTACGGCGGCCGCTTCGGTGGCCGTAAAGATGCCCATGATGATGCCTCCCATCACCAGAATGATCAGGAACAGGCTGGGAATGGCATCCAAAAATTTGGCGACGGCTTCCTTCAGCGGCACCCGGTCGGATACCTTGTATTTATTGCGGAAAGCATGGTACCCGGCTACGAACATAATAGACAAGCCCACCAGCAAACCCGGGATATACCCCGCCAGGAACAAGGCGGCTATGGATACCCCCCCGCTGGCCAGCGAATAGACGATCAGGATATTACTGGGAGGGATAAGCAGGCCGGTGGTCGAGGAGGTGATGTTTACCGCGGCGCTGAATTCTTCCTTATACCCTTCCTTTTTCATCTGTGGTCCCATAAAGCCCCCTATGGCCGAAGCCGCCGCCACGGCCGAACCCGAGATGGCGCCCATCAGCATCGCCGCGATCACGTTTACATAAGCCAGACCGCCCGGCAGCATACCGACCAGCGTCTTTCCGAAATCGACAAGCCGGCGGGCTATGCCTCCGCTGTTCATGAGCTGTCCGGCCAGTATAAAAAAAGGGATGGCCAGCAGGGCGAAGCTATCCAGGCCCGTGGCCATGCGCTGGGCTATGGTGGTGAGGGCCGCACCGCCGTCTATGCTCACCAGCATGGTAAGCAAGGTAGAAATACCGATTACGAAAGCTATGGGTATGCCTAAGAACAACAGTATAACAAAGCTGGCTAAGAGTACAACGACACCGGTAAAGTCCATAAACGATAGTATTATTTATTCAACTTGGATATCGGAAGAATCCCTTTGGTGCTCAGGAGGGGCATCAACATTCGCAAGGTTTTCCCGAATATAATAAAGGGAGTAAAACACGATGAGCATCCCGCTAACGGGAATGGCCATATAGACATAGCCCATGGGGATCTGCAATGCTGCAGACGTTTGGTCCAGCACCAGGGTAATGTAGACCAGGCGGGCTCCGCCATAGATGAAGGCTCCGGCCGTGAAGGCACCAATGAGCGAATGAATAAGAATCCCGGAATAGGCTTTGCGGCGGCCCCGGAGTTTTTCCGTGAGCAGATCCAGGGCCAGATGCATGCCCTGGCTGTAGGCGTAAGCCCCGCCTGTCAGTCCGATCCACATCAGCAGATAACGTGCAAGCTCTTCGGTAACCGAACTGGGGGTTTCCAGAAAAAACCGGGAAAATACCTGCCACAAAACGTTGACCACCATGATGGCCATAGTGGCGATTAACAGCCAGGATAGGTATTTGTCTATCACTAGTTTAAGCTTTTCCATGCTATTGCGCCTGTATTAACTGAATAAGGTCCTTCAAATCCGGCCTGTAATTGGCATACAACGTCTGGACCCCGTCCACAAAGGGCTGCTTGTCGGGATAGATAACTTCAATACCGGCCTCCTTGACGCGCGCCAGGGCGTCGTTGCTGGCTTTCTCCCATAAGGTCTTCTGGTAATGATAGGATTCGTCGGCCGCCGCCTGCAAGAGCTCCTGTTCTTCCCGGGTCAGGCTGTCCCAGACAAAGGTGCTTATCAGCAAAACGTCGGGAACGGAGGTATGCTCGTTCATGATCAGGTAATCGCATACTTCATAGTGGCGGGACAAATAAAAACTGGGCAAATTATTTTCTGCGCCGTCCACAACGCCCTGCTGCAGGGCCGTATACAATTCCCCCCAGGAAATAGGGGTAGCCGAGCCGCCCATTGTGTTGACCAGCTGTATGGACGACTGACTTTCCTGAACGCGGATGCGCAGGCCGCGCAGATCGTCCGGGTGGTTCACCGGCCGGTCTTTGGTATAAAAACTCCGGAAGCCGGCATCATAATAGGTAAGCCCGCGAACCCAGAAAGGTTCCCCTTTCATCAATATGCTTTTCCCGATTTCCCCCTCGTAGATGTTAAACCGGTGCTCATCATTGCGGAATAAAAAAGGAACGTTGAACACATCGAAGGCCGGGGCAAAGCCTTCCATCACACTGGCCGAGACCTTGGTCATCCCCAGGCTGCCGATCTGCAACAGTTCAATGGTCTCCCTTTCGGAACCAAGCTGCTGGCTGGGGTAAATGTCAATGCGCATCTTTCCGCCGGACCGTTCATATACCAGGTCAGCCATACGCTCCATGCCCAAATGAACCGAATGCGTGACATCCAGTCCGTGGCCCAGCTTGATTACCGTGACGTCAGATTGCCGGCCGCAGGACAGCAGGGTAAACAGCAGAAGTGTTAAAACGGGGACTGCACGAAAAATGGGCTTCAAGGTATTCCGGTTGGGTTGGTATTTCGTATGCCTAATATACTTTTATAATTTGTACTTGCAAAAAGGCTTTTCATAAAAGATCAGGCTTTATTGTAAGCGATTTTCGGTCACCCAAAGCCTGTTACCGCATTTTTTTTATTTATTTTCAATCGGCAGAAAAAATTATATATTCACAAAGGTTATTAAGTTTTAATCCCTGGTCCGATCCACGAAAATCAAACGATATGAGTCTTCAAAGTAAAGCTTCTGCCACTGAATATGACGTTGTAATTGTCGGCTCGGGAGCCGGAGGCGGCATGGCTGCCAAGACCCTGGCCAATGCCGGTTTATCGGTAGCCGTCATGGAGGCGGGAGGTGATTTTGATCCGGCCAAAGAAGAATACCGCACCCAGATGCGGTGGCCCTGGGAATCACCGCGCCGGGGAGCCGGTACCGTACGGGCCTTTGGAGATTTTGATGCGGCATGGGGAGGCTGGGAAATTGACGGCGAGCCTTATACCCATGTCCGGGGAACGAATTTCGACTGGTTCCGGTCACGGATGCTGGGCGGAAGGACCAATCACTGGGGGCGTATCTCCCTGAGGTTCGGACCGAAGGATTTCAAGCGTAAAGACCAGGATGGGCTGGGCGATAACTGGCCGATTGGCTATGAGGATATCAAGCCCTACTATGATAAGGTGGACCGGATGATCGGGGTCTTCGGAACCAATGAGGGACTGGCCAACGACCCGGACGGGTTCTTCCTTCCTCCACCCAAACCGCGCCTGCATGAAATGTATATTAAACGCGGCGGTGAAAAGGCCAATATTCCGGTGATCCCCATGCGAAAATCGGTACTCACCCGCCCGGTCAACAACGACCGGGGCGTTTGCTTCTTCTGCAACCAGTGCAACAGGGCCTGCAATGCGTATGCGGATTTTTCGGCCGGCACCTGCCTGGTACAGCCGGCCATGCGCCAGGGGAACGTGGATTTGTATACCCATGCCATGGTCAGCGAGGTAACGACCAATGACCAGGGTTTGGCCACCGGTATTTCCTATGTCAGCAAAGTCGACCTGCAGGTCTATACGGTCAGGGCCAAGACGGTGGTTCTGGGCGCCTCGGCCTGTGAATCGGCGCGCATCCTGCTCAATTCCAAATCCACAAACCATCCCGACGGGCTCGCTAACGGAAGCGGGACGGTGGGCCGGTATCTGCATGATTCCACCGGGGCGGGGCGCTCGGCCATCATACCCGACCTCATCGACCGTGACCGCTACAACGAAGACGGCGTGGGCGGCGCTCATGTGTATTCCCCGTGGTGGCTGGATAATAACAAACAGGATTTTCCCCGGGGGTATCACCTGGAATACGGCGGCGGCATGGGCATGCCTTCCTACGGCTTCGGGGCCAATATGCACAGCATGCGCAAGTACATTACCGATGAAATGGGCAGTCCCTCCCCGAACGGGGGCTACGGTACCGGCCTGAAAAAAGACATCCGCAAAATCTACGGATCGACCGTGGGCATAGCCGGAAGAGGGGAAAGCGTCCCCCAATACGATAACTACTGTGAAATCGATCCAAATACCGTAGATAAATACGGTATCCCGGTGCTCCGGTTTAACTATAAATGGACGGATTATGAAGTGCGGCAGGCCCGGCACATGCAGGATACCTTTGAGGAGATCCTGACGAGCATGGGCGGGGAGCTTCTCGGAAGCAAACCGGGGCCCGATTCCCAGTACGGGCTGCTGGCCCCGGGAAGGATCATCCACGAGGTAGGCACGACCAGAATGGGAGATAACCCGGCTACCTCCGTACTCAACAGGCACGGTCAGGCCCATGAGTGCAAGAACCTGTTTGTCGTTGACGCCGGATCATTTGTCTCCCAGGCCGACAAGAATCCCACATGGACTATCCTGGCCCTGTCTATGCGGACTTCCGATTATATCGCCGACCAGCTTAAGAAGGGAAACATCTGAGCTTTTCACCATCGCACATAAAGCCTAATCCTGAACCAAAAGGAACACCATGGACAGACGAGAACATCTGAAATTATTACTGGCCGGATCGCTGGGCGCGGGCCTGGTTTCCGCGACCTCCTGCAGCGAAGCCGACCGGGCCGTCAGCGAGCAGATCATAGCTGAGAATACCTACGGCCGGACCCCCGAAGAGGTGGCCCATAACCAAAAGCTCCAGGCCGGCGTGTTCTTCACCGACTTTGAACGCAGGACCGTCGGGGTGCTGGCCGATATTATTATCCCGGCCGATGAAGAATCCCCCGGCGCGGTCGAGGCGGGCGTTCCGGATTTCATCGAGTTTATGATGAAGGATATACCCTCAATGCAGGTGCCCATGCGCGGAGGGCTGATGTGGCTCAACAACCAGTCCAACAGCCGGTTTGGCAGCGATTTTGTGGACGCCTCCTCCGGAGATCAGCTTCGGCTGATCGACGATGTGGCCTACCCCGATACCGCCACACCCGAAATGGGATACGGCGTCCGGTTCTTCAACAGCCTGCGCAACCTTGTCTCCACCGGGTTCTTCACCTCAGAACCGGGCATAGCCTATCTGGGCTACGTGGGTAACCGGGCCAATGTCTGGGACGGCGTGCCCGAAGAAGTCCTCAGAAAGCACGGGTTCGCCTACGACAGGAAGATCCTCGATGAGAGCGTAAAACCAGCCGACCGCGGCCGCCTGGCCGAATGGGATGAGAACGGGAATCTGCTGCCCTGAGCCTCAGAACGGGGATTCGTCATTGAAATCCTCGTCATGAAACGTAGAGATGTCACCCCCGTCATCCGCAGGGCCCGGATCCTGCGGGGACGATCCTTGATTTTTCTCCACTTTCCAGGCCTTCACATCGGTAAACCATTTATCCTTAAACTCCCTGCTTTCGACATTGATGTAAGCCTTCAGCGTCTCTCCCTCCTTAACGCCAAACTCATCAATCTTCTCCCCCCACATGGTAATGCATACCTTTTTGGGAAACTTCCCTTCCGTTTCCAGAATAAAATCCTGCTTGCGCCATGGCCCGTTCCTGCCGGTTCCCGACTGTTCGGGTAGTACTTTTATAACTTTTCCTTGTAAATCCATCGATGGCCTTTTTGTGTGTGCGTTAATAGAGCTGAAAACCGAGCTATAGATAAGCAAGCCGCGGCCGGTTATCAAGTAAAAAAATATTTCCGGTACCCTTGATCAGCAAACCCTGGCCGCCCCCGCGACCGGATCTATATTATATTTTTTTAATTAAGATTTTCTAATATAACTTTTGTATATTAGCCGCCATTGACTTAATGGCGGTTCTGGAACAGACGCTTTTAGGTCCGTAAAATGATCAAAAACCCCTAAACAGACCCAACATGAAAACTACAATTCAATACCTGAGAAAGTTTATCCTGGTCTTTATGATACTGGGAATAGCATCCTCTCATTCATTTGCACAGGATGATGATAATAAAGGGCCGATCCTGCCTGAAACCGGAGACTGGTCTATCAGCTTTAATGCCGTTCCCCTGCTTGATTTTGCGCTTAACGCCGTAAATATCATGGATAATACAGGCAGCAACGCACAGCACCCCGGCTTTACCGAAGGGTATAACCAGGTCATTACCGGTAAGTATTTTATCGACGAATCAACGGCTTACCGGGTGCGTTTCGGTTTCAATACGTCACGCGACAGCGAAACCGTATTTAATTCGCTGACCAACGTAGACGGTGACCTGGTCGACTATGAGAATGTAACCACGGAAGCATCCAGCCTGATTGCCGTCGGCATGGGCTATGAGAAGCGAAGAGGCCGTAACCGGCTTCAGGGATTCTTCGGCGGTGAAGGACTGGCCGGGCTGCAGCGGTCAAAGGAAAGCGTTGATTTCGGCAATGAGTTCAGCCAGCAAAACAATACCCCCGCCGGTTCCCAGCGCCAGCTGGAAACCAAAGACGGTACGACGACTTTTTTCGGCGTCAGGGGTTTTATCGGCGTTGAATACTTTTTTGCCCGCAAAATGTCCATTGGGGCCGAGTTCGGCATGGGCCTGACCCTGGCCAACAACGGCAGAGGCTCCGTAACCGAAGAACGGTTTGAAGACGACGGTTTCGGCAACATGGTAAGCGTTGAAGAGACTATCGACGGGAACAGCAAATCCCGAACCATCTCTACCCAAATGGATGACGGATCAGGCATGAATATGGGACTCGGTTCGGCCGCACTGAACCTGAATTTTCATTTTTAATCCTGAATGAACCTACGGCAGCACCTTTGGACAGGCCGCTTTGATGAAGGTTGAAGCGGCCTTTTTTATGTCTGTTAACCGGCCTGGCCATGGTTCCGTGTTGGTATTCTTTGTACCTTCATAATTACCGCTTCTACTTACCGTCTAAGCAAGTGCAGTCCTAATAGTATAATCATCATTAAATGGATAAGCTGGAACTTCTCATCGGATTGAAAATCGCAGACGAGCGAACGGCCGAAGATGAGGATGTCCGGAGAAGAGACCGTGCCTTCGGTCGCCGGGAAGAGGTGAAGCAGCTGAGCTCCGATACCGAAAAAGTGGAAAAATGGTTCCGCCAACCCTTCAACGCCACCATCAGAGAGGAAGCCAAACGCTACGTGAACACCCTGCACACGTTCACCTGGCTGGCCGTCTCCGCCTTCTTTCTCACGGGAATGGGCGCTGCCGGCGTGGCTTTTTACTACGACGGGAACAGGCCCATTAACGTGCTTCCCATTTTGCTGCTGTTCGTATTAATGCCCTTCGGACTGCTGCTGATCTCCATTATCCTGCGCACGATCCGCCGGTACGGCCAACCTGACTTTCTGGGCGGAAACGGGATCATCCGGTTCTGGAAATCCCTGCTGAGCCTGTATGCCGGCCGGGGCACCGGTGCGGGGGGCCGGTACTTCAGGCATTTCACCGGCGGCCATGAAAACCTGGTCCACACCTTTGTGCTGGCAACCATTCAAAAGGCCGGCATAGCCTATGTATCGGGCGCCCTGCTATGGCTGCTGATCAACATCATAACAACCGACCTGGCTTTTTCATGGAGCTCCACGCTGAATATGGGTCCGGGCCATATGCACGCCCTGACCGAGACCCTGGCGCTGCCCTGGAGAGCCTGGCTTCCGGCAGCCGTCGTTGATTTGGAAACCATTGAGAAGACCCGCTATTTCCGGGCTTCCTCCCAAATCGTTGCTGAAGGAGCCTCCCCCGCTGACCTGGGAGGATGGTGGTCCTTTCTTTTGATGAGCCTGTTAACCTACAGCTTTATCCCCCGGCTTGCCGCGCTGGCTTTCTATAAAAAAAAGTTCAGCACCCAATCGGCCTGCGCAATATTAAATTCACAGGAAGGACAGGCCCTCTTGCAGCGAATGGAAACACCCTTTATCGATACCGCGGCCGGCCTAAACGACAACGCCCGCCCCTGGGAACCTCCTGATGACCCCCTTCCCGGGCCGGTGGACACCCTGCCGCTGAGCTGCATATTATTATGGAATTTCGGGGAATACGATATGGATATGGAAAAAGTGAAAAGCCGCTTCGGCATACGCAATGCCGATGTGTACTCCCTGGGAGGATTGAATACCCTGGCAGAAGACGACCAGATCATCGGGCAGGTTTCATCGGTCTTCAGGGATAAGGCGACCGGTCACCAGCAGCATTTAATCCTGCTGGTCGAGTACTGGGAGTCCCCCGACGTTGACTTTGAGAAGGTGTTGAAAAAGCTAAGAGCGGCTTTGGGGCAAAAGCTGATCCGCATTGTTCCGGTGGCCATGAATGAATATGATGTAAAGGAGAGCAATAAAATAAACTGGATGAATAAGATACAGCAAGCGGGTGACCCGCTGCTTCGCTTCGACCCTGATTCACGCCTGATTCTAACCGACTATTATGGATAATCCAGTATTTGTTGTCACCGGAGCGCCCAACAAAGGAAAAAGTACGCTTGTCAAGGCCCTGACCAACGATGAGTCCATTGAAATACATCTCACCTCTGGCACAACGGTCACCAGCAAGGCCTATCCCATGAAAGTTGACGATGAGGTTTTGTATACCATATGGGATACCCCCGGGTTTGAGAACGCCCGCGGTTGCAGTGAGATCCTGCGAAGCTGGGGCATCGAAGTGTATAAAAACGACCCTCTGGATCTGTTCCGCCGTTTTTACCAGGAATACCGGCATGACCAGGAATTCAAAAATGAGATCGAAATTTTCAAACCCATTATCGGCTATGCCGGCATCGTCTATGTAGCCGACAGTTCGAAACCCTTCAACGAATCGAAATACATCAGGGAAATTGAGCTGCTTAAATGGACCGGCCTGCCCCGCATAGCCGTGCTCAATCCCATAGAAGGCACCGAAAGCCTGGCGGCCTGGCAGCGGCAACTCGACAGGCATTTCCGCATGGTCAAGGTGTTCAATCCGCATAAGACCTCCTTCCATGAAAAACTCCGGCTTCTCGATGCCTTCAGTCATCTCAACCAAAAGTGGGAGAAGAAGGTCCTCGGAGCCATAGAGGCCTTAAAGGAAAACCATGAGGCGGCCCTGAAGAAAACCTCCGTCACCATCAGAAAAGCCGTGCTGGAGACCTATAAACAGACGTTCTCCACCCCCACCGACCATCTGCATACCCAGGATGAATACACAGAGAAACTGTTCAATCAGGTCCGGTCCCACGTCCGCTCGGTCCTGGACAAAAGCCAGAAAGAGATCGTCAGCCATTACGGGTTCAGCGCCCAGCGTGTTGAAATGGATTTTGACCTGAATGAAAACGATGTGATGGATGAAGTTGCCATGCGCAAATACATTTCCCTCTGGCAGAAAGCTCTTATTTCCGGAGCGGTCGGCGCCGGGGCCGGGGCCGCTGTGGATGTGGCCGCCGGAGGGCTCACTTTTGGGGTTTTCACCGTGCTGGGAGGCCTTACCGGGGCCGGGGGCGCCTATCTGGGCAATAGGTTTGATCCTATGGAACTGATCAAAGATATCCGGCGCAAAGGCAATGAATACGAAGTCGAAAGGCTGCATCCCGAACTGGGCTACCTGATTATCAACCGGTTGAGGGAACTGGCCTTAAAGCTCCAAAATAAAACGGCGGCCAACAGGGAAACGATCACCATCGAATATAACTTTGATAAGACAGACACGATCAGATTAACCAAAACCCTTAAGGAAGTGATCAGGCAAAGGCGGGGCTTTTTTAAAGAATCCACCAAAGAGGAACTTGGCCGTATCCTATACAAACAGCTGAAAGACGACCAGATCAATAAAAATTCATGAATACATAAAGATGGTTTTGTTTCTCTTCATATCCGGCCTTCTTCTGCTGATCGCCGGAGCTGAATTACTGGTCAGGGGCGCATCGCGCCTGGCCGCCGCGTTTCGGATATCCCCGCTGGTCATAGGCCTTACGGTGGTGGCATTCGGCACAGGCGCCCCCGAACTGGCGGTAAGCGTTCAGGCGGCCGTTACCGGTCAGGGGGATATTGCGGTCGGAAACGTCATCGGCAGCAATATCCTCAATATCCTGCTTGTGATAGGTCTCTCGGCCCTGGTATTGCCCATGGCCGTTTCCCCTAAACTTATACGCCTGGATATTCCCCTGCTGATCCTCGTATCCCTGGCGGTCCTGTTCCTGGCACTGGACGGCACCCTCAGCCGCCCTGAAGGGTTCAGTCTGTTTGTGGTGCTTATTATCTATACGGTATTCCTGTTCCGTCAAAGCCGCAGAGAGTATGACAAAGAAGATCACCCGGCCGAACCCGGCGCTTCCGGCAAGAGCCGGCTTATGGATACCGGGTTCATTATCGCCGGACTGGTCATGCTCATTACCGGTTCCGATTGGATGGTTGACGGGGCCGTGCTTTTTGCCGAATATCTCGGCGTCAGCGAACTGATCATCGGGCTGACCGTCGTATCGCTGGGCACCTCCCTGCCCGAACTGATAACCTCGTTGGTGGCGGGTTTCCGGAACGAGCGGAATATAGCCGCCGGCAACATCGTGGGAAGCTGCTTGTTCAATCTGCTGGGTGTTCTCGGCGTAGCGGGTCTGATCACCCCCGGCGGACTCTCCATTCTGCCCTCGGTGATCGGCTTCGACATTCCGGTCATGATTGCAACGGCTTTTGCCTGCCTGCCCATTTTCTTCACCGGTGGGATGATCTCACGCTGGGAGGGCGCTTTATTCCTGGCCTTTTACCTGGCTTACACCCTCTACCTTTTCCTGGCCGCAACGCATCATGACGCACTGTCGCTGTTCAGCACCACCATGCTTTATTTCGTGGCTCCCCTAACGGTCCTTACCCTGATTATTCTGGTCATGCAGGAACTGCGCAACGGCAGGAAGTGAAAGCCATGGAACCGCCACAGCATTTACCGGCATTTATTTATATTTTCCAACCAGACCCAAAATCAGCCGTAATGAATAAGTACCTATCCATATTAGCGGGCTTGCTGGTCATCGTCCTGCTCTGTTTCAGGCCCTGGCTTCCCGATTTTACCGGGAAGCCCGCCGGGGGACCCTGCGCATGGCCGCTCACCTACAGCATTGAGCATCTGGATCCACGATTCGGGATCAACGCCGCCCAGCTTTCCTCCGCCCTGGATGATGTGGAGAGGATTTGGGCCGGGCCCTTTAATCAACCGGTTCTCAGCCGCACGGAAAACGGGCAGGTAAAGGTCAGCATTCTATTTGATGAGCGCCAGCAAAGGTCCATCGATCAGAAAAGGGTCACCGATCAGCTGGGGCAGGACCGGAGGTCCTACGAACACATGGTATCCAGGCGGAAAATGCTGAACGACCGTTTTGAACTGGAAAACCGGCAATATCAAACCGACAACAGGAAACTGGACCAGCGGGTAGGCGAGCACAACCGCAAAATTACCCGTTGGAACCGGGAAGGCAATATACCGGACGATGTTATCGAAGAACTTGAAACGGAGCAAAAGGAATTAGACCGCCTGAGAGCCCGGATCTTTTCGGCCGGCAAGGAGCTGGAAAAGCTCGTCGATGAAACCAATGCCCTGACCGACCGGATCAACCGGTTTATTGGCGAAACCAACGCCCTTGCCGATGACTTCAACGAAACGTTTGTCAACAACGACCCGATCCGTCAGGGTGAATACGCCAGCCAGGCCGATCAAAGATCGATTAACATCTATCAGTTCAGCGATCTGAATAAACTGCGCTTTGTGCTGGCCCACGAGTTCGGCCACGCCCTGGGCATCGGCCATGTCGACAGCTCCAATTCGGTCATGTACGAGATGACCAGCGATGACAACACCACCGGTGAGCTGCGGCTCACCAGGCAGGACAGGGAGGCTTTTCTTGCCGTTTGCGAAAATTAAAATAACCGGGAAAATTCCGTGAAACCAATCGTAAATTTGCTGCTTTTCTTTACCCTGTCTGCCGGCCTGGCCCTGGCCCAGGGCAGGGATCAGGTCATTGATGACATCATCGGTGAAGCCACCGAAAATTCCCACCTCGAAAAGCTGGCCCATGAGCTACTGGATGTTATTGGTCCGCGGCTGGTGGGGACCCCGCAGATGCAGCAGGCTCACGACTGGGCCGTTGCCACCTACGAGGGCTGGGGCATTTCGGCCAGGAATGAACAATGGGGAGAATGGCGGGGCTGGCAGAGGGGCATCACTCACGTTGATATGATCTCCCCCCGGGTCGTCTCCCTGGAGGGCATGATGCTGGCCTGGAGTCCGGGCACTTCTGGCCGGAGCATTACCGGCGGCGTTGTCGTTATCCCTGATATGAAAAATGCCGAAGCGTTTCAGGAATGGCTTCCCCGGGCCGAGGGTAAATTTGTATTGGTATCTGTGAACCGGATCACCGGCCGTCCCGATACCAACTGGGAAGAATATGCCACGGAAGAATCGCTGGAGAAAATGGAAACGGAGCGCACTGCCAACGCCCGGCAATGGCAGAACCGCATCTTCCGAACAGGCTACAATCCGGTATCCCTGCAGGCTGCACTCGAAGAGGCCGGCGCCGCAGGCATTATCACCTCGAACTGGTCGGGTGGCTTTGGCGTGAACAAGGTATTCGGGGCACGGACCCGGGAAATACCGACCATCGATCTGGCGCTGGAGGATTACGGAATGCTGTACCGGATGGCGGAGAATGGAGTGCAGCCTGAGATAAGGGTCACCGCCGAATCCCGGGAACTGGGTACCGTGCCGGTTTTCAATACCATAGCCGAGATCAGGGGCAGCGAAACGCCGGAGGAATACGTGATCCTGTCGGCTCACTTTGACTCCTGGGACGGGGCCACGGGGGCCACCGATAACGGCACGGGCACCATCACCATGATGGAAGTCATGCGTATTCTGGAGGAAGTGTATCCAAGCCCTAAGAGAACCATTTTAGCCGGTCACTGGGGCAGTGAAGAACAGGGGCTGAACGGATCGCGGGCCTTTGTGGAAGATCATCCCGGCATTGCCGGCAACCTGCAGGCGCTTTTTAATCAGGATAACGGGACCGGGAGAGTGGTCTCCATATCCGGACAGGGCTTTGTAAATGCCTATGAATACTGGGACCGGTGGCTGGCCGCCGTACCGGAATCGATCACCCGGCATATCGAAACCGACTTTCCGGGAATGCCCGACAGCGGAGGGACCGATCATGCATCGTTTGTGGCCGTCGGCGCCCCGGCTTTTTCCCTGCGTTCCCTGAGCTGGGCCTACCGCCATTACACCTGGCACACCAACCGCGATACCTACGACAAGATTGTATTTGATGATGTTCGCAGCAATGCTATTTTAATAGCAATCCTGACGTATATGGCCAGTGAAGAAGCGGAACAAACGTCGCGGGAAAAAAGGGTCATGCCTGTTGATACCCGGACCGGTAATCCGGCACGCTGGCCTGTACCCAGGCCGCCTGAACGCAGTGGCGGGCAACACTAACATCATTACACAGGAGGACGGTTATGAATCGTTTACCCCGTTACTTTGCCATTCCGGTCTTTTGCCTGTCGCTCGTCAGCGCTGTTTTATTCCTGTCGTCGGGATACGGCTACCAATGGGAGATATGGTCACTGGCCACAGCCTTCTCGGTTCTCACGTATTCGGCCTTTGCCGCCATTGGCTTGCTGCCGGTAAGTACCGCCGGACTCCTGTTCGGTATCTATACCGGCCGCAGACAGGCCCTGTGGATGCCGGCTGGCGGATTCGTGTTAACAGCCGTTGTGGCCGGCGTAGCCTTCTATTGGCAGACCGAAGCCGCCTCGTATCCCCCCATCCATGACATTTCCACCGATACGGCCGCCCCCCTGCTTTCCAGGCGGTGGTCCCCCTCAGGCAGGATGCCGGCAATCCGCCGGAATATGCCGGCGAAGAGACCGCCTCCATCCAGCGGGAAACCTGGCCCGGACTGACGACCGTGAGGTTTGACCGGCGCCCGGAGGCTGTTTTCAATGCGGCCCTGTCGCTGGTAGAATCGAGGCAATGGGAGATAGCGGAGGCCGATTTAAATGAGGGCCGGATCGAGGCTACCGAAAAACTGCCCTGGTTCGGTTTCCGCGATGATGTGGTCATCCGGATCGAACCGGACAATGGTTTTACCCGGTTCGATATGCGCTCCAAGTCACGCATAGGCCGCGGTGACCTGGGCGTCAACGCCAAACGCATCCTGCAATTTACCGGAGATCTGAAAACCGCCCTGAATACCTATTGACAATTGGTTAATTTCATTATACTATTATGAAAGGTATTTATTATCGAACAGCAGGAGGTAACCATGAAACCCGCCCTGGTTTTAATATCCGCTATATTACTCTGGAGTTGCAGCACCTTTGAGCGAGTGAATACCGCCCAGCCGGAGTTTGTCGAAGTATCGGCCCTTCCCTTTCCTGAATCGAAACCCACCGATGTAGAACTTAAACTGAACGTTCAGTTCTACGTGCTGAACGACGGCTCCATTGAAGAGGTCCGGATATTGCCGTATGAAGGTCAGGATCAGGATTGGGATACGCTGGCTATCACCCGGATGAAGCGTTGGCGCTTCAGCGAGCTGGGCGATGAGCATGCCGACGGGGGGCTTTGGGTAAGGCGGGCCATTGTCATTAAACCGGAGGAGGAGATCATTCTGACCCTTGGCCAGCTCAGGGCCTTAAACAGGGAGGAAGCCGATTCACTGCATGCCCTGCTGGGCGGGGGCACCCCCTTCCATGACCTGGCAAATGAGCATAGCCCCGAAGATTCCGGGGAATCCGAATGGTTTCTGGGCCATGTCAGCGTCTCGAAATACCCCGAGTACATACGCGACGAACTGCGCAAGCTGCGGGTGAACAGCTATACGCGCCCTCTGCGTTACCGGGGCCAGCACGTCATCTTTAAGCGGTTTAAACAGGACATCAGGTTTGACGAGGAGCAGCTGACCACAACGCGCTAAGCCTGAACTTTTCTCAAAGCTGAAATGGCATCCTCCAAAATCATATACAGGCAGGGGACGATGACCAGAATGATGGCGGTCGCAAAAACAATACCGAAGCCCAGGGATATGGCCATGGGGATCAGATGATACGCCTGACGGGAGGTTTCAAGGATAATGGGTGTAAGCCCGCCAAAGGTGGTAAAGGTGGTCAGCATAATGGGGCGGAAGCGGCGCAGTCCGGCTTCATGAATGGATTCAAAAGCCGAATGGTCGAGTCGTTTTTTGTTGGCATAATCGATCATGATCAGCGAATCGTTCAACACCACCCCGGAAAGTGCGATCACTCCCATCAGGCTTACCAGCGACAAATCATAACCCAGCAATATATGACCGGCCACGGCGCCGACGATGCCGAAGGGTATGGCCCCCATAACAATCAGGGGCTGAATGTAACTGCTGAAGGCAACGGCAAGTAGAGCGTAAATGAGCATCATGGCCAGAACAAACCCTCCCCAAAGTACCGCGGTAGATTCCCTCATCTCGGCCTGGCTTCCTTCAAAACTCCAGGTAATGCCCGGGTAATCGGCTCGGAGTTGAGGCAGGACCCCGGTCTGTATAGAGGCCAGGACCCGTGAAACGGCGTTGGCCGGTTCGGCATCCATTCCGACACTTACGATCCGGCGCCCGTCTCGGCGGTTAATCGAGGTAAAGGCTTCTCCCTCTTCCAGGCTGACGACATCCATCAGGGGGACCTCCATACCCGAGGGGGTCCGGATGACCAGGTCTTCGAGATGATGGAGATCTTCACGCTGAACCCTGGGCAGTTTCACACGCACCTCAATTTCATTGGTGCCGCGAAGCTGGCGCATGGCCAGGGCCCCGTAGAAGGCATTGCGAAGCTGCCGGCCCACATCAGAGGAGGTTAAGCCGAGCCTCCGGCCCTCGGGAAGCAGTTTAAAGTCAAACTGGGCTTTGCCGCTGTCATAATTGTCATTCACATTGCGGGTTTCATCGAAGGCTTCTACCTGAGCCAGGAACGACAGGCTGGCGGCCTCCAGCACCTCTATATCGGAGTGGCTCAGATCCACGGTGATATCCTGTCGAAAGCCCCCGGGTCCCCTTTCCGCTTCAAAGGTAATCTGATCCACCCCTTCAATATCGCCGATCTCGTCACGCCACAGAGCGATCACCTCTCCGGCGGTCATATCCCGCTCGGACGGTGGCTTCATCACAATTTCGATATCAATGAAATTCTGGCCCCGCACATTGGTTTTGATTCCCTCGGCCACTTCATACAGGTTGTGCTGCTCAAACATCCTGTGGGTCGCATCGGTAAGGGCTACGGCAACTTTAGCCGCCTGTGTTGAAGTAGTGCCTACCGGAAGCCTTACGCCGGCTTCGATCTCATCGGCCGATACCTCCGGCATCATGATCATGCCCATGTGGTCGCTGTAGCCGTATCCGCCAACCATAAAGAGCAGGGCCAGAGCCGCGCTCAGCGTGATGTAGCGGTTGCGGAGGCAGAGCTCGAGAAAACTCCGGTAATAGGTATCGATGAGCCGGTTAAAGCCGCGGGCAAAAGCCTGCTGCCAGCGATGGGCGTATTCACCAATTTTGAATCGTTCCTTTTCCGCGCTGTGCGCCAGGTGGGCCGGCAGGATCAACAAGGCCTCAAACAGGGAAACCGCCAGGACGACGATTACCACCGCAGGAAGCGGCCACCAGTACTTGCCCGTAACGCCCGGCATGAACAAAAGGGGGATAAAGGCAATGATATTGGTCAGGATAGCAAAGGTAACGGGGCGGCTCATATCGCGTGCGCCCCGGATGGCCGCATCCATAAAGCTCATACCCTGTTGCCGGTATTCATAGACATTTTCCCCGACTACAATGGCGTCATCCACCACAATACCCAGAACCACCAGAAAGCCGAACATCGAGATCATGTTAATGCTCAAACCAATGGCCGGCAGAAAAAGAACAGCGCCCACAAAGGAGATGGTCATTCCCATCATCACCCAGAAGGCCAGACGGTATTCCAGAAACAGGGTCAGGATAACCATCACGATCAGTATGGCAAGAGCTCCGTTTTTCATGAGCAGTGAAAGTCGTTCCCCGAAATCCTCAGCCGCATTGCTGTCGATACGGTATTGTACGCCGGGCGGGAAGGAAACCTCGGCTTCTTCGAGGATCGTCTGGACGGCCGAGGCGATTTGCAGCGGAGACTGATCCCCGACGCGGTAAATTTCAAGATCGACGGTGGGCTGACGGTTGAATTCCCCGTGAAATCCCGTTTCCTCAAAGCCGTCGGTGATGTCAGCCAGATCGCCCAGGGTGACGGTTCCTCCCGTCCCGGAAGAAATGATCTCAATACGTTCATACTCCCTGGCCCACTGTTTGCGCTCCTGCATTCTCAGAAGGATTTCACCGGCATTGGTTTCTATTGCACCGGCGGGAGTGTCTTCGCTCGACTGCACGATGAGTCCGGCAATTTCCTCCAGCGTAAGATCATACTCGCGAAGGCGATCGCGGGGAATCTCCACATGGGTAACATAATCGGGCACATTGCTGATTTCCACCTGGGTTATCCGCTCATTGTTCAACAGCTGATCCCGGACATTTTCGGCTATCATCCGCAGCGTCCAAATGTCGGCATCGCCGTAAATGCCGATCGATATGACCTCTTGCTGATTGGACTGAAGCTGCACGTCCGGCTCTTCAATATTATCGGGGAAGGTGCGTATGCGGTTTACAGCCTGGTCGATGTCCTGGTAGATCTTCATCCTGTCCATTCCGACCACCAATTCTATCGATACGGTGCCGGATCCCTCATTAGCCGTCGAGGTCACTTCCTTAATGCCCTGTACCCCTCTGATGGCCTCCTCAACCGGGCGCAGGATCCCCTGTTCAACCTCAGCCGGAGCCGCTCCCGGGTATACCACCCTCACCTCCACGATGTCGAGCTGGTACTGGGGGAAGACCTCTTTCTGCATATTAAACATCGTCCAGATCCCACCGCCGATCAGAATAAACATCAATAAATTGGCCGCCACGGGATTCCTGGCCATATAGGCAATGAGTCCGCTATGGGTATTTATCCCGGAATTATTCATCTTCCCCGTCATCAGATTCTGCAAGCCGGAGCGGGGAGCCGTCTGTTACGGTGGTCAGGTTGGTAATGACCACCCGGTCGCCATCATTCAATCCATCCCTGATGTACACGTACTGCGCATCCTGTAACATGACAGCTACCTGGCGGATGCTTAATGCTCCATCGTCCATCACCCAGACGGTGTCATTCTGGCGAACGTAATCCCGGTTGAGCCGGATCACGTCGTCCAGTTCTTCGCCCAGAATAATTGCTTCGACAAACGATCCGATCATCAGCGGCGGCCTGCCCCGGTTTTCAGCCTTATAGCCGTGAGGATCGGGAACGTTTACCAGTATCCGTGCCATCCGGGTCCGCTCGTCAAGGGCTCCGATTAGTCTGTATAAGTAACCCTGGCGATATTCCCCTTCCTCCCAGGCCGTACGGTTGCGGATCCGGACTTCAGCGCCGCGGTCCCCCTGGCCGTCGGGTATGGTGATCCATCTCAACCTGGATTGGGGTACGGTTGCCGCCACCCAATAGTTCTCCAAACCCACCAGCCGCCCCAGGTCATAACCGGGATCAACCTGAGAACCCACGTTGGCATTGCGGCTGATGATATAAGCGTCAAAGGGAGCTTTGACCGTGGCCCGTTGCAGATCCAGTTCCGCCTGCCGAACGGCCGACTCTGCAGATTCCACCATCGCCCGGGCGGTATTGAGTTGAGGCTCGCGCAGGACCAGCGACCGGTTGCCGTTCGTTAATGCACCTTCAAGCAATTCGTAATCCTGCCTGGCCACGTTCTGCCTTCCCATTTCAAGGGCAAGGTCGGCCTCGGCCAGGCGCAGTTCGCTTCTGCGCTGCTGAAGGCTGTTCCTGTAATCAGCCGGATCAATTTGCAACAGCATCTCTCCCTGACGGACATATCCTCCCGGTGTGAAATTTTCCGAAAGCTCGAGGATCTCACCGCTTACCCGCGGACTAAGATTGATGTCCTGGGAGGGCTGGACCGTGCCGATGGCCTCTATGGTGGGTTGGAAGACGCCACGGTGAACCGTTATGACATCCACGAGCATGGCGGTATCTTTTGTTGCACCGGACCGGGAAGCGGTCGGCTCGGTGGAGAAAATCAATACGATGACGGCTCCACCGGCCAGCAGAATGATGAGGCAAATCAAGAGCGTCTTTTTCCAGTTCATATCATAATATTTGTAAGGCCACGTATTTATCCGTTCTCCGTCTCAAATGAACCTGCCAGGGACCGGTACAGAGCAATGCGAAATTCGACCAGGGTTAACCGGGCGGACAAATGATCCCGCCGCAATTGCTGGATTCCATCCAGAGCGGTCAGGACATCGAGGTAATTTCCGCTCCCATTCAGATACTGAACCCGCAACTGCTCGTAGGCCCGAGAGGCCAGTTCCACCTGCCTGTCAAGGTATTGAATGCTTTCCGATTGTTTATTTTCCCGGATCAGCGCATCCTCGACCTCCCGGAAAGCGGTCAATACAGTCTGGCTGTATTCATAGAGGCGCTGCTGTCTAACGGCTTCGCTCCGGTCGACCTCGGCGCTAAGGCGGCCGCCGTAAAAAATTGGGGCCACCAGGTTCCCCGCCAACGACAGCGCCCAGTCTTCAAATAAGCTGCCGGCATGGTCACCGGCCGGGGAAACCGAGGCGGATAGGGTGAGTCGCGGATACTGATTGCTGATCGCTGAAGCCAGGTCACGGTCAGCGGCCTGCATTAGCAAGAAGGCGCTTTCTACATCCGGCCGTCTTCGGATCAGGTCAATGGGGATCCCGGCAGCGGGTTGGGGGGGCAGTTCGGGCAGGTTATCGGGAGTCATCGCGATGGCGGACCCGGGAGGCCGGCCCAGCAGGACCGCCAGCTGATGCTCCAAAACCTTAACCCTTGATTCAGCATGGGCCTGCTGTTCCCTGGTAGCTTCCACAAGCTGCTGCTGGCGCAGAACATCCACACCTTGTATTTGCCCGGTCTCAAAACGATTGGTCAAAAGTTCAAGCACGGTCAGGTTCGTTTCGACCTGCTGGCCGATCAGTTCCCGTTGGCTTTGTGCATCAGCGAGTTGATACCACGTCCGTGCAATTTCGGCCGATAGGGTGAGAGCGGCCGTCCGGTAATCTGAAAGGGTTGCACGGGCGCGGTACCGTTCGGCCTCTGCCCCGGACCGGATGCGTCCCCATAGATCAATTTCATACACGGAGGAAAGACCGGGGCTTATGCTCGCGGGCTGCCCCGACCCATCGTCCGGCCCGTTTACCTGACCCTGGAGCGAAGCTTCAAGGTCAGGGAGAAGAAAAGAAGATTCCCGATCTGCTACGGCCCGGGCGGCATGCAACCGCTGCCAGGCCGTTAAAAGGCTGAAATTGGCGTGCAATGCACGGTCTACTACTGCATCCAGGCTTTCATCATCAAAAGCGGTCCACCATTTTTCCGGGATGATCTGCGTACCCGAGTCCGAAAAGGTCTCCGGCACGTCTACCGGAGATGAAGCCGTCTCTTTTTGGCTCCTGCAGCCGGAGGCAATAAGCAACGCCATACCCGAGAGAGTCATCAGCATGGTAAATGAACGGCTCCCGGGCATATTTTATTTATATGGATTAATAGATGAAGGACCGGTCAAGATAACGGATGCGTGCTCTTTTAGCAAACCCCGGTCCCGGAATTGAAAAGTTGAACGATTGTGGGGAATGTCACAGAATTGTTTAAATTAGCAGTTCATTTAAGACCTTCCATCAACTTTAATCAACTATAGTAATGAGAGTACCGACGCTGGCCGGAGTATGTGCGTGTATGATGCTGACCTCAGCGTGTGCCCCTGACGAATTGTCTATTATGGAAACTAACTTTACCCCGGATAATCCCTTTTTCACGGCGAGTACCCTGCCTTTTGAAGCTCCTGATTTTGATGTAATCCGCATTGAGCATTACCGGCCGGCCTTTGAGGCGGGCATGGAGAGGCAACTGGCCGATATCGGGGAAATTGCCGGCAACCCCGCCCCTCCCACATTTGAGAACACCATAGCGGCCATGGAACGAACGGGAACGCTGCTTACCCGCGTCTCCAGGGTCTTTTTCAACATGACCTCGGCCCATACCAATGAAGAGATACAGGAAATACAGGCGGAAATAGCTCCCAAACTGGCCGCTCACTCCGATGATATCCACCTTAATGGCCGGTTGTTCGAACGCATAGAAACCCTGCACGACAACATCGAACAACTTGATCTGGGCCAGGAAGGCCGTCAGCTGCTCAGGGATATCCGGCGCGATTTCGTACGCGCCGGTGCCCTGTTGTCCGATCAGGAACAGGACCGCGTGCGTGAGATCAACGAAAAAACATCCTCCCTTACCACCCTCTTTCAGGAAAACCTGCTGGCCGTTACCCGTGAACGGGCGGTGATCACAGACCATGTGGAAGACCTCAACGGATTGAGCGCCGACCGTATAGCCGCCGCCAAAGAGGCCGCTGAAGACCGCGGGCACGAAGGAAAGTACCTGCTGTCCATTACCAATACGACCCGTCAGCCCATCCTGAGCAGCCTCGACAACCGGGAATTCCGGAAACGTGTCTGGGAAGCGTCCGCCTACCGCGGACTGGGGGAAAACGGCGGCGTCGATAATCGTCCGGTCATCCTGGAACTGGTACGTTTGCGGGCTGAACGCGCCAGGCTGCTTGGCCATCCTGACTGGGCTTCCTTTGCCCTGGAAACCCAAACGGCCCAAACCCCGGCCAACGCCCTGGAAATGATGGGGAGGCTCGTCGATCCCGTCCTTGCCAACACGAAGCAGGAAGCGGAACAGATTACGGCGAGGATGCGCCGTGACGGCATTGACGATGAGCTGCAGCCGTGGGATTGGGAATACTATGCCGAGAAGGTTCGTATGGACAGATACGATATAGATGAAGATGAAGTACGACCCTATTTTGAACTGGAGCGCGTACTGCACGACGGGGTATTTTTTACCATGAACCGGCTTTTCGGCATCACCTTTGAAGAACGGGACGACCTTCCGGTCTACCATCCCGATGTACGGGTATATGATGTGATGGATGAAGACGGCACTCCGCTTGGACTCTTTTATTCCGATAACTTTGCCCGGGATTCCAAACGCGGCGGAGCCTGGATGAGCTCGTTTGTGAGCCAGTCCGGTCTCCTTCAGCAAAAACCGGTTATTGTCAATGTTCTCAATATCACCAAACCGGCCCAGGGCGACCCGGCCCTGATCAGTTTTGATAATGTCACCACCCTCTTCCATGAGATGGGCCATGCCGTACACGGTCTGTTTTCCGACGTCAAATACCCGTCCCTGTCCGGGACGGCCGTCCCCCGCGATTTTGTTGAGTTTCCCTCCACGTTTCAGGAAGACTGGGCCATAGAACCGGAAGTGCTTGAAAATTATGCCGTTCATTATGAAAGCGGGGAGCGCATTCCGCACGACCTGCTGGACCGGGTCATTGCCGCCAGGGACTTCAATCAGGGTTTCGACACCCAGGAATACCTGGCTGCGGCCCTGCTTGACATGGAGTGGCACACCCTGAAGACCGGTGACATCCCCGATGATGTAACTGAATTTGAACAAAAGGCGTTAGCCAAACACCGGCTCGCCTATCCGCCCGTGCCTCCCCGCTACAAATCTGCTTTTTTCTCCCATATATTCTCGGGAGGGTATTCGGCAAGCTATTACGCCTATATCTGGAGCGAGGTGCTGGCAGCGGACGCCTTTGCCTATATGGAAGAGCAAAGCGGCCTCTCCCGGAAAAACGGTGACCATTACCGCCAGACCATTTTATCGCGGGGCGGCAGCAAAGAAGCCATGGATCTTTACCTTGATTTTCGCGGTCAGGAGCCCCGGACAGAGCATTTATTGAGAAGACGGGGGCTGGATGCCGGTCTTTAGCATAGATGAATCCATATTTTTGATTAAAAGTTTATTTGATAATGAAACAATTAGTTGCTACATTATATTAAAATAATTTAATATTACTGAACAGTGCCTTGGTTACCTACATGAATAACCTTGAGAAACGATGTCAGCCGGTGATTCATACCGGCACCTTTACCGTCGTTTTAATGCTTTTTCAGGCCCGTTACCTGGAAAAAATGAAGTTAGTTCTGGTTTTTCTGAACAATCAGATTCGCTGATGACTGAAAACAAGAATATACGTGGAGAAAGTTATGAGTTTAATGGAAACGTTTATCACCGATTTCGATGAATTTGAACATTATATATCCAGGATTGCAGATCTGGGGATACCGGATAGTTTTGACAAACATCTGTTAGAAGAACTGGGCATGACAAAGCCCAACACGGTATTGTATGTCAGTTTATTTAAAGAGCTCGGTTTAATTGATGCCCATGGTAAACCCTCGGAAGATTACAGCATCTTTATCCAGTCAACCGAAGATGCAAGATCCATATTTGCCGAAAAAATGGTACCCGGCTACGAAGAAATTTACAGAACCCAGAAAAACATCCATACATTTTCAGCTGAAAAAACCAGAGAAGTATTCCAGCAAAAACTTAAAGATAAAAAGTCAGATTCCTATATTCGCTTAATTGCCGATACATTCAAGACCCTTAACGATTTTGCCCATCAGGGCCGGCCTGCCGTACTTCCCTCTCCGGTAGCGGAAGCCGAACCGGAACCGGAAGTTCAGGCCCCGGAAGAACCGCAGGCCGAATTCGAACAGCCCGTTTCCAGTGAAACAGAAGCCGCCGATCCTTTCGGTATTGATAATGAGGAAACCTCATCGGCCACCGCCGGTCCCGAAGCAGACGGCGAGGCAGTAGCTGAAGAGGATACGGAACCGGAAGCCGAAGCGGAAGAGCAACCCGCCGCTGAGCAGCCGGAAGAACCCGAAGCGGCCGGCGAGACCGACATCGAAGACCAGACGGAAGACGAACCCGTCGCAGCCGAACAGACCGCGGATAGTGAAGCGGAAGCGGAAGCGGAAGAGCAACCCGCCGCTGAACAGCCGGAAGAATCCAGCCCGCAAACAAGCCGGCATTCCGAAACGGCGAGTGAAAAAAACAGGGTGGTTTTAAAACTGGCAAAAAGCGGCTCCGATGATTATTCCGACCTTAAAGGTCCCTACGGTTCAGATGATAGCGGAAAAGAGGAAGATGAACGGACCGATGAGCCGTTGGCTGAAAGCGATAACACCCCGGTAAAAGGATTTTCCATAGAAGCTGAGGGTTCTTCTCAATCCGCGGGAGGCGATGCCCAGAAACAGGAAACAAACTCGGGTACGGAAACCGCTGACGGCCAGAAGGCCGGTGCCGGCAAGACCCCTGATACAAAAGCTAAAACAGGCTCCGGTCAGAACCAGTACGAATTTTTATCCAAAGCCCTTACCAAAAAAGCGGATCTGTTGCAAAAAATGAACCGTCACGAAGAAGCCATCGGCGCGTTCGATCAGATCATCGAATTCTGCAAAGGATCCGGCAAGGCCAGCGCTCTTCCGTTATTGTCACAGACCTACTTCAGAAAGGCCGAAACCCTCGAGAAAACGGACAAACCCGACCGTGCGCTGACGGCCTATGACGAGTTCATCAAACTGGCGGATAAAATGAACCGGTCCGAAGAAGGAGACTCATCAGAAGCCGCCCGGAGCCAGGTTGAATTTCTGTCCAAAGCGCTGATAAAAAAATCGGAGTTGCTGCAGTCCCTTGAGCGCAATGATGAGGCCGTATCAGCCCTTGACCAGATCATCGAATTCTGTAAAGCCAACGAAAGCGACGACAACCTGGAAGTGCTGTCTCAAACCTATTTCATCAAAGCCGAGATCCTGGAAAAACTGCAGCAATTCGACGAAGCGCTGCTGGCCTATAACGAATTTATTTCCGCCATTTCCGCAAAGGAGTCCTCCGCCAACCAGGACCAGGTTAAGTCTGCCAGCAACTACTAACCACCGGTCTGCCTGCGCACTGCCGGTGCCACCCGGGTACCCAGCAGCTCGATGGAACGCATGATCTTGTCATGAGACATCGTGCCGACGCTGAATTGGAGGAGGAATCGGTCATGGCCGAAGATATTGTGCTGATACAGGATCTTTTCGGTTATCTCCTCCGGCGTACCCACAAAGTTAGCCCCCTGAAGCGTCCGGGAGGCCTCGAACTGCGCCCGGGTCAGCGGCGGCCATCCCCTTTCCCTGCCGATCCTGTTCATAGTGACGGCAAAGGCCGGATAAGCATCTTCGATGGCCTGATCGGTGGTATCGGCGATATAGCCGTGGGAATTTATGCCCAGCGGCAGATCCTTGTGGCCATGACGCTCGGCCGATTTTCGATACAGTTCGACCATGGGTAAAAATTGCCGGGGTTGTCCGCCGATAATGGCCAGGGCCATGGGCAGGCCCAGCGAACCGGCCCGGACGGCCGACTCGGGAGTCCCCCCTACGGCAATCCATACCGGGATAAGTGGCTGAACGGGCCGCGGATACACCCCCTGCCCGTTCAGGGACGGACGGTGCTTACCCGACCAGGTGATGTTCTCCGTTTCCCGGAGCTTAAGCAGCAAATCCAGCTTCTCTTCAAACAGATCATCGTAATCGCCCAGATTATAGCCAAAAAGGGGAAAGGATTCGATGAAGGAGCCGCGTCCGGCCATAATCTCCGCCCGGCCGGACGAAATCAGATCCAGGGTCGCAAAATCCTGGAAGACCCGCACCGGATCGTCTGAGCCGAGCACGGTGACAGCGCTGCTCAGGCGGAT
Source organism: Balneolales bacterium (assembly GCA_040905685.1). Taxonomy (GTDB): domain Bacteria; phylum Bacteroidota; class Rhodothermia; order Balneolales; family Natronogracilivirgulaceae; genus JBBDMU01. The sequence goes on along the minus strand of JBBDRB010000080.1, from coordinate 57,158 downwards.
ACGCTTGCTGCGTTCGGCCGCGGCCGCCAGCACGATGGCCGGTGAAGAGGCGGTATACTCCGGGCGATGATGCTCACCGACCCCAAACACATCCAGCCCCACCTGGTCGGCAAGCTCTATTTCTTCCAGTAAATCCTTCAGCCGCTGCCCGGCGCTTATGGTGATGCCGGTTTCCGGGTCAGGGGTGGTTTCTGCGAAAGTATAAATTCCAATTTCCATACAGGGTAATAGCTTTTTTAAAACCTTAGTTATTTATGCTCTTGATTTTACTGGTGTTACCTATGGTTTGTATTTGTTATTGTTATGATCTTTTAATATTATTAGACCTCTTTAATCTTAAATAAACGGTACGCATCATCAAAAATATTATCTTTTTTCTTTTATTATACACATTCTTGGTCACATCATGCGTCAATTCCTTTGACGATCTTACCGGGTCCGGGCCGCAACAGGGTAATCCGACGGGTGAGGGTGCCATCGAAGACGACGGTGATGGTGATGGTGAGGTCGATGACGAAGTTAATGAAGTTATTGCGGAAGACATGTCTGTTCAACTCAATATCCTGCCGGAAAATTCCAGGTATTTTCAATACCGGGGTTTGCCTATGGTTTTGTTCGGATCCCAGGGCACGACCGGCCGGGGATTGATCTATACTCCGTATGAGCTGAACGAAGAGCGCATCAGGGAAGTGGCCAAACATGCCAATCACCTCTATCTCACCATCCTTCCCGACAACGGTAACCGCAACACCGGCTGGGATGGGTTATATTCCAGGCTCAAAACGCCCCATGACCAGGGGGAATGGCAGCATCTGACCAATATCGCACGCTGGGCCCGGGAAAACGACGTCATCATACACGCCTTCCCCTGGAGTTATAAATGGAACTATTCCGAAGAGGACTGGACCGATAGCGACTTCATTTACCATAGAGGAAGTTCGGAATGGGACAAGGTGGTCACCAACGGACTCACCCGGCTGGATCTGCACGAGCTGGCCATAGAGCGTATTGTGGCCGCAACCTGGAACTATCCTAATGTCGTGTATAATTTCATGTGGGAATACAATGTAAGGCGCCATCATGGCCGTGATTCCGACGGTTCTTTTCACCGGTGGTGGGTAGACCGGATGAAGGAGGAAGGCCGGAAAATAAACCCGGAACTGAACCATCTGTTCTCCATCAAATACGGCAAAGAACATCCTGGCGAAAATAATGCCGACTTTATTGTCGAAGAAGACGGAAACGGCTTCTGGCATAATCACTCCCACAGTAAGGTACTCGGCTACCAGGTGCCCCTGGTATTCATATCCAGTGATTTTCCCTTCTCAGACAATAATTTTTCGGGATGGAATGCCATCGGCTACCATCCCAGGGTCCGTGAAAACGGGCAGAGCCAGGTCCATCACATCACCCCCGGGGATGTCCGCGCCATGGTCACCGAAGGGTTTCATCCCGCCGAAACCTGGCAGAACGCCACTTCCAATGCCCTGGACTACTACCTGCAGGCCCGATGGTATATGGAAAATATCCGGTCCTGGAATAATGAACCGGGTAAACTGATGGAGAACCTCCCGGAATATACGCCTTCGGCAAGGCCCGAACTCATCAATCCGGACGGTTATCAAAATGGCCGGAACGCCGGGGAGTACGCCGCCGTGTACCGCCATCCTGACGGGTTGGCGCCCGCCCAGGCCGAGGTGTGGATTGATGTTAACGAGGACGGCCGGTTCGACCCGGCTCCGGAAAACGGAGAGCGATTTGTAATGGAAGCGCAGGGAAGCGACGTTGCCGGCGGCGCCACGTATACGGTAACCGCCCCGGCCGGCAAGCATTATGTATTCCGGTTTGCCGACCGGAACTGGAATCCCCCGGTTTCCGGCGGACTGGTGCCGGGCAACGCAGAGGGCATTTCCTATTCACACTGGTAAGGATTCAGCTATGAAGTGCCTGGATTGTGAGAACGAAGCTACAGATTCCCTCGCGTACTGCCCTGCCTGCAGGCGTCTTAAAAACTCCCAAAACACAGAAGAACTGTCCCGTTTGACCCATCTTTATATGACTGTCGGTATAATTTCAGCCATACTGATCGTCGTAACGTTCATCGTGCTGTCGGTGATCTAGCCCCGGGCGCCGGGGGCAGATCCATTTTCGAGGCCGTTGAGCTTTTCAAAAACCTTGTACAGGCCCTGGGTGCCGGAGTCTTCGTAGCCCAGCGACATGGCGCTGGTATAGAACTGTTCGGCCAGGGCGAGTCCGGGAAGGGAAAGCTGCATGCGCCGGGACTCGTCGAGGGCGATGCGCATGTCCTTTACAAAATGCTTGATGAAGAAGCCGGGCTCGTAATCGCCCCGGGCAATTTTAACACCCAAATTATTAACAGACCAGGAAGAGGCGGCGCCTTTGCCAATGACGGCGATAACTTCTTCGAGATCCATACCGGCCTTGTACGCATACAGCAGCGATTCGATCACCCCGATCATGGTACCCGCTATAAGGACCTGATTGCTCATTTTCGTATGCTGCCCTTTTCCCGGGCCGCCCATATAGGCGATATTCTCCCCCATCAGGTCAAACAGCGGTTTCACTTTTTCATAGGCCGGTTTTTCCCCTCCGGCCATGATAGCCAGTGTTCCCGCTTTGGCCCCGACGTCCCCGCCCGAGACGGGGGCATCCAGCGCCTGCAGGCCTTTCCCCGTAGCGGCCTCATGAATACGCTCCGCCAGGGCCGGCGTGGAGGTGGTCATATCGATGATGCAGGCCCCGTCCCGGGCGTTAGCGATGATACCAGCATCGCCCATCATGATGGCTTCAACATCTTCGGGATAACCGACAATGGAAAAAATAAAGTCGCCCTGCCTTGCCACCCCGGCCGGGGAATCACACCACTGGGCACCTTTATTTACCAGGGCATCGGCTTTCGAGGCGGTGCGGTTGTAAACGTACACCTCATGGCCGCCATCGAGGAGGTGGTTGCACATGCTGCTGCCCATGACTCCGGTTCCAATCCATCCTATATTTGCCATAACTAAACTCCCTGCTTTTCAAATTAATTGCTTATTCCTGTGAAACTGATTGCCGCCAATCCCAATATCCCTACCAGGATCACATAATAAAGGGTAGGGATGATGGTCATCCTCAGCACCTCGCCCTCCTTGTCCAGAAAACCCACGGTGGCCGATGCCGCCACCACATTATGGATGGCGACCATATTCCCTGCCGCCGCCCCTACGGCCCCCAGGGAAACCAGCATGGGCGTGGACATCGACAGGCGTTCGGCCACTCCAAACTGGAACAGGCTGAACATCAGGTTGCTCACCGTATTGCTGCCGGCGATAAAAGCACCCAGTCCGCCGATGGAAGCGGCAAAAAACGGATATACCCGTCCTACATTGCCGGCCACCCATTCGGCCATGATAATGGGCATGCTGTCCAGACCGATATCATTCATTCCCGAATTAATATAAATGCGCACCATGGGGATGGTGAAGATCAATACAAAGCCCGCACCGAGCAGCATTCTGCCGCTGTCGGAAACCGCCCCCCTGATCTCCGTCATGCTCATGCGATGCAGGACCATGGTGATCAGGCCCACGATAACCAGCATGGTCCCCGGCAGATAGAGCGGCGTACTGCTTGCCGAAACGGTGGAGCCCAGGATTTGCTGCCAGCTTATTTCCATGCTTAAAAAAGCTTCCCGTATGGGAAGCTGATGCAGGCGGCTCAGCACCAGGATCAGGGCCAGCAAGACGTAGGGCATCCAGGCTTTGATCAGCGACAGGTCCGGTTTATTAACCTCCTGTTTGGTATCCACCGACAAGGTACCGACCCAGTGGGCCGGCCACTCTTTTTCCGGCCGGAAGTCCCAGGAATCGTCCGGGATGAGAAAACCCCGGTTGGCCGCATAGATCACCACCGGCAGGCCGACAAGCGCCCCTATCAGGGAGGGGAATTCCGGCCCCAAAAATATCCCCGTCAGGGCATAGGGCACGGTAAAAGCCAGTCCCCCGAACAGGGCAAACGGAAAAATGGAAAGGCCCTCTTTCCAGGATTTGTTCTTCCCGAAAAACCGGGTCATCATCACCACCATCAGCGTCGGCATCAACGTGCCGGCCAGGGCATGCAATACGGCCACGTGGGAGCTTATCACCATAAGGTAATCCATCATGGACATGCCCGACATGGCCAGCCGGGCCGCAAACTCGGGGCTTTCCAGGCCCGCTTGCACGCCGATCAGGATGGGGGTGCCGGCCGCGCCGAAGGTCACCGAAGTGCTCTGCACCATCATCCCCAGCATGACCGCGGCCAGGGCAGGATACCCCAGGGCCAGCAGCAGGGGAGCCACGATGGCCGCCGGGGTGCCGAAGCCGGCGGCCCCTTCGAGAAACGAACCGAACAACCAGGCGATGATCACGACCTGTACCCTGCGGTCCGGGCTGATATCGGCAAAACTCTGGCGGATGACCCCGATCCCCCCCGAATACTTCAGCAGGTTCAGCAGCAGTATGGCTCCGAATATGATATACAGGATATCAAAGGTGACGAAAAGTCCCTGTATGGAAGAGGCTATTATATTCAAAAAGGAAAACTCCCATATAAAATAGGCTATGACCATGGTGACGGCCAAAACCAGGGGCATGGCAATTTTGGCCGCTATCCGGAAGCCGATCAGCAAGATACCGGCCAGCAGAATGGGGAGGAAAGCTAAAAATGCTAAAACGGGTAAATCCATAAAATTACCTTGGGTTTGGTGTCTGTTTTTGCCGGGCATTCATGACCTCTACCCAGTGTTTGGGTTTTACCCCCGTAAAATGCTCGATCTGGTGGCGGCAGCTAAAGCCATTGGCTATCAGGGCTGTGCCTTCGTTCATAGACCGTACCGCGGGGAAAAGGATGCTCTCGCCGATTTTGCGGGACAGCTCATAATGCTCCTGTTCGTAACCGAAGGACCCGGCCATGCCGCAGCAGCCCGAGGGGATCTCCCCGACCGCCCCGGCCTGTGCTCCGCACACCGACTTCATGGACGCGGTCCCGTACAGGGCCTTCTGGTGGCAGTGGCCGTGGATGAGCATATCGCCGCCCCCGTCCCCTACCCGCGTTTGATCCAGATTGCCCGATTCCATTTCCCGGGCCAGGAACACATCGATCATCATCACCTGCTCTTTCAACCGGGCGGCCAGGCCCTCGTCGTCAATCAGGTCGGGAAGGTCGTCGTTGAGCGCCGAGGCGCAGCTGGGCTCGCACACCAGGACCGGCAAACCCTGATCCAGATAGGGCTGCAGCCCCTGCAGGGTCCGGCCACCCTGTTGCTTGGCCTCCCGCAGAAAGCCGTGGGATATTTTGGGCCGCTGGCAGCAGCCCACATTGGCCAGGATCACTTCATAGCCATAGGAATTGAGCAGCTCCAGGGCCGATACGCCGATCTGCGGCTCATGAAAATTCAGGTAGGTATCGGCAAACAGCACCACTTTTTGGGGGCTGGTGTAGGTGTTGTTACCCTTTTTTTCCATCCATTTGTAAAACGGTTCCCTGGCATATTCCGGCAGCACCCGTCGTTTGTCGAACCCGGCCAGCTTCTCCAGGACCCACCGGAATGGGGCCGACTTCTGAATAAAATTGACCGGGGCGGCCAGGGCTCCCGACAGGCTGGAGGCCGCCCTGGAGGAATCCCTGATCATCCGGTCGCGGAGGGTAATGCCGTGCTCATCGTAATACACCTGCAGGACATCGCTTTTCATTTTGGCCATATCCACATTGCTGGGGCATTCGGATTTGCAGGCCTTGCACGACAGGCACAGGTCCATGACCTGGTGCAGGCGCTCGCTGCCCAGCCCTTCGCTGCCCAGCTGCCCCGACATGGCCAGGCGCAGGGCATTGGCCCTGCCCCGGGTGGAATGCTCTTCATCGCGGGTGGCTTTGAAACTCGGGCACATGGTCCCGCCCAGCACCTTGCGGCATTCACCCACCCCCGAGCACATATGCACCGATTCCCGGAAACTGTGCTCAGCCCGGTAGTTGAACTCCGTTTTCACGTCCCGGTCGGCGTACCCCGCCCCGTAACGCAGGTTGTGCTCTATGGTTTGGGCCTCGACGATCTTTCCGGGATTCATCAGGTTCGCCGGGTCGAACAACTGTTTGACGTCGCGGAAGGCTTTATAGAGCTGCTTGCCGAAAAAGCGCTCGTTAAAGGCGCTTCTGACCAGCCCGTCTCCATGCTCCCCGCTCCAGGAGCCCCCGTATTTCATGACCAGCTCAAAAGTCTCGTCGGCAATGTTTTTCAGGTTCACGATATCGGCCGCCTGCCGCAGATCCAGAATGGGCCTGACATGAATAACCCCAACGCTGGCATGGGCATACATGGCCACTTCCGTATGGTGCTTTTTGCACACGGCCAGCACCTGCCCGATGTATTCGGGCAACACATCCACCGGTATGCCGGCATCTTCTATAAACGCCAGGGGCTTTTTATCCCCCTTGATCCCCAGCATCAGTCCCAGTCCCTTTTGCCGCACCAGCCATACATCGTCGTAGGCCCCGCCTTCGGCAAAGACGGGAAAGGCGTAACCCAGGCCCCGTTCCCTGAGCCTGCCTGTCATTTCTGCGGGCCGGTCCATCACCGCCTGGAGACTGTCCCCGTAGAACTCCACGATCAGGATGGCCTCCGGGTCGCCCTCGATAAAATGACAATGGTGGCGGGTTGTCAGGTTTTCCCGGCTCATGTTCAGCACCGTCCGGTCCAGTATCTCCACGGCCGAGGGACCAAAGGCGAGGATGGGTCCGACGGCGTTCAGGGCCTCCTGCAACTGCGAAAAATGCACCACGGCCACGGATTTATGGGCCGGCAGGGGTTCCAGATTAAGTTTCAGCTCCAGGACCATCCCCAGGGTGCCCTCGCTGCCGGTAATCAGCCGGGCCAGATTCCAGGGGCCGGCATGAACAAACTCGTCGAGGTTGTATCCTCCCACCCTCCTCATCACTTTCGGGAAGCGCCGGATAACCTCCTCCCTGTTGTCGCGGATAATCTGCCTGAATGTCCGGTAGAGCTCCCCTTCCCGGTCGGTCTGCCCGGCTTTGCGGTCTATGGCCTCCGGGCTCAGCTCCCTGAGCCAGACCACCGTTCCGTCTGACAGCAATACCCTGGCCTCCAGGACATGGTCCACGGTCTTGCCGTAGATAATGCTTTTGGTGCCGGATGAATTGTTGCCCACCATCCCGCCTACATTGGCCCGGCTGGAGGTGGCCGGATCGGGGGCAAAATGCAGCCGGTGGCCGGCCAGCTCCGCATTCAGCTCATCGCGCACCAGGCCCGGCTGCACTCTGGCCCACCGCTGCGGGCCGTTCACTTCCAGTATCCTGTTCATATACCGGGAAAAATCAATGACCAGGGCCCGGCCGACGGTCTGTCCGGCCAGACTGGTGCCTCCGCCGCGGGGCAGGATCTTCATTTCATGCCGACCGGCTATGGCGACCGCCTTCTGCACATCGGCTTCGTCTTTCGGGATGACCACCGCCAGGGGCTTGATCTGGTATATGCTGGCATCGGTGGCATACATGCCCAGGGAATATTCATCGTGGAGAACGTCTCCTTTGATGCCCGCCTTTAATTCGGCTATAGCCTCTTTCATGAGCGTTTACAGGTTGGTTGCGGGTAACCGGAAATCGGGATTTTCGGTGATGCGGGTACCGTCATTCTTCAGGGCCTCCATATAGCGGCCGATCCGCTGCCTGGCCAGATCCAGGTCTCCGTTATTCAGGTTGATGTTAAGCAGATCGATGAACCAGGGGGCTTTCATTTCACTGAGGGTGTAGGTAAGGGCGATCTCCCGGGATATGGGCAGGGTCGTCGTTTTGGAGGCGTCGAAAACATCCCGGCCGGAGGCCTTCAGCAGTTTTTGGTATTCCTCATCCAGCAGCCTTTCGAGCAGGTCCCGGCCAAAGACATCCCCCTTCTTCACGCCCGTCTCCGGATCGTCTTCGCTGAGCACGGCCCCTTTATGGACCCATTCCCAGAGTATGCTCAGCCGGATCTCACCGGTGGCCATATCCTCCATCAGATACAGGATGTCATCGTTGCCGAAAAAATCGGCCGGCTTCAGGGCGGCGGCCTGCATGCCCTGGCCGAAGGCGTTGCCATATTGCAAGGCCACGCTCAGCAGGTTGCGCGCCCCCCGGATGGTGGTGGGAGCCGGTTCCAGGGCCGTCAGGGCGGCGGCATCGGCGGGCGTGTAGGTAAGCGGCGGAAATTTCCGGCCCAGCTGATTGGCCCGGCCGGCCTTTTCCCACACCGGCCGGACAATATGGACCATCTTCCAGTGGGCCACCCATTTGCCGGCGGCCCCTTCGCCCTGCTCCCGTTCGGCGCCCGCCACGGCCTTTTTCATGCCGGCGGCCACCCCTTCGGGCGAACCCACCGGGATATTCGGCTCCATCCCGCCCTGCCACAAGGCATAACGGCCATTCCTGTCCGGGGTGTTCACGGCCCGCCGCACCCGGTCTTCATAATGGCCCATATAGCCGTAGGTCATGGTAATGGCCTCGATGTTCGGGTGGATGAAATCGCGGTCCCACCGCAGGGCATCGGCCACACTGTTGATATAATCCCACCGGCCGGTATTGTAACCCACAAAATGTTTCCCCAGGGCGGCCCGGATCTCCATCAGCTGATAGGTGGCCTCCAGCTGCTCGACCAGTACATATACTTTTATAGTCCCCGCTTCCAGGTCCAGGTGCTGCTCCAGGCCGGTCAGCATGTCGTTCCACAGGGCGGCCTCCCCGGCCGTCTGTATCTTGGGCAGATACAACACGATGGAAGAACCCTCCTGTTGCAAGGCTTTATGATTGCCGGTCACATACAGGGCCATATCCACAATGGAGGCCGACATGGCCCGCCCCCCGCCATCGCGGATATGGCGGTCATCGAGGTGGAGCCCGCGGGCGCGGAAGATCTTCGTGGTAAATTCAAGCTGCCGCTTCCAGTCGGTGACGATTTCCCGGCCAAAAAAATCCGCCGACCAGCGGTTCATATCCCCGGCCACCTGTTCGGCCGCTTTCAAAAATAGGGAGTCCCTGCCAATGGCCAGCTTCAGGTTGCGTTGATTGTCCAGCGACATGGTCGCCGTTTGCCCCAGGGCATCCTCTCCGTCGAACATCCACCCGTCGGCCCCCGAGAGCAAGGCATAGGCCACGTTACGGATGCTGCTTTCCACCGGTGCGTTGGGCCTGGCCGCCGGACCCGTACCCTGGATCCACTGCCGCTGCAGGTCTTCGGGGATAACCGGCCCTTCGAAACGTCCGTCACGGGCGTCCTGAACGGTCAGGCCGGTTCGCGGGATGGTGCTTTGGGCATCGGGGAAGGCGATCCGTTCCCGGCCCTGCTGCCGGCCGGTCCGCCGTTGCGTGCGGGTGGCCATCGCGGCCTTCACTTCCGGGTTAAAGGGGGATAAGGCCTCCAGGGCGCCAAGGGCTGCTGGCGTGAAGACGTCGCTGTAGGCCGTTTTCAGGTTGTTGCGGATATGCAGGGTCTTGTTCGTCATAGGAAAATCATGGTCATTTTATTCGGAAGCGCTTTTGCGCTAAAGAAGACATCCGTTCCCCTATGGGGAGGATACTATGTTAATTTCACGGGGTTCGGCATACTCGCCCTCCATCTCATAGGGCAGTTCCCAGTACCGTTCCCCCGACAATTCCCCGAAATAAAGCCTGGACTGGCTGAGTTCATCCGGGTTCCCGTCGGCCCAGAACACAAAGAACGGATCGCGGGCATGAACCGGACGCCGGGCGAACTTGTGATTGCGGGCGCTGTTCACCGTGATCTGCCGCTCCTTCTTCCAGGTCCGGCCCTCATCGCGGCTCACCCACTTTTCCATCTCCCCGCCGGTGCCCCAGGGCTGGGGGCCCACCCCGAGAGGCCCGATGATGACCCACCGGTCATCGAAAACATAGAGGCTGCCCAGATCATAGTTATGGTCGGAGCGGGCCACCACCTGGTTTCTCCATTCCCTGCCCGTCCAGTGGGCAATCTCCCAGAACCTGGGCTCATTATCCGGACCGGGTGTATGCCCGTTGCTGGTGACATACAGCAGGATGGGGTTTCCATGACGGTCCCAGTTCAGGTCCACGGTGTATTGCAGGCGGTCCCGGGCCGAGTAATTGAAGACCCGGGCCGGATTATCCTCCGTTACCAGGGGCACATCCAGCACCTGCCCGTCCGCCGTGGTCCAGGTCCGGCCGAAATCCGTGGTCTGCAGGTAGTACAAATCGGTCCTGCGGTCCACGCTCCCTTCCGGATGACGATTGAAAAAACTGCCGATCTTACCGTTGTGGACCCCGCTTACCTGGTAATGGCCCCGGATGCCGGCCAGTTTCCGGTCCACGGACCAATCATAGCCATCCGGGCTGGTCTCAAAATACAGTTCCCGTCCGTCGGTATACTTGGTGAACATATGGATAAAGCCTTCCCCTTCTATCCACCATGGCTGGGGATAGGTCATCTCCTGTTCGGTAACCAGCTCAAAATCCTCCACGCTGTAAGGCTCCGCGCTGCGATACTTCGACCCCGGCCGGTTTTGTCCTCGTCCGCTGATGAACACCCAGATATATCCCTCGCCATCCATGGCGATGCTGGGGTTATCATGCGGGTCATCCACCCCCTGCTTGTCATAGACGATGGTCGGGCGGGGAACGCGGTGACGGGCGTGATCGTAATAAGAGGCCATGATCAGCAGATGGCGATCGTCCCGGCCGGTCGTTCCGCCATAGACAAAAAATGTCTTTCCCGCCTCTTCGGAATAGATGGCCAGAGGAATATGGTTGGCCGTATAGGTGCCGAGTCCCCCCGAGTATTTATCTCCGTACCCGGTAAACTGGCCCAGGGTAAACCAAATCCCCTGATACCCGTCGGCTTTTTCGCTCTCTGCGGATCGGGGACTGGCCGGCTGGTTTTCAAGCTCCGGATTATACCGGCAGGAGGACAGTAAAACCGGAACGGCCATTACCAGCAAAAAAGGGATGTATTTCATATGGACGGAACGCTGTTATTGAAAGGACGGGGTTATTTGTAATACGAGGTATCCTCCCCGGAGGGCGGATTGGGGGGGTCGAGCAAAAGCGGCTCGGCATAATCGCCTTCGAACGTATAGGGCAATTTAAACAGGCTGTCGCCGGTCGAGTTGGTGAAATACAGGCGGGATATGGATCTTTCTTCCGAATCGCTGTCGGCCCATATGGCAAAAAAGGGATCAACGGGATTATGGGGACGGCGCATATAGCCGTGATTATACGGGCTGTCGCGGGTCACGCGCTGTTTCAGCTGCCACCATTCCCGGTCAGGGTCTGTGGTTTCCCAGACACCCACCTCGCCTCCCGTGAAGCCCGGCTGCGGGCCAGGCAGGGCCGGGGCGATGAGCGACCAGCGGTCATCGTGAATGTAAAACGAACCCATATCGTAAATGTGATCGGAGACCGTAATGGGACGGGTCACCCATTCCTCCCCCGTCCACCGCGTGGTCTTCCAGACGCGGGGACCGTTTTCCAGGACCGGGGCGACCCCAAATGCGGTGATATGGAGGATCACCGGATGGCCGTCTTCGTCAAACAGCAGCTTATTGGGGAAAGCCACCCTTCCGCGGGCCTCATAATCGACCACCAGAGCGGGATTGTCACGGTCATCAAGCGGGGTTTGCACGGGCTGGCCGTCAACGGTGGTCCAGGTTTCCCCGTAATCGGACGTCTGCAGATAATAAAGGTTGGTGCGCCGGTCGACATTTCCGTCAGGATGATAATTGAAGGCCGTGCCTATGGTATTGCCATTAACACGGCTAACCTGGTAATGTCCCCCGAACCCGGCCAGCTTGTCCAGCTCTTTGGCCGGCTCCGGACTCCAGCTTTGCCCGTCGCTGTTGGTCTCCCAGTACAGTTCGCGTCCGCTGGTGTACAGGGTCAGCAGGTGAAAAAAGCCCCGGTCCGGCACCTGCCATATTTGCGAATAGGTTTGCTCCCGTTCGATGATCTGGTCAAAAGCCTCCACCGAATACGGCTCGCGGCTGCGGAATATCTGTCCGGGGCGATTTCGCCCGCGCCCGGCAATGAACACCCACAGAAAACCCTCATCATCAATGGTCAGGCTGGGGTTGTCGTGGGGGTCATCCACTCCCAGCTGATCGCGGACAATCGTAGGCTTCGGGACCCGGTGCTTTTCATGGTCATAGTAGGAGGCCATCGTCAGCAGGTAACTGTTGCCCGGACCGGTGTCGCCGCCATAGACGAAAAATGTTTTGTTGACCTCCGGGGCGTGCACCGCCATGGGGGCCACGGTATGGGGCCAGGCAAAAGACAGGGGGCCGGAATATTTAAAATCGGTTGATCCGTAGTTGGGAGCATCGGGCCGGGAAGGCATCGGGGCTATGCTCCACCAGATCCCCCGGTAGCCATCGACTTTTTCATTGTTGGCTGTTCCGGCTGTTTGCCCGTATAAGGCAGGTGTGCCGGTAAGCCCGGCCAGGGTGATTAACAGCGCCGCCAGTAAATTTGAAAAGGGGCGTTTAATCGTAGCAGCAGGGACATAATGCATTCGTTCAACATATAAGTTATGAGTGTAAATAACTTAGAGTGTACGAAAATATCCTGACACTGAAAAGTAAGAATACCGCTTACTTTATTTCGAAAATGAAGTTTTGCCGTATAGCTGACGTTCCAGAATTGCAATGGCTTCGTGCAGGATCATAACTTTATCTTCCTCGCTTTGAGCCGGTTCAAAGCAAATGTTTCCGTAACGTGTCTGGATCACTTTACTCTGTTCGGTGGGGGAAGGGTTATTATCGGTTGAATCCAATTCAAGAAAACCATCTCCGCTTACTCCGGATAAACCCTCGTTTACATCGACCATTTTATTATTATCGACGAGGGGTTTGCTTTTGGTGTTCATATATTCCTTTATTCAAACTTATCTGTATACAGTATCATATTGCACTTACGGTTTATATGATGGTATGTTGTTATTTGTTCTAAAGATAGGTTTATTTTAAACAACCGTCAAGCAATGAACTTAACATTGTTAATAAAGATTAAGGAAACATTATCGCTGTTTAAGCTCCTTATCCAGCAAAAACAGGCCCGACCGTGAGTCACCGATCATCTCCAGCTGGTCTATGATGCTTCGGGCGGCATCCTCCTCTTCCACCTGCTCTTCAATAAACCAAAGAAGGAGCTGCTGCAGGGCATAGTCTTTATCCCCGACAGCCCGCTCATACATATCATGGATGAAAATCGTTATTTTCTGCTCCTGGGCCAGGGCCTTGCGGAACACATCAAGCGGGGAGTTGAAGGAAACCGACGGCTGCTTGAGGCTTTTCAGTTCCACATGCCCGTTCCGGGCCAGCAGGTGCCGGTAAAATTTCATGGCATGTTCGGTCTCTTCTTCCCATTGTTTCTTCATCCAATGGGCAAAACCCTCCAGGCTCTGTTCTTCAAAAAAAGCGGACATAGCCAGGTAATCATAGGCGGATTGCAGTTCGGCCTGAATCTGGTCATTGATGATCTGTTGGATTTCTTCATTCATAGCTATCGGTTTTTTATAATTAAAAGGAACAAATCTGGATGAAATGAACGTTGATTCAACCTCAAACATTCCGATATTATCTTAAAAAGAACCATAACCCTGCTTACGCTATGCCATGGACCCTCCGCATGACCCTGCTGCTGACCCTCATCATGTCGGTGATCCTTCTATATTTAGGCCTCAGGCTGCATTGGGCGGTCCGGCGGACTCATCCCGGGGGAACCCGGCTGTTTACCGGCGTATTTCTGGCAGCCGTGACGCTTTTTTTACTGTATCCGGCCACCGCTTATGTCCAGAATGCGATGGGGTACGGATTTTCCTGGGAAACGGTACCGGCTCTTCTGGTCTATCCGTTCTGGGTTGGATTGATCTTCTCAGGGGTGCTGCTGAGCTGGTTTATAACCATCGATATCCTGGCCCTGATCGGCAAATGGAGCTTTAAGACGGACCTTGTCCGCTTCAACACCATTCAGGCCAGGCTGATGCTGTTTTTGGCTGCCGCAACGGCGCTGTACGTCACGGGTAAAACCGCCTGGGATACCCATCATATCGGCCTGGACGAAATCGCCTATCCCCTGGACGAGCCCGGCCTCGACGGGTTCACCATTGTTCACATTTCCGACCTGCAGGCCGACCGCTATACCACGGTGAGAAAAATGAACCGCTATGTGGATATGATCAACCAGGCCGGGCCGGACCTGGTCATCTTTGCCGGCGATTTGGTTACCGAAGGTACCGGGTATGTTATGGCGGGGGCCCGGGCCCTGGCCGGCATTGAATCGGAGCATGGGATCTACGCCGTTATCGGCGATCACGATTACTGGGCCGGTGAAGAACAGGTCGTGGATGAGCTTGAGCAAAGAGGCATTGTCGTGCTCCGGAATGAAAATCACTGGATCGAACATCAACAAAATGTGGTCAAACTGACGGGAGTGACGGAGATCTATAACCAAAAGATCGATCCCGGACGGTTGCAGCAGCTGACGGATGAACACCGCGGAGAGGGGCTGAGCATTATGGTGGCCCATCAGGCCACGGACAAGATCATGCGCGAAGCCCTGGAAGCGGGCTATCACCAGCTTCTGGCCGGCCATACCCACGGGGGACAGATCAAGGTCCCTGTTTTCTTCTATCAGGTATCCGGGGCCCGCCGGGACACCCCCTACGTCCAGGGTCTGTGGTGGTTTGACAATACCCTGTTCAATATCAGCAGCGGACTCGGCTTCACCCTCGCCCCGGTGCGCTACAACGCCCCGGCCCGCATCTCGGTCATAACGATCGAATAGCTTTATCAGCCCCGAAGCTGCTGTACTGCCCATTCGACCAGGTGATCGCGTTCCTTTTTAAGCCGGGCGCTGATGCCCACCTTGTAGATATGGGGATTTTCGAAACGTTGGTATTCGGGGGGAAGAAGCTGCAGGCGCTGCCCGCTGAACTGCCTGATCTCATTCAGCGGTAACGGATCGGTGAGCCGGGCGCCATGCTCCATGACTTTGTGGAGCTGGGGCTGCTGACCGTATGCCTTTATGGCAAGGGATTTGAGTGGGTCCACCGTATGATGCATGGTTTCCACGCTTTTTTCTTCCGCCAGAGCGGCTGCATCGGCTCCGTAAAAAAGCCCCTCCTCATCCATCACCCTGAACACCTGTTTTCTGTGCGGCAGGGTGATTTTTGCTATCGATTCGGACAATTTGATCCGTGGCTTGTTATGGGCAAAGGCCAGTTTGTAAACCCCGTCCAGGGCCGCATCCGGACGACCGGTAACCAGGCTGGTGCCTATCCCGAATAAATCTATGGGCGCCTGCTGAGCCGTCAGGCTTCGGATCACATATTCGTCAATCTGGTTGGAACCTGCAATCTTAACATACCCGAGGCCGGCCTCGTCAAGTGCCTTCCTTGATTGCCTGGCCAGCCAGGCCAGATCCCCGCTATCCAGCCGGATGCCTTTCAGCCGGTATCCATTCGCTTCCATCTCCTTTCCCACGGCGATGGCGTTGGGCACGCCACTGCTCAGGGTATCGTAGGTGTCGACCAGAAGAACGCAATCGTCCGGCCGTCCGGCGGCAAAATCACGGAAGGCCGTCCGTTCATTGTCATAACTTTGCACAAAGGAATGCGCCATGGTCCCCGACACCGGGATCTGGTAATCCCGGCCGGCACGAACATTGCTGGTGGAATCGAATCCGCCGATAACGGCCGCGCGGGCGGCATGAAACCCCCCGGCGCCCTGAGCCCTTCGCAACCCGAAGTCCATAAGCTTGCGATCTCCGGCCACATACCGCATCCGGCTGGCTTTGGTGGCAATAAGGGTTTGGTAGTTCAGGATATTCAGCAGCAGTGTTTCGATCAGCTGTGCTTCTATGATGCCGGCCTCCACGCTCAGGACCGGCAGGATGGGAAAAACCGGGTTTCCTTCACGGTTGCTGTATATTGTGCCGCTAAACCGGAAATCCTGCAGGTAGCGGATAAACTCCGGATGAAAACCCTGCTCCCGGATAAAGTCGATATCCTGTTCATCGAAATGCAGGTTCTCCAGCAGGTCAAGCAGATCATCGAGTCCGGCAAACACGGCATAGCCCCCTTCAAACGGGAGCTTCCGGAAGAAATAATCGAATACGGCCGTATGATCTTTTTTCCCTTTCAGGAAATAGACCTGAGCCATGGTAAGCTGGTACTGATCGGTATACGTACCGGTGATGGTATTGAGCAGATTGTGCTTCATGTTTTAAGCCTAACAGGGTTTCTCCCGGCATAATTTCTTTAGCAGGCGCGCTGTATATCATTCGCAGTTTAAGCCATAGGGTTTGCTTACCTTTCCTAACCGGTTGACGCACTTTAAACTGAACTTAAATTTATCAATAAATATCATGAACAGCCAAACGGTAGTCATCACAGGAGCCAATTCAGGGATAGGCAAGGCGGCGGCCATACGATTTGCCTCGGAGGGATGCCATGTAATTATGGCCTGCCGTGACGTGGCAAAAAGTGAACCGGTCCGGCAGGAAGTGATCAAAAGCGCCCATAACGGATCCGTTGAGCTAAGGCCGGTTGATGTGTCATCCATCCCATCCATTGAGGATTTTTGCCGTGATTTCCATAGCCGCCACGATACCCTGGATATCCTGATCCATAACGCAGGATATTTCAACCACGGCATCAAAACCTATCAGTTCAGCGCCGATGGCCTGGAGCTTACGTTCGCTACCAATACGTTCGGGCCCCACCTTATGACGGAACTGCTGCTGGAAGCCCTTGGCCGGTCTGAGGATCCAAGGATACTGACCGCGAATTCCTCTAACATCAAGCATTTCTTCGATCCGAAACGGGCCATTGAATTCGATAACCTTCAGGGGGAATTCCACGACAGCAGACCTTACACAGTCTATAAAATGTATGGTGATTCTAAAATGGGTTTGCTGCTGCTCACCTATAAAATGGCCGAAGCCTATCGGCCCTATGGCATAAAAGTGAACTCCATCATGATACCGGCCGTAAAGGTTTCCAGGCAAACGCTGAACAAGCTCAGCTCCTATTACAGGCTCATAGGTCCCCTGGTCCAAAACCTCAATCCCTATTCCCTAACCCCCCAGCAGATGGCCGGTATCTACTTTCACCTCTGCACTTCCGGTGACCTGAAAGAGGTAACGGGGGTGCTCTTTGATAGCCGGAGCAACATCCTGCTCCGGGGTGAAAAGCACAAGCCCCTATCCTTTTTCACCCTTATCAGGGAGCTCTGGAATACCCGGCACGTTCCGGCCTACGCCTCCGATCCGGAAAACATCGAACGAATGTGGACCCTCAGTAAAAAGGTAATCAGCCGGCACCGGCAAAAGTAATCACATAGGTGGTGCCGGCGCCATTCCTTTCTATGGAAACGGTTCCCTGGATCTGGTTGACAAGGCCGTGGACCAGCGACAGCCCCAGCGTTGAGTCATCGGCCTCTTCGGGAAGTCCGACGCCATTGTCACTGACCTTAAGGTCATACCTATTATTGTCTTTTTTGCTAAGGCTGACCTTGATCTCCCCATCCCGACGCCCCCGAAATGCATGCTTGTATGCATTGGTGATCAGCTCGTTCAGGATCAGCGCGCAGGGCATGGCAACGTTGATGTTGAGAAAAACATCCCGGGCGTCAATATCATACCTGACCGATACATCAGGATCAGCAAAATTGATGGATATAAACTGAAAAAGTTTAATGATGTACGTTTCCATGACCACATTGCTGAAGTTCGTCTGATCATAGATCATTTCATGGACCATCCCCATGGAACGAATCCTGCTTACGCTTTCAATGAGCAGGGCTTTTACTTTTCGATCACTAACAAAACCGGCTTGAATGTTCAGCAGACTGGTAATAATGGAGAGGTTGTTTTTCACCCGGTGATGGACTTCCTGAATTAAAGCATCCTTTTCAGCCAGCAGATCATCCTTCTCCTTCAGGGAAGCTTCCAGCTTCCGGACAAGCTCATCCCTCTGTCTCTCGGTTTTCTTTTTATCCAGGGCACGTTTTACGGCGTTGGGTAAACGGTCCAGGCTGGATTTTAAAATATAATCATCGGCCCCGCGCTGCAGACATTGAACCGCGAATTCCTCGGATACGGCCCCCGTTACGAGAATGAACGGGATGTCCATATTTTCATTCCTGCACAGTTCAAGAGCAGAAGTGGAATCGAACCGGGGCATGGAATGATCGGAAAGAATAAGGTCGGGATTAAACTCTTTGAGTGCCCCGAGAAAATCATCCTGATTATCAACCACTTTGAATGTGCAATCCGCATACGTTATCCTTAAACAGCGCTGAACAAAAAAGGCGTCGTCAGGTGAATCCTCGAGGTGAAGTACATTCAGATTTTTCATTTCATTTATGCAATTTCATCTTGGTTGTGGGTGGCTGGTTTACCAGCATCCAGTACATTCCCAAATCGGTTACGGCCTCCAGGAAACACTGAAAATCAACGGGTTTTACAATATAGCTGTTGGCGCCAAGCTCATAGCATCGCTTGATATCCGGATCTTCACCGGATGAGGTCAGAATCACCAGGGGTATGGCCCTGGTACGGTCATCTGCTTTAATCCGTTTCAAAACTTCAATGCCGTCAATTTTTGGCATCTTCAGGTCAAGGAGGATGACCTTGGGTGTCTTGGTCATATCCCGGCCCTCATATTCTCCTTTGGCGAAGATGAAATCCAGGGCCTCGGCACCGTCTTTCAGATGAACGATCTGGTTGCACAGGTTCTTTTTTTTCAGTGCCCGGATCGTGAGTTCCGCATCACTTATGTTATCTTCTATAAGGATGACTTCTAATTCCTTTTCCATATCATTGACCTTCCTGAGATGTTAATGTGAAATAAAAAACGGCCCCTTCACCGACAACGCCTTCGGCCCACACCGACCCTCCGTGACGGTGTATAATCCGCTGAACAATGGGTAGACCAACCCCTGTGCCTTCAAATTCATCATCCCGGTGAAGGCGCTGAAACACCCCGAAAAGTTTATCGTAATATTCCATATTGAACCCGGCCCCGTTGTCTTTTACATAAAACACCCTTCCCCTTTCGGTAACCGTCTCCCCGATCTCGATTACAGGCGATTCTTTTTTTGAACTGTATTTTATGGCATTGGAGATCAGATTCTGATAAACCAGGTTCAACAATGAATAATCCGCATAGGCCGGCGACATGGGTTGAACGATAATTTCAGTTTCCGGATACTGGGGTTTAAAAAACTGACTTGCTGCCTTTACCAGTTCTGTGGTGTCCAATTCTGTTTTGCTCAGCTCTTTTCTTCCTAATCTCGAGAACGTCAGTAAATCGTCTATAAGCTGGCCCATCTTTTTGGCGTTATGCATGATAGCGGCCAGTGCCCGTTCGCATCCGCTATCCAGTTTTTCGTTGCAATCTTCGACCAGGACCTGGGAATAGCCGTGGATGGCCCGCAAGGGAGTCCGCAAATCATGGCTAACGGAATACGCAAACGATTCCAGTTCTTTATTGGTGGCGTCAAGCTGATTGGCTTTATCCTCCAGTTCCTTCCGGAACCGGTTCTGGGTATCCAGCGAATGCTTCATCTCCTCTCCCAACGCATTCAGGCCGGCGGACAAGGCATCTATTTCATCCTTGTTCTCACTGATCATGGCTTTTTTTGAAAAATCCATGATCGTATAGTCGAGCGTCAATTCAATCAAGGAATGAATACGCGCTGATTTCGATTGCAAAGCTTTATCAAGTTCCTGTAAACCGGCTATGACTTTTTCAGGGTCGTCGCGGTTTTCGGAACCGGAAGCCGCATCGCGGGTATCAGCCGGGTTGACCCGGGCCAGAATCTCTTTTATACGCTGTGTTTCTTTCATTGGTTAAACCTTATTACAAATATTGCCGAAGCCATTCTCTGGCTTCGTGTTCATTCGTAAACATTTTGGTTGGATAAGGTTGAGTTTTTATGGTGAAGAATAAATTTGCAATCATTTTGCCAAACGCCGACCCTGAAACCATGGCTATGGCCTTAAATAT
The DNA here is from genome assembly GCA_040905685.1 of Balneolales bacterium. Taxonomy (GTDB): domain Bacteria; phylum Bacteroidota; class Rhodothermia; order Balneolales; family Natronogracilivirgulaceae; genus JBBDMU01. Next base: position 37,093 of record JBBDRB010000080.1, on the reverse strand, counting down.
TTTCGGAAACACTTCCGCCACGAATTCACGGCCTTCACGAGAGATTTCTGAAATTTCGCTAACATCGATGAGCATGCAGATTTTCCGCTCGCCTGCGTGCAGATTGAAACTCTCCAGCGTTTCCTTAATGATTTCAGGTGTTCTGACAGGGCCTTTTTTGGAAACTACACATAAGATGCCCTCTTCTTCAAACCACATGGTTGCGGTGTGAGATTCGATAATTTGAGCATTTTGTGGTGGTTGCAACATTTAAAGTCCCTGTCTTACTGAAAGTTGTTTCTGCCCGGACGGGCACCGTTAAGTGCTATCCAACTATTTTAATTATAAATAATTGTTTATTATTGAGTTATGATGAAATTTTAATAATATATTTTTAATAACGGCAGTAATAAATACCCGGTCTCCTGAACTATCAGGCTACCGAACGAGTTGTTGCAGTATATAGTGGCGGATTCAATTATTGCAGAGAGGTTTATGCCATCCAACAGGGAGAACAATGCTTTGCCGGCCAGTACGGTTGCCCGCTATACACTCGTGGTGGTGGCCATTCTGGCCGCGGCCCTGTTTTTTTGGCAAATAAAGGATGCCTTGCTTATCGCCCTCGGCGGTGTGATCGTTGCCGTGGTCCTTTCCGGCATGGCACGGGGTCTGCGCTCTGTTCTGCCATTGTCCAGAGGCTGGTCGCTGGCGGGCGCAGGCCTGGAGGTGATCCTGGTCATCGGCATGCTGGTCCTGATCTTCGGTTCCCAGATCGCCGACGAATTTCAACAGCTCACGGAAAAACTGCCCCAGCAGGTCCAGCAGGTCCGGCAGTCCATGCAAAACTGGCCTATGAGCGAGTATTTGCTGAATGGGGAAGGAGATGGCAATGGCGGTCAGGGCGGTAGCGGAGGGCAGGAAAATAGCGGCGGACAGGATGAGGGCGAAGGGCAGGGCAGCGGTGGCGGACAGAATGGGGAGGAAGGGCAAAACGGGGGCATGCAGGGGACCGGTGGAATGCTGCTTCAGGCCGGCGCTACCCTAACGGATGTACTGGCTACCCTGCTCCTCGTGATATTTGTGGGCATTTTCTTTGCCGTGAACCCGGAACTGTATAAAAACGGCATCTTGCTGCTGGTGACCCCTGATCGCACCGAACGGGTGGACGAAGCCCTGGAGGCGTCCGGCAAAGCCCTGTGGAAATGGCTTATGGGCCAGTTAATTGCCATGACTTTCGTCGGTGTGGCCGTGGCGGTTGGATTAACGATCGCCGGTGTTCCCCTGGCCCTTATCCTGGGTTTGATTGCCGGACTGTTTGATTTTGTACCGTACGTCGGACCCATTGTGGCCATTATCCCCGGTATGTTGCTGGCTTTTGCCGAGGGACCCCAAACGGCCCTGTGGGCCGGCGTGGTCTACCTGATCGTCCAGCAGCTGGAGGGCTATGTGATCACCCCGCTCATCCAACGGCAGAAAATTTCCCTCCCGCCGGGGATTATCATTCTGGCCGTTGTGGCCTTTGGCCTGGTATTCGGCGTTCCCGGCATCGTGCTTGCCACTCCTCTGGCCGTTATCACTATGGTGCTGCTGGGTATGCTCTATGTCCAGGATGTATTGGGCAAAGAGGTTGAAATTCCCGGGCAAGACTAAAAAAAACTTATCCAACAACCCTGCGTATGTTTTTATTTTACCTGAGCTAATTGTATATTAAGATATCTTAACGACTCTTACCTGTATGCCGTTTGGCAGGGTAAAAGGGACACGGACTAAATAACAGTTGAGAACAGGACAAACGCCTTGAGAAACTCTCGGGGCACAGGACACGGATACCCCACAACCATGATCTCAGTAAAAACACCCTTGAATAATACCGTCTATAGTATAGCCGGAGTAGACCGGCCCAATATAATGAGACACCATGACGGCCTGGCTTTGGAAAATAAAAAGTTGAAGGAGCAGAATGCCGAACTCGAAGAATTTGCCCATGTGGTAGCCCACCTGATCAAATCCCCCCTTTGCGGAATAACCTCAGCCTTGAAATTCGTGGTTGATGATGCGGCCGAAACCCTGGATTCCCAGACGGTCCGCCTGCTGAAGCTCATCGATGCTTCATCCAATAAACTCCAAAAACTGGTTGACGGCATACTCGAGCACAACCGCATCACGAGCGTTTCATCCTGCAACAAAGAAACGTTCAATTTACATGATCTGATCAAAGAAACCGCTGACCGGCTGGAGTATAAGGAAAATGCCGTCATTACCTATCCCTCATCCCGGCATATAACGGCCAATAAAAAAGCGCTGGAACAGATCCTTTATATTTTACTGGCCAACGGCATAAAATATAATGACAAACAGAACATGAAGATTGATGTCGGCTTTTCCGAAACCGGTTCGTCTTATGTGTTTTCTGTCCGGGACAACGGCGCCGGCATCCGGGAGGAATATCTGAAGAAGATCTTTACCATGCTGGTGGTCATTGCTCCCAGCGACCGTTTCGGCAATCAGGGCGCAGGCATTGGATTGGCGACCCTGAAAAAACTTGTGGAAGCCGAAGGCGGGCAGGTAAAGGTTGAATCCCGGCCGGGTTCAGGAACCCGGTTCGAATTCACGATCAGGAAACAGCGGGAAGAACCGGGCATTGAAGCCTAGCTTACCTCTGCCGGTTGCCTGATTTCCTTCGGGTCGGCGCCATGAATGTCATAGTTGAGCCGGATGATGCTGCCGGCGTTCGCCAGTAACCGTTTGCTGTCGTTCGTCAGATTAATAAGGCTGACCTTCTTGCCGGCCTTGGCATACCGTTCCGTCACCTTGTTCAATGCGTCTATGGCCGAGTGGTCGACCACCCTGGATTCCCGGAAGTCAATGATCACATGGTCGGGATCGTCCTGAACCGCAAATTTTTCCTGAAACGCCGTCACCGAACCGAAGAACAGGGGCCCGTATATCTGGTAATGCTTATGGCCCTGCTCATCGATATGTTTCCGGGCGCGGATCCGCCGGGCATTCTCCCATGAAAAAGCCAGCGCCGAGATCACCACGCCGATCAGCACGGCCACGGCCAGGTTATGGAAAACCACGGTGACGATAATCACCAGGATCATCACCACCACGTCGGTGGCCGGCATTTTGCCGAATATCTTCAGGCTCGCCCATTCAAAAGTACCGATGGCCACCATAAACATGAGTCCGACCAGGGCCGCCATGGGCACCTGCTCGATCAGGGGAGCACCGAAAAGGATAAAGGTCAGCAAAGCAACGGCGGCGACCACCCCCGAGACCCGGCTTCTGCCCCCGGAACTCACATTAATGATGCTTTGCCCGACCATGGCGCACCCGCCCATACCGCCAAAAAAACCGGTAACCACATTGGCCGTACCCTGGGCCAGGCACTCCCGGTTACCGCTTCCCCGCGTTTCGGTCATCTCATCGACGACCGTCAGGGTCAGCAAACTTTCGATCAGGCCGATCATGGCCATGATGAAGGCATAAGGGAACACGATAGCCAGCGTTTCAAAGGTAAACGGCACCAGGGGAAAATGAAAGGCCGGGAGTCCGCCGGAAATCGAGGCGATATCGCCAACGGTTTTGGTAGGCAGGCCAAAAAAGATGACCACGCCCGATACGGCGGTGAGGGCCGCCAGCGACGGGGGCACGGCCCGGGTGATCCTCGGCAGGAAAAAAATAATAGCCATGGTCGCAACCACAAGGCTGATCATCAAATACAGTGACTGCCCGCTTATCCACGTACCGGCCCCGGAGGCGTCAAAGGTCTTAAATTCATTCAGCTGGGAAAGAAAGATCAGGATAGCCAGTCCGTTGACAAAACCGAAAACCACCGGGTGAGGAACCAGCCTGATCAGCTTTCCCAGTTTCAGAAAACCTACGGCAAGCTGGATCAGCCCCATCAGCACCACGGCAACGAATAAATACTCCACGCCGTGCAGGGCCACCAGGCTTACGATAACCACGGCAACGGCCCCGGTGGCTCCCGATATCATTCCCGGCCGGCCCCCCAGAAGGGCGGTAACCAGACCGACGATAAAGGCGCTGTACAGGCCGACCAGCGGACTCACTCCCGCGATCAGGGAAAAGGCTACGGCTTCCGGCACCAGGGCCAGGGACACCGTAAGTCCAGCCAGCACTTCAGTCTTAATACTGGATTGTTTATTCTCTATATATTTTAGCAGCATGTACAATAGTTATGTAAAATGGCAGAAAGGAATTAACCTATAACCGGAACCGGCAGGGCGGTAAAATACGGACATTTATTAAGATTTCTTAAGAATAAAAACCTACTCCCTCTCCGTTCATGCTTTCCGGCACGGCGTAGCGCTTTTTCCGGCCAAACTTTTTTTTGAGCTAAGAAAATCTGACCTTGTATTATCTAAATCAGGCTCAACCTAATACAGGCTTATGAAATCACTGTTTTCCCAAACCAGTAAACTCGCCGATCCATCCTATCAGATCAGGGTGATCAATGATCACACCGGCAAGATCCGGTCGATGGCAAAATTCGAAGAAAAACTTCATACGGCCGGACTCTTCCCCTTAAAGCCTACCGGCATTGAAACCTTTCAGATCAACCTGGGATACCTGTGCAACATGACCTGCAAACACTGCCACGTGGATGCCGGGCCGGACCGCAGGGAGGTCATGTCCCGGGAAACGCTGCGCTTGTGCCTGCAGGCTTTGGAAACCAGTGCGATCCAAACGGTCGATTTGACCGGTGGAGCGCCGGAAATGAACCCCCACTTCCGGTGGTTTGTAGATGAGCTTTTCAGGCTGGGCAAGCATGTGATCGTCCGGTCCAACCTGACCATTCTCGATACCCCGAAGTTTCAGGACCTGCCCGGTTTTATGGCCGAAAGGAAGGCGGAGATCACCTGTTCACTGCCCTATTACAACAAAAAGCGGACCGACAGCCAGCGCGGGGAGGGAACCTATGACAAGTCCGTCAAGGTTCTCAAAATGCTTAATACCCTGGGCTATGGCAGGGAAGAAACCGGCCTGCGGCTCAATCTGGTGTATAATCCGGTGGGGGCTTTTCTACCCCCGGCCCAGCCATCGCTGGAGGATCAATTCAAAAAAGCGCTGATGAAAGATCATGGGATCGGCTTCAACAGCCTGTACACCATTACCAATTTGCCCATCAGCCGCTTCCTGAACTTCCTGCTGGAAAGCGGCAACCTGGACGAATACATGGAGAACCTGATCACCGCCTTTAATCCTGCCGCCGCCCGGGGCGTCATGTGCAGAAACACCATTTCCATAGGCTGGGACGGGAAGTTGTATGATTGTGATTTCAATCAGATGCTGGATATCAAAACCAGTCAGGGCGCTCCCGGCCACATCCGGGACTGGAGCGAGAAGAAACTCAACGGGCGGGAAATACAGGTCAACCAGCACTGCTTCGGCTGCACGGCCGGGGCCGGTTCCAGCTGCGGAGGAGCCACCACCGGGCTATGAGACGGTAAACGTCAGGGCAGGGCAAAGACCATATAGGCATCGCCCCTGGTGGTGCCTACCCGGCTGCCGCCCGCCGCGGCGATGACGATGAACTGCCGGCCGTCGATTTCGTAAGATGAAGGCGAGGCGTGTCCGCCGGCCGGTAGTTTATATTCCCACAAAATTTCGCCGGTCGCCTTGTCAAAAGCGCGGAAGATCTCATCTTCGGCGGCGGCTATGAATACCAATCCACCGGCCGTGACCATCGAGCCCCCGAGGTTCTGGGTTCCCGTTACCGGCACCCCCCTGGCGGTGAGTTCTTCATATTCCCCCAAGGGCACTTTCCAGGCCAGATCACCGGTATTCAGGTCGATGGCGTTCAATGAGCCCCAGGGCGGTTTGGTCGCCGGATATCCTTCCTCATCCAGAAAAAGCTGGTAGGCCGTATCCACGGCATACCGGATCGTGTCGTCCTGCTCACCAGCCGGTGGTCCGGGAACATCGATGCGGCCTGCTTCATCCACGTTGAACAGGTATTCCACCACTGCTTTCCGTTCCTCGTCCCCAAGGTGGGGAAAAGACGGCATAATGCCCTGTCCCCGGTCCATGATCTCCACGATCTGTCCTCCGGAAAACCGGTCCCCGGCCTGGTCCAGTGAAGGAAACTGCGAGGGTTTTTGTCCGCCCGGAGTGCCATGGCAGGCCGCGCAGTTCGACTGGAACAGGGCCTCCCCCCTGACGAGGGCATTTTCGGTATCCACCGCCGGGACCCTCACCTGGCGGAGGGAGAAAATATTGCCGATCTCGTTGGCATTGACGTACAGCATGCCGGTTTCCGGATCATAGGATGCCCCGCCCCAGTTGGCTCCTCCTCGTCCGCCGGGATAGAACAGGGTATGCTGAAGTCCCACGGGCGTAAACATCCCCTCATAGTTCAACTCCCTGAAACGCTCCCTGGCAAAGGCATTGGCCTCCGGTGAAATATCGGTCAGGTCCTCTTCGCTCAGGTCCTGACGGACAAAAGGGTCCGGTTTAAGGGGGAAAGGCTGGGTGGGGGCGGCATATTCCCCACCGATGGCCGAGGCGGGCACAGCCCGTTCCCTGACCGGGAACAGGGGCTCTCCGGTATCGCGATCCAGCACAAAAACAAATCCCTGTTTGGTAACCTGAGCCACCGCATCCATTCTCTTTCCGTCCCTGTCGATGGTCACCAGATTGGGCGGCGCCGGCAGATCATAATCCCACAGGTCATGACGGACCACCTGATAATGCCATATGCGTTGCCCGGTATTGGCATCCAGCGCCAGAACGCTGTTTCCAAATAGATGATCGCCCTCCCCCCGGGTTCCCGGCGCATGAAAATCCGGGGCGGGAGACCCCGTTGGGACAAATACCATTTCCCGTTCGCCGTCCAGGCTCATCCCTCCCCAGTTATTGGTCCCGCCGGCCAGCTGCCAGGCCTCCTCCCCCCAGGTGTCGTATCCGAATTCATCCGGATGCGGGATGGTATGAAATATCCATTCCAGGTCTCCGGTCCGGGTATTATACGCGCGGATATGGCCCGGTGTGGACCCTCCGCCTTCCCCAACCGATGAGCCCATGATGAGCTTGTCGTCGTGGATAATGCCCGGCGAGGTCGCCTGAACAGACAACAGCCCCGGATCCCGGCTCAACCCTTCCCTCAGGTCAACGGCCCCGTTATTCCCAAAACCGGTGATCAGAGCTCCCGTAACAGCATTTATGGCATATAAATAGGAGGACGCGGTAACAAATATCCGCCGGTCCCGGCCCTCTTCCCAGTACATGACCCCCCGGTTCACCCCCGTTGAACGGTCCCCGCCGAAGGGGTCAAACGTCCAGCGGTGCTCTCCGCTTGCGGCATCGACGGCCGTCACCTTGAGCGAGGGGGTAGAAAAATACATGGTCCGGTCAATAATGATTGGATTGCTCTGGCCTGCCGAATAGATCCAGTCAATATCGTCATGATCGCCCGAATGGTATACCCAGGCCACTTCCAGCTGATCTACATTATCGCGGTTGATCTGATCCAGTGTGGAGTAGCTGCTGCTGGATGCATCCCCTTTATAAACCTCCCAGGTCGAATACGGCCGGGCGGCCTCCCGGCACGATGTGCAGAGGAGCAAAACAGTGACAAACAGGGTAATGGAACGTACGGTCATAACGGAACAGGGATTAAATGAGTTAGCCAAATTAAAGAAAATTAACTAAATACCTGTCCAATATTTAATTCGTTTATATCTCATTGTTTTAATTAATCTTAATATATTACTTATATTTAAATAATAACATCCGCCATACGGCGGCCGATTATGGTAAACTTCAAAAATATCCGCTCTATATTCAAGGCCTCACCCACCCCACAGCTGATCTTATTTCCGGATGCCACGGAGTATACCATTGCCGAGGTTAATGAAGCGTATCTTCAGGCGACCCATGCCACGGAAAAGCAGATCATGGGCAAGCCCCTGTTCGAGGTCTTCCCCGGCAATCCCGGACATCCTGACGGGGAAAAAAGCGTACGTACCCTGAAAACGTCACTGGACCAGGTCCTGGCCACAAAAAAGGCCCATAAACTGCCTATGCAGCGATACGATATTCCTAAGCGGGGTACGGAGCAATTTGAGGAAAAATACTGGATCCCCTATAACTATCCGGTTTTGAGTGAGCAGGGAGAGGTTGATTTTATCATCCATTCCCCAACCGATGTTACCGGACAGGTGCTGGCCGAACAGCACAAGGAAATTGCCCTCGATGAACTGCATCGCGAGATGGAATTGCGGGAAAAGATACAGCAGCAATTATCCAGGGAAAAGAGCTTTGCCGAATCGGTTATCAACAGCCTGCCCGGCGTGTTCTATCTGTTTGATGAGAAGGGCAGATTTTTCCGGTGGAATCAAAACCTGGAGGACCTGACCGGATATACGGCAAAGGAAATTGGACAGATGGATCCATTGATGTTTGTCAACGGCTATGAAGCGGAATCGATCCAAAAGACCATACATAAGATATTCAGCGGCACAAAGGCAAGGGTTGAAGCTCATCTTCGGCTCAAAGACGGGCAAACGATCCCCTTCCTGTTCAGTGGCATGTCCCTGGAACTCGATGGTCAGAAGTATCTGATTGGTACCGGACTGGATCTCACCGAACGGGAAAAAGAGCGGGCCGAGCGAATGCGTATGTCGGAGGTCCTGGAAAAATCCAGGAATGAAATCTATATTTTTGACGAAAAAACGCTGAAGTTCATTGATGTCAATGCCGGAGCCCGGGAAAACCTGGGCTTTACCCTGGAGGAACTTAAAAAGATGACCCCTTTGGATATCAAGCCGGATTTTGATAAAAAAAGTTTCCTGCAGCTGGTCAGCCCCCTGAAAGAGAAACGCAAAGATAAGATCGTATTCAATACCGTACACCGGCGGGCCGACGGGAGCCTGTATGATGTAGAAGTTCACCTGCAGCTGATACAGCAGAATGGAAGCGAAGTTTTTGTGGCCATTATACTGGATATCACCGACCGTCTGGAAATTGAAGCCCGGGTTAAATCATCCCTGCAGGAAAAAGAAGTCCTGCTGAACGAAATCCATCACCGCGTCAAAAACAATCTGGCCATCATATCCAGCCTGCTTAACATGCAGGCCCACAAAATCGGGAACCATCAGTTAAAACAAATTCTGATCGAAAGCCAGGGAAGGGTCCGGTCCATGGGGATGATCCATGAGCTGCTTTATGAGCAAAAAGATTTTTCCAGGATTGATTTCGGCATCTATATAACCAAACTCCTCCAGCATATAACGGCCAATTACCACCGTCCGGACAGATCCATAAAAACCGATATAAATACGGATTCCGTTTACCTGGATATCAATACGGCCGTTCCCTGCGCGCTGATTATCAACGAACTGATCACCAACGCCTACAAGCATGCCTTCGAGGGCCGCGACCAGGGGTGCATAGCCGTTCAGTTAAGCTCGGCGGCCGATTCCTTTACATTGGTTTTCAGCGATAACGGTGTGGGCCTCCCGCAGGAACCCGGGGGCGGATCGCTGGGCCTGTCGCTCATCCACGGACTGGCGAAACAAATTGGTGCAGATGTGACCATCACAAGGGAACAGGGCACCACCTTCACCCTGACTTTCCCGGCCGCTCAGGAGAGCCTTAAAACAGAACCTGCTCTTCAGGGTAACGCCCATACCCACTTCTAATTATTCCGTCATAAACCCGTCCTCCAGTTCCAGGACCAGGACCCAGCCCATTTTCTTGCTGTCGTAAACAATGTCGAAGTAGCGGTCCTGTTTGGTGTGCACCACAAAATGCACATGGCGGGCCTCCCCCACATGCTCCACATAGCTGCGCCGGATCTCGGATACTTCAAACTTCTCACCGGATTTAAGCCGGAACGTCTGTGGGGTTATTCTTCGGGTAACCCCCTGGGCCTTAAAGCTTGAGAATAAAGCCGTAACATTAATTTCCTGAAATTTATTCTGTTGCATGACGAAGTTTGATTAAGGGTTTGGTATATGTGCAATATATGTAATACATTTGAAAATGCATGGAAGTTTTCAAAAAAATAATCCGGGGCATTACGACGTGGACACCAATGTTCACCGCATCACCCTGTACAGCACCGTGTCCGCCGGCCAGCAGCATACCAGCCGGAAAAAACGGCTCTACCTGCACCTGGACATGAACTGTTTCTATGCCCAGGTCGAACAGGTTTCCTACAGGCTGTTCGGCCTTCCGGTCATCGTGGGAGGTTGGCGCAAGAAGAACGGCACGCCCCGCGGCATTGTGGCCACCTCCAGCTATGAGGCCCGGCAGCTCGGCATCAAAACGGCCATGAGCGCTTATGAGGCCGTGAAGATCTGTCCCTATATCATCTTCCTGCAGGTCCATTACTCCAAATACCAGGCCATCAGCCGCCAGATCCGGGCCATCCTGGACCGCTACTCCCCCGACGTGGAAGGCTATTCCATGGATGAATTTTTCCTGGACATTTCCTTCATGATCAGGCGAAGCGAACGGGAGATCACCGAGCTGTGCAGCAAGCTTAAAAACGAGATCTATGCCAAAGCCGGGCTGATCTGCTCGGTCGGAGTCTCCTACAGCAAAACCTATGCGAAACTGGCCTCCGACATCAAAAAGCCCGACGGACTCATCCTGGTCATGAACGAAGAGCAGGCCGGGGAAATCATCTATCCCCTGTCGCTGAAAGAAGTGTGGGGCATCGGGAACCGGAGGTTTGCCAAATTACAGCAGTCCGGCATTGAAACCATTGCCGATGCGCTCAAACGCGGCTCCCTCCCCTTCGAAAAGCTGTTCGGTCCTTACTTCGGCAGGATGCTCTTCGAAACGGCCACCGGCAAAGACAAGGCCAGGGTCATCGAACCGGTCCATACCCCCGATGAGCTCACCTATATGCACACGTTCTCGGACTGGACCAAAGATCCCCAGCGGGTGAAGGGCGAGCTCACCAGGGCCGTCAGCCAGCTATGCTACCGGATGCGGGGCTACAGGTGCCGCTCACGGGTCTTCGGCATGTACATCCGCTTCCAGGACGCGGGCTGGAAAGGCGTCAACATCCTTTTCACCACCCCCGGCCACACCAACCTGGACAGCTACATTTTGCCCTGCTGCTACGAGGCGGCCATGCCCGTGGTCATCAAGTTCCTGGGCGAGGGCATGGCCATCCGCGGAGTCGGCATCAATACCGTCAAAATGAGCTACTCCCTCCAGCAGGAACTCTTCTTCCGCGAAGACGAGCATGGCCGCAAGCTCTACGACGGCATCGACATCATCAACAACCGCTTCGGCCTGGAAAGCGTCCGTATGGCCTCCAGCCTCTACGCCGTCGAAGGCAAAACCCACTTCTTCGACCGGTAGTTACATGCGTTTTAGCGGGTAAGTATCTATATTGCCTGCTCTATAGCCTTTCACATAATCCCGGTTATCATGATTTGGAAAAAGAACATCCCTGGAAACGTGCTTCTCTTCACCCTTTCAGCCATTCTTGTTACCGTGGGAAATAGCTGCACCCCCGATGAGGGGACGGCAAACCAGGATAATTACCTTGAAGGGGTCGTCACCGGACCGGACGGACCCGAGGCGGGGGTCTGGGTGATCGCGGAGACACACGATCTGCCTACCCGGTACGCAAAGATCGTCGTGACCGATGACGAGGGAAGATACCTCATCCCCGAACTCCCCGGTGCAACCTACGACGTTTGGGTCCGCGGCTATGGCCTGGTGGATTCCCCGAAAACCCAAAGCACGCCGGGCGCTACCCTGGACCTGACGGCCGTGGCCGCTCCCAGCGTGCAGGCGGCCGCCGAATACTATCCCGCCGGATACTGGTTTTCCCTCATTGATATCCCGGACAAAGATGAATTTCCGGGAACCGGATCCGGGGGAAACGGGTTTTCGCCGAACATCGGGACCCGGGCCGATTTTTTGAGAAATGTAAAGTCAGGCAACTGTATGGCCTGCCATCAGCTCGGCAGCATCGGCACCCGGAAAATCCCTGAATTCTCCGGCGACTTCCACAGCTCGGAAGAGCGCTGGTTCCGCCGCATCCAGTCCGGTCAGGCCGGAGGCAATATGATCTCGGGCATCGAACGGCTGGGCCGGGAAGGCACCCTGAACATGTTCGCCGACTGGACCGACCGCATCGCCGCCGGGGAGGTCCCTCCGGAACCGCCTCGTCCGCAGGGCATCGAGCGAAACGTGGTCATTACCCAGTGGGACTGGGCCGACCCGAAGGTCTACCTCCATGACCTGGTCTCCACCGACAGGCGCAATCCCACCTTATATCCCAATGGGCCTCTCTACGGCGCCCTGGAAGCCAGCGCCGATTATCTGCCGGTCCTCGACCCGGCCAGCCACGAAACAAGCCGGGTCCCGGTAACGGTACGCGATCCGGAAACCCGGCCGGCCTCGGGTCCTTCCATGCCGGCGCCTTCTCCCTACTGGGGCGATGAGCCCATATGGGACAGCAAAGCCAACGTGCACAATCCCATGCTTGACGGAGAGGGCCGGGTCTGGATCACCGCCGCGGTGCGTCCCCCCGATAACCCGCCTTTCTGCAGGGAAGGGTCGGACCACCCATCGGCAAAAATTTTTCCCGTCAACAGGGCCGGCCGGCATCTGGGCGTCTACGACCCTTCAACCGGGGAGTACACCCCCATCAGCACCTGCTTCAGCACCCATCACCTGATGTTCGCCGAGGATGAAAACAACACCCTGTGGACGAGTGGCGGCGGGCAAGTAGTCGGATGGCTGGATACGAACCAGTTTCTGGAGACCGGGGATGAAGAAGCCTCCCAGGGCTGGACGCCCCTCATCCTCGATACCAACGGCAACGGCCGGCGCGACGAGTACACCGAGCCCAACGAGCCCATGGATGAGACCAAAGACCGGCGGGTCACCTCCGGGCTGTATGCCGTCTCCCCCGATCCCCAGGGCATGATCTGGGGTTCCTCCCTGGGCTATCCCGGCGCCGTGGTCCGCCTTGATCCGGGATCCGATCCCTCTGAAACGGCCCTGACGGAGGTCTATGAACTTCCATTGGATGACAACGGCGAGCCGGTGGAAGGATTCTCCCCCCGCGGCATGGACGTAGACCGTGACGGAGTCGCCTGGGTGGCCCTGGCCAGCGGACATATGGCCAGCTTCGACAGGAGAAAATGCACCGGGCCCCTTAATGGTCCCGAGGCCACGGGCCAGCATTGTCCGGAGGGATGGGATTTCTATACCGAGCCTCTGCCCCAGCTCCAGGGCGTGAGCGACTCCGGCAGCGCCGAATCCAGCTATTATACCTGGGTGGATCAGTTCGATACCTTTGGCCTGGGCGAGAACACCCCCATCAATACGGGCAACGGGTCCGAAGGGCTGCTGGCCCTCCAGGACGGGGAATGGGTGGTGCTGCGTGTGCCGTATCCTTTGGGATTCTACACCAAATGGATGGACGGGCGTATCGACGACCCCGAGGCCGGCTGGCGGGGTCGCGGACTCTGGGCGACCATCAGCACCCGGGCTCCTTTCCACATGGAAGGCGGAAAAGGCACCACCAGCAAAGTCTACCAATTCCAGCTCCGCCCCGATCCGCTGGCGCGGTAGAAGGGCACGACGCTCATCTCCTGCGAACAAAATATTTTGAACATAACCGTTTACTGTCATGGGACGCAGTTTTAGCAGCAAAAAGAAAATACCGGGCTCAACGGCATCGGTTTTCATCGTTTTTCTGTTCTGCCTGACCGCCTGTGGCCCGGTGGAAGAAAACCACTCCCCCGAACTGGACCGGATCATGGTGGACGCTCTGGCCGGGCAGGGCATTGCCGGGGCGGTACTGCTGGTGGCCCGGGGCGGGGATACCCTCCATTACCGGGCTTACGGGCATGCGGAGCGCTACAGCTACGACGGCGCCGGGCTCGCCTCCCCCGTGCCGATGCAGACCGGCCATGTATTCGACCTGGCCTCCCTCACCAAAGTGTATGCAACCACCTTTGCCCTGATGCTGCTGGCCGACAGCGGACTCATCCGTCCCGATGACCCGGTCACCGATTACCTGCCCGATTACCCGGATGACAAAAACGGCATTTTGATCCGTCACCTGTTGAACCATACCTCCGGGCTGCTGCCCTGGCAGCCGGTCTTTCTCTTTGACCGCAATAACGACCCGGCTTCGGCCCGCGCCTGGATTGCCGCTTCCCCCCTGCAAAGCACGCCGGGGGAAGAGCGCGCCTACAGCGACCTGGGCTTTATGACCCTCGGCTATGTGGTGGAGGAAGTCAGCGGTCAGCCCCTGGACCGGTTCCTGGCCGATGAGTTGTATGGCCGCCTCGGGCTGAACCATACCGGGTTCAACCCCCTGAGTGCCGGCATCACCCCCCTGGTTTCGACCTCCCACGGCAATCCCTTCGAGATCCGGATGATCGACGACGATGATTTCGGCTACTTTGTCGACGGGTCCTCCGCCCAGATGAATACCTGGAGGGAATATGTGCTGAAAGGCGAGGTCAGCGACGGCAACGCCTGGTATGCACACCGGGGAGTGGCCGGCCATGCGGGATTGTTTTCCACGGCAGGGGACCTGCTCAAGCTCAGCCGCCTCCTTCTCGGTGAAGATGCCCCGGAAGGCCGGCCGCTGATCGGCTCGTCCACCCTGCGCACCTTCCTGGAAAAGGACGCCTACGGAAACGCCCTCGGATGGCTCAAAGCGGAGGGCACGGGGGATGAGAAGGCCATCGCCCATTCCGGCTTTACCGGCACCTCGGCCGTCCTGCTACCGGCCCGCCAGACCGTGGTCATCCTGCTGACCAATCGCCAGCACGGACACCCCGATGGCGATTACCCCAATATGTCCGTCCTGCGACAGAGCGTGCTGGAAACCGTACTGCAGCTTACCGGGACATCAGCGCGGTAACGCAGGCCATGTTGACCACATCCTCCCAGGAACAGCCACGCGAGAGATCATTCATGGGCCTGGCCAGACCCTGGACAATGGGGCCCGTGGCCGTGGCTCCGGCCAGCCGTTCGGTGATCTTATAGGCGATATTGCCGGCGTCCAGGTTGGGGAAAATAAAAACATTGGCTTTGCCGGCGACGGCGGATTCAGGGGCTTTGCGGGCGGCCACCTCCGGCATATAAGCCGCATCGAACTGAAGCTCACCGTCGATCTCCAGGTCCGGATCGGCTTTTTTAACGATCTCCAGGGCTTCCAGCACCAGGCGGCTCCTCTCATGCAGGGCGCTGCCCTTGGTGGAAAACGACAGCATGGCCACTTTGGGAGGGTCATCCGTCAGGGCGAAATGCGTCCGGGCCGAATCCATGGCAATGGTGGCCAGCTGAGGGGGCGTGGGATAGGGCACCACCGCGCAGTCAGCATAGGTAAACGGCTTTTCACTGGTCATGTACATCATAAAAGTGCTCGAAACGATCTCGGATCCCTGCTTGAGTCCGATCACCTGCATGGCCGCCCGGAGCACATCGGCCGAGGTATGGCAGGCCCCGGCCACGCAGCCGTCGGCCTCTCCCCCGGCCACCAGAGAAGCCGCATAGATCAGCGGATCTTCCAGGGTCAGGCCGGCCACCTCGGCGGTCATGCCCCGGTGCCTGCGCCGGTTGTAATACCGCTCGGCGTAATCCTGCTTTTTGGGATCATCCCCAATGCTCCGGTAGAGGATCCCGCCGGGCAGGTTCAACGACTCTTTGGCGGCCATCTTCCCGATTTCTCCTTCTTCGCCGATCAGCAGCACCCTGCACATTTTGCTTTCGGTAAGAAAGGCGGCCGCTTTGAGGATCCTCAGGTCCTGCGACTCCGGAAACACGATGGTCTGTAGTTCATCAAGCCCTGCTCTGTAACGTATCTGCGTGAGGATATCCATACGGCGGTCTTAAAGTGAAACAATATATCAAGGTATTAAATTATTTCATTATAAAAAGCCGGTATCCAAATCTACTCTTCTTCAGGGGTCAGGCGGAGGGTGGGAGAGCCGAACATCTGGGGATCCTGGGCGCGGTCGAAGAGGCGGCGGGAGGTGAACGTCATATTGCGCTGCAGGGAATTATAGATCTCGCCGGTCGAGACGCGGCCATCCTTCAGGGCCCGGCAGAAATAATAGGTAAAGATGCCGTGCCTGTTATCCGTTCGTCCGTCGAGGCTGGCAAAGATGCCGGCCTGCTGGGTCCGGTTGGCTGCAAAAAAAACCGATGCGCGGTCATTATCCCTGGTCACGTGGGCGGCCAGCTCCCGCAGCAGGGTCCCGCCCCGTGGATTCAGGGCAAACTGCTGCTGGTTCTCCACGTTCAGCCTCATAAAATCCGACTCCATCATCACGACCGTGGACCGGGTCTGAAGCCTGCCCAGGGCCCTGAAAAAATAGGAGGCGCTGATCAGCCGCTGAGAGGGGTTGGTCAGTGAATAATCCACCGGCAGCAAATACGCTTCGGTCTCATCGCGGCGATCGTTCACCGCCAGGCCCAGGTAATACACCACCACCTCCGTCGTATCGGGGATGATCTGCCGGTTCATCAGGGTGGTCGAATCTGTCTGGCTGAACAGCTCCAGGAAATCCGCTTCCGTGGCATCCTCGATCACCAGCACATTCTCGGGATAGTAGCCCATCGGACCGGTCAGGTAACTTTTCATCAGCTCCAGGCTCCGCCCGCTGTCGCCGAACCCCGGCAAAGCCTCGCCATATCCTCCGTTGCCGATCAGCACGGCGAGTCCGTCCGGATTTTGACGCGGCGATGCGGGGATATTGCGTTCAACCTGCAGATCCCCGAACGCAGAAACTTCGGGGGTCATGACCAGATCATCCACATCAATATTGCCCGGACGCCATACGATGCTGGCATCGTTCATGCTCAGGTAGACCGGGGATATCCCGAACAGGACCCGGAACCAGCTGTCGCCAACCTCACTGACCAGGGGAAACTGGCTGTCTATGCCGATATTGGTGACGATGTTGGTGGCCAGATCATTGGCACCGCTGCGCAGGGGCACATTATCCTCCTGTACGCTCACGAACCGCTCCATGAACGAGTCCACGGGAATGGTAAAGGTGTAGAGCAGGTCCTCGTGTTCCAGATCCAGGTGGATGGAGCCGGCATCCTCGATCTCAAAACCGCTGAGCTCGAGCTTATCAATCAGGTTAAAGCTTAGCGTGCCGTTGTTAAACGTGGCCGTTAAGCCCGATCGCAGCAACGTATTATTGTGCCAGGCCGCGATGCGGACCTGCCCGGTGTCCGAAGCG
>JBBDRB010000080.1:0-19798 GCA_040905685.1 Balneolales bacterium | reverse complement strand
AGCGTATCGGTGATAGTGGTTGTCCCCACATTTTTCAGCATCCGGCTTTCCCCGGTATCGAAAGGCTCGCCCACTCCCTTCATATTCAGAACGGATGCCAGGGCGATCACGGCTCCGGCGGTATTGAGGGTCCTTTTTTCGGCCCGGGTTCGGGCGTCTTCGTCGAAAGCCGGACTATTGGCCAGATAAAATGCCAGGGCCGCCCCGCTCAGTCCCAGCAGCATCCAGGAATACCGGGGCCTATACTGCTGCACATACCTTTTGGAGATCTGCCGTTCGGGATATTCATGAACCTCTCTGTTATACAAATCCAGGGTGATGACCGGTCTTTCCGGGGTGGGAAGCTCGCGGATATCGATAAACTGGCTGCTGCGGATCAGCTCACCCTCGGCCGTATCCGATACGGTCTCCTCTTGCAGCACCCAGTTCGAGCTGGTGCAGGCTTGCAGCAACAATGCCGCGGCCAGCAATACCGGTAAAAAACGCGTTATTTCCATGTATAATGAAGATACGTGTTTTAATTACCATGAGAAAAACGTAAAGGTGTAAATAAGGGTAAAAAGAATGCTTCGAGCGTGGATGCGCGTACCATCGTCCTTTCAGGTTGGGGTGGGGACGGCAGGGGGATGGAGGGCGGCGTATTGCTCCTCACTGAGCGAATTATTGGATCCGAAGCGGTCGGATTTCGGGAAGTCAACCACAAAACAGGTACCGTCTCCGAGGCTGACGGTTAATTCGGCCTGAAGCTGCTTTGCCCAGGTATTTACCAGGTTCATGCCCATGGTTTTCGCCTGACCCAAATCAAAGCACTCCGGCAGGCCGACCCCGTCATCCTTTACCGTTATGATGATATTGCTGGAATTTTCGGAAACGGTAATCCAAATATTTCCCCGGGCCTTGTCCTTAAAGGCATGCTTGTAGGCATTGCTTAACAATTCATTGATCATCAGGGCGCAGGGAATAGCCTGATTGATATTGATCAACACGCCGTCGATATCGATTTTGACGGCCACTTCCTGGTAATCATTTTGATAGGATAAGGTAATGTTGCCGACCAGGTCTTCGATGTAATCCCTGAACGGAAGGTGGGTGAAGCTTTCGGCCTGATACAGCTTTTCATGGATGATGGCCATAGATTCGATGCGGGACATGCTGTTCAACAGGATCTGCCGGATCTTTTTCTCTTTCAGGTTATTCATTTCCAGTCCCAGCAGGGCCGAAACCACGGCCAGGTTGTTCTTCACCCGGTGATGCACCTCAGCCAGCAGCACTTCTTTTTCCTTCAGCGATTCCTTGATTGTATTTTCGGCTTCCCTGCGGACCACTATTTCCGCATTCAGGGCCGAGGTTCGCTCTTCCACCTTTTCCTCCAGGTGATCGCGCAGACTTTCCAGTTCTTTTTTTTGCTGTTCGATTTGCCTGGTTTTTTTATACAGATCGACAAAAGCCCGGATTTTTGCCCGTAATATTTTGGGTTTGATCGGGCTGAAAATAAAATCCACGGCCCCGTGACCGTACCCTTCGGCCACATCGATATCGGTATACTGATAAGCCGTCATAAAAATAATGGGTGTATACTCTGTCCGGGGCCGGTTACGGATCATTCTCGCGGTCTCAAAGCCGTTCATATCCGGCATGTTGACATCCAGCAAAATAACGGCCACCTCCTTTTTCAGAAGCTGCCGTAACCCTTCGTCCCCCGACCGGCAGGCGATCAGATTCAGGGACTGGTCATCCAGTATGTTCTCTATGGTACGAAGCTTCTGCGCATCATCGTCAATTAACAGTATATTTATCTTCTCGTTTTCCATTTCCTTATTTCATTTTTCGATAAAATTTTTGCCTGGAATCCAGCACTTCGTATTGCCTCTGGCGGGGGGTGAACTCAATGGTTTCCTTATTGCCCAATCCCAGAATTCCGAAGGCAGCCAGGCTTCCATACAGGAGCTCATGGACATGATTTTGCAGTTCCTTATTAAAATAGATCAATACATTCCTGCAGAATATAACGTTGAATTCATTGAAGGAATGATCGGTGGTTAAATTGTGCCTGGACCAGACTACATTTTTTACCAGGGCGGAATCAAATTTAACCCTGTCGTTATAATCGATCGTATAATAATCGGAAAGCGTGGAACTTCCGCCGGCCTCAAAATAATTGCGGGAATATTGCCGGATGGAAGAAACCGGAAACAGACCGGATTTGGCCTTATTCAATACCACAAGATTAAAATCCGTGGCATAAAGCAACGTCCGGTCCAGCAGCCCGGCCTCTTCAAGCAAAATGGCCACCGAGTAGACTTCCTCCCCGGTAGAACAACCGGCAATCCACAAGCGGACAAACGGATAGGTTTTCAGCCAGGGTATAACCTGCTGCTTGAAAAACAGATAAAAACCCGCATCCCGGAACATGGCCGTAACGTGGACGGGAAGGGCCTGTAAAAGCCGGTTCAGGCTTTGGGGGGAAACCAATACCTTTTGCCGGAACTCGGCCGGCCGGTGCAGTTTTTCTTCCCGCATGCATTTGCTGACCCTTCTTTTCAATGACGGAACGGAGTAATCCCTGAAATCAAATCCTGTATATACATAGATTTCATTTAACAATACGTTAAGCTCCTTGTCATCGATTAGCACATCCATCAGGGCCACATCACCTTATTTATACATCCACACCCGCAACAGTGAAAGCAGTTGCTCGGTATCCACCGGCTTCGTGATGTAATCAGAAGCCCCCGCCTTGATGCATTTTTCCCTGTCGCCTTTCATGGCCTTGGCCGTGAGGGCCAGTATGGGAAGATCTTTAAATTCAGGCAGCTTCCTAATGGCTTGCATGGTCTCGTATCCATCCATTTCAGGCATCATAATATCCATCAGAACCAAATCCATCTCGGGTTCTTTGTTCAGTATATCCAGAGCTTCCTTACCATTTCCCGCCGTAAGCACTTCCATCTTATGACGTTCCAGAATGCTGGTAAGCGCAAATATATTACGGATATCATCATCCACTATCAATACCTTTTTTGCGGCCAGCATTTCACTGGTCTCGTATATTTTATCGAGCATTTTTTGCTTATCCCGGGAAAGCAGGCTGGGAACCCGGTGCAGGAAAAGAGCCGTTTCATCGAGAAGCCGCGCAGGGGAGTGTACGTTTTTTATGATGATCGACTTGGCCATTTTTTTAAGCAGCGACTCTTCCTTTTTGGTCAGATCCTTGCCGGTATAAATAATAACAGGAAGCCGTTTTAGTCCGCGCATCTTCCGCATCTTTTCAAGCACCATTAACCCGGTCATATCCTTCAGGCTTAAATCCAGGACCATGCAATCGAAATGCTCTTCCTTAAGCCTGTCCAGGGCCTGTTTGCCGGAATCCACAGCGGTAACCGATACATCGCCGTTGCCGATAAGCGTTATGATGCTTTTGCGCGTTTTGGCATCATCTTCCACCACCAGTAGTTTTTTTACCTGCTTATCCAGAAAAGCCACCAGTTCTTCAAAAATACTTTCCAGCGCCTTTTTCTTCACCGGTTTCTTTACCCAGGAAAAAGCCCCCCGTTCCAAACCGAAATGCCGGTCATTCTCACCGGAAACGATGCTTACCGGTATATGGCGGGTTCCCGGAGCCCGCTTGAGGCGGTCCATCACGGTCCATCCCTCCACATCCGGCAAGTCCAGGTCCAGGGCAATGGCATCGGGCTGGTACTGACGGGCCAAGACCAGACCCTCTTGTCCGCTGCTGGCCATCAGCGCCTTGAAATCTTTATCCCGGGCTATGTCCATTAACGTCCCGGAAAAATGATCATCCCCTTTGATGATCATCAGCACCCGGTCTTCCTCCCGGATATCGTGGCGGTCATCCTCAATAAGGACCGCTTCGGTCACTGCATTTTTCCGGTCCCCGGATCCATCGGTTTGGTCCACGTTAAACTCATTTGAAATGGTCAGCGGGGTGTATTTTACCGGTATGAACAAGGTGAAGGAACTGCCTTTGCCCGGCGTGCTTTTCATGATGCGCAGTTCCCCACCCAATAACCGGGCAATTTCCCGGCTGATGGCCAAACCGAGTCCGGTGCCCCCGTACTGGCGATTGGTACTGCCGTCGGCCTGCTGAAAGGCTTCAAAAATAATCTTCTGTTTTTCGGCGGGAATGCCGATACCCGAATCCTGCACGGTGAAGGCCACCACGGCGCCGGCCTGATTGAGGGCATGGTTGCCCGAACTCCAGCCTTTTTTGGCCACCTCAGCCAGCAGCTCGATTTTGCCTTTGCTGGTGAATTTGAAGGCGTTGGACAACAGGTTCTTGAGGATCTGCTGCAACCGGTGCTTGTCGGTAACGATGACACGGGGCATGTTTTTATCCACTTTGACAGCGAAGTCAAGGTCTTTGTTGGCCTCGGCAATCGGCTGGAACGTCCGCTTCAGCTCCTCATGGATCGTATCTATTTTAATTTTCCCCACATCAACCGATACGGTGCCGGATTCAATTTTCGACAGATCCAGGATATCGTTGATCAGGTTCATCAGGTCGATACCGGCCTCATGAATGGTCTCGGCAAACTCAACCTGTTTGGCATTCAGGTTCTTTTCATGATTTTCATGGAGCTCTTCCGAGAGGATGAGCAGGCTGTTGAGGGGCGTTCGAAGTTCATGCGACATATTGGCCAGGAACTCCGATTTATACCGGGAGGTTATCTGCAACTGTTCGGCTTTTTCCTCCAGGGCTTTCCGGGCATATTCCACCTCCATGTTCTTGCTTTCCACCTCGGTTTTCTGCTCGGCCAGCAAATGAGCTTTCTCCTCCAGCTCTTCATTCGTCTGCTGAAGCTCTTCCTGCTGGTTCTGCAGCTCACCGGCCAGGGACTGGGACTGCTCCAGCAGGCCTTCGGTACGCATGGTCGCTTTGATCGTATTCAGCACAATGCCGATGCTTTCGGTTAGTTGCTCCAGAAACGATAAATGGGTGTGGCTGAACCGCTCGAACGAAGCCAGTTCAATGACCGCCTTCACGTCCCCTTCGAAAATTACCGGCAACACCACAATATTTAACGGGGGCGCTTCCCCCAGCCCGGAATTGATCTGAATATAATCATCCGGCACGTTGCTCAGCAGGATCTGCTCCTTTTCATAGGCGCACTGCCCGATCAGGCCCTCCCCGACGGCAAAACTTTTCGACAGATGCTTTCGCTCCTTATAGCCATAGGTGGCCAGCAGGGTCAGCATATCCTGATCTTCCTGCTCGTTGTAATCGAGGCTGTAAAAAACGGCATGCTGGGCCGAAACCACCGGCGCCAGCTCCGACAGCAGCAGGCGTGAAACTTCAATCAGGTCTTTCTGGCCCTGAAGCATGCGCGTAAATTTGGCCAGGTTGGTTTTCAGCCAGTCCTGCTCGGTATTCTGGATGGTCGTTTCCCGCAGGTTGCGGATCATCTCATTGATGCTGTTTTTCAGTTCTTCCACCTCACCGCTGGCTTCCACCGCAATGGCCCGCGTCAGATCCCCCTCGGTTACGGCCGTGGCCACATCCTTAATGGCCCTTACCTGGGTGGTCAGGTTATCGGCCAGCTGGTTCACATTATCAGTCAGATTTTCCCAGGTCCCCGACACGCCCGGCACCTTGGCCTGCCCGCCCAACCGGCCTTCCGTACCCACCTCCCGGGCCACGGTGGTCACCTGGTCGGCGAACGTAGCCAGCGTATCGATCATATTGTTGATGGTATCGGCCAGGGAGGCGATCTCCCCCTTGGCCTCCAGCATGAGTTTTTTCGTCAGGTCTCCGTTGGCCACGGCCGTCACGATCTTGGCAATGCCCCTCACCTGATTGGTCAGGTTGGAGGCCATCATATTCACATTATCGGTCAGGTCCTTCCAGATCCCGGACACCCCGGATACTTCGGCCTGCCCGCCCAGCTCCCCTTCGGTGCCCACCTCGCGGGCCACCCGCGTCACCTCCGAGGCAAACGAGCTGAGCTGATCGACCATGGTGTTGATCGTCTCCTTGATCTGCAGGATCTCCCCTTTTACGTCGACGGTAATTTTCCGGGACAGATCGCCCTGGGCAATGGCCGTGGCGACCTTGGATACGTCCCGCAGCTGGATCGTCAGGTTTCCGGCCAGCTGGTTCACGTTATCGGTCAAATCCTCCCAGGTACCCGAGACCCCCGGCACATCGGCCTGTACCCCAAGCTTGCCCTCGGTGCCCACCTCCCGGGCCACGCGCGTTACCTCCGAGGCAAACGAACCCAGCTGGTCGACCATGGTATTGATCGTTTCTTTCAGTTCCTGGATCTCGCCTTTCACATCCACGGTAATCTTCTTGGACAAATCCCCTTTGGCCACGGCCGTGGTCACCTCGGCAATGCTGCGCACCTGGTCGGTCAGGTTGCTGGCCATCAGGTTCACGTTGTCGGTCAGGTTTTCCCAGGTGCCCGAGACCCCCGGCACACTGGCCTGTCCGCCGAGTTTGCCCTCGGTGCCCACTTCCCGGGCCACGCGCGTCACCTCCGAGGCAAACGAGCTGAGCTGGTCGACCATGGTGTTGATCGTCTCCTTCAGCTTCTGGATCTCGCCCTGGGCATCGACGGTAATCTTCTTCGTCAGGTTCCCGTTGGCCACGGCCGTGGTCACCTCGGCAATGCCGCGCACCTGGTCGGTCAGTTTGTTGGCCATCAGGTTCACGTTGTCGGTCAGGTCCTCCCAGGTGCCGGAGACCCCTTTGACCTCGGCCTGCCCGCCCAGCTTGCCCTCGGTGCCCACCTCCCGGGCCACCCGCGTCACCTCCGAGGCAAACGAGCCCAGCTGGTCGACCATGGTATTGATCGTTTCCTTCAGCTTCTGGATTTCCCCTTTCACATCCACGGTGATCTTCTTGGACAAATCGCCCTGGGCCACCGCCGTGGTCACCTCGGCAATGTTGCGCACCTGGCTGGTCAGGTTATTGGCCATCAGGTTCACGTTATCGGTCAGGTCCTTCCAGGTGCCCGACACGCCCTGCACTTCGGCCTGCCCGCCCAGCTTGCCTTCGGTGCCCACCTCCCGGGCCACGGTCGTTACCTGATCGGCAAACGAGGCCAAAATATCGATCATGCCGTTGAACGTTTCCTTTATTTCCAGGATCTCGCCCTGAGCATCGACGGTAATCTTCCTGGACAGGTCGCCCTGGGCAATGGCCGAGGCCACCTTCGACACATCCCGCAGCTGCACCGTCAGATTGCCGGCCAGCTGGTTGACATTATCGGTCAGATTCTTCCAGGTGCCCGAGACCCCAGGAACATCGGCCTGGCCGCCAAGCTGCCCTTCGGTGCCCACCTCGCGGGCCACCCGCGTCACCTCCGAGGCGAACGAGCTGAGCTGGTCGACCATGGTATTGATCGTTTTCTTCAGCTCTTCAATTTCCCCCTTCACCGTCACCGTTATTTTCTTGGACAGATCGCCCCGGGCCACGGCCGTGGTCACCTCGGCGATGCTGCGCACCTGATCGGTCAGGTTATCGGCCATCAGGTTGACGTTCTCGGTCAGGTCCTTCCACGTACCGGAGACCCCCGGCACGTCGGCCTGTCCGCCGAGCTTACCCTCGGTGCCGACATCGCGGGCCACGCGCGTCACCTCTGAGGCAAACGCGCTGAGCTGATCGACCATGGTATTGATCGTTTTCTTCAGTTCCTGGATCTCGCCTTTGACCGAAACGGTAATCTTCTTGGACAGATCGCCCCGGGCCACGGCCGTGGTTACCTCGGCGATATTGCGCACCTGATCGGTCAGATTGCCGGCCAGCTGATTCACGTTATCGGTCAGGTCTTTCCAGGTTCCCGAAACCCCTTTGACCCGGGCCTGGCCACCCAGCTTGCCTTCGGTGCCGACCTCGCGGGCCACCCGGGTGACTTCCAGGGCAAATAAACCCAGTTGATTGACCATGGTATTGACCACCCTGGATGATCGGAGGAATTCCCCTTTCAGGGGGACCCCTTCCTTTTCCGTTTCCATCAGCTGCGTCAGATCTCCCTTGGCCACATCGCCGATGACCCGCGTCATTTCCGTGGTGGGCCAGACCAGGTCATCGATCAGCAGATTCACCGAATTGATCATGCTTCGCCAGCTTCCGCTGAACCCGTTGGCCGGGATCCGCTCGCTGAGCTTGCCGTTCTGGCCTACCTTCCGGCTCACGTCGTCAAATTCCTGAATCATCAATTCATGACGGTCCACAATATCATTAAGCGCATCGGCTATTTTTTCATCGATCCCCGTCAGATCGGCCGGCATGCGTTTTGAAAGATTGCCTTTTTTTAATGATATAAGCACATCCAGTAATTCGGCTTTATCCAGTTCCCCCTGGTCCGGTGGGGAATCTTTCCCAGCCGGTTTTTTGGGGATGTTATTGGAGTCGCCGGCCGGATTTTTTTTGTCAGGCATTAGATTCAGTTAATTATTTAGTTTGATAAATTTCGTTAATATATACAAATAAAAGCATACGGCAAAAGCCCTCACAGGCTGGCAATGCAGCTTATCTCCACCAGGGCATTTTTGGGCAGGGTTTTGACGGCTACAGCCTCCCGGGCGGGGGGATTGGAGACAAAATACCGGCCATAGATTTCATTCACCGTGGCAAAATCATCCATATCCCCGAGAAAAATAGAACATTTCAGAACCCGGTCAAAACCCGACCCGGCCTCCGCCAGTACGGCCTCCAGGTTGTCCATGACCCGGACCGCCTGGGCCTCAACGCCGCCGGGGACCAGCGCCCCCGTTACCGGGTCCAGGCCGATCTGCCCGGAGCAGTACACCGTGCTGGCATGCACGACCGCCTGGCTGTAGGGACCGATCGCTTCCGGAGCGCCGGAAGTTTGAATTATATTTTTAGAATTCATGGGTCTTTTTTATTATGGAGGAATTTCATCATACGGTGCCATCCATTCAAGATAGTTCTTCGCTTTTCTTGCGGATACCGCCATCTATGTTTACTTTCAGATGTTAGCAAGCTTTTTTAAAAAAATCCAATATTTTACTGAGGAAAAAAATGAATATCCAAAACATTAAATTTTATCTACTTACCGCCTTTGCAGTGCTGATGGTCGGATGCGCTGCCAGCGATCCGAATATTGAATCGGCCAAAACGCACATCACCCTCACCAATTACGAAGGGGCCATCGAAGCGGCCAACGAGGCCATCGAAGCCAACCCCGAAAACGGGGACGGATATTATTACAAGGCCGTAGCCCAGTCTAATATGGCTTTCAACCGGCCCCCGGAAGAACGGACTCCCCTTTATTCCCAGGCCCGCGAAAACTTCGACCGCGCCAAAGAACTCTATGATGCCGCCGGCCAAAGCGGCGGTGAAGCCTCCGAGATGTCCGACTACATCATCGATATCTGGGGACAGGAACACAATCTGGGCATTGAGCTTATCGAGGAGGATTTTGTCAGCACCGATGAGGACTCCCTCCGCCTGGCCGAGCACCACCTGAACAACGCCACGACCATCAACCCCGACAGCGCCCAGACCTTCAACATCCTGTATGAAGTCAATTATTTACTGGGGGACCTGGACCAGGCCATCGAAAACGCCGAGCACGTGGTCATGGGCCTGGGCTCGGACGATCTGTACAACTACTACCGCCTGTCGTATTTCTATCAGGAACGGGAAGATTATGAAAGTGCCCTCACCGTCCTGGAAGCGGCCCGCAATGACCATCCAGAAAATACCGAAGTCATCCAGGAGCTGGCTAACCTCTACCTGAGCATGGGCGATACGGACCGGGCCCTGGAAACGGTTCAGCGCCTCATTGACAGCGACCCGCAAAACCCCCAGTACAGGCTGGTCTACGGAACCCAGGTCTATCAGCTGGTGCTGAACATGGATGAGGACATGAGCCAGTACCACGACGAGCTGTTTGAAATAACCCAGGCGGTGCGCGAGGAACGGCGGCAAGCCAACCCGGACGAACGCAGGATTGCCGAACTCGAGCAGCGCGCCGATCAGCTGAACAGCCAGATCGACGAACTTCAGGAAGAAATTGACCGCTTCGCCGACCGCGCCGAAGAAGAGCTGCAGCAAGCCGTTGAACTCGAGCCGGACAATCCGGTTACCCACACCACGCTGGGCATCATCTATCAGAACCGGGCGGCCACCCTGTACGAGCGCCGCAATGCCACCGACGACCTGGAACTGGCTCAGGAACTCGATGACGAGGCCCGGGAAGTGCTCCAAATTGCCCTTCCCTACTATGAAAGAGCCGCCGAACTGCAACCGGATAATGAAGAGAACTGGCTGGCGCTGTTTCGTGTTTACACACAACTCGGAATGACCGAAGAAGCCGAAGATGCCCAGGAAAAAGCCGGCCTGTAACAGCCGCACGACATCAACGTTAAAAGGGTTCGGTTCATCATATGGCCGCACCCTTTTTTTTTGGTAAATTTAATTAAATACCGACCTATGAACTTCAACACGAAAACGATCCATGGCGGACAGGTCCCCGAGGAAACCTCCGGAGCCATCATGCCGCCCATTTTCCAGACCTCCACCTATGTGCAGCAGGCCCCCGGCGTCAACAAGGGCCATGACTACGCCCGGGTGAGCAACCCCACGCGGACCGCTCTGGAAAAGATGCTGGCCTCCCTGGAAGAAGCCGATGAGTGCGCGGCCTTCGCCAGCGGATGCGCGGCCATGGATGCGGTCATGAAAATGCTGAATCCGGGCGATCATGTCATCTCCTCCAATGACCTGTACGGGGGCACCTACCGGCTGTTCACCACCGTGTTTCAGCGCTATGGGATCGAGTTCAGCTTCGTGGACATGACTTCCTTCGAAGAAGTGAAAAAGGCCCGGAAAGCCGGCACCAAAATGGTGTGGATCGAAACGCCCACCAATCCCCTGCTCAGCATCGTCGATATTGCCGAGATCGCCAACTATGCCCGACGCCACGACATCCTCTCGGTGGTCGACAACACCTTTGCCTCCCCCTATCTGCAGCTGCCGATCAGGCTGGGGGCCGACGCCGTGGTGCATTCCACCACGAAATATCTGGGCGGCCACTCCGATGTCATCGGCGGAGCCGTATGCAGCTCTCACCCGGAGATCATGGAAAACGCCCGCTTCCAGGTCAAAACCACCGGCGGCGTTCCGGGTCCCATGGACAGCTACCTCACCCTGCGGGGGGTTAAGACCCTGTCGCTGCGCATGCAGCGCACCTGCGAGAACGCCCAGGAAGTGGCCATTTTCCTGCAGCAGCATCCCAAAGTGGCCGACGTGCGCTATCCCGGCTTCAAAGACCACCCCGGCCACGCCATTGCCGTGAAACAGATGAACGATTTCGGGGGGATGGTCTCGTTTTCGCTGGATGATGATTCCATCGACAAGGCCGTCACCTTCATGCAAAGCACCCGCTACTTCACCCTGGCCGAAAGCCTCGGCGGGGTCGAATCGCTGATCAGCCACCCGGCCACCATGACCCACGGCTCCATCCCCCGCGAGGTCCGCGAGAAAGCCGGCCTCATGGACTCCCTCATCCGCCTGTCCATCGGCATCGAAGACATCGAAGACCTCATCTCCGATCTCGAACAGGCCTTCGAAAAGGTATGATATGAAAAATCCAGTCATCATCGGCGCGCTCAGAACCCCCATCGGCTCCTTCGGCGGGGCCCTGGCCTCTTATCCGGCTCCTGATCTCGGCGCTGTTGTTCTCGGGGGATTGTTGAAACAATACGGGATGGCCCCCGATCAGGTCGATGAGGTTATCATGGGCCATGTGCTGACGGCCAATGTGGGCCAGGCCCCCGCCCGCCAGGCGGCCCTGAGGGCCGGGCTGCCCGACAAAACGCCCTGCACGACGGTCAACAAGGTCTGCGCCTCGGGGATGAAGGCCGTCATGTACGCGGCCAACCAGATCCAGTGCGGAGAGGCCGGGGTGATGCTGGCCGGCGGGATGGAAAGCATGAGCAACGTGCCCTACTACCTGCCCGAGGCCCGGTTCGGGGCCAAGCTGGGCCACAGCAAAGCGGTCGACGGCATCATTAAAGACGGGCTGTGGGACGTCTACAAAGACTTCCACATGGGCAGCGCCGCCGAGATCTGCGCCCGGGAGCTGAACATCAGCCGCCAGGAGCAAGATGAATTTGCGATCCTGTCCTACACGAGAAGCCGCCAGGCCCAGGAAAAAGGCTACTTCACCGATGAGATCGTACCCGTCAGGGTCCGTGACCGCAAAGGCAACAAGACCGACGTGACCGACGATGAGGAGCCCTCCAAAGTGAAATTCGACCGCCTCCCCTCCCTCAAACCCGTCTTCGAAAAAGAAGGCACCGTCACGGCCGCCAACTCTTCGACCATCAATGACGGGGCCGCCGCCCTGCTGGTGATGAGCGAGGAAAAGGCCGGACAGTACGGGCTCCGTCCCATGGCCCGCATTCTCAGCCAGGCCAGCGCCGCCCGGGCCGCCGAATGGTTCACCACCGCCCCGGCCGACGCCATCCCCAAGGCCCTCGACAAGATCAACATGAAAACCGGCGATATCGACCTCTACGAAATTAACGAGGCCTTCGCCGTGGTTTCGCTGGCCAACAACAAGCTGCTGAAACTCGACCGCGACATCGTCAACATCCACGGCGGGGCCGTCTCCCTGGGCCACCCCATCGGCTGCTCCGGAGCCCGCGTGCTGGTCACCCTGCTGCACGCTTTGAAACGAACCGGCAAGACCATGGGCTGCGCCGGTATCTGCAACGGGGGTGGCGGGGCCTCGGCCATCGTCGTGGAAATGCTTTGACGGGCGGCCCGGGCGGGGCGCTATGTTCTCAACGCTTCAGATGTTCGGAGTACAGCCCGGCGTATCTTTTTCCCATTGTGCGGAGGCTTTTGGAATCGAAGTGGACGAAATCGCCTATATGGTCCAGATCGCCGGTGGGGATGCGGTAGGCATTAGCGTCGCTTTCGGTGAAGCGGCGGATGGCATCGTTGATGCCGGTCCTGTTGGCCCGCTGCTCCTCACGGAAGATGCCGATATCGCCCATCAGGATGGGCAGGGATTCATCACCGGCATAGCCCCTGAACCGGGTGAACAGAGCCGACAGGTTTTCCTCATAGACCGGGATGGATTCCCGATTGGCGTCGCTTTCGCCCTGATGCCAAAGGATCCCTTTAACCGTCCCGTGCTTTTTGGCCAGCTCCATCTTCTCCCTGAAGTTGGACAGCAGCGAAACGCCCCGGAAATGGTCATCGTCCAGCCACTGCCGGATTGACGAGCCCCCTATTGCCGCCGGCAAAAGCAAAATGGTCACCTGTTCATCCACCTCGTTGATCAATTGGCGGGCAAAGGACAGTCCACAGTCCAGTCCCGTTAGCCTTGGCTCGTAAAAATGCAGCGGCTCTTTGGCCCGGATGAACTCATTGTCGCTGTTGATGGTCAAAATACGCGGGTGAGCTAAGGTATCCTCCGGCTCGACCCGGCCGCGGCCGGCCATATTGGACTGACCGGCCAGGATAAATACCCAGAGATTATCCTTCTCAGGCATAATCTCCACATAATCCATAGTTTTCGGAAAGTTTGCGGTTCGGTCCGCCGACTGGATGAACCCCAGGGCGAAGATTACAATACAGGGCAGTGTAAGTCTTATCATAGTTGGTTATTATATCCAAACCACGCCCCTATTGCAAGTGCGCCGAATACAATACTTGTTCCTACTTTTCAAGGTTCGTATATTAACCACCTTTAATAAATTACCCCCAAGTCCCGCAGAAAACTCTCTTTATGGCCCCCAACGAAACACCCCACGCCTCCCCCGCGTCAGGCATGAGCGCGATACCCTGCTGTTGCCTGTTTTTGATCCTTTTTTTCCTGGTCAGCGCCGCCTCAACCACGGTGATGGCCCAAAGTTTCAATCCTTCTGATTTCCAAAATATGCGGGTCAGCGAACTTACCGAGGCCCAGCTCCGCCAGATTAGCGAGCGGGTGGAGGAAGAAGGCCTCAGCCTGCAGGAAGCCGAGCAGATGGCCGTTGTACAGGGCATGGCCCCGGGGGAAGCCTCCCGGTTGCGCAACCGGATCAGCCAGTTCAGGCTGGCACAGGGAACCACCGATACCACGGTCACGGACACCAGCGGAAGGGACGGACAGGCCCCGGCCGACCGGCGCAGCTTCATGGTTTTTTTAGAGGACGAAGACGAAAAACTTATTGCAGACTCCGAACTTAACTGGGACCGGCTGACCCAGAGGCAGCGCGTTACCGCCCTCGACTCCCTGCGCCGCGAGCAGCAGTCCGTACAACGCGTATTCGGCTATCAACTCTTCAGCCAGCGCTCGGTCAGTTTCGAGCCCTCCCTTACCATACCCGCAACCAAAAACTACCAGCTTGCTGCCGGCGATGAAGTCATCATCAACATATGGGGAGCGGCTGAAAACCGGTACAGCCTGACCATTGCCAGCGACGGAACCATCACCATACCCAATCTTGGACCGGTTCAGCTGAACGGCTATACGCTCGAAGACGCCGAAACCCACCTTATCAACCGGCTCAAAGACATTTATTCCGGACTGGGAAGCAATGATAACCCAAACAACAACACCTATGCCGATGTATCGGTAGGCAGGGTCCGTTCCATTAATGTATCCTTGATGGGGGAAGTCAAACAGCCGGGAACCTACACCCTCTCCTCCCTGGCCACCGTCTTTAACGCCCTGTATGCCGCCGGCGGACCCAACCGCAACGGCACCTTCCGTAATATTCAGATCATCCGGGGCCACGACGTCGTCGCCACCCTGGATATTTATGATTTTCTGGTCGACGGCGATCAGACCAACAACATTCGCCTGCGGGATCAGGATATCATCAAAATTGACCCCTTTGAGAACCGGGTCGATTTCACCGGCGAGGTCAAGCGCCCCGGCCTGTATGAAATGCGGGCAGGAGAAACCCTTGCAGACCTCCTTCGTTTCGCCGGCGGCTTCTCCGAGCATGCCTACCGCGCCCGGGTCAACGTCGAGCGGATCACCGACCGGGAGCGCCGCGTGGAAGACGTCAACCTGGAGGGATTCAACCGTTTCGTCATGCAAAACGGCGACGGGGTAAAGATCGGCCGGGTCCTGGACCGCTTCGAAAACCGCGTTGAGATCAACGGCGCCGTCTTCCGTCCCGGCGCCTATGAGCTCAAAGACGGCACTACCCTGTTTTCCCTGATCGAAAAAGCCGAAGGCCTCAAAGAAGACGTCTTCATGAACCGGGCCCTGATCGTGCGCGAGCGCCCCAACCGGGAGCTGGAGACCATCGCCGTGGACCTGAACCGTTTGATGGAAAATCCCGCCCGCTATGATATCGACCTGCGGGCCAACGACGTGATCCGGATCTCCTCGATCTTCGACCTGCGGGAAACCTACACCGTCCACATCGCCGGCGCCGTACGCGAGCCCGATACCTTTCCCTACTCCAGCGGCATGACCCTGGAAGACCTGGTCATCAGGGCCGAGGGATTCCGGGAATCGGCCGCTCCCTACCGCATCGATGTGGCCCGGAGAAGCACAGGAAAAGAAGGTCAGGAAGCAGCCCAGATAGCGGAACTGTTCGAATTTTCCGTAAACCGGGACCTGAGCCTGAACGAGGATGACGCCGGTTTCACCTTAGAACCCTTTGACCGGGTGTATGTCCGCCGGGCGCCCGGCTATGAAGAGCAGCAGGATGTAACGATCACCGGGGAGGTCCTGTTCCCGGGCACCTACAGCATCAGCCGCAAAAATGAAACCATCCATGACTTAATTGCCCGGGCCGGCGGGTTAACCAGCGATGCCTTTTTAGACGGAGCCAATCTCTTGCGGAACAATGAACGACTAAACGGAAACATCGGGGAGGAAGTCCGACAGATTGCCCGGTTTGTGCTGAGTCAGGAAGACCAGATTGACGATGATCAGGCCTTTGTTGAGCAATCCAACAGCCGTATCGCCGTGAACTTTGCCAGAATCATGCGCGATCCTTCCTCCCGCGACAACCTCATCCTCCGCGAAGGCGACGAAATCCATATACCCATCGAGCGGCAAACGGTCTCCATCCGCGGTGGCGTCCTCTACCCGTCCAATGTACGCTACGAGGATGGCCGTAAGCTGCGCAGCTACATAGCCCAGTCCGGCGGATTCTCCGAACGCGCCCAGAAAAGCCGGGCCTTTGTCATTTATCCCAACGGCGAAGTGGACCGCTCGAAAAGATTTTTGTTCCTCCGTAGCCATCCCGAAATCAAACCCGGATCCACCATCGTCGTACCGGTCGAGGAAGAACAGGAACGAATGAGCCGCCAGGAACGCATTGCCATTTTATCAACGATCGTCTCCATGACGGCCGTTGTGGCTACGGCCATTGACCGGATGACTAGATAACCCATACGTATAAAGAAACAGCTCATGTCCGAATCAACAAAAAAACCAGGACCGTCCGGATCGGAAAACGGGGATCATCTTATACGGATTCCCGAAGGATACCGTCTCATACCCGTTGAAAACGACCGCGAAGAGGATGACGATGAGATCGACCTGGTCGAGCTGGTCAAGACCCTTTGGGACGGGCGAATGCTGATCCTCAAGACCGTCGGTATTTTTATTTTGGTCGGCCTTTTCGTAGCCCTGTTCAGTCCGGAAGAATACGAATCCGAGGCTATCCTCATGCCCGAGGTACAGCAGCAACAGGGCGGGGCCAGCCAGCTGCTTCGCCAGTTTGGAGGCAGCTTTGGCATTAATGCCGGATCGGGGGCATCTGGCGGTATGATCTCTCCGGAAATTTATCCGCGGATTGTAAACAATCTCTCCTTCCAGCGCGAGCTGCTTAATCACCCCGTTAATTTTTCCGGTTACGGGGTAACCACAACGGTGCCCGATTTTTACGAAAACCATTATTCACCCACTCTTACTCAAAGAGTAAACGAATATACCTTTGGTTTGCCGGGTAAAATGATCGAAGGCATAATGGGGATTTTTCGTAATAATGTAGAGGATTTGGAGAGTGATGCTATTATTCAGGATGCTTACATCAGCCTAACAAGGCCTGAATTTTATATGATACAAAATCTTCGTTCACGAATTTCCGTAAACCTGGATAGCCGGGATACCGGACTGTTGACAACCAAAGTAAAACTGCAGGATCCCAGAGCGGCGGCGGAACTGAATGCAAAGCTAATAGAATTGCTGCAGCAGCATGTAACCGATTACCGGATAGAAAAGGTGCGGCAAACCCTGGCCTTTGTGGAAGAACAGCATAACGAATCGCGTACTCGTTTTGAAAGTGCCCAACTGGCCCTTGCCGAGTTTCGGGACCGAAACGTAACGCTAAGCTCTGCACGAGCCCAGACCGAACTCGAACGGTTACAGGATGAAAAGGATCTTGCTTTTAATATATATAACTCCATCTCTCAAAGGCTGGAGGAGACCAAGCTCCAGGTCCAGGAGCAAACCCCCGTTTTTAATGTAGTTCAGGCCGTAAACATACCGGTCAATCGAAGCGAACCCAGGCGCCCCCTTATCATGGTGATCTTTGTCTTGTTGGGCGGAATGCTGGCGATAGGGATCGTATTTGTCCGGTTTATGATTAAAAACAAATTTTTATAAGTTCTAATCATCTGCCATGTTCTGGTACGCCCTCTACACGCGTCCGCGTTTCGAAAAGAAAGTGCGGGATGCTCTATCAAAAAACGGTTTTGAGGTCTGGTTACCCCTTCGAAAAGAACTCAGGCAATGGAGCGACCGTAAAAAATGGGTAGAGGAGCCCCTGTTCCGAAGCTATGTGTTCGTTAAAACCGATTATGCTGGGCTCCCTTCAGTTTCCAGAACAAACGGGGTGGTTGCTCCGGTCACTTTCAACGGCAAACCATCCATTATTCGTGATTACGAAATAAAAGCCATCAACCTAGTTCTGAGTGGTCCCAATGGCTTTGATGTGGATGATATTCACTTCACCAAAGACGAGGAAGTTCACATCACCCATGGCCCTCTCAAAGGCTTCACAGGCAACTGGATCTCCTGGAAAGGCACCAAACGTGTCTCCATCGAAATCCAACAACTCCAAAAATGCCTCATCGTCGAAGTCCCCGCCGCCTACATAGAGAAAGCCAAAGATTAATTCTTGCTTTCATTAAAAAAACTTCATAAACTTCGAGTAACAATTTTACTCAGTCTCCACACCCCATTCAAAACATTTTCCATGTGACTGACAAGGCGAAGCTGTGAATACCCTCCCCCTATGCTCGACGCACTCATCCAATCCAAAACCCGCTTAAAGCTGCTGCTCCGGTTCTTCCTGAACCCCGGTAGCATAGCCTATTTGCGCGGCCTGGCCACTGAATTTGGCGAGAACTCCAATTCGGTGCGCATAGAGCTCAACCGCTTCGAGAAGGCCGGGCTAATCGAGTCGTATAAAAACGGCAACAAGAAGATGTACCGGGTGAATACCAAATTCCCTCTCTTCTCCGAATTCCAGCAGATCGCCTTCAAGCATTTCGGCATCGACCAGATTCTTGATCAGGTGATTGGCAAGCTTGGCGACATCAATGCCGTCTACGTAACCGGCGAGCTGGCCAGAGGACTGGACTCTTCCGTAATCGACATCACCCTGATCGGAAAAGATGTGGACAGGCCATACCTCACCAATCTGATCCAAAAGTCCGAAACCCTGGTTACCAGAAAGATCCGCTGCCTGGTTTATGAACCGGATGAGAAGTTTGTGCTGGAGGAGCCTTTTTTGTTGGTGTACGGGGATAAAATTGGAGTTGAAGTGTAAATATGAAACAGAAAATTATAAACCGTATCAAAAACCGAAATTACAAAGTTGGCATCATCGGGCTGGGTACGTGGGTCTTCCTTTGCTTTGGACGTTTCACGAGAAAGGGTTTCCTGTGATGGGCTTTGATATTGATCAGAGCAAGATTGACGCAATCAACAGCGGAAAGACGTATATCAAGCACTTTGGGGATGAGAATATCCAAAAGCTTGCGGCCTCTGATCGTTGTGATCTCAGCACTGATTTCAGTGATGTTTCTAAAGTGGATGCCGTGCTGATATGTGTGCCTACCCCATTGAGCAAGTATCGGGAGCCGGATGTGAGCTATGTGGAAGGAACCGTTCGGAGCATGGCTTCGCATATAAAAAAAGGCCAGCTCATTGTACTTGAATCCACCACCTATCCGGATACCACGGAAGAATTGATTAAACCCATTTGCGAGGAGCTTAACGGGATGAAAGCAGGTGAAGATTTCTTCCTGGCCTACAGCCCTGAACGCGAAGATCCCGGCAATGCTTCGTTTAATACCGCTACCATACCAAAAGTGGTAGGCGCTGACGGTGAAGATGCCAAGGCAATTGCTATGGCTATATATTCTGGCGTGATTTCCCAGGCTGTGCCTGTTAGCGATACTAAAACCGCCGAGGCTGTGAAGCTACTGGAAAATATCTTCCGGTCGGTGAACATTGCCCTGGTGAATGAGCTGAAGGTCGTGTTCGAGCAAATGGACATTGATATTTACGAGGTCATCTATGCGGCAAAAACCAAACCTTTTGGCTTCATGCCGTTGCCTGAACACCCGCTTCATCGAACTGGCCGGGGAGATAAACACCGACATGCCCAAGTACGTGCTGCAGCGCACCCAGGAAGCCCTGAACGTCCACGGGAAAGCCCTGAGCAATTCAAAGGTGCTGTGCGTCGGGCTGGCCTATAAGCCGAACGTGGATGATATGCGCGAATCCCCAACCTACGATAACATCCACCGTATGTAAAGTTGCTAGTTAAAAAGTAGAGGTTGAGAACAGGCTAAAAATAAAGATAAAATTAAAGATAAAATTTGTTCTCATTA
>JBBDRB010000079.1:0-4125 GCA_040905685.1 Balneolales bacterium | reverse complement strand
TACGGCTGCGTGCTGATTTGATCAGCCACCGCATGCTTAATGCCGTTGCCCGCTCCGGACGAACCTCAGAGGGAACCTGATAGGTCGATCCACCGACTCTGCGGCTCTTAACCTCCAAAACAGGTGCCGTATTGTTGAGGGCATCGCGAAAGACTTCGATGCCGGACTTGCCTGTTTTTTCCTCAATTACCGAAAAAGCCTGATGCAGGATCTTTTGGGCAACGTTCTTCTTGCCATCCCTCATCAGGTTGTTTAAAAACCGGGTTACCAGTTTATCTGCAAATTGCGGATCTGGCTTTATTTCTCTTTTTTCTGCTGCTCTTCTTCGCATTGTATCAACGAATGAAATTACTGGTTAACTTACTTCCTACTTCGGACGCTTCGAGCCATAGTGACTTCTGCCCTGTCGTCTTTCACCGACGCCTGCCGTATCAAGTGCTCCGCGAATGATGTGATACCGTACACCGGGCAAATCCTTCACCCTTCCGCCTCTTATCAATACAATACTGTGTTCCTGCAGGTTGTGCCCCTCTCCGGGAATATAGGCCGTAACCTCCAGGTTGTTTGTCAGGCGAATCCTGGCCACTTTGCGCAATGCAGAGTTTGGTTTCTTGGGAGTAGTCGTATACACACGGGTGCACACTCCTCGTTTCTGAGGACAACTCTGAAGAGCCGGGGCCGTAGTTTTTGCTACTTTACTTTTTCGGCCTTTTCTGATTAATTGTTGTATTGTTGGCACAGTATTAAATCTGGATTAAATTTGTTGTTCATAGCTTTCAAATATAGTACTTATTTTCCCCTCATTGCAAATATTATGGTAACATTTTTTCCTGAAAGCCGTGATTTTCGGCAAATTGCCTGGCATCACGGGGCAAACAGGCCTTGATTCTTGTCAACTGATATATAACACTATACCATTGAATTTTACCTCACTTTCCGGAATAAGCCCAAACCGGCTAAAAGCGCTGGCTTCCTCAGGCATTCATTCCGCCCAGGATCTTCTTGATTTTTTTCCCAGAAGCTACCTGGACAAGACCAATGTCGTGCCCGCGGCCCTGCTTAAGGGCACCGGGGAACAGGTGACGGTAATCGGTCGCATAGCCCAGGTTAAAGTAGCCGGGTTTGGTCATAAAAAACGACTTGTTGCCACGTTAAAGGATCAGACGGGGTCTGTCGACGGCGTCTGGTTCAAAGGTCTTTCTTACTTTCGCAACGCTTTACAAGAAGGTACAACGGTTGCTTTTTTCGGTACCGCCAAACGGTTCGGCCGATCAATCTCAATGACGCATCCTGATGTTGAAAAAATCCATTCCACAACTAACGAACGCAAGCCCGATAGTATTTTCCCTGTATACCCGGGAAACAGCTTCTTTTCAAAAACCTACATCACCTCCAATATAATCGGCACCTGGGTGGCTGAAATTCTCAAGTCCTACCGTCCGGCCGAATTCCTTCCTGGAGGCCTGCTCCGGGAAATGAACCTGCCGGACCGGCCGGATGCCTACAGGATGATCCATTTCCCGGAGAACACCCGCGAGTCGGCCCTGGCGCTGCGGCGGTTCAAATTTGAAGAGTTGTTTTTGTTTGAACTGAGCGTGGTCAAATTAAAAATGCACGTCATTGACAAGAATCCCGGGCTTTCGTTCAGGGATCCGGGCGAGCTTACCCGGAAGTTTTTCAATGCCGTGCTTCCTTTTGACCTGACCGATGGGCAAAAAAACGCCCTAAAAGACATTAAGAAGGATCTGCGGTCGGGAAAGCAGATGAACCGCCTCATTCAGGGAGATGTGGGCTCGGGAAAAACGGCCGTGGCCATCGGCGCCATGCTGATGGCCATCGACAACGGATACCAGACGGCCTTCATGGCCCCGACCGAGATCCTGGCCGAACAGCATTACCGCACGTTGGCCGGGTATCTCGAGCCACTGGGATTGAAGATCCGGCTGCTTACCGGCAATCAAAAAACGGCATTGCGCAGGGATGTTTTGGCCGATCTGTCGGGAGGTTCGGCCCATATAGCCGTTGGCACCCATGCCATCATACAGAACCAGGTTACCTTCGCTAACCTGGGAATGGTGGTCATCGATGAGCAGCATCGTTTCGGGGTCGTTCAGCGGGCTTTTTTAAGAGATAAGGGCAACCATCCCCATATTCTGGTGATGTCGGCTACCCCTATTCCCCGCTCGCTGGCCCTGACCCTGTACAGTGATCTGGACCTTTCCCTCATCAAAGGGCTGCCCGGGGGAAGGAAACCGATCGTTACGGCCATCCGTGGTGAGAAAAAAAGAGAGGATGTCTACGGTTTCCTGGAGCAGGTGATCGCAGACGGAGGCCAAATATATATTGTCTACCCGCTCGTTGAGGAGTCGGAAGCTATTGACCTGAAGGATGCTACCGTCGGGTTTGAACAGGTCAGGCAGCGTTTTCCCGACAGCGGGGCCGGTCTGCTGCACGGACGGATGAAGGCGGCCGAAAAGGATGAGATCATGAAGAAATTCATTAACAATGAGATCCAGATCCTGGTATCGACCACGGTGATCGAGGTGGGTGTCGATGTGCCCAACGCCAGTGTGATGCTGGTAGAGCATGCCGAACGGTTCGGCCTGTCCCAGCTTCACCAGCTGCGCGGGCGAATCGGGCGGGGCTCCCGGCAAAGCTACTGCATCCTGATGGCCGGCATCAGGCAGAGCAAGGAGGCCCGGACCCGCCTGCAGACCATGAACGAAACCAGCGACGGATTTAAAATATCCGAAGTCGACCTGAAGCTGCGCGGACCGGGCGACTTTCTGGGCACCAAACAAAGCGGGATGCCGGATTTCCGGGTGGCTAATATCATAGAAGATCAGCCCCTTCTGGAACTGGCAAAAACAAAAGCCCTGGAACTGCTGGGGTCGGATCCAGAGCTTCAGGAAGACGGTCATGCCGCGCTTAAAGCTAAATTCCTGCCATTGCTGGACGAAAAAAAGAAATTTTACCAGATGAGTTAGGAAGGTCATACATCTTCCTGTAAAATTGCTTAATCATATCCCGAAAAAAAATAAACCCTGAAAATCGAATATTTTATTTGTGAATTACGGGGTTATTAAGCCACCTATTATGAAATAACACGTAAATTGACTGAGGCTCTCCTTTTTTGTTAGTATAAAAACCCGAACAGCCATAAAGGTATGTTTTTACCAACACCGACTTCAATTTCATCCAGGGCCAACAATGCATGACTTTCGTTTTTTACCTGGGAGGATGTTTTGTTTTTGCCTCCGACTTCGAATATCCACTTTTCATCAATGAGGAAATCCCCTTTGGGGGGCAAACTGACTTTATGGCCGGCATTTCGTAATTGGTTCATAAAGAACGTCTCGCGGATAGTACCAGGATTGGGCTCGTTTTGCAGAGAATATGCAAAAACCGGGTTTTCAAAATGGATCTTATCCGGCTTTTGAAGATGGCTGATCCCTTTTGAG
Source organism: Balneolales bacterium (assembly GCA_040905685.1). Lineage (GTDB taxonomy): Bacteria > Bacteroidota > Rhodothermia > Balneolales > Natronogracilivirgulaceae > JBBDMU01. Next base: position 664 of record JBBDRB010000079.1, on the reverse strand, counting down.
GGTTTATATACCAGGGTGAGGATATGGGCGTCATGGAGATGTTTCAGGTACTGGTTTACCGTATCCCTTCCCAGGTTCAGCTTTCTGGCGATATTGGAAATATTGGGTTCAAAAGGCGCTGAAGCCGCTATCACACCCAGAAGTTTTTTTACTTTGTGGATATTTGCTGCACTGTAATCCTGTATAAAAGCAAGGTCGCTCTCCATTATCGTGTTGAGGATCTGGAGATGGCGGCTATCCAGATTTGGCGCGGGTACGTCTTTAACAAAAGGAAAGTACCCCTGACGAATATATTTCTTGAATAACGGCAACGGTTTTGTTTCGCTAAGGACCGCCTCAGCCAATTTTCGTGGATGTTTCACCAGGTCATCAAGGTCCACTTTCTCAAATTCAAGGCCATGCATTAAAGATAGATACTCCCTGAAAGAAAGGCCGTGCAGGTTCTGTGTAAACAGCCTCCGGCTCAAATCAGATTCACCGCGGTAAAGATCAAGCGCCGACGAAGAAGTGAATATCACCTTCAATCCGGGGTGTCCGTCGTAGATCAGCTTTAACTCACGGGACCAGTTTTCGTATTTGTGAACTTCATCTATAAGCAGCAGCTCTCCCCCATAACGGTGCCATTCTGCGGCAAGGTCAAAAAGCGTGTTTTGATAAAACCAGG
>JBBDRB010000078.1:0-4184 GCA_040905685.1 Balneolales bacterium | reverse complement strand
CATGATCTAAATCCAAATTTTCTCTACCTGCATAAGCCATTTCATTCAATAGCCAAGTCGCGTGATTCGAAGTTATATTCTTTTTGGATTTACTACCCATCAATTTTTTAAATGAAATTAGATGTATGTAAGATTTTGCCCTATAACGGTCTAGCGCATAAGCTGCAGGCGCCGGAACGTAGGGTTAATTACAATGAAAGATTAACTAAATTTATAAGAAGTTGGCAAGACTTGGCGAGGCCTGTCCACTTAATGCGCGGGTTATAGGGCATTTTTATAAGAGAAAAAAGGTTTAGCTCTTTTTAAAAAAGTGGTTTTGTTAAGTCTATTTCTTGCCGTTGTAAAAAACATTCCATTTATGGCCGTCCGGGTCTGCAAAACCACAGCCATACCAGCCCTCCTGAAATATTTTCTGTGGCTTACTGAAAATAGAACCACCGGCTTTTTTGACTGTTTCGGCCCATTGATCTATTTCTTCCTTGCTGTCTGCCGAAAGGGTGAACATCACCTCATTACCCTGGCTCAAATCGGCTATTTCACCTCCAATTGATGTCTTAAACTGAACACTATCCCTCGAAAAGAAATGGACCACGAAATCGTCCTCACCGACCAAAAAGCTGGCCAATTCATATTTGTTAGGAAATACTCCATTAGGTCTGAACCCCAATGCTTTGTAAAACTCATGGGTTTTTTCCACATCTTTTACCGATAGGTTTGCCCAAATTTTTTTTGTTTTCATATACTGACACTTTATTAATTATAAATTGAGATCTGTATTCTATGGATTTGATAGATTTTTTATAAAGTGGAAATACGACATCCTCACGAGGTAATTGCGACAATAATTTATTTTCCTTTTGTGGCGAAGGAATTGGCAAAAATTGTCTGGCATATGCTGTCGAAAGAAGAGCCATATAAAGGTTTTGAGGGACAGCCGACTCGAACGGCTACCCAATCCTACTGGCCCCAGCCGATAAACCCGGGCGCACAATTTGGTTTAGTAACGGTATTAGCTAGGAAACATAGGTTTTTTCGAGGTATTTAACTTGTCGACCGACACGAATGCTGAAACAGATACTAACCCTTCCTTCGCCGCTCACTTTCTTCAATTATGGCTGTCAGATCGGCGGCCGGGCGGATTTCCCAGCTACCGCCACCGCGGCCCAGCCTGAGAGAGGGATGTTTTGACAGCAGGCGGATGGCATGATTCAGATCGGTGACTTCAAGGATCATGATACCGCCTATTTGCTCTTTGGTCTCGGCAAAGGGGCCATCGGTGATGGAGACCTTGCCGCTACCCCATCTCAATGTGGTGGCATTCTCGGCACCCTGCAGGGCTTCCCCGCCTGTGAAGTGACCGTTTTTCTTGAGCTCTTCATCGTACACAAAACATTCATCCATAAAGGTATTCCGTTCACTTTCAGACATCGCTTCCCAAACTTCGTCATCCATATATCCAAGGCAAATGTATTTCATGATTATTTCTCCAACTGTTTAAGTGAGGTCCGGATAAAAAGAATCTGTTGACCACTCCTCCCGGACCTCATGTTATATTTATTAACTTTACTGTTTTGCCTTACCGCGCTCGATGGCTTCTTTTACGGCGGGATTATCTGCCGCATCCCCGACATCTTCCGGGAAATCTTCTTCTCCAAATATCTGGCGAATCTCAATCACATCGCCCTTGTTAGCGGGACATTTCCTGGCCCATTCAATAGCTTCGTCCTTCGAGTTCACGTCGATCACCCAGTAACCGCCGATAACCTCCTTGGTCTCTATAAATGGACCGTCGATAACGGTCGGCTTTTCACCTTTGAATGATACGTGTGCACCGTTGGCCAGAGGATGTAAGCCGTCAAGCGAAATGAGAGCTCCGGCTTCGGCCAGTTCTTCATTATACTTCATCATCGCCTTGACCGCTTCGGCAGGGGGTGCAAATCCTTCTCCTGCTTGTTCATCGGCGGGAGTGCCGGGTTGATAGACTTTAGGAATCATAAACATCATAAATTTCATGGCTGTATCTCCTATATATTTTAATGAGAGTTGATAGTATGTTGTTCAGCGTTGGAGCACAACATGGGTGGCCTTCTCCGATGCCTCGAACCGGACACATTCGTAACAAGATCTACGTAGGTCAACTCCATCGAACAGCCGTTCACCTCCACCTAGTATTGTCGGTGTGATGGCAATATGCAGCTCATCGATTAGTTCTTCCCGAAGATACTGTTGTATGATGTTCACCCCGCCTCCAATTCGAATATCCTTCCCATTGGCTGCTTCTCGGGCTTTGGCAAGAGCATCATGAATGCCTTCAGTAACAAAGTAAAAGGTCGTTCCACCCTCCATCTCCAAAGGAGGTCTTGCGTGATGGGTTAGAACGTAAACCGGAACGTGATAAGGAGGATTGTCCCCCCACCAGCCCTTCCAGTTCATGTCCGGCCAGGGGCCACGAATCGGTCCGAACATGTTCCTGCCGATAATCCAGGCACCCACATTCCTGGACCCCCGCGCAGCGAAATCGTCATCGATTCCTCCCGCGCCGCCTTCCTTTCCATGCATCTGCCTCCAGGAACGGGTGGAAATTATCCAGTCGTGCAGGTCCTCCCCACCGACCCCGAGCGGATTGTCAACGCTTTGATCCGGCCCCGCCCCGTAGCCGTCAAGCGAGATGGAAAAGCACTCAAGCCGGACTCGCGTCATTTTCATGCCTTCGTTATTTTTCTCAATGGTTTTTTTGTTGTCAGTCATGTTCTATTATGGTTTGTTGTGTTCACCAAGTAGTCGAATGGCAGACGGTGAAATCGACAATAAACTGTAATTTTTTGTACTGTGTTCACTTTTGTGGATCAACATCTATTTGAAAAAATGATCACCATATACTGCTATGCAAGATTATGACTGTTGCAATACCGAAAAAGCTAGCTTGCTATAATTCCCTGATGTGAATATTGATCAAAATTATTCGGCCAGTTCCCTAATTTTCCGTTCGATAAATCGCTGTTCCGGGTCCTGTTGTGTGAGGGCAAGGGCGCGTTCCCATGAGGCCCGGGCTTCGTTTGTCCGACCCAGTTTCCGGCACAGTTCCGCCCGGGCCGAATGTGCCAGGTGGTAGTCGGTTAACTCCCCGCGATCCAAAATCGCATCTACCTGCTGCAATCCTGCCTCGGGACCTTTGTGCATGGCTACAGCAACGGCATGATTCAATTCGATAACAGGGGAGGGTTTTATACGCAACAACAGACTATAGAGCCCGGCAATTTGAGCCCAATCCGTAGCATCGGGACTCTTTGCCTCGACATGCAGGGCTGCGATAGCAGCCTGCAGGGTATAGGGGCCAACCCGGCTAGAAGAAAAAGCCTGGTTCACCAGCGCCAATCCCTCTTCAATCATATCCTGATTCCATAGCGAGCGGTCCTGGTCTTCCAAAAGAATAAGGTCTCCCGCCGGTGTGGCGCGGGCGGGCCGGCGGGATTCGTGCAGCAGCATAAGAGCAAGCAATCCCGAAACTTCAGGGTCCGGTAACAAATCGAGCAGGAGACGTCCGAGACGAATAGCTTCGCCTGAAAGGCCGATGCGGGTTACCGATTCGCCGGATGAAGCATAATAGCCTTCGTTGAATACCAGGTAAAGAACTTGCAGCACGGGTTCGAGCCGGTCCGGCAGTTCATGCTCCAGGGGAACCTGAAACGGGATCTTTGCCTCACGAATTTTGGCTTTGGCCCGGACAATCCGCTGAGCCAGTGTAGGTGGCTTGACAAGAAAAGCTCGGGCGATCTCTTCGGTGGTCAGATTACAAACCTCACGCAGGGTCATGGCCACCCGTGCATCAGAAGACAGTGCCGGGTGGCAACAGGTGAAGATCAGCCGGAGCACGTCATCTTCAATCTCTTTGTCCACCTGTGTAGAAGGGTCGATTGTATCGGCTTCTATCTGTCTGGCGCGCTCCATCTGCAACGGATCGAATCTTGACTGGCGCCGCATACAATCAATCGCTTTAAATCGGCCGGCAGAAACAAGCCACGCCCGTGGATTGGAAGGGATGCCTTTTTCACCCCATTGCTCCAGCGCTGCTTTGAAGGTATCGTGCATGGCGTCTTCGGCGAGATCGAAGTCTCCAAGCAGGCGAATCAGCGTGGCAAACACACGGCGCGACTCTTTACGATAAATCTCGTCCAGGAGTTGAG